>DATAUK010000049.1:0-16195 GCA_036268295.1 Mycobacteriales bacterium | reverse complement strand
CGACCGAGCGTTCCCAACGGGTTCGATTCCCTTCCGCCTCCGCTGTAGCGCTGGCTGTTTTGCCTGACTTCGAAAGACTTCCGGCGGTTGCTTGGTCTGGTACGGTGCGGACCCGGTTCAAGCCCCAAGGAGCGAATATGGCTCTCGACGCATCAGAAGTGCTCGGCTCCCAGCAGCTCGCAGGGACTCTCGTGAATCCTCGAGGGATGCTTCACAAGGTGATGACGCAGTCGAACGCGGCGTTGGGCTGGGGAGTGAGTGGGCCGTTGGCTGGCATGTTCCTCAAGAAGAACATCGATCGCGAGCGCGTCGAAGCGGCAGCGTCAACGGCGCCGGACTTCGGCGATCACGGCTACTTGGCGTTGACCGCCGACGAGATCGTGCTGCTGACGACCAAGAAGGGCCTGATGAGCGCCAAGCCCGCTGCTGTCCTCGCGAGGGTGCCGCGCGTTGATATCGCGGGAGTGACGTTGGGCGATGGCATGGGTCCCGGGCTCTCGCTGCTGTTCGATGACGGGCAGGCCTGGTCGTTCGACGTCACCCCCGCGACGAAGAAGGGCGCGAAAGCCCTTGTCGACGCGCTATCTGCAGCTGGCTGATCGGCCCTAGTGGGGCCTGCTGCGTGGATTGATCCCGGGCAGCCGTGACGTGTCGGCAAGGCGCATTTGTCACAGGTTCGATTCGCGTCCGCCTCCGTCGCGGATCCGGCCGGCTCGTAAGGTCTGAGCCATGACCGATGACCGTCGAGCGGTTCCTCGCACCGACGCGGTCCTCGCCGAGCCGCGACTTGTCGCCGCCGCGGGGACCCTCGGCCGAGCGCTGGTCAAGGACGCAGTGGTGCAGGCACAGGCACTGGTGCGCAGCGGGCAGGCCAGACCAGAAGACACCGCCGACCTTGCGGTGTCCTTGTTGCCGCCCAGCGCCACGACGTTGCGGCCGGTCCTGAACTGCACCGGAGTCGTCCTGCACACCAATCTCGGAAGGGCTCCACTTTCCGACGCCGCGGTCGCCGCGATGCGGCGCGCGTCGGGCTACACCGACGTGGAGTACGACGTACAGACCGGCCGTCGAGCCACTCGAGGTCGCGGCGCGTTGGCGGCTCTGATCGCCGCGGTCCCCGAGGCCGCCGCGGCCTTGGTCGTCAACAACGGCGCTGCCGCGCTGGTGCTCGCGACGACCGCGCTCGCCGCCGGCCGAGAGGTGGTGATCAGCCGCGGCGAGATGGTGGAGATCGGCGATGGCTTCCGGCTGCCGGACCTGATCGCCTCGACAGGTGCGCGCATCCGCGAGGTCGGGACGACCAACCGGACGAGCCTGGCTGACTATGTGGTGTGGCCTGACACCGGGTGTGTCCTGAAGGTTCATCAGAGCAACTTCCGGATCACGGGCTTCACCGGCGCGGTCGGAGTGCGGGAGCTGGCCGGGCTTGGTGCGCCGGTCGTCGTCGACGTCGGCAGCGGTCTGTTGCGACCGGACCCGTTGCTCGCCGACGAGCCCGACGTGACCAGTGCGTTGCGCGACGGGGCGGCGGTAGTGACCTGTTCCGGTGACAAGCTTCTCGGCGGTCCGCAGGCGGGGCTCATCTTCGGCACCCTCGAGGCTTTGGCACAGCTGCGGGCGCATCCGCTCTATCGCGCGTTCCGCTGCGACAAGACCACCCTCGCGGCGCTCGAAGCAACGCTTCGTGGACCGGAAGCTCCGATCTGGGCGGCCATCCGAGCCGACGGCCTGCGTGAGCGGACCGAGCGCCTTGCCGCCCGGCTCTCGGCAGATGTCGCGGCGTCGGAGGGAGCGATCGGCGGCGGCGGAGCACCGGGTGTTGTGCTGCCCGGCTGGGCGGTGTCGCTCCCGGAGGCGCTGGCCGACCCGCTGCGCGAGGGGACCCCGTGCGTTGTCGGCCGGGTCGTCGGGGGCCGGCTGCTGCTTGACCTGCGATGTGTCGACACAGCCGACGATGACGCGGTCGCCTCGGCAGTGCTCGCATGCATGTCCTAGCGACGGCCGGCCACGTCGACCACGGCAAGTCGACCTTGGTGCGTGCCCTCACCGGGATGGAGCCTGACCGCTGGGCCGAGGAACGCCGACGCGGGATGACCATCGACCTCGGCTATGCCTGGACACCGTTGCCGTCCAGTGAAGTCGTTGCCTTTGTCGACGTACCCGGTCACCACCGCTTCCTCAGCAACATGCTCGCCGGTGTCGGGCCGGCGCCTGCCGCGATGTTCGTCGTGGCCGCCGACGAAGGCTGGAGCCGGCAGTCCGCCGAGCACCTCGCCGCGCTTGACGCGCTCGGCGTCAGTCACGGGCTCCTCGTGGTGACGAAGTCAGACCTCGCAGATCCGGCCGAGGTCGCGACGACCTCACTCGAGCACATCGCTACGACGTCGCTGGGTCGGCTTCCCTGGGTAGCGACGAGTGCCACGAACGGACGGGGGCTGGCGGAGGTCCGTGAGCTGATCGACCGGGTCGTCGCCGGTCTGCCGACTCCCGATGTGACCGCTGCGGTGCGGCTCTGGGTTGACCGCAGCTTCTCGATCCGCGGTGCGGGGACGGTCGTGACCGGCACATTGGCGGCGGGGACGGTGCGGGTCAATGACCGGTTGCGCCTCGGTGATCGCGACGTCACGGTGCGGGCACTCCAGACGCTCGGGGTCGACGCCGCCGAGGTGCCGGCTGTCGCCCGAGTCGCGCTGAACTTGCGTGATGTCGCGACGTCGGAGGTGAGGCGAGGCGATGCCCTGCTGACGCCCGGCGCGTGGCGGCTGTCCGGATCCCTCGACGTGCGTCTCACCCACGAGGTCGCCGAGCAGGTCGTCCTGCATGTCGGCTCGGCTGCCGTGACGGTGCGGGTGCGCCCGTTGGGCGCCGACGTCGCGAGAGTTTCACTTGCGCGACCGCTTGCGCTGCGGGCGGGCGATCGCTTCCTGATCCGCGACCCGGCGCCGCAGTCAGTTGTCGCAGGAGGGATGGTGCTTGACGCCGATCCGCCTCCGCTCGTGCGCCGCGGCGCTGCGGCCGCCCGGTCGGCGAACCTCACGAGCGCGACCGGAGTGCCTGACCCGTTGACCGAGATCCGCCGGCGCGGAGCGATCCGCGTGAGCGACCTGCGCGCCCTCGGTGTCTCGGATCGGCCGGTCGACGGTGTCCGGGCGGATGGCGAGTGGCTCATCAGCGACGAGCAGTGGAGGACGTGGCGCAGGTTGCTGACCGAGGTCGTCGACGCACATCACGCCGCCGATCCACTGACGGCGGGAATGCCCGATGAGGCTGCTCGCCGTGCGCTGGACCTTCCGGACCTTCGGCTGCTGCGTGCCCTCGCCGCCGACTGCGGATTCGAGCAGCGCCAAGGTCGGGTACGTCGGGCCGGCACGATTCCGTCACTGGGCCCGGCAGAGCCCGCCGTCCGGCTGGTCGAGAAACAGCTCGGGGCACGGCCGTTTCGCGCACCCGAGACCGAGGAGCTCGCGAGTCTTGGGCTTCATGATCGCGAGCTTGCCGCGGCGGCGACGGCAGGTCGCCTGCTCCGCCTACCGGGAAACATCGTGTTGCTCCCGACCGCGCCGGCTCTCGCGGTGACGATCCTCGGTGGTCTCGCGCAGCCCTTCAGTCTGTCGTCAGCCCGCCAGGCGCTGGACACCACCCGGCGGGTTGCGGTCCCGCTACTCGAGCATCTCGACCGCGTCGGGCTCACCCGACGGCTGGACGGATCGCTGCGGCGCCTCCAGTCGGATTGATGGCGGCGCCGCAGCGCAGCGGTGAGGAGGTCGCGCCTCAGACGGCGAGACGGCGCATGGTGGATTGCCTCGCATGTGACCCGGCCCGGCTGTCCATATCGCGGCGGTAGGGTCGCAGGGGTGATCGACGACGGCATTGGGCGCAGCTTCGCGAGGCCGCGATGACAGTAATGCGGTCCGCGGGCGGCGAGGCGCTGATAAAAGACGTCGGCCGTGACGACGTCACGATGCGCAGCTTCCTGCGTGGGCTGGCTCCGGTCGACCAGGTCGGGGTCGAGCAGCGCGCCGCAATGCTGTGGTCGCGGAGCATCAAGACCGACTCGAAGCAGTGGGGGCTCGACACCGCGGTCTCGATGATCGACCTGACGACGCTCGAGGGAAATGACACGCCTGGCAAGGTGCGCACGCTCTGCGTCAAGGCGGTGCACCCCGACCCAACCGATCCGCAGTGCCCGCGCGTTGCCGCGGTCTGCCTGTATCCCGACCTGATCGCCGACGCTGTCGCGCAGCTCGCCGGCAGCGGCGTCGCGGTCGCGAGCGTCGCGACCGCGTTCCCGTCCGGCCGGGCATCACGCGCAGTCCGGTTGGCCGACGTGCGGGAAGCGGTCGCTGCCGGTGCCGGCGAGGTCGACATGGTGATCGACCGAGGCGCCTTTCTCGCCGGCCGTTACTCCCAGGTCTTCGACGACATCGTGGCGGTCAAACAGGAGTGCGGCGCGGCTCACTTGAAGGTCATCCTCGAAACCGGAGAGCTGGCGACGTACGACAACGTCTCTCGCGCGTCCTGGCTCGCGCTGGTCGCGGGCGCTGACTTCATCAAGACCTCCACCGGCAAGATCAGCCCGGCCGCGACGCCTGGGGTGGCGGTCACGATGCTCGCCGTGGTTCGCGACTTTGCCGCGGCGACCGGCGAGCGGCGTGGTGTCAAGCTGGCCGGCGGCATCCGGTCGTCGAAGGATGCGCTGCGTTATCTGGTTGCCGTCAAGGAGGTCGCCGGTGAGCCTTGGCTGTCGCCGGATCGGTTCCGCTTCGGCGCCTCGAGCCTGCTCAACGACCTGCTGATGCAGCGGATGAAGCTGCGCACCGGCGCCTACTCCGGCCCCAACTACGTGACGGTGGACTGACCGTGACCGATTACGACTACTCACCGGCTCCCGAGGCCCGGACGATCGCGCGGCTCCGGCCGTCGTACGGGATGTACGTCGACGGCAACTTCACTGCCGGCCACGGTGGCAGCTTCGAGACCGTCAACCCGGCCGACGAGAAGGTGCTTACGACCGTCGCCCTGGCCGACGCGACCGACGTCGACGTCGCGATCAAGGCAGCTCGGCGCGCCTACGAGAATGTCTGGGCGCCGATGCCGGGGCGGGAGCGGGCGAAGTATCTGTTCCGGATCGCGCGGCTGATCCAGGAGCGCGCCCGCGAGCTCGCAGTGCTCGAGAGCCTCGACAACGGTAAGCCGATCCGGGAGTCGCGCGACGTCGACATCCCAATGGCCGCGGCGCACTTCTTCTACTACGCCGGCTGGGCCGACAAGCTCGGATACGCCGGGTTCGGTCCGGACCCGAAGCCGTACGGCGTCGCCGCTCAGGTGGTGCCATGGAACTTCCCACTGCTGATGGCGGCATGGAAGCTCGCGCCGGCGCTCGCAGCCGGAAACACCGCCGTCCTGAAGTCTGCTGAGACGACCCCGCTCTCGGCGCTGGCGCTCGCCGACATCATCGCCCAGGCCGATCTGCCGCCCGGTGTGGTCAACATCCTCAGCGGTGGTCCGGAGACCGGCGAGGCGCTCGTTGCGCATCCCGGCGTCGACAAGGTCGCGTTCACCGGCTCGACTGAGGTCGGCAAGCAGATCGCGAAAATCGTTGCCGGCACACCGAAACGGCTGACTCTCGAGCTCGGTGGCAAGGCGGCGAACATCGTCTTCGACGACGCGCCACTCGAGCAGGCGGTCGAGGGCATTGTCAACGGCATCTTCTTCAACCAGGGTCATGTCTGCTGTGCCGGTTCGCGACTGCTGGTCCAGGAGTCGATCGCCGAGGAGACCGTCGAGGCGTTGCAGCGCCGGCTGATGCACCTCAAGCTCGGCGACCCGCTCGACAAGAACACCGACATCGGTGCGATCAACTCGGCGGCGCAGCTCAAGCGGATCAGCGAGCTGACCGCGATCGCAGAGTCCGAAGGTGCGACCCGCTGGTCGCCACCGTGCGAGCTGCCGTCGGCCGGCTACTGGTTCGCGCCGACTGTGCTGACCGATGTGACGCCGGCTCACCGGGTTGCGCGCGAGGAAGTGTTCGGCCCGGTCCTCGCGGTCATGACCTTCCGCACCCCGGACGAGGCGGTCGCGAAGGCCAACAACACGCCGTACGGCCTGTCCGCCGGGGTCTGGACCGACAAGGGCTCGCGGATCCTGTGGATGTCGCAGCGGCTGCGGGCTGGAGTGGTGTGGGCCAACACCTTCAACCGCTTCGATCCGTCATCGCCGTTCGGTGGGTACGGCGAGTCTGGCTACGGCCGCGAGGGTGGCCGTCACGGCTTGGGGGCCTATCTTGCCCACTGAGAACAACGGACGACGACCGGCGTCGAACGATGACCGGGTCGAGGTCCGCAAGACCTACAAGCTGTTCATCGGCGGGGCGTTTCCGCGCTCGGAGTCCGGCCGCACCTATCCGATCGCCGACAGTGACGGAGGCTTCATGGCGAATGTCGCACAGGCCTCGCGCAAGGATCTCCGCGATGCGGTCGTCGCCGCCCGCAAGGCCCAACCCGGTTGGGGCGACGCGACCGCGTACAACCGTGGCCAGGTGATCTACCGGATCGCCGAGATGCTCGAGGGGCGCCGGGCGCAGTTCGCCGCCGAGATCGCGGCGGCTGAAGGTGTCTCGGCCAGGGCCGCCGACCATCAGGTCAGCGCGTCGATCGACCGCTGGGTCTGGTACGCCGGGTGGAGCGACAAGCTCTCGCAGGTGCTCGGTGCGGCCAACCCGGTCGCCGGCCCGTACTTCAACTTCTCGGTGCCGGAGCCGACCGGTGTGGTCGGCGTCATCGCGCCGCCGGAGTCGTCGCTGCTCGGCCTGGTATCGGTGGTGGCGCCGGTGATCGTCAGCGGCAACTCGGTGGTCGTGGTCGCTTCGACGCAGCTACCGTTGCCGGCGGTCACGTTCGCCGAGGTCCTG
This sequence comes from Mycobacteriales bacterium, assembly GCA_036268295.1. Taxonomy (GTDB): domain Bacteria; phylum Actinomycetota; class Actinomycetes; order JAFAQI01; family JAFAQI01; genus DATAUK01. Next base: position 9,285 of record DATAUK010000049.1, on the reverse strand, counting down.
GCAACCTCCGACCTTCCGGGCGGCGTCGTCAACGTGCTGACCGGTGATGTCGCGGAGCTCTCGCCGTGGCTAGCGTCGCATCAGGATGTCAACGCGCTCGACCTCGCCGGTGCTGGCGACCTGGTCGCGGATCTGGAACGCTCGGCGGCTGACACTGTAAAGCGAGTGCTGCGCCCTGACGCCGGCGAGCCCGACTGGACCGCGGCTCCGGACATGGCGCGAATGGTGGCGTTCCTCGAGACCAAGACGGTCTGGCACCCGGTCGGCGTCTAGCCCAAGCGATTGGCTAGGAGCGCAGGGCGGCGTACGCCGGCTTAATGACCTCGTTGATCAGGGCGAGCCGGTCGTCGAAGGGCCAGAAGGCGCTCTTCATCGCGTTGATGGTCAGCCACTCGAGATCACGCCAGCCCCAGTCGAAGGCCTCGCAGCACCGAGCCAGCTCGGAGGACAGCGTGACGCCGCTCATCAGCCGGTTGTCGGTGTTGACCGTGACCCGGAACTGCAGCCGGCGCAGCAACCGGATCGGATGCTCGGCGAGTGACGGGACGGCTCCGGTGTGGACGTTGGAGGTCGGGCAGAGCTCCAGCGGGATGCGCCGGTCACGGACGTAGCCGGCGAGCGAACCCAGCTCGACGGTGCCGTCGCCGGTTTCGGTGATGTCGTCGATGATCCGTACCCCATGGCCGAGCCGCTCGGCATTGCACCACTGCAGCGCCTCCCAGATCGAGGGCAGTCCGAACGCTTCGCCGGCGTGCAGTGTGGCGTGGAAGTTCGCCCGCTCGATCAGCTGGAACGCGTCGAGGTGGCGCGACGGCGGGTAGCCGGCTTCCGCTCCTGCGACGTCGAAGCCGGCAACGCCGCGGTCGCGATAGCGGACCGCCAGCTCGGCGATCTCCAGTGATCGCGCCGCGGTGCGCATCGCGGTGAGCAGCACCCGGGTGACGATCGGCCGGCCGGCCGCCTTGGCGTCCTCCATCCCGGCGGCGAAGCCGGCCAGCACTGCCTCGACGACCTCGTCGAGCTGCAACCCGGCCTCGATGTGAAGCTCCGGGGCGAACCGCACTTCGGCGTACACGATGCCGTCGGCAGCCAGGTCCTCGGCGCATTCCCGAGCGACCCGGTGCAGGCCGGCGGCGGTCTGCATGACCGCGACGGTGTGCTTGAAGCCGGCGAGATAGCGGACCAGATCACGCTTGGGGGTCTCCGCGACGAACCAGTGCGCGAGCGCCGTCGGGTCGGTGTCGGGCAGCTCCCGGTAGCCGATCTCGTCAGCTAGCTCGACGATCGTGGCGGGCCGCAGCCCGCCGTCGAGATGGTCGTGCAGCAGCACCTTGGGTACGGCGGCGATCTGGCTCGGGTCGAGAACGTCGGACGGCATGCGGCAGGCTATCGCGCAGAGATGACCGGGCCGGTCGCCAACTCAGCCGACCCGGTCGAGCACGAGTGGCCGAGCGACCGGCGCAGTGTCCGAGACGACGACTGCGCCCTCGAGGCTGTCGAACGCGCGCGGGAAGCGCGACGAATCGTCGGTGTGCAGCTCGAGCACCACGTCGCCGGCGCGCACCTGTTCACCGGGCCGAGCGCGGCAGATGATGCCGGCGGCCGGATCGACCGCGTCCTCCTTGCGCGCTCGGCCGGCACCCAGCCGCCAAGCCGCGATGCCCACCCCCCAGGCGTCGAGCCGGGACACCACGCCGTCGCGGTCGGCGACGACGGTCTCAACGTGGGTCGCCGCTGGCAGGGCCGCATGCGGGTCACCGCCCTGGGCCGCGATCATCCGCTCCCACATCGCCAAGGCGGAGCCGTCGTCGAGCGCGGCCGCCGGGTCGGCATCGACGCCGGCCGCTGACACCATCTCGGTGGCGAGCGCCAGGGTGATCTCGCGCAGGTCGGCCGGGCCGCGACCGGAGAGCGTCTCGACCGACTCGGTCACCTCGAGCGCGTTGCCCACCGCGCGTCCGAGCGGCACGTCCATCGCCGTCAGCAATGCGGTCACCGCGACCCCGTGCTCGCGGCCGAGGCCCACCATGGTCTCCGCGAGCTCGCGGGCGCTGGCCAGATCCGGCATAAAGGCGCCGCTGCCGACCTTGACGTCGAGCACCAGCGCGTCGGTGCCCTCGGCGATCTTCTTCGACATGATCGAGGCCGAGATCAACGGGATCGACTCGACCGTGCCGGTGACATCGCGCAGCGCGTACAGCTTGCGGTCGGCCGGCGCGAGGTCGGCGCCCGCCGCGCAGATAACTGCGCCGACCTCCTCGAGCTGGACATAGATCTCGGCAAGGCTGAGATTTGCGCGCCAGCCGGGGATCGACTCGAGCTTGTCCAGCGTGCCGCCGGTGTGGCCGAGCCCGCGCCCCGACAGCTGCGGCACCGCGACGCCGCAGGCAGCGACCAGCGGAGCCAGCACGAGTGAGACCTTGTCGCCGACACCGCCGGTGGAGTGCTTGTCCGCGGTGGGCCGGGACAGCCCGCTCAGATCGAGCCGCTCGCCGGAGTTGATCATTGCTGCGGTCCAGCGGGCCAGCTCGCGGGTCGACAGGCCGCGCCAGCAGACCGCCATCAGCAGCGCCGACATCGCATCATCCGCCACCTCGCCGGCGGAGTAGGCGCTGATCACCCAGTCGATCTGCGGATCCGAGAGCTCGCCGCCGTCCCGTTTGGTCCGGATGATGTCGACCGCGTCGAAGCTGATCACGACCCCCGCCGCGCGGCCAGCGTGTCGGCGTCGAATCCGCCTGGCAGCAGGTCGCCGATCAGCAGCGGCTCGGCGGCTTCGCCGGCGTCGACGAGCAGATGTGGTCCACCGTGCTCGAGCAGCAGCTGCCGACAGCGGCCGCAGGGCGTGAGCGGCCGGCCGTCGCCGGCGACGACGCTGACCGCGATCAGCCTCGTCCCGCCTGACGCGCGGAGAGCCGAGACCAGCCCACACTCGGCGCACAGCGTCAGGCCGTACGACGCGTTCTCGACGTTGCAGCCGGCGATGACCTCGCCGTGGTCGGTGGCTCCGGCGGCGCCGACGCTCAGTTTGGAATACGGCGCGTACGCCCGACCGGCGACTTCGGTCGCCACCCGCCGAAGCTCTTCCCAGTCGATCGTCATCGCAGTCCTGTTCCTGGCCACTAACCCGCGACGTACGGAACGCCGTCGGCGGCCGGCGGGCGAACCCGACCGACCAGACCGGACACCACCGCGATGGTGATGACGTAGGGCGCCATGGACAGGATCGGTGACGGGATGCCGACGTTGAGGACGGCCAGGAAGCTCTGCAGCGACACCGCGAATCCGAACAGCAGGGCAGCGCTGAGCGCACCGAAGGGCCGCCATCTACCGAAGATCATCGCCGCCAGCGCGACATACCCCAGCCCGGCGGTCATGTTCGACGAGAACTCCCCGATCGAGCCGATCGTGAACGATGCGCCACCGATGCCCGCGATGGCACCGCCGAGGATCACGTTGCGGTAGCGCACCGAGAGCACGTGGATGCCGACCGTGGCGGCGGCACGGGGATGCTCACCGACCGCCCGCACTCGTAACCCCCAGCGGGTGTAGAACAGCGCGACATGGACGACGACCAGCAGGATCGCCGCGCCGTAGACGAACACGTTCTGGTCGAAGATGACCGGGCCGATGATCGGGATCTTCGACAGCAACGGCAGCGCGATCGGGTTGAAGGTGGTTGGGCTGTTCAGGGTCGCCTCGTCGGGCGTGAGCACCTGGGCAGTCAGGAAGTTCGTCAGCCCGGTGCAGAATGCGACAATCACGACTCCGACGATGATCTGGTCCGCGCCGTAGCGAAGCGTGAGGAACGCGAGCAGCGCGCCGAACAACGCGCCGCAGAAGGCGCCGGCAAGCACACCGAGCCACAGGTGATGGGAGGCGCTGTCGATCATCGCAGCGAGAAACGCGCCGGCGAGGAACTGACCCTCGATCGCGATGTTGACCACGCCGGAGCGTTCGCACATCACCCCGGACAGCGCGCCGTAGACCAGCGGGGTCGCCGACACCAGGGTCCCGGCGAGCAGCTGCACCAGATCGAGGGTGCCGCCGCGGGCGGCCCACACCAGGAACGCCCACATGAAGACGACGGTGCCGAGTCCGAAGATCAGGTAGTTGCCGCGCCGCGGTGGTCTCGTGAGCAGCCAGCCGCCGAGCAGCGCGCAGACCACCGCCATCGCGATGCTTATCCCGCGCACCGGCATCGTCAGCGGCGACACCTTGACCGCGGGCGGGCTGGTCAGCTCGAAGGTGGCGTGCAGCCCGCCGGAGACCCCGAAGCCGAAGCCGAGCAGGCTGACCACGGCGAGGACGAGCAGGAAGATGCCCATACCGCGCACCCGGTTGACCGACACCAGTCGGGCATCCGGCTCGGCCGGGACCTCGCCGGCGACCAGGGTCGCGGTCTCGGTCATCCGGCCCACCCCTTGGTGAACAGCAGGATCTTCCCGGCGCCCGCGGCGCGGAGCCGGAAGATCTCGCGGATCAGTGCCGGCGTCGCGACGAAGAAGACGATGACCGCCTGGATCACCGTGGTCAGGTCCAGCGGGATGCCGGTCGCCGCCTGCATGTAGCGACCACCGGTGCCGAGTGCGGCGAACAGCAATGCACCGAGCACCACACCGCTCGGCTTGTTGCGGCCGAGCAGCGCCACCGTGATGGCGTTGAAGCCGATGTTTCCGCCGTACCCGGTGGAGAGGAAGAAGTCGGTGCCGGCGAGCGTCGACATGCCGGCCAGGCCGACCAGCGCGCCCGAGATAGTGAGCACGAGTACAGTCGCGCGCCGGGCGTCCATGCCAGCGGTGCGTCCGGCGTCCGGGTTGGAGCCGATGACCCGGAAGGTGAAGCCGAGGGTGCTGCGCTTCATGAACCACGACGCGCCGGCGGCGACCGCGAGCGCGACGATCAGGCCGAAGTTCACGCGCAGGCTCGAGCCGAACAGGTGCGGCAGAGTGGCGGATGACGGGATGGTCTGCGAGATCGAGTTGCTCTGGCCGGGCTGTTGAAGCGGCTTTGTCGTCAGCAGATAATCGAGCAGGTCCAGGAAGATGTAGTTGAGCATGATCGTGACGATCACTTCATGGGCGCCGGTGCGGGCCTTGAGGATGCCGGGGATGAAGCCGGCGACCGCGCCACCGGCCGCGCCGGCGAGGATCACCAGCACCACATGCAGCGGCAGCGGCAGATGCACCCCGAAGCCGACGTAGGTCGCCGCGAGCGCGCCGGCGATCAGCTGACCTTGGCCGCCGATGTTGAAGACGCCGGTCGAGAAGCCGAGGGCGACGCCGGTGCCGGCGAGGATCAGCGGTGTAGCCGACACCAGGGTCTCCGAGATCGGCGTGAACAGCGTCGTCCAGCCATTGCCATGCGACACCGCGTGGCCGAGCGATGATGGGCTGAAGATCGAACCGGTGAACAGATCGCCGTACGCCGTCCCCACGGTGCGGACGCTCTGAGAGACCGCATGCCACGGGTGCGCGTCGAAGCTGCCCCAGGCGTGCAGCGTGACCGGCGTCGTGACGACGATCAGGATGGCGCCGAAGACCAGGCCGCAGAACACCGCGAGCAAGGTCACGACCGCGACGTTGGCCTCGACCATTCGATTCGCGGCATTGAGCCACCACGGTGCCTCGCCGTCGCTCTTGCTCGGCGGCGTCACGTCGAGCTCGCTGGCCGGCTCTGCGGCGCTCATTTCGCCGCCTTCGCGGGTTGCTCCGCGGCGGCGCTTGCGGCCCCTCCCATCATCAGGCCGATCTCCTCGCGGCCGGCGCTCGGCGGCACGATCCCGACGATGGCGCCTCGGCACATGACCGCGACCCGGTCGGCGAGGGCGAGGATCTCGTCGAGTTCGGAGGAGACGAGCAGCACCGCGACACCGCGGTCGCGCTCGGCGATGATCCGCCGGTGGACGTACTCGATCGACCCGACATCGAGGCCGCGGGTTGGCTGCGAAGCGACGAGCAGGCGGACCGGTCGGGACAGCTCGCGCGCGGCTACGACCTTCTGCTGGTTGCCGCCGGAGAGCGTGCCGACCGGCGTGTCGACGGAGCTGGCGCGGATGTCGAACTCGCTGAGCTTGCGCTGCGCGCTGTCGTGAACCTCGGTCAGGTTGCGGGCGCCGCGGCGGGCGTACGGCGCCTGGTCGTGCAGGTCCAGCACCAGGTTGTCACTGATCGACATGCCGAGCACCAGGCCTTCGAGCTGGCGGTCCTCGGGGATGTAGGCGATCCCGGCGCGAAGCGCAGCCCGGGGAGTGGTGCCGGTGATGTTCTTGCCGTCGAGCTCGACGGTGCCGCTGCTTACGTGCTGCAGGCCGAGCAGCGATTCGGAGAGCTCGGTCTGGCCGTTTCCCTGAACTCCGGCGAGGGCGACGATCTCGCCCGCCCTGACTGTCAGGTCGACATGGTCGACGGTCGTGACACCTCGGTCGTCGGCCAGCGTCAGCCCGCTCAGCTCGAGTACGGTCTCCCCGGGCTTCGCTTTCTGCTTGCGCACCACTAGGTCGACGTTGCGCCCGACCATCATCGTCGCGAGGTCCTGCTCGTTGGACTCGCTCGGCGTCGTGGTGCCGATGACGCGACCCTGGCGGACCACCGTGATCCGCTCAGCGAGCGCCAGCACCTCTTTGAGCTTGTGGGTGATGAACAGGATCGAGCGCCCGGATGCCGCGAGCGAACGCATGATCGTAAACAGCCCCTCGGTCTCCTGCGGGGTCAGCACCGCGGTCGGCTCGTCGAGGATCAGCAGGCTGACGTCGCGCAGCAGCGCCTTGAGGATCTCGACCCGTTGCTGAAGGCCGACCGGAAGATCCTCGACGATCGCGTCCGGGTCGACCTCGAGCCCGAACTCCGCCGAGAGCCGACGGATCTCCGAGCGTGCCTCCTTTCGGTCCAGGAATCCCAGCTGCCGGGTCGGCTCGAAGCCGAGGACGACGTTCTCGGCGACGGAGAAAACCGGCACCAGCATGAAGTGCTGGTGGACCATCCCGATCCCCTGCGCGATCGCATCGCCGGGATCGGCGAAGCGCACGACCTTGCCGTCGACCTTGATCTCGCCGCCGTCGGGCCGCAACAGGCCGAAGAGCACGTTCATCAACGTGCTCTTGCCGGCGCCGTTCTCACCAAGCAGGCAGTGGATCTCGCCTGGCTCGACAGTCAGGTCGATGCCGTCGTTGGCGACAAGGTCGCCAAACCGCTTGGTGATGCCTTCCAGCTCGAGCTTCATGGCGCCTCCCGACCCGCGGTAGAGCGTGCCCTATCGCGGGTCGCCCCGACGTCCTATCCAGCGATCAGTTTGCCGGGTAGGAGTTGGGGTCCACGGAGATCGTGCCGGACTCGATGCCCGACTTGATCGTCGCCAGCTTGGCGGTGACCGAAGCGGGGATCTTGCTGGCGAACTGGTGGAACGGGGCAAGCCCGACGCCGCCGTTCTTCAGCGTGCCGACGTACGTCCCGCCGGTGAAGGTGCCCTTGTCCGCCGCCTCGACCTCGTCGCTGACCGACACCGCGATGCCCTTGTTTACGCTGGTGATGAACAGCGAGCAGTACTGCGGGGCGGACACACACCCGTCGGTGTCGACCCACTCCATGTAGTTCGTGCCGCCGGCCTGCTTGACGGCCGCGGCGGCACCGAGACCAACCGAGCCGGCGACCGGGAAGATGATATCCGCGCCCTGCGCAAGCAGGGTCTGGGTGTCGGTCTTGCCGAGCGCCTGGTTGGTGAAGTCGTTGGTGAACAGCCCGCTTCCGGCGAGGCTGTTCTTCGCCCGACCCGCCTTCGGGATCCAGCCGAGTGCGCTGACGTGCGCGTTGTTGACCTTGTTGAAATAGCGAACGCCGGCAACCCATCCGTCCATGTAGATCGTGACGGTCGGGATGTTCTGGCCACCGAAGGTGCCGACCTTGCCGGACTTGCTCATCGCCGCGGCGAGGTAACCACCGAGGAAGCCGTCCTGGTTGGTCTCGTAGCTCAGTGCCTTGACGTTCTTGATCGGCGGCGCGTACTGGAAGTCGACGATCGCGAACTTCTGGTTCGGGTTGGCCTTGGCGGCTTTCTGCGTCGCGGCGGCCATGTCGAAACCGACCGTGATGATGATCCCGCAGTGCTGCCCGATCAGAGTGTTGATGTTGGGCGTGTAGTCACTGGTGGAGTTGGACTGCAGGAACTTGGTCTGGATCCCGGGGATCGCCTTCGCGGCGACCTTGAGGCCTTGGTAGGCCGAGGCGTTGAACGAGCGGTCGTTGATGCCGCCGGTGTCGGTGACCTCGCAGGCGAGGAACTTGGAGGCGGCTGGGGCGCTGGAGGCTGCCGCCGGAGGCGCGCTGGAGGCAGCCGGGGCGGACGGGCTGGGGCTCGATCCGCCGCTGCCGGTCGACGTCCCACCGCACGCAGCGGCGATCAACGCCACCGCGACCAGCAGAGCGGCCATTGCGGATTTGCGGCCTCGTTGACCAGCCGCCCTACCTAGCGCGTCGCGCACCTCTGCAGCCACCATCTCCCCTTCCAAAACCCTTCAAGATCCATGCCTGTGCAGCCACGTGCGGTGGCTGGTTGGGGACCATACACCCTCGAACGGGGGCATCGGGTCACGGTTCCGTGAACAATCCGGCGGGCTTGTGCGATGACCGACTTCGGTCGTTCTGTGCCGCGATCGCGTGACCTCCGCTGGGGTAGCGTGCCCTACCGTGACCGCTGCTGCCATCGAGCCGTTCGCCGCCGCTGCGGCCGCGGCCGCGGAGCTTGCGCGGCGTACCGATGTGCCGCATCACGAGGTGGCGGTGGTGCTCGGCTCGGGCTGGCAGGACGCCGCTAACGGCATCGGCACTGAGCCGGTCGAGCTCTCGACCGGGGATCTGCCGGGCTTCGTCCCGCCGACTGTCGCCGGCCACCAGGGGAGGGTGCGGTCGGTCGACGTCGCCGGCCACCGGGTGCTGGTGCTGGTCGGCAGAGTGCACATGTACGAGGGCCGAACCCCCGCCGAGGCGGTCCACCCGGTGCGGATGGCCGTGGCAGCCGGGGTGAGCGTGGTCATGCTCACCAACGCGGCCGGCGGGATCGACCCGAACTACCGGGTCGGACAGACCGTCGTGATCCGAGACCATCTCAACCTGACCGGGAAATCGCCGCTGTCCGGGCCACCGCCTCCGTCGGGGTACGCCGCCCGGTTCGTCGACCTGAGCGACTGCTGGTCGCCGCGACTTCGCGGCCTGGTCCACCAGACCGCGCCTGGGTTGGTCGAAGGCGTGTATGCCGGCCTGCCGGGTCCGCACTACGAGACCCCTGCCGAGG
>DATAUK010000048.1:0-27055 GCA_036268295.1 Mycobacteriales bacterium | reverse complement strand
GTCCCCGGTGCTGCCGGGGTGTTCATGAGTTTCAACTTCCACGTTTGGCTCGGCGCAGATGATCTGGAACGGCTTGAGCCAGAGCAGATCAGAGCCACGTTCGATGTCGCCAGCAAGATCGGTGCGCTGGCAGAGAGGGGTCAGATCGAACAGGAAAAGCAGTAGGGCTATCTGAGCGGGCGCTTCCTTGCCACAGTCCGCGCACGGGCTCAGATAGCCCTACTGCAAGGGGCGCGGTAGGTCCCTCCCCGAGGCTATGGACCCACGGGGGGAGGGGTTCAACTCCCCTGCGCTCCACCGCCGAGACTAGTCGGTATTGCCATGAATCGGAAGCACCGAGACGCTCAGGGGCACGACGGGGTGTCGTAGTCCCGGTGGTCAGTAAGTGGCTTGTACGTGAGCCGACGGCCGGTGGTCCGCGCGACCAGCAGGCGCATCCGGTCGCTGTCGTCCATCTCGTGAGTCGAGCGCAGGAAGTCGTGATTGGCGAGGTAGCGGGCCAGGTGCTCGACGCTGACGTGGTGGTGGGTGCCGTCGATTGAGCGCTTCAACTGGCCGAAGTACGCCTCGGCTTGGTTGGTCGTGAAGCCGTCCTTATTCACGTACTCGTCGGCGCTGTGGGTGACGCGCTCGTGGCCCTTCATCTCACCAGCGAACATCTTGTACGCCTGCGCCTCGTCGGTGACCAGCGTCGTCGCGCCCATCTCGACCTGCTGTGAGATCGCGTCTCGCAACGTCGCGCCCTTCACGTTGGGCACCACCCGCGACCGGACCTCGCCAGTAACCGTGTCGACCAGCGCCAGAACGCTTGGCTTCTCGGTGCGCTTGACCTCCCAGCGGGCGCGTGGCGCACGCTTGGACTTCGACTGGTTCGACGGCTTGCCACCGATCCACGTCTCGTCGGCCGCGACGACACCGGAGAGCAGACCGGCCATTGGCTCCAACTTCATCGCCTCGCGGATCCGGTGGCACATGAACCACGCGGTCTTGGCGGTCAGGTCGTACTTCCGCTCGATCTCGCGGGCGCTCACACCGTTCTTGCTCGCGCACATCTCCAAGATGACCAGCACCCAGGTACGGACGCTGATCTTCGAGCCGTGGAAGATCGTGCCGGTCAAGACGCTGAACTGTTTGCGGCAGGCGCAGCACTTCCACACCCGGCGCTGCGACACGGCTCCGGTCTTGCCCGTCATCCGCGTCTTGCGGCTCGAACCGTTCGCGGGAGCCAAGTAGTAGTGACCACCGATCACACCGCAATGCGGGCACGCGCAACGTGACTTGTCGGCACCCCAACGCAGCTCTTCCAGCAACTTGTATGCCTCGGCCTCAGATGACAGCCGGTTCATCAACGCTGGGATCGAGAAATCTTGCTTGCTCATGGATCTATTGTGGACCCGCGCTCATGGGTTTGTCAAGTCACACGTCACCGGCAACCGGATGCCGATGCGAGAGAGCCGTCGGCGTAGGTGTCGCGGTCCAGCCGCGGCCGGGGCGCTGCGGGCTGCAGCGCTGTTCGCCATCACGCTCGCTGCGGCAGCGATGCTGTGGCGACTGCGGCCGGGGCGGCCGACCGGCACCGCGACCTCCTCAGACGCTGGCATCGTGCTCGCCTGCGCCTGGGTGGGGTGGGTGCTCGCCGGCTATCTCCTCGTCGCTGTCGCAGCCGGCGCACTCGCCCAACTGCTCGCGGCGGTAGGCCTGGCTGCCAACGCGCTGACCCGGCTCACCCCCGCCGGCCTTCGCCGGCTCATCGAGACCGCGGTCACGTTCGGCGTCGCGACAGCGGTGTTCGGGTCGACCACCACGATCCCCGCGATGGCGGCGGTCACCGGCATCGCGGCCAGTGCGAATGCGCCACGCCCGGTGCCGCCGGGCGGGGCGCTCGACTGGCCAGGCCTCCCCGACCCGGCCACGCCGGTCGTAGCACCGAGCCACCCGCCCCGGACCGCACCGTCGGCACCGGCGCGCGCGATCCCGCATCACCCGAAGGCTTCGGCACAACCGCGCCACCACCGTGCCGCGGTCGGCCTCGTCACCGGCGGGTCATCCGCGCCGGCCACTCCCGCCGACAGCAGCACCGTCGTCGTACAACGCGGCGACAGCCTCTGGAGCATCGCCGCCAACCGGCTGAGCCCGAGCGCCTCAGACGCCGCGATCGCGTCGGCGTGGCACCAGTGGTACGCCGCGAACCGCCACGTCGTCGGCGCCGATCCCAACCTCATCTATCCAGGCCAGCGCCTCACCCCGCCGACCGCGACCACCCAACGGAGCACCCGATGACGACACCGACCGCCCTGACCGAGCTGCCGCGCCGATCCAGCGTCCTGCACCTGCGCCCGGTGCCGCGCGTCGACGGTCCCTACGACGACGAGCGACACGAACCGGTGCCGCCGATGGTCGACGGCGCTCTGGCACTGGCGTTCCCGCCGCCGACCCGGACCAGCGTTCCGCTGCGACTCGTCCCGCCCGCCGGCGGCGTCTCCGTCACGACCGAGCCGACCAAACGCGACCTGCTGCCGGACCCGCGGCCGTGGACCGCCCGGCTGGCGCAAGCCATCGCCGAGGTGCTCGCGGGGGCCAGACCGGCCGGCCAACTGTCCCGGGTGGCGACGCTGGATGTGCTGCAGCTTCTCGAGCGCGGCGCCGGCCGGCTGGGCGCCAGACCCGGTGCACCGCCGCAGCGGCCGATCGTCGGTTCGGTGCACCTCAGCGAGCCGCGCGACGGCGTCGCCGAGGCGTGCGCGGTCGTCGACACCGGGCCGCGCAAGCGCGCCCTCGCGCTACGGCTCGAGGGCATCGACGGCCAATGGCGCTGCACCGCGCTCCAGATCGGCTGACCGTCGCCGGCTCTCGGCGGGCGATAAGCCAGGCCGCGACCACGCTCAGGGAGCCGTCCGCTTCTTGCCGTTTCCACATTCGGTCAGGCAATTTGGCCGATTCGGCCTTGAGCCCAAACCTTCACCCCTCGTATGTTCCCCGCACTTGTTCAGGGGGCATGATGCGGACTTCGACCCGTGACTTAGGCGGCGGACAGGCCGGTTGGCCGCCCACTGGGACACCTCGATGACGGCCGCAGCCGCGGACGCCGATCTGGCCGCCCGTCCGATCACCCGCCCGACGTGTCACCGATCCGTTCATCTCCTCGCCGCAGCCCGAGAACAGAGCGGCCAGCATTCGCTACATCGCGCGGCGCTGCCAGATCCGCGACCGCTGACCGGGCGGCTCGCCCAGGCGATCGCCGAGGTGCTGGCCGGCGCCCGTCCGGCGAGCCAGCTCTCGGGCCACGCGACACACCACGTCATCCGGCAGCTCGAGCGCAACGCCGGGAGGCTGAGTCTGCGGGGCGGCGTGGTGCAACGACGCCCGATCATCGGCTCCGTACACCTCGCGGCGCCCTGCGAGGGGGTTATCGAGGCTTGCGCGGTCATCGTCACCGGATCGCGGATGCGCGCGCTCGCACTGCGACTCGAGGCGGTGCGCGGCCAGTGGCGCTGCACCGCGATCAGCATCGGATAACCGGCTTGACCGAAGCCGCTAGTGTCCCAGAGGTGCTCGACGCTGTCAGTGGGCTCTCCGATACCGACCTTGCCGCGATCGCGGACCTTGAGCGCCGGGTCATCGCGCACGACGGCAGCCGGCTGAAACTGGAGTGGGGGGCCTTACGCGGCCGTTCCGGTGACCAGGTCGATGACCTATTGTGGCGGGACGACGAGAAAGTGTTGGGATTCCTCGGATTTTACAGCTTCGGTCCCGATCTTGAGTTCGCCGGCATGGTCGATCCGGCGGTGCGGCGTACTGGGATCGCGACGGCGATGCTAGCGGCAGCGACACCGATCGCTCGCGACCGTGGCTTCACGACCGCACTGCTCGTCACGCCAAGGGCGACCGCAGCCGGCAAGGCGTTCGCTGCGGCCAGCGGCGCCGGCTTCCATCACTCCGAGCACTTCCTGGCCCTCGGCGCGACTCCTGCCGACGCTCCGATAGACCCGCGGGTGAGACTCCGGCCGGCGACCACCGCCGACACCCAGGAGGTCCGCCGTATCCTCGCCGCCGCGTTCGACGAGCCGGAGCGCGACCTCACGATCGTTGCGGACGACCCCATCGAGCGCGTCATCGTGATCGAACGCGACCACACGACCGTCGGCGTGCTCCGGCTGGCGCGCGAGGGCGAAGCCGTTGGCATATATGGCTTTGCCGTCGATCCACGCCTGCAGGGTCAGGGCATCGGGCGTGACACGCTGACCCGGATCTGCCGCGAGGCACGGGCGGACGGCGTGACCGTCGTGACCTTGGAGGTCGCGGTCGACAACGACCGTGCGCTCGAGCTCTATCTCTCGGTCGGCTTCGAGCCGCAGGCGACCGAGGACTACTACGCGATCTCGCTGACCTGAGTCAACGCGAACGCGGCGGTCAGAAGTGGCTGTGGCAGATGTTTTTTACCTCGCTCCAGCGGAACCAGTGACCGTAGGACTTGCCCGGCCCGGCCACCCGAGCGTGAAGATGACGGTAAGCAAGCGGGCCGTGCGCGGTGCAGTGCCCGAGCCTCGTTGCCTTCAGCTCGATGCGACCCGGGCGTTTGTAGTAGCCGCCGCTCGGCTTGAAGACGTACGTCTTGCCGTGACCGAGCGAGGCGGCAGCACCCCAACTGGCCCAGCGCAGGTGATAGGCATCTCCCGAAGGGTCGCCGCCGTTGAAGATCCGCTTCGGATGCGCGGTCCCATACCCGACGGCGTCCGGCATGGTGTCGAACTTCTTCGATCCGAGCACCGGCACCGCATGACTCGACGCGGCCGGTAGGGCAGTCATGGCAATCGCCTCACCGGTTCCCACGCTCAGCGCGGCAAGCAGGCCCACAGCGACGGCAACCTCGAAGCATCGTCGGGTCATCATGACTGAAGTGAACCACTTCGCCGGCGATCGCCGATATGACGAACCGCGCGCACCCTGGAGTTGGGCTCGCGGAACGGAAACGGAGACGGAGACGGCGATGGCGTACCCGGATCCGACCGGCAGCGGTCAGAACCGTACGGCGACCCATGCCGGCACGCTGGCCGCCATCGAGACCGCCGGCTGGCGCCTCAAGCACGTCGGATACATCTTCATGATCACCGGCGAGAGCAGCGCCGATCGACTGCTCGGCACCGGCCAGAACACCGCGGCCAGCGGCGAGACGGTCGGGATCTACCTGTTCCGCAACTCCGACATGGTCAGCGCAGGCTAGACGGCGCTCTGCGGGGCGCCATGGCAGCGCTTGAACTTCCGGCCCGACCCGCATGGGCACGGCGCATTGCGCGAGACGTTGTCATAGCTGCCCCCCGCACTGCTGCCGGCGCTGGACGTCGTACGGGCCACGCCGCCTTCACCGTCGATCGTCGGTGAGGTGTACTGCAGGTTGGCTGGCCGGTCCGGTGCCGCGAACGCCTTGCCGAGCACGTCGGCGACCTTGGCTCGATCGTCGGCCTCGGGAGTGGCGAGCACCGGAGGTGGCGTCGGCGCCACCGGAGCCGGCGCTCCGGCCACCCCGGTCTGAGCGAACGGAGGTCCGGCAGCCGGATGCGGCACGCCGGTCGCGGCGATGCCCTCGTCGCCTTCGACAGCGACATCGACGATCTGTGCCGCCGGCTCGTCCTCGTCGTAGTCCTCGGACTCGTCGACGTTGACCTCGGCATAGAACAGGAACCCGACCGACTCCTCCTTGATGCCTTCCATCATGGCGGTGAACATGTCGAAGGCCTCGCGCTGATATTCGACCAGCGGATCGCGCTGGCCGTAGCCACGCAGCCCGATGCCCTCTTGCAGGTAGTCCATCTCGTAGAGATGCTCGCGCCACCGGCGGTCGAGCACGGTCAACAGCACCCGGCGCTCGAGCTCGCGCAGGACCGGCTCGCCGTCGGGGCCGGTGCCGAGCACCTCCTCACGCCGGACGTAGGCCTCGCGGGCGTCGGCGATCAGCTCGTCGGTGATGAACTCCGCCGACAACCCGCCGCCGGAACGCTCATCGAGCTGTTCGTAGGTGACGCCGACCGGATAGAGCGCCTTGAGGTTGTTCCACAACCCGTCGAGATCCCAGTCCTCGACATAACCCACCGCCGTCGCACCCTCGACGTACGCCGCGATGACATCGTCGACCATGTGGGCGAGCTCTTCGTGTAGGTCGTCGCCCTCGAGCACCCGCCGCCGCTCGTCGTAGATGACGGTGCGCTGCTTGTTGAGCACCTCGTCGTACTTCAGGACGTTCTTGCGGATCTCGAAGTTCTGCTGCTCGATCTGGGTCTGCGCCGACCGGATCGACCGCGAGACCATCTTGGACTCGATCGGGAGATCCTCGGGCAGGTTCAGCCGCTCCATGATCGACTCGACCATGTGCGCGTTGAACAGCCGCATCAAGTCGTCACCGAGTGAGAGATAGAACCGCGACTCACCCGGGTCGCCCTGCCGCCCGGACCGGCCGCGGAGCTGGTTGTCGATGCGTCGTGAGTCGTGGCGCTCGGTGCCGAGGACGTAGAGGCCGCCCAGCCCGACGACCTCCTCGTGCTCGGTGACGACGGCCGCAGCCGCCTTCTCCAGCGCGCCCGACCACGCCGCTTCGTAGTCCTCCGGGGTCTCGACCGGCGACAGGCCTCGACTGGTGAGCTCCATCGTCGCCATCGACTCGGGGTTGCCGCCGAGCATGATGTCGGTGCCGCGCCCGGCCATGTTGGTGGCGACCGTGACCGCGCCCTTGCGGCCGGCCTGCGCGATGATCGCCGCTTCCTTCTCGTGGAACTTCGCGTTCAGCACCTCATGCGGCACGCCGCGTCGCAGCAGCAGGCCGGAGAGCAGCTCGCTCTTCTCGACGCTGGTGGTGCCGACCAGCACCGGCTGGCCCTTCTCGTGCCGGTCGACGAGATCCTCGACGACCGCGGTCCACTTCGCCTCTTCGGTCTTGTAGACCACGTCGGCCTGGTCGACCCGGATCATGTCGCGGTTGGTCGGAATCGGCACGACGCCGAGCTTGTAGACCTGGTCGAACTCGGCCGCCTCGGTCACCGCAGTTCCGGTCATCCCGCCTAGCTTGTCGTAGAGCCGGAAGTAGTTCTGCAGCGTGATCGTCGCGAGGGTCTGGTTCTCCTGCTTGATCTCGACGCCCTCTTTGGCCTCGATCGCCTGGTGCATGCCCTCGTTGTAGCGGCGGCCGTGCAGGATGCGCCCGGTGAACTCATCGACGATAAAGACCTCACCGTCCATCACGACATAGTCCTTGTCGCGCTTGAACAGCTCCTTGGCCTTCAGTGCGTTGTTGAGGTAGCCAACCAGCGGGGTGTTGATCGCCTCGTAGAGGTTCTCGATGCCGAGCTCGTCCTCGACCCGCTCGACGGCATTCTCGAGCACACTCATCGTCCGCTTGCCCTCGTCGGCTTCGTAGTCGACATCGCGGGTCAGCTTGCGCGCGATCCTGGCGAACTCGATGTACCACTTCGCGTTGTGCTCAGCGGGGCCGCTGATGATCAGCGGCGTCCGGGCCTCGTCGATCAGGATCGAGTCGACCTCGTCGACGATCGCGTAGTTGTGACCGCGCTGGACCAGCTCCTCGCCGCTCCACGCCATGTTGTCGCGCAGGTAGTCGAAGCCGAACTCGCTGTTGGTGCCGTAGGTGATGTCGCAGCTGTAGGCCTCGCGCCGCTCGGCCGGGGTCTGCTGCGCCAGGATCACACCGACCCTCAGACCCAGGAACCGATGGATCCGGCCCATCCACTCGGCGTCGCGCTTGGCGAGGTAGTCGTTGGTCGTGATGATGTGGACACCCTTGCCGGCCAGCGCATTGAGGTACGCCGGCAGGACACCGGTCAGCGTCTTGCCCTCACCGGTCCTCATCTCGGCGATGTTGCCGAGGTGCAGTGCCGCCGCGCCCATCAGCTGCACGTCGAAGGGCCGCTGACCCAGCGTGCGGCGAGCCGCCTCTCGGACCACCGCGAACACCTCGACCATCAGGTCGTCGAGCGACTCGCCCTCGGCGTACCGCTCCTTGAACTCCTCGGTGTGGGCACGCAGCTCGTCGTCGGTCAGCGGCTCGTAATGCTCCTCGAGCGCGCTGACCTGACCGGCCACGACCTCGAGCTTGCGGACGATCCGGGTCTCGCCGGCGCGCATGATCCGGTCCAAGACGGCCACGGGGCTGATCTCCTGTCGTCGACGAGCGCATGGGCGCGATAAGGCGCGTCATCCATCGTAAGCGCCCGGGCCGGCTACCCCCACCAGAACGAGGCGGCGACCACGACGTACAGGCCGAGCAGCGCCGAGCCCTCGAGCCAGTCCGACTCGCCGTCGAAGATGACGAAGCTGACGGCGAGCACCGAGGCAACGATGGTCGTCACGAGCAGCGGCGGGAAGACCAGGGTGAACGTCGCGCCGCCGATGACTGGCGAGAGCAGCACCAGCAGCGGAGCGAGCACGAGCGCAATCTGCAGCGGCGAGTTGAGGATCACCGACAGCGCATGGTCGGCGCGATTGCGCGCCGCGAGCTGGATCCCGACGACGTTCTCGACCGCGTTGCCGGCGATCGCGACGATCACAAGGCCGGCGAAGGTCTGCGAGATGTGCAGCGAACCGAGCGCTGGCGTCAGCGCATCAACGAACCAGTCCGAGACCACCGCCGCCAGGACACCGGTCACCGCCAGCGCGACGACCGCGACCGCCGCCGGCCAGCGAGCCTGCGCATCCTCGGCAGCGGCCGTCTCGCCCTCGGCACGCCGGATCGAGGCGGGCAGCGACAACGCGAATACGGCGAGCAACACGATCGAGGCGATGACCGAGAGCGCATGCTCGTGCGATGCGGCCGGGGTGTGGACGTAGGAGGCGAGACTCGGCACCAGCATCGCCGCGACGGCCAGGATCATCAACGCGATCAACGTCCGGGCCCGGCTGCCGTCGAAGGCCTGTGGGCCGTTCTTCAAGCCACCGACCAGGAACGCCGCGCCGAGCACCAGCAAGACATTGCCCAGGATCGAGCCGATGATCGCGGCCTCGACCACCCGGGTCAGTCCGTGGCGGAGCGCGAAGATGCAGACGAACAGCTCCGGCAGGTTGCCCAGCGCGCTCTGCACCACCCCGGTCGCGCCGGCACCGAGCCGGTCGGCGACCTGCTCGACGCTGCGGCCGACCAGCGCGGCCAACGCAGCCAGCGCCAGGCCCGAAACGATGAAACCGCCGACCTCGTTGGAGTGTCCGTAGTGCAGTACGCCGGAGCCGATCATCAGCACGACCGCGGCCGCGATGATCACGCGATCCTGACGCGTCAACGAGTCCGGCACGCTCCTACCCTGTCAGAAACGGCCCGTTGAGCGTTGCAGCAAAGATCAAAAGCGCTATGACGGTGGCTCGGCCTTGGCGCTGGGCTTCGCGGCTTACGTGATCTCGAGGAGTTTCTCCCGGACCGCGTAGACGACTGCTTCCATCCGGCTGTGCAGCTGCAGCTTCTCGAGGATGTTGCGGATGTGGTTCTTGACGGTGTTTTCGCTGATGAACAGCTGTTTGGCGATATCGCGGTTGTTCAGGCCCTTCGCGACCAGCCGCAGTACCTCCATCTCGCGATCGGTCAGCCGCGGCGCCGGGACCTGTTGGCGCTCGTCGCCGCGCTTGATCATCGACGCGAACTCGTTGAGCAGCTTCGAGGCCATCGACGGCGAGATCAGCGACTGGCCGCCGTGCACCGCACGGATCGCCGAGGCGACCTCCTCGATCGAGATCTCCTTGAGCAGATATCCCATCGCGCCGGCCTTGATCGCGTCGTAGAGATCGGCCTCCTCATCGCTGATCGTCAGCATGATGATCTTCGAGCTTGGCACCGCGTCCTTGATCGCGGTGCAGGCATCGATGCCGCCGCGCTTGGGCATGCGCACGTCCATCAGCACGATGTCTGGCGTGGTCTCAGCGGCTTTCTCGACCGCCTCCGCGCCGTCCTCGGCCTCGCCGACGACGTCGATGTCAGGCTCCTGCTCGAGCACCATCTCCAGGCCCCGGCGGAACAGCGCATGGTCATCGACCACGAGCACGCGTATCGGATCACCTGTGCCGGGCGGAAGTGGTGCCAAAGCACCGCTGTCCGTCATCTCGCTCACAAGCCCCCTCCACCGAACGGCCCGCACAAATCGGAGCGCGGCGAACGACACGTAACACCGCGAAGGCTCATGATCGCACGACAACCGGACTATCTGTGCTAGTTAGGCCAACCGCGTTACAGCGCCACGTCTGGCTCATGTAGGCGGACAACGCCGTAGTCATAGCCGTGCCGTCGATACACGACACTCGGCGTACCGTCAGATTCATCCACATACAGATAGAAATCATGCCCAACTAGCTCCATCTCGAACAGCGCCTGTTCGAGGTTCATCGGCGACGCGACGTGCTGCTTCTCCCGTACGACGAAAGGAACGTCGCTATCTTGATCGTCCTCGGGCGCGGGTGCGTGGTCGGCCGGGTTCGGGGCAACGAGCGCGCCGGTTGCCGTCGCGACCGAGACCGGGGTGCGACTGCCGTGGTGCACCCGGCGGCGATCCGAGGCCCGACGCAACCTCATGTCGAGCTTGCCGATCGCGAGGTCGAGGGCGGCGTACTCATCCGCTGCTGCCGCCTCGGCCCGGATCACCGGCCCCCGACTTCGGCAGGTCAGCTCGACCCGCATCCGGACATCGGCCTGCCGCGGGTTGCGCTCCTCGGTGATCTCGACATCGACCCGGTCGACCGAGGGATCGAGCCGGGATAGCCGGCCCAGCTTGTCGTGCACACAGGCACGGAATCGCTCGTCAGTGTCGGTATTGCGTGACTTGACGACGATGTCCACTCGGCGCGCCTCCTCGGCGGTCGACGATTGGCCCCACGGCCCGGTTCACCCGACCGTAGTCCTATTGGACATCGGGCCCAATAGTCCTGCCTCGCGGTGGCGGCGGGTGGCCGCGATCGTGGCGGCGGCGATGACGATGTTGCCCTCGGCTCGAAGCACCCGGGCCGCCTCAGCCACCGTCGCGCCGGTCGTGATCAGGTCATCGACGATGACGACCGGCGCACCGAGCAGCGCTGCCGATCTCGTTCGCTGGATCCGTAGCGCGCCGGCAAGGTTGGTGGCGCGCTCTGGCGCGGACAGACCCGACGAGTCGGCGACCTGCCGACCCTGTCGAAGCGCGGGCACCACCCGGATCGACAGTCCGTCGTGACGCAGGATCGAGGCGGCCCGGCGGGCAAGCGTCAACACCACGTCGTCGCCCCGGGCGCGCACCGCGCGGGCTGCTGACGGCGCGGGTACGACGACCAACCGCTGTGCCGCCGCGGCTGTCGCGGCGGCGCGGACTGCCTCGGCGAGCGGAATCGCCAACGTCGACCGCAGGCCGACCGCACCACGTTCCTTGTAGGCCAGCAACAGGTCCCGGCACGGGCCGGAGTACGCCGTGACCGACCACGGCGGCGGCAGGCCCGGCGGCGCCGGAGAAGGCCAGGTCAACGATGCCGGACCCGACAGCGCAGCGACACACCGCGCGCACGCGAGCGCCCCCCGCTGACCGCAACCGGCGCAATCGGTCGGGAAGATGACGTCGAGCCATGACATCGCCTCACTCTCCTACGCCCAGCCGAGCGACGACCCCAGCGCCGCCCGACTGTGGACCTACCGATCCCTGTGGACAGCCCCGCGCATGTGCCATCGGTGGGGCTATCGGCCCACGCATGTGCCATTGGCGGGTCAGTGCGGCTAGCCGGCGTACGACGGGTCGCTGCCGGACGCGACCCGAGTCCAATGCCGCGCGCTCAGCGACCAGATCCCGCCGCCGCCCGCGGCGAGCACCGGCTGCCCTGGCGCCGCCGCGACCTCGGTCGGGGCCGCGGTCAGGCCGGCACTCGGCATCGCAGTCACTGTGTAGCCGTCGACCGAGGTCTCCACAACGGCCCGGCGGCGCGCACCGAGCCGAACCGTGGTCACAATCTCGTTCGCACCGGCCCAGGCGACACCCTGCACGTCTTGGCCGGCCGGGATGACCGTGAGCCCTCCGTTTATGACCAGCGCCCCGTTCGTGACCGAGACGGTGCCGACCACGAGTTCGGTGCGGCCAGGCGGCCCGACCACCATCGCGATGCGCGACCCGTCGCGGGAGATCGCGACCGCGGAGATCCCCTGCTGGCTGATCTCCGGGTGCACGTCGACCTCTCGTTTGTGCCCGTCAGGCGGCACCTCGATCAGCGTCGAGTCCTTGCCGGCGCCGCGGACCACGACCACGTCACCCTGCGGATCAAAGGTCGGCGAGGACAGCCGCGCAGCGGTGAGCCGGCGCACGAAAGACCCGTCCGCGGTGCTGACCAGAAGTGTGGTCAACCCGCCGCTGACCGCACGCAGCGCCGCTACCGTTGCGCCGTTCGCGCTGACCGTCGGGGCGAGCAGCCCGGCGGTCTGCAGCGGGACCGGGACGGTACGGCTGATCGCCACGACGTGCCCCTGATTGCTGAACAGCCCGCCAAAGCTGGTCGGCTTGGCCTGCGGATCGAACTGCGGCCAGGCGTCGATCCCCTGCTGGCTCGGTACGCCGGTCGCAGTCAGTGGAGCACCGTTGTCGAGCAGCCGGATGGACTTCACCGTCGGCAGCTGGCGCAGCGTCCACACCAGCTGTGCGGACAGCTGCGGGAGCTGGCTCGAGGAGGGTTGGGTCGAGCCGGCCAGGTTGATCTCGGCGACCCCGTTGTCATCGATCAGCACGTTGCCGACCAGGCTGGTCCCGGTGGGGATGGCAGTGCTGACCGCCGGCGCCAGGCTGCGGCTCGGGCCGCCGAGCAGCGCCCCGACCAGCGTGGTGGCCAGCGCGGCCTGCAGGCCGGGCAGCGGCACCGGCACCACGATCGGGTCCGGTACCAGCCGGGTCTGCGTGCGGTTCAAGTAGTAGATCGAGACCGACTGAAGTTCCTGCTGGGCGTCGGCAGTGGACAGCAGTACGCCGGAGCGCAGCGAGGAGATCCGCCACTGTCCACGGACCCGGGTGACACCGAGCGTCAGATGCAGCGAACCCGGCGCACCCTGATAACCACCTTGGGAGTTGATGATCCCGACCCGGTGAACGCTGACCTCGACCTCGCTCGGCCCGCTGCGGGTCACGGTCTCGGTGTTGGCGTCGTAGAGCGTGATTCCGGACGTGGAGTTCCACGAGGTTCCCGGCGCCAGGAACAGCTTCGCCACGCCGTAGTTGTTGTCGCTGTCAACCGTGGCGCCGAGGAAGCCCTCGACCAGCGTGAGCGGCTGCTCGCCGACCGTCGGCCCGGCCGGGAACTGGCGGACGTTCGGCTCGATGCCGCCGCCGACCGCCGGCAGCGCCTTCGCGATGTGTACCGGCCCCGAGTTCGGGACCGAGGCACAGCCGGCAACGCACAGCACGAGCACGGCGACGCACAGCGACCTACGCACGCAGCGACTCCGGGGCCGGCTCCGGGCTCTCACCGGACGCAGGGGGGTCGGGCGAGAGCGGCAGCGGCGACGCCGCGATCGCCTCACCGACGTGCCATGGCAACGTCAGCCTGAAGACCGAGCCACGGTCCGGCTCGCCCCATGCCTGCAGCCAGCCGTTGTGCAACCGGACATCCTCGAGGGCGATCGACAACCCGAGGCCGGTGCCGCCGGTAGCACGCGCGCGCGCCGGATCCGCCCGCCAGAACCGGCCGAACACCAGCGAGGCCTCGCCCGGCCGCAGTCCGACACCGTGGTCGCGCACGCTGACCGCCACGCCGCCTTCGCCACCGCGGACCGCCACCTCGACCGGTCCGCCTTCGGCGTGCTCGATGGCGTTCTCGACAAGGTTGCGCAGCACTCGGTCGATCCGGCGCGGGTCTGCATCGACGATCACGGGTTCGTCGGGGATGTCGGCCAGGACGGTCGACCCGCGGCTCGAGGCAAGCGGCTCGCTGAGCTCCACCACCCGGCCCACCAGGCCACCGAGGTCGACCGGCTCGGCCTCCAGGACCGCGGCGCCCGCGTCGTGCCGGCTGATCTCGAGCAGATCGGCGAGCAGCAGCTCGAACCGGTCCAACTGGGCCTGGAGAAGCTCGGAGGACCGGCTCAGCTCGGGCGGCAGGTCGGCGCTGGAGTCGTGCAGCAGGTCGGCAGCCATCCGGATCGTGGTGATCGGCGTACGAAGCTCGTGGGAGACGTCGGCCACGAACCGTCGCTGCAGTCGAGAGAGCTCACGCAGCTGGGAGATCTGCCGTTGGACGGTGTCGGCCATCCGGTTGAACGACGCGGCAAGCGTCGCGAGGTCGTCCTCGCCGCGCACCCTCATCCGTTCCCTGAGCCGGCCCGACGCAAGTCGCTCCGCGGTGGCCGCCGCCTGCCGCACTGGTCGCACCACCTGGCGCGTGACGATCGCCGCGATCGCGACCAGCAACAACACCAGCGCCCCGCCGGCAAACAGCATCGTTCGCTCGACCAGGCTCAGCGTCGCGGCCTCGCGGTTGAGGGGAAACAGGTAGAACAGCTCGTAGCGCACCCCGCCGGCCTGGACCAGCGCGCCCGCCACCAGGCCAGGGCTTCGCGCGCCGGCGGCATTGGTGACCTCGGCGTACGCCCAGGCCTCGTTCGACTGGTCGAACACCGCGCGCTGCAACGCCGGCGGCACGCTGGCGATGTCGGCCGCGGAGCCGTACGTGCTCAGTCCGGGCGCGCCCGGGAGCAGTACGACGTCGAAGGTGTCCTGTTCCGGTCCGGGCGAGAGCTCCTTGATGACGCCGAGTGATGTCGTCACGGCATCGGCGTGGGGGTTGGACGCCGGTTGCGCCTCGAACTGTTGCTGTGCCCGGCCGACACCGGCGCTGAGCTGACCGAGCGCGGAGCGGGTCGCCGAGTCGAGCAGACCACTGCGCACCTGCTGCAAGATCGTCGCGCCGATCAGGACGCTGACGGTGCCCGAGAGCAGCAGCGTCGTGGTGATGACCCGGGTCTGCAGCGATCGACGCCAACTGTGCCGGATGGCACTGGCGACCGCGCGGACCCGCCTGGTCACGTCGGGCCGGCCTTGTAGCCGACTCCTCGCACCGTGACGACGATGTCGGGATGCTCGGCGTCGCGTTCGACCTTCGCGCGCAGCCGTTGAACGTGCACGTTCACCAACCGGGTGTCGGCCACGTGGCGATACCCCCACACCTGCTCGAGCAGCTGATCGCGGGAGAAGACGTGACGGGGCTTGCGTGCCAGCGCTGTCAGCAGGTCGAACTCCAGCGGGGTCAGCCCAATCGGAACGCCGTCTCGGCTGACCGAGTGCCCGGCGATGTCGATCGTCACGTCGCCGATCGTCAGGATCTCGTTCTCGCCCTCGTCGTTTCGGCGCAGCCGGGCGCGCATCCGGGCAACCAGCTCCTTGGGCTTGAAGGGCTTGACGATGTAGTCGTCGGCGCCCGACTCCAGCCCGATCACGACATCGATGGTGTCGCTGCGCGCGGTCAGCATCACGATCGGGATGCCGCTCTCGGCCCGGATCGCCCGGCAGACGTCGACCCCGTCGGTCCCGGGCAGCATCAGGTCGAGCAGGACAAGATCCGGCTTGGTCATCCGGAACGCCGTCAACGCCTGGTCCCCGTCGCCGACGAAGGACGGCTCGAAACCCTCGTTGCGCAGCACGATGCCGAGCATCTCCGCCAACGCCGGATCGTCATCTACGACAAGCACTCTCGGCTTCACCCGTCTATCGTCGCACCGCACGGCGTTCATGGCGCGTCCTTCGACGATGATGGGTGACTCATGCCTAGCGACGAACCCAGCAGCGGCGACTGGGTGAGCCCTGGTCAGCCGGCACCGCCCCCGGCCTACGTCGCGACACCGGGCGGCAGTGGTTGGGGCTCGCTACCGCCACCGTCGCCACCGCCGTACGGCTGGTCGGGAAGCGCGCCCGGCTGGCCACAGTCAGCACCGAAGCCAGGCGTGATCCCACTGCGCCCGCTCGGCGTCGGCGAGATTCTCGACGGCGCGTTCAGCACGATCCGCCGCTATCCGGCGGCAACGCTCGGGCTCGCGGCGATGGTCATCCTCGTCATTGAGCTGATTCAGGTGCCACTGTCCTACTACCTGCTGCACGGCGTGACAACGGATGTCAGCGGCCGGAAGAACACGGTGACCGGCATCACCGAGCTGTTCACCCTGGCAGCAACGATCGTGCTTTCCGGGATGCTGACCGCAGTGGTCGGCCAGGCTGTGCTCGGCCGGCCGATGAGCATCGCGCAGGCATGGCGGGCCGCGGCGCCCAGAGTGCTGCAACTGCTGGGTGCCACGTTGCTGATCGCATTGATCGGCATCGTCATCGTGCTGGTCGGTGTGGTGCCCGGCCTGATCGTCGTGTTAACCGGCCCGAACGGGCTCGGCATCGCGCTGATCGTGATCGGAGCCTTCGCGGCACTCGTGGTGGACGCCTACGTGTGGATCGCGCTCAGCTTCACCACGCCGGTTCTGGTCCTGGAGAAGCAAGGAATCTGGGCGTCGATACGGCGGTCGCGGGCACTGATCCAAGGCAGCTGGTGGCGGATCTTCGGCATCACGTTGCTCGCGGGCATCCTCGCGGGCGTGCTGTCCGGGATCATCATGGCGCCGTTCAGCTACGACTCGTTCGCGAGCATCTTCTCCAACCATCCCGGCGAGCAGTACCGCTTCATGCCACTGCTGCTCACCGGGATCGGCACCTTGATCGCCGACACTTTGGTACGACCGTTCACGGCCGGCGTGGTCGCATTGCTCTACCTCGACCGACGGATGCGGGCCGAGGCGCTCGACCTGACGCTTCAGCAATCGGCGGCCAGCAACCCGTGAGCCAGCCCGCGCCGGTGACGCGCCTCGGCGCCCAACGCGCGGCGCAACACGAGCTGTCGAAGTCGATCTACCACCGAAACTCCGAGCCGTTCCCCGTGCGGGCGCTGCATTGGGCCGGCCGGCTCGTCGACCGGGTGCTGAGCCACGCGCTGAAGCACTCGCCCGGCGGGAGCTTCGGCGCCCTGGCGCTCGTTGTCGTCATCGTCGTCGTCGTCATCGTCGTGATCTGGCGGGTCGGAGCGCCGCAGCGAGCCGCGGCCGTCGGTGTCGTGCTCGCGGCCGGCCCCGAAGTCTCGGCGGCCGAGCATCGCCGCCGGTCCGAGGCCGCCGCCAGTACTGGCGACTGGCAGACCGCGATCGTCGAGCGGATGCGCGCCGTCGCTCGCGAGCTCGAGGAACGCGCCATCCTCGATCCGCGAGCCGGTCGAACCGCGACCGAGCTCGCCCACGAGGCGGGACGAGCCGTGCCGCCGGCCGCCGGCGACCTGCGCGAGGCAGCCGAGGTCTTCAACCACGTTGCCTACGGCGGGGGAAACGGCAGCAGCAGCAACCTTGCGATCATCGTCAGTGCCGACGACGGCGTACGCCGGTCGAGCCGAGCCAAGGTTCTCGCCTCATGACCGTCATGGCAGCCGAGCAGCCGCTCGACGTCGCTGCGTTGTGGCGCTCGGTGCGGCTGCCGGCGGTCCTGATTCTGATCGGCCTGTTCCTGGTGACCGTGCTTGCCGCGATCGGCACCACTCCGAACAGCGTCGCCCTCGATCCGCGCAACGCCGCGCCGAACGGCACCCGCGCGCTCGCCGCGCTCCTGGCCGATCGCGGCATAACCGTCACGGTGGCGACGACCGTGCCCGAGCTGAGCCAGACCCCGGACACCACCATCGTGCTGTCTGATCCCGGGGCGGTCTCGATCCGGGCGTTGCACGCGATTTCTGCCACCGCGGCGACGGTCCTGCTGATCCGGCCGGCCGCGAAAGCGATCATGGCGTTCGGCGGCCACGAGAGCCTCGATGCCGAGGCAATGCAAACTCTCCCGCCAAGCTGCGCGCTGCCGGCCGCAACGACGGCCGGCGCAGTGGCGATCGATGGAGACCTCTACACCGTCGCCGGCTCCGACGTCAGCTGCTACCGCGACGGTAACGACGCGGCGCTGGTCGAGTCAGCCCGCCCGAACGGGGCGACGACGATCCTGCTCGGATCCGGATCGACGCTGGCCAACTCCAAGCTCGCGACTCAGGGTGACGCCGCACTGGCACTCGGCCTGCTCGACACCTCACAGGTGCAGTGGGTGCCGGGCGGCCTGCATGCCGGTGCGCCACCGAAGTCACAGCAGGGCTTGTTCAACCTGTTGCCGTCACGGCTGTTGTGGGCAGCACTGCAGCTGGTGATCGCCGTCGTCGTCCTTGCGCTCTGGCGGGCCAGGCGGCTCGGCCGTCCGGTTGTCGAGCCGCTGCCGGTCGTGGTGCGCGCCGCGGAGACCGTCGAAGGCCGCGCTCGGCTGTTGCAAGCGGCGCGCGCCCGCGGCGCTGCGGCGAAAGCCCTGCGGCGCGCCACGATCCGGCGTACCAGCCGGGCATTGCGGCTGGGGTCGGAAGACAACCCGGCGACGGTCGTCAGCCTGGTCGGCGAGCAAACCGGTCGACCCACCGCCGAGATCCAGGCCGTGCTCTACGGTGACGAGCCGGCCGATGACGCCTCGCTCGTGCGACTGGGCCAGGACCTGCCGCGCCTCGAGGTCGCAATCAGACACGACGACGCCCCACCATCAGGAGGTCAGCAGTGAGTGCGAGCACCCCGGCCCGGCGGCGTACCAACACTGGTCGAGGTGCCACCAAAGCGGTCTCGCCGGAGGCGGCCCGGGAGTCACTGACCGCGCTTCGGACCGAAGTGGGCAAAGCGGTCGTCGGCCAGGACGCGACGGTCACCGGCCTGGTCGTCGCGCTGCTGTGCGAGGGCCATGTCCTGCTCGAAGGTGTGCCCGGCGTGGCCAAGACGCTGCTGGTCCGAGCCCTCGCGGCGGCGCTGTCGCTGGAGTCCAAGCGGGTGCAGTTCACGCCGGACCTGATGCCCGGCGACGTGACCGGATCCTTGGTGTACGACGCGAGGACCGCGCAGTTCCAGTTCCGGCCGGGGCCGGTGTTCACTAACCTGCTGCTGGCCGACGAGATCAACCGGACGCCGCCGAAGACCCAAGCCTCGCTGCTCGAGGCGATGGAGGAGCGACAGGTCAGTGTCGACGGCACGCCGCGGCCACTGCCGAGCCCGTTCCTGGTCGCGGCCACCCAGAACCCGGTGGAGTACGAAGGCACCTACACCCTCCCAGAGGCGCAGCTCGACCGGTTCCTGCTCAAGCTGACGGTGCCGTTGCCCGACCGTGACGACGAGATCAGCGTGCTGACCCGCCACGACGATGGCTTCGACCCGCGCGACCTCGCAGCGGCCGGAGTCAAGTCGGTGGCTGGACCGGCCGAGCTGCTCGCCGCCCGACGAGCCGCCGCCGACGTCCGCACGACGCCGGAGGTCCTCGGCTACATCGTCGACATCTGCCGGGCGACCCGCAACTCACCATCACTGTCGCTGGGTGCCTCACCGCGCGGGGCAACTGCTCTGCTGGCAACGTCGAAGGCGTGGGCCTGGCTCTCCGGTCGCGACTACCTCACCCCTGACGAGGTCAAGGCACTCGCCCGGCCGACGTTGCGGCACCGCATCAGTGTCCGGCCGGAGGCCGAGCTCGAAGGCGTCAACTCCGATGGCGTGCTCGACGGCGTCCTCGCCTCGGTGCCGGTCCCACGCTGACGCCGGCTGGTCGACCGCGATGACCCTCACCGGACGCACCGTGCTTGTGGCGGCGTTCGGTGTCCTGGTCGTCTTCGTGGCGCCGCTCGGCGGGGCGATGGTCATCGTCGTAGTCGCGGGGTTGGTCCTGGCCGTGGTTGCCGATCTGGCGCTGGCCGGCTCGCCCCGGGCGCTGACCCTCGAGCGGTACGGCGCGACGAGCACCCGGTTGGGCGAGCCGGCCGAGGTGGTGCTCACCGTGATCAACTCGGCCTCGCGACGGTTGCGCGCACAGGTGCGCGATGGCTGGCCGCCCTCGGCGGCCGCGACACCGAAGTCGTGGCGGATCGATGTCGCACCGGGTGACCGGGTGAAGCTGACGACGACGCTGAAGCCGACCCGCCGCGGCGAGCGGGCCGCCGCGGGCGTGACCGTCCGCGCGATCGGGCCACTGGGAGTTGCCGGCCGGCAGCGCACCCGACCGGCGCCGTGGACCGTCCGCGTCCTGCCGGCATTCACCAGCCGCCGGCTGCTGCCGGACAAGCTCACCCGGCTGCGTGAGCTCGACGGCGTCGCGCCCACCGTGATCCGCGGCCAGGGAAGCGAGTTCGACTCGCTGCGGGCCTATGTCGGCGGCGACGACCCGCGGTCGATCGACTGGCGCGCCACCGCGCGCCGCAGCGACATCGTCGTGCGCACCTGGCGGCCCGAACGCGACCGGCAGGTGCTGCTCTTGCTCGACACCGGCCGGACGTCAGCCGGGCGCGTCGGCGGCGCGCCACGGTTCGAAGCCAGCCTCGACGCTGCACTGCTGCTCGCGGCGCTGTCCAAGCACGCGGGTGACCGGGTCGGGTTGCTCGCTCATGACCGGCAAGTCCGCGCGGCGATCGACATGTCACGGCAGGGTGACGTGCTCCCGGCCGTCATGCGGGCGACGGCAGCGCTCGAGCCGGCCTTGGTCGAGACCGACGTCGGGGCAATCGTCGCCCAGCTGCTCCGCCGCCTTCGGCGTCGCTCGCTCGTCGTATGGTTCACCGCGCTCGAACCGGCCGCCATCGAGGCCGGGCTGTTGCCGGTCGTCGGCTCGCTTGTGAGGCGGCACCTCGTGATGGTCGCCTCGGTGTCCGACCCTCGCATCGATGAGCTCGCCGCGGATCGCCACGACGCATCGGCCGCCTACGGCGCCGCCGCCGCGGAGGCGGCACGATCCGACCGCTGTCGGATCGCCGCCAGCCTGCGCCGCCGCGGCGTGCTCGTGGTGTCGGCGCCGCCCGACGAGTTTGCCTCAGCCGTTGCCGATGCCTATCTCGATCTCAAGGCCGCCGGCCGGCTATAGCGGTCGTCCCGCTACGACGTACCTCGAAGGTGAAACAGCCGAACTCGATCGCGCGGGCGTGGACGACGGCAACCCGCGAGTCGGCGAGGACCTGCTCAACCACCTGCTCCGGATCCTCGTCCGGCTCGACGATGCGGTCGCCGAGGATCGCGCCGTCGCCGGCGTAGCTGCGCAGCATCCGCCGCGTGGTGAACAGCTGCGCGGGCAGCCGATCGCCGGCGGGTCCGGCGCAGGGCTGCGGGTGGATGAAGACCGGTCCGACCTCGTCGTAGCCGCCGGGGTCCACTGCCATCTCGCGCGCCCAACGTCGAAGCGGTGCGTACGACGCGAGGAGGATCGGCTCATGGCGTTGCGCGGGACGCAGACAGCACCGTAATGGACTGCCGCCGTCGTGGTCGATAACCAGTCTGGGCCGGCGCCCGGCGTCGTCGATCTCACGGAGTGCGGTGGCGACGGCCTGGTCGATTGCCCGGACCTGATAGCTGCGAGTCATCGTCGTCATGTCCCTCATGCTCTCGCCTAGCGTCGTCAGCAGCTGGCCGGAATCGGACCTGGCGCTATCCGAGCACGCCTGGAAGCTCAAGGAGCGAGTCGATCGGCGCGTCGGCTGCCGCGACCAGGTCGACCGGCGGCG
Source organism: Mycobacteriales bacterium (assembly GCA_036268295.1). GTDB lineage: Bacteria > Actinomycetota > Actinomycetes > JAFAQI01 > JAFAQI01 > DATAUK01. Next base: position 5,515 of record DATAUK010000048.1, on the reverse strand, counting down.
CGGCGATAAACGGCTCCGCACTCCGCGGCTGGGTCACACGGCGGGCCACTAACCCGCCACCTCGGCGAGGTCGCCGCGTGCCGCCAGCGCGATGTCGCCGGTCTCACCGGCGGCGACGGCACGCCCGCCGAGGAGCCAGACGTAGCTGATGAAGCAGCACTCGGCGACCACGCCGATGCCGACCCGGACCCAGGTCGGCAGTCCGGACGGCGTGACGAATGCCTCGATCAGCCCTGACACGGCGAGTACGACGATCAGCCCGAGCGCAATCGTCATCGCTGCCCTGCCCTCAACCGCTGCGGCGTCCGCGCGCCGGCGCGGGCCGGGGTCGATCAGGGTCCAGCCGAGCCGCATCCCGGCGCCGGCCGCGACAAACACCGCCGTCAGCTCGAGAATGCCGTGCGGCGCAACCAGTCCGAGGAACAATCCGCCCTTGCCGGCCGCAACCATGTAGCCGCCTTCGACGCCGAGGTTGACCATGTTGAGAGCCAAGATGAGGACTGTCGGGAGCCCGAACAGCACGCCGAAGGCCAGCGTCGACGCCGCCACCCACACGTTGTTGGTCCAGACCTGCGCCGCGAAGTCGTGAGCCGGCGCCGCGCTGTAGTAATGCACGAACTGTGAGTTGGTCAGCGCCCGCACGCTCTGCGGCGGCAGCAGTCCCTGCTGCACCACCGGGTGCGTCGCCACCCACCAGCCGAGTCCGGCCGCAACCGCGAGCGAGATGACCGCCGTCGGCAGCCACCAGCGGCGGGCGCGGTAGACCGCGGTCGGGAAGCTGACCACGAAGAACCTGGTGATGTCGCGCCAGGCCGCCGAGTGCGTTCCGGTCACCGCGTGCCGGCCGTCGCCGACGATCCTCGACAGCCGAGCCACCACGACCGAGTCGGGCGATCTGGTCTGCACGATCGAGAGGTCTGTCGCGACCCGCTGGTAGAGAACCACCAGCTCGTCGACCTCGTCACCGGACATCCGTCGGGGCCGCCGTGACCGGTTGACGAGCTGTTCGAGTCGCTCCCAGGAGGCCCGATGGCTCGCGATGAGCACGTCAACGTCCATGGTGTTGGGCAGACTAGTCGCCATGTACCCCGACCACCTGATCGTCACCGGCGAGGCGGTCGCCGTCGACCTTCGGCTGGCCAGCATCGGCTCACGCGCGCTCGCGGCGCTGATCGACATCGTCCTCACGACGCTGTTGCAGCTCGCCGTACTCATTCCGCTCATCGTCGGATCCAGCTTCACCAACGGCGACTCGTTCGCCGCGCTGCTGCTCTTGGCGATCGTCGGCATCTCGCTCGGCTACCCGGTGGGCTTCGAGACCCTCTGGCGCGGTCGCACCCCGGGCAAGGCGATCATGGGCCTTCGGGTGGTGCGCGACGACGGCGGCCCGATCCGATTCCGACACGCGCTCGGTCGCGGACTGCTCGGCGTGGTGCTGGAGAAGCCAGGGATCAGCTCCGGCTTGTTGGCCTTGATCCCGATGATCTTTACCTCGCGCAGCAAGCGGCTCGGTGACCTGTTTGCCGGCACGATCGTGCTTCAGGAGCGGGTGCCTGGCCGGATCGGGCCGGCCGTGGCGATGCCGCCGGCGCTGGCCGGCTGGGCTGTCGGGCTCGACCTGTCCGCCGTCGACGACTGGCTCGCGATGCGGCTACGGCAGTTTCTCAACCGCGCCGGTCAGCTCTCGCCAGAGGCGCGCGACGGGCTCGAGCGTCAGCTGGCGGCCGAGATCGTCGCGAAGGTCGGGCCGTCGCCGCCGGGAGCGCCGGCCTGGGCCGTCATCGCCGCGATCCTCGCCGAGCGACGCCGCCGTGCCGAAGCTGCTGCGGCGATGAGCGCGCCCCAATCCTGGAACGAAGCACCAAAGCCCTGGCCACCTGCACAGCCGGCCGAAAACCCAACGCCTGCAATGACTCCGGACCAGCCGAGCCAGGCGCCGGAGTCGACGACGGGCTTCGTGCTCCCGGGCTAGTAGCGGTAGGCGTCGGGCTTGTAGGGGCCCTCGACCGGTACGCCGATGTAGGCCGCCTGCTCGGCGGTCAACGTCGTGAGCCGCACCCCGAGCGCGTCGAGGTGCAGCCGCGCCACCTTCTCGTCGAGGTGCTTGGGCAGCACGTGCACGCCGATCGGGTATTCGTCGGTCTTGGTGAACAGCTCGACCTGCGCGATGGTCTGGTTGGTGAAGGAGTTGCTCATCACGAACGACGGGTGACCGGTGGCGTTACCGAGGTTGAGCAGCCGGCCCTCGCTGAGCACCAGGATCGAGTGGCCGTCGGCGAAGAACCACTCGTCGACCTGCGGCTTGATATTCGACCGGCGGACGCCTTGCGTCGCGGCGAGACCGGCCATGTCGATCTCGTTGTCGAAGTGGCCGATGTTGCCGACGATCGCGCCCTGCTTCATCCGCGCCATGTCCCCGGCCATGATGATGTTGAAGTTGCCGGTCGTCGTGACGAAGATGTCGGCGGTCTCGACGAAGTCGTCGAGCGTCGCGACCTGGTAGCCGTCCATCGCCGCCTGCAGCGCGCAGATCGGGTCGATCTCGGTGATGATGACGCGCGCACCCTGACCGCGAAGCGACTCGGCGCAGCCCTTGCCCACGTCGCCGTACCCGCAGACGACCGCCACCTTGCCGCCGATGAGGATGTCGGTGCCGCGGTTGATTCCGTCGATGAGGGAGTGCCGGCAGCCGTACTTGTTGTCGAACTTCGACTTGGTCACCGAGTCGTTGACGTTGATCGCGGGGAAGAGCAGCTCGCCGCGCTCGTGCATCTGGTAGAGCCGGTGGACACCGGTCGTGGTTTCCTCGGTGACGCCCTTGATGCCGTTGGCGATGTTGGTCCAGCGCGACGCGTCCTCGGCGATCGACTTGGTGAGCAGGCCGAGTACGACGGCGTACTCCTCGGTGTCCGCGGTCGCCGGGTCGGGCACCGCACCGGCCTTCTCGAACTCCAGGCCCTTGTGCACCAGCAGCGTCGCGTCGCCGCCGTCGTCGAGCAGCATGTTCGGGTCGGTGTCGCCGGGCCAGCGAAGCGCCCGGTCCGCCAGGTCCCAGTACTCCTCGAGCGTCTCGCCCTTCCAGGCGAAGACCGGGACGCCGGACGGCGCCTCGACCGTGCCGCTCGGACCAACGACGACGGCCGCGGCAGCGTGGTCCTGGGTCGAGAAGATGTTGCACGAAGCCCAGCGCACCTCGGCGCCGAGGGCGACGAGCGTCTCGATCAGCACGGCGGTCTGCACCGTCATGTGCAACGAGCCGGTGATCCGGGCACCGGCAAGCGGCGAACTCGGGCCGTACTCCTCGCGCATCGCCATCAGGCCTGGCATCTCGTGCTCGGCCAGCGTGATCTCCTTGCGGCCGTACTCGGCCAGCGTCAGATCGGCAACGCGGTAGTCCATCGAAACTCCTCGGGGTGCATACGAAACTCGGGCCTGGCTCTCAGGTGGCTCTATCCAAGAGGGTACGTGGATGACTGCAGTGCGCGCTTGAGCTCATCGATCGGCGCGATCGGCGTTGGGTCGATCCCTTGTGCGAGACCGAGATAGACGGTGGCGAAGTCGAGCAATCCCACCAGCGAAGCGAGTCGTTCCACCGCCGCGTCGCCTTGCGCGGCCAGCACCGAGACGCCGACGCCGCGACCGGCCGCGATCTCGGCGGAGACGTCGGCTCGCCGGGCCGCGGTCACGTCACCGGCGTCGTCACGGACGACGACCAGGCGAAGCCGCACCGGGGCTTCGTCATCGACCCGATCGCGGAACAGGTCGTCGTCGGCGCTGCCTCCCGCCAGCTGGCCGTCGAGAGCTACTACTTGGTTGTGATGCGCTTCCGGCAGGGCGCCGACCATCGCCGGCAGCTTCGCGTTCTCTGCCAGCTGCGAGACCGCCCGCAACGCGGCAACCGGGCCTACCTGACCCGAACCCCAGACCATCGGGAGGCTGCCGGCAAGCTCGGCGGCGAGAGTTTTCGCCGGGTTGACGAACGATTCCCGGTCCGGTCCGCACAGCGACGCGGTCGACTCGAGCGCAAGTGCCGCCGCCTCCAGCGCCCCGTCGTCACCACCGAGGTCGAGCAGACCCAGCCTCGAGGCCACGACCAGCAACGGCACCGCGAGTGCCCACATCGAGGATCGCGGCGAGAGCTCCGTCCCGACCCCGATGAACGAGCTCTGACCGCACTGTGCCTCGAGCGGCGAGTCCGGCGTTCCGACGCCGAGCACCCGCGCGCCGCGACGGGTCGCCTCGAGCGCGCCGCTCAAGGTCTCCGCCGTTGTCCCCGAGCACGACACCGCCATCACCAGGTCCGCCGCGCCGACCCAACCCGGCAAGCTGTAGCCCCGGTGCACCGAGACCGGGATCGGGCAGCTCATGCCGAGCACCGCGGCGAGGACGTCGCCGGAGATCCCCGAGCCACCCATGCCGCACACCACGATCGCGCGCGGGCGGGACTCGAGGTCGAGCTCGGTCAGCGGCGCCTCTCTCGCGACGGTCCGGGACGCCCGGACCTGGGCGGCGGAGGCTGCCACCGCCCGGAGCATGTCCTGCGGATCAGCCTCGGCCAAGCCGGCGACGTCGTCCAACCGGTCGAGATCGAATTCGTTCAGGTCGCGCCGTCCGGCCGGCGGGCCTCATCGACGAGCAGGACCGGGATGTTGTCGCGCACCGGGTAGGCATAACCGCAGCCGGTGCACACCAGCTCGCTGGCCGCATCGTCGGTGCGCAACTCGGCTCGACAGTTGGGGCAGGCCAGGATCTCCAGCAGCACATGGTCTAAGTCCACGCGGCCAGCCTAGTGTCGCGGCCGGCAACCGCACTGTGTGGGCTACGGTGCCGGGGTGGCCGAGGAGAACCCGCCGCCCGTCGAGGCCATGAGCGTTCGCGAGACCGACCAGCCCGACGCTGTGGTGATCCATGCCGGCGCGCCCGCCGCCATGGCGCGGGCGATCGGCTCCGCACCCGCCCTCGCGCTCGCCAGCCTGATCGTCGCCACCGCGACGCTGTTAACCATGTCGGTGGCCGATGAGGTCGCCGACGCCTACGTCGACAGCTCGAGGCACGCCATTGCACTGACCGCGGTGCGCTGGGCGGCCGGAAGCCGTACCGCGGTCGCCTGCGTCGCGCTGCTGCTCGCGGTGATCGCCGGGATTCGCTATGCGCGTGACCTGCCGGCGACCCGCTACGAGTTCTCCGACGACGGCCAGGAGGCGCAGGAGTCGGTCTCTGGCACCGAGCCGCCCGGCTGGGTCAAGCTGCTTATCGGTGCCAGCATCGTGGTCTCGGTGCTGGCCATTGTGGCGAATGCCGTGGCATTTGCCGTGACCCTGCACCTGCACGAATCCCCCAACTTCGGGATCCCGGGCTAACCAAGGCCGGTCCGCTAGTCGCGGATGATGGCGAGGACCTCATCGCGGAGCCGGTCGACGCCGGCCTGATCCGCTGCCTCGACGTTGAGCCGCAGCAACGGCTCGGTGTTGGAGGGCCGCAGGTTGAACCACGACCCGTCCGCCAGCTCGACGGT
>DATAUK010000047.1:0-190413 GCA_036268295.1 Mycobacteriales bacterium | reverse complement strand
TGGCGCCGGTGACAAGAGCGACCGGGCGCGATGTCGGGTCCACACTCCGAACTTTATGCGCGGCTGGCGAATCGCGACCCGATCGGGAAGGCTTCGCTCCACGCGCGTCCGCCGGGCGGCCAGATGGGTTATTTTCAGGCTTATTGCCTCAATATCTCGGCGCGAGTGGTCGATTAGGAGGACACCGCTGACTGCCTACCTGAGGATGTCCGTGTCCCGGCTCGCCCGTTCGTTGGTCGTACTGCTCACTGCTGCGGTCTGCGCCGCAAGCGGTATCGCCGCCGTTGCGGTCGCGTCACCGATGCCGTTGCCACCGCCGCCGCAGACGCCGCATGACAAGGCCGCGATCGAGCCGTTGGCCGCCGACCAGGCGCAGTTCTTCTGCCGCAAGACGGTCGAGCCCGGTGTCAAGGCGTTCGAGAAGCTGGTGCTCAACCACTACAAAGGCACCGGTTCGGACGGCGACATGCGGGGCTGCGACGTCGGCGGCAGCAGCGAGCACAAGGACGGCCGGGCCTGGGACTGGGGCGTCGACCACCGAAACGCCAAGCAGCGCGCGGACGGCAAGTCATTGCTGAAGTGGCTGTTCGCCACCGACAAGAACGGCAACAAGGACGCCATGTTCCGTCGGCTCGGCCTGATGTACGTCATCTGGAATAAGCGGATCTGGGGCGGCTGGTCGCAGAGCTGGCAGCCGTACTCCTGCTCCGGTGTGACGCTGTGTCACGTCAACCACATCCACTTCTCCTTCGGTTGGGCCGGTGCCGAGAAGAAGACCTCGTTCTGGACTGACAGGGTCTCGCGTCAGGTCGAGCCGCCATTGCCGCACCTGTCCAAGCTGCACGCCCACCGGAGCCTGAAGGTGACCGCGAAGAGCGGGTCCACCAATGCGATGTGGCTGTTCAAGGGCCACGACACCTACCGGGTGGTGGCGACGGGAGTCCTGCACCACGGCGGAAAGGTCGTCGCGGATGCTCGCTGCGCGAAGACGGCCGACGGTTGGCAGCCGGCCGGCGGCGGCGGCGGCAACTTCGGCGGCGGCGATGGCGGGGTCAGCATCGGTGGTGACCAGTTGCAGAGTTGGGGAGAGCAGTGGGTGCCGGTCCATGACAGCGGCAACGGCTGCAACACCAAGACCCATGCCTACCGGCTCGTGATGGCACCCGCAGCGTCGACGACGGTCGTCGGTGAGCTTTCCGGCGACACCGCCGACACCGGCTCGGTCCACCTCGGCTTCACTCGCACCGGTTGAGCGAATCAGCCGTGGCGGGCGAACCGGGTGATCGCCAGCGCCATCGCCTTTGCCAGTTTCTGCTGGAACGGCTTGCTGGTCATCAAGCGGGCGTCGGTTGAGTTGCGCATGTTGCCGCACTCGACGAGCACGAGCGGCACCCGGGTGAGGTTGAGCCCGGCGAGGTCGTCGCGATGGGTGACGCCGTTGACACCGTCGTAGGTGCTGGTGGGCATCGGGGTGCCGGCGAGGACATTGCGCCGAAGCACCGACCCGAACTTCGCGGACGATCCGATGACGTGACGGTTTTCCTTGTCTTTCACCGGTTCGAGGATCGCGAACCCGCGACCGCTTGAAGGGCCGCCGTCACCGTGGATGTCGATGCCGACAGTTGCGTGCGACCGGTTGATGATCGCGGCGCGCTTGTTCACGCATGGTCCGACCCCGTGGTTGTTGTGTCGGGTCATCACGACATGCGCACCTTCGGCCTGCAGGTCCTTACGCAGGTACGTCGCGACGTGGAAGTTGAACTTCGCCTCGGGGTAGCCGGCGTCGGTCGAGGTACCCGTCGTGTTGCAGTTCTCCCACTCGCGGCCGTTCCAGATCTGGTGGTCGATGTAGCTCGGATCGGTGTAGTTGCGGCCGTTGTGGCCCGGGTCGATCCCGATTGTCTTGCCGTGCAGTGGCCCGGTCTTGGCGCTGGCCTTGATCGTCGCTGTGGTGGCGAACGCGACGGTTCGATGCGCCGAGGGGATCGCGGCGGTGGTCTGAGATTGTGGCCCGCCAGGCTGCCCGGCTGTCGAACACCCGACGATGCCAAGGGCTAACGTCACGCCGACAAAGATCGCCTTCATTGGCGCCAAGCGTCTCATGCCAATCGACGGCTACCTGCCGCTACTGGTCGGTCGCGCTGGGCTTCGCGGTGACCCCTGGTGTTGAGCTGCCGAGGCTGACAGCCGTGAGGCCGGCGGTGAGCGCGACATCGCCAGACGTTGCGGAGTCACCGGCGCAATACTCCCGAATCCGCTGGTGTTTCTTCACCTTGACAGTTGCCGTCTCGCTGACGCTCACCGGCAGGGTGCCGTTGGACAGCGACAGGCCGTACTGCTGTGCGGCGCCGCCGGGTGTGGTCCCGATCCAGCAGAGCGCTTGTTCGATGGCGGCCGTCGCGGTCACTGCATAGGTGCCGGCGGGCAGCTTCGCAGTGCTGGCGAGTGCGATCGCGTGAAACCTGAGGTTGGGCGAGGTTCCGGTCGCCGGGATCAGCGCGACGGCAGCAGGCGAGGTTGTGTCGAAGCTGACCTTCAGCTGCGCGCCGGAGCCGGTTGCCTCGAGCTGCTTCGGGGTCCTGCTGCCCACCCTGGCTGCGTTGAGGTTCTTGACGAGCGTCTTCGAGTTGACCTGCAGCGGCGGTTTACCGTGCTTGGCCTTGAGCGACAACGGGGTGCCATGACTGTTGCTCAACGTCGTCGTCGCGGTGGCCGTGTTGGCGTGTCCGAGCACGAGCGAGCCTCCGGTCGCTGCAACGGCGACGCCGATCCCACTCACGACGATGCACAGGACACCGATCCCACCGGCGGCCGCGCTTCCTTTGGCGAACTGCAGTGTGTTCATGACATGACTCCGATTCCCTCGACCGCCGCGCCAGCCGCGCGCTACGAGGGACCGTAGCGCGCGGGTCAGGACTCTGTTGCCGGTTTCGGGCCTCTGGTCTTGAGCGGGGCGGCGCCGGTGCGTTGCAGCGACAGGGGAGTGGCAATGTCCTCGAGCGACTTGCCCTCGGCGTCGACGCCGATCACCGCAGCCGTAATCCCGCCGATCGCCATCACGACGGCGCCGAGCACGTAGCCGTAGAACAGCTTCGTGTGGTCCGTTCCATTGCCGATCAGATGACCGTAGAGCCACGGGCCGAACGAGCCGAAGCTCTGCGCGATCGCGAAGAAGACGGCGATGGCCTTGGCGCGAACCTCGACCGGGAAGACCTCGGACGCGGTGAGGTACGCCGCGCTCGCGCCGGCGGAGGCGAAGAAGAAGATCGCGCACCACCACGCGGTCTGCGAGACCGGTCCGAGCTCGCCGGCCTTGAACATCACGGCCGAGATCGCCAGCATCACCGCGGAGATCAGGTAAGTGCCGGCGATCATTCTCCGCCGGCCGATCGTGTCGAACAGCCGCCCGAGCACGAGCGGGCCGATGAAGTTGCCGACGGCGAACGCCATGAAGTAGTACGGCGTATGGCCGGTGCTGACGCCGTACACCTTGTTCAGCACCAGTGCGTAGGTGAAGAAGATCGCGTTGTAGAGGAAGGACTGGGTGATCATCAGGGTCGCGACGTAGAAGGCACGGCTGGGATAGCGGCGGAACAGCGTCCAGGCCAGCGTGATGAAACCCATGTCGTCCGCCGTCGCGACGTCGATCGCCTTGGACTCGTCGACCGGCGCGAGTTCGGTGGTCTTCGCCGCTTCGTCCTCGATCTGTTTGACCGTCGCCTCGGCCTCGTCGGCATGGCCGTGCATCAGCAGCCAGCGCGGGCTTTCAGGCAGGTTCTTGCGGACGAACAGGATCACGAATGCCAGCGCCGGGCCGAGCAGGAAGGCGAGCCGCCATGACCAGTGCGCCGAGATGTGGTTGACGACGCCGACGGTGAGGATCGAGGCGATCAGAGCGCCGGCCCAGTACGTGCCGTTGACGCCGATGTCGACCCGGCCGCGGTACTTCGCTGGGACCAGCTCGTCGATGGCCGAGTTGATCGCGGCGTACTCACCACCGATACCCATACCGGCGATGAAGCGCGTGGTGTCGAGCCAGTAGACCCAGAACTGGCCTTTGCCGGCGGTGCAGGCGGTGAGCGCGCCGCCGGCAAGGTAGACGCCGAGGGTGATCATGAAGAGGTTCTTGCGACCCCACTTGTCCGAGAGCCGCCCGAAGAACAGCGCTCCGGCGACCTCACCGAGTAGGTAGACGGTGCCGACCGAGAACGCGACCGAGCCGGAGCCGAGCCCGAGTGCCGCCTTGGTGCTGATGATCGGAGTGACGTTTGCCGCGATCGTGATTTCGAGACCGTCGAGGATCCACGCGACGCCGAGTGCGATGACCAGCCGGGTGTGGAATCTCGACCAGTCGAGCCGGTCCAGCCGGGCGGGCACCAATGATCGGTTGGAGCTGGCTTCGGTGTCGGCCGGCTGGTCGATCGTGGAAGTCATTTCGGCACGTCCTTGGGCCCGTGGTTGATCTTGCTCGCCCTAGAACTTCCCCGCCGTACGACGGTTTAATCAGCCCGCGTCGCGAGACTCAGCACTGTGCTCATGGGGTTGGCCGAGGAAATAGGAACCCCAGCGACCCGGCGTGATGTGGCGTTTCGCCAGCCGCGGCACCGGCACCCGGCGACCGTCCATGACGTCCAGGATCCGGTCTCGCAGGCCGTCGAGGCGGAACATCAGCCCGCCTCGGGACAGGTGCGGATGCGGCCGGGTCGGAGCATGCTCGAGAGCCGACTCATAGGCCCCTACCAAACTGAGCTGCTCCACGCCGGTCATCGACTTGGCCAGCCGGTCGAGCAGCAGCGTCTCCGCGAGGTGATGCTCCGCGATCAAGGAGCGAAGATTGCCGGTCAGTCGCGCCGAGCTGAGCCCGGAGGCGAGCGCGTCACCGCTGTGATGGCGTTCGATGACCCGCAACACCCTGGTCAGCTGCGCCGCGATCTCGCGGTGCTGATCGACAAGCCGCTGCCCGTCGGGCAGCTGGTGCCTGACCACGGGATAGACCGCGCGTTCGAGCGCTGCCAGGTGAGCGGAGAGCCACGCGACGACCTCCAGCGGCGCGGTGTCGTCCGCGTCGAGCAGCCGCTCGGCCTCGGTCTCGGCGTGAGTGACAACCGAGCGCATCGTGCGTTCGGCCGGTTGATTCGGTTGCGAGTGCATGTGCACCTCCGGGTGCTTACAACCATCAGTACGCTGAAGCGGTCGGGGGCGGTTCACCGGTTCGGCATTGGGACCGGCGTGGTGTGATCTCCTTCCGCGTGTGCAACGCCAATTCACGAGGTCGAAGGGTGCCAAACAATGCTCGGTCTGCCTGCCGGCGTGACCGCATGCCTGTTCGACCTCGACGGCGTGCTGACCAACACCGCCGCTGTCCATGATGCCGCCTGGAAGGCAACGTTCGACGGATTCTTGCGGGATCGGGACGGCGACACCTTCACCCCGTTCGAGCACCGCGACTACCTCGAGTACGTCGATGGCAAGCCGCGTGCCAGCGGGGTCAGGGATTTTCTGGCCAGCCGGGACATCACGCTGCCCGAAGGCAGCTCGGACGATCCGCCTGACGCCGAGACCGTCAACGGAATCGGCAACCGCAAGAACACCGAACTGTTGCGCCGGATCCACGATGATGGCGTCGAGGTGTTCGAAGGCTCGCGCCGCTATCTCGCCGCGGCTCGAGACGCCGGACTGCGCCGCGCAGTCGTGTCGTCGAGCGCCAATACCGAGGACGTGCTCGATGTGACCGGACTGGCCGAGTACATCGAGCTCCGCGTGGATGGCGTGACGATCCGTACCGACGGGCTCGCGGGCAAACCGGCGCCGGACACCTTTCTGGCGGCGGCCAAGCGACTCGGCGTCGAGCCGACGTCGGCGGCAGTGTTCGAGGACGCGATCGCCGGCGTCAAGGCGGGCCGGGCCGGAGGGTTCGGCGCGGTGATCGGGGTCGACCGAACCGACCAGGCGGCGGCGCTGCGCGAGGCGGGCGCGAGCGAGGTCGTCAGCGACCTCGCCGAGCTGCTCGACGGGGTGGCGCCGTGATCGAACAGTCGGCTTACCCGGTCGAGCCGTGGGCGGTGCGGGAGACGCATCTCAACCTTGACCTGCTCGCCCAGTCCGAGTCGGTCTTCGCGCTCGCCAACGGACACATCGGAATGCGCGGAAACCTCGACGAGGGCGAGCCGCACGGCATCCCCGGGATGTATCTGAACTCGTTCTACGAGCAACGGCCGCTGCCGTACGCCGAGGCCGGCTACGGCTACCCGGAGTCCGGGCAGACCGTCGTCAACGTCACGGACGGAAAGCTGATCCGGGTGCTCGTCGACGACGAGCCGCTCGACGTCCGCTACGGCGAGCTCCGCTCCCACGAGCGGTTGCTGGACTTCCGGGCCGGCACACTGACCCGGTCGTTGGACTGGGCCTCACCGGCGGGTCAACGGGTGCGGGTGCGGTCGCGGCGGATGGTGTCGTTCGTCCAGCGGGCCGTCGCGGCGATCGAGTACGTCGTCGAGCCGGTCGACGCTCCGGCGCGGTTCGTGATCCAGTCCGAGCTGGTCGCCAACGAAGAGATGCCGCACATGAAGGCAGACCCGCGGGTGTCGGCCATTCTCGACAACCCGCTCGTCGCGGTCGAGCACTCGTTGCAGGACAACGGCGGCATCCTGCTTCACCACACTCGCTCCAGCGACCTGTCGATGGCAGCGGGGATGGACCATGTCATCGAAGGTGACGGCCGGGTGGAGGTCGACATCGACGCCCGCGACGACTGGTGCCGGACCACTGTGGTCGCCCATCTGCGTCCCGGTGAGCGGCTCAAGATCGTGAAGCTGCTGGCATACGGCTGGTCGAGTCTGCGGTCGCGCCAGTCGTTGCGCGACCAGGTGGCGGCGGCGCTGAGCAGTGCGCGCTACTCGGGCTTCGACGGTTTGCTCGACGAGCAGCGCAGCTATCTCGATGAGTTCTGGGAGTCAGCCGACGTCGAGGTCGACGGTGACGCCGAAATCCAACAGGCAGTGCGCTTCGGGCTCTTCCACGTGCTCCAGTCCGGTGCCCGCGCCGAGCGGCGCTGCATCCCTGCCAAGGGGCTGACCGGCCCCGGTTATGACGGCCACACGTTCTGGGACACCGAGGGCTTTGTCCTTCCGGTCCTGACCTACACGCAGCCGAGCGCGGCCGCCGACGTCATCCGTTGGCGGCACTCGACTCTCGACCTCGCCAAGGAGCACGCCGCCAAGCTTGGGCTGAAGGGCGCGGTCTTCCCGTGGCGCACTATCCGCGGCCACGAGTGCTCGGGTTACTGGCCGGCCGGCACCGCGGCGTTCCATATCAACGCCGACATCGCTGACTCGGTCGAGCGTTATCGCAACGCCACCGGCGACGACTCGCTCGATCGATCCGGCGGCGTCGAGTTGCTTGTTGAGACTGCGCGGATGTGGATGTCGCTCGGCCACCACGACCAGGACGGCGCCTGGCATGTCGACGGTGTGACCGGGCCTGACGAATACAGCGCGATTGCTGACGACAATGTCTTCACGAACCTGATGGCGTCACGCAACCTGGTGGCAGCCGCCGAGGCTTCGGTGCGCCATCCCGACCTGGCCGAGGGCTTGGGCGTCAGCCTCGAAGAGGCGGCCACCTGGCGGGATGCCGCCGCCGACGTCTACATCCCGTACGACGAGAAGCTCGGCGTTCACCCGCAGTCGGAGGGCTACACCCGCCACGAGGTGTGGGACTTCGAGGGATATCAGGGTCGTTACCCGCTGTTGCTGTCGGCGCCGTACTTCGACCTCTATCGCAAGCAGGTGGTGAAGCAGGCCGATCTGGTGCTTGCCATGCACTGGTGCGGTGACCGCTTCTCGGCCGAGGACAAAGCGCGCAACGTTGACTACTACGAGCGGCGGACGGTCCGCGACTCGTCGCTGTCGTCGTGCACCCAAGCCGTCATGGCGGCTGAGGTGGGGCATCTGGAGCTAGCGCACGACTACGCCTACGAAGCGGCGATGATCGACCTCCGCGACCTGCACGCCAACAGTCGCGACGGTCTGCACATGGCATCCCTCGCCGGTGCCTGGATCGCGCTGGTCTCCGGTTTCGGCGGACTCCGTGACCACGGCGGCCAACTGAAGTTCGACCCTGCGCTGCCGGTGGGCATAACCAAACTGTGTTTCAGCATCAGGTGGCGCGGCGTGCGACTACGGGTGAGTGTCGATCACCGTGAGGTGGTCTATTCGCTGCACGAGGGTGACAAGGGCGAGATCGCGTTCCGCCACGACGGTGAGGATGTCGTGGTCACCGACTCCGCGCCGGTGACCCGCCCGGTCAAGCCCCGGCGGCCGTTGCTGCCGGCGCCGCCGCAGCCGATCGGGCGCGAGCCGGCCCAGCGTCACGCCAGCCAGTAGCTGGCAGGGCTATGTCAGCCGGCGTTCCAGCGGCTGATCACGGCGGTCTCTCGCTCCCACCCGAGAACACTGACGGTTGCGGTCCCTAGCAGCAGGCGGGCGCCCTCGACAGGTGCGAGGTCGATCCAGCGGGCGGCGAGGATCCGCAGGATGTGGCCGTGTCCGAAGGCAATGACGCGGCCGTCCGTCCTTCGCACTCGGCGGATGACCTCATCGGCGCGGGCGCCGACCTCGGCCAGCGTCTCCCCGCCCGGGCAGCCGTCATCGAAGATGGTCCAGTCCGGTCGGCTTTCGCGGATCTCGTCGGTGGTGACGCCTTCGTAGTCGCCGTAGTCCCACTCCTGCAGGTTGGGCTCGAGCTCCGACTGCGCACCGAAGCCGGCAAGTGAGCAAGTGTCGCGGGCCCGTTGCAGTGGGCTGGTCAGCACCAGGTCGAAGTGCTGACCAGCGAGGACGGTCGCCAGCCCGCGGGCGGCGGCGCGACCGTTGTCGTTGAGTGGCAGGTCGGTGCGACCGGTGTGCTTTCCAGCAGCGCTCCAGTCGGTTTCGCCGTGCCGGGCCAGCCAAAGCTCGGGTTGCCTCACGTGCCCACGATCTCCTATCGCGAGTGCAACCGGACCACTAGGTTCTAGGACATGCGAGGCGACGCGTTCACCGCTGCTGTCGACGGCGGCCAGATCAGCGGTTGGGTCGTCGGCGACGGTCCGCCGGTCGTGCTGCTTCACGGCGGGCCCGGACTCTCGTTCGGGTATCTCGACGAGCTTGCCGACGAGATCGGCAATGGTTTCAAGGTCGCGGCGTTCCAGCAGCGGGGAATCGCACCGTCGATGCTTGACGGGCCGTACGACGTCACCACCCACCTCGCCGACATCCGCACCGTGCTGGATGCTCTCGGCTGGTCGACGGCATACGTCATCGGCCACTCCTGGGGTGGTCACCTCGCGCTTCATGTCGCGACCGCGATGCCGGACCGGTTGCTCGGCGTGCTGTGCCTCGACCCGCTCGGCGGAGTCGGCGACGGCGGCGAGGACATCTTCTCGGCCGAGCTGAGCGCGCGGCTGCCGGCGGGCGTGAGGGCGCTGGCGACCGAGCTCGAGGAGCGTGCGATGGCGGGCGAGGGCTCCGAGTCCGATGCGCTGGATGGCCTACGGCTGGTGTGGCCGGCGTACTTCGCCGATTGGGACGCGGCGCCGCCGATGCCGGACTACGGGATGTCGGTCGCGGCGTACGCCGATGCCCACGACTCGCTGGTCGCTCAGCTGCCTGACCTCGAAGCATCGCTGCCGGCGATCGAGGTGCCGCTCGGCATCGTGATGGGCGAGAAGAGCCCGATGCCCACCGAGGAGAGCGGCCGGCGAACCGCTGAACGGATCCCGGGCGCCTGGGTCGAGGTGGTCGCCGACGCCGGTCACTTCCCGTGGACGGAGCGTCCCGGCTGCGTGCGCGCAGCACTCGATCGGCTGGCCGCAGGCTGATGCCGACGCTTGCCGAGGTCGTCGCCGCGATCGAGCGCCGCTACGATCCGAGGCTGGCCGCCGACTGGGACTCGGTCGGTCTGTTCTGTGGCGATCCGAGCGCCGAGGTGAGTCGGATCCACGTCGCGGTCGACCCGGTCGAGGCGATCGTCGACGAGGCGATCGGGACAGCCGCCCAGCTGCTTTTGACTCACCACCCGTTGTTCCTCGGCGGCACCGAGTCGGTCGCGGCGACGACCGCGAAAGGTCGCCTGGTGCAGCGGCTGATCAGCCACGGCATCGGGTTGTACGTCGCCCACACCAGCGCTGACGTCGCCCGTCCAGGCGTGAGCGATGCGCTGGCGACCGTGCTTGGCCTTCAAGACATCCGGCCGGTCCCTCCCGACGTTGAGCACGGCCTCGGCCGCATCGGCGAGCTGGCAAATCCGGTCTCGCTGCGTGAGTTCGCCATCGCCGTCGCCGGGGCGTTGCCTGCCACTCGATCCGGCGTGCGAGCCGCCGGAGATCTCGAACGCGAGGTGCGCGTCGTCGCGGTCTGCGGCGGTGCCGGACTTGACCTGGCGCCGGCCGTCGCCGCAGCAGGCGCCGATGTCCTGGTCACCTCGGATCACAAGCACCACAGCAGCTCGGAGACGTTGGCGGATCTCGGCATCGCCCTGATCGATGCGTCGCACTGGGCGACCGAGCAGCCCTGGGTCGCGGCCGCCGCCGAGCTCCTCGCGGCCGACCTGCACGCGGCTGGCACTACGGTGGAGGCGACGGCGTCGACCACCGTCACCGACCCATGGACACTGCACGCCCACTCGCCTGAGGAACTGTGAAAGCCGCATCTGCCGACCAGCTTCGCTTGCTCGACGTCCAGGCTCTTGACTCGACGATCGACCGGCTCGCCCATCGCCGTACCTCGCTCCCGGAGCTAGGGCAGATCGAGACGCTGCAGACCCGCGACGGTGAGATCGCCGACGACATCGTCCGCGCTGAGACCGAGGACAGCGATCTCGGCCGCGAGCAGGCTCGGGTCGATGCCGACGTCGAGCTTGTTCGCGGCCGGTTGGATCGGGATCAGAAGCGTCTCGACGATGGTCAGGTCGGCTCGCCGCGAGAGCTCGAGAACCTGCAGTCCGAGATCGGCTCGCTGCACAAGCGGCAATCCGACCTCGAGGATGCCGAGCTCGAGGTCATGGAGCAACGCGAGGCGATCGAGGGGCGGCTCAAGGCGCTGCGCGCCGAGCAGGAGCGGGTCACCACATCACTTGCTGCAGCGAAGGTCCAGCGCGACGCGACCTGGTCCGAGGTCGACGCCGACTCCGAGAAGGCGACGGCGCAGCGAGCCGAGCTCATCGCAACGCTGCCCGATGATCTCGTTGCCCGCTATGAGAAGTTGCGTGCATCTTCGGGTGGCGTCGGAGCGGCTGCGTTGCACCGTGGCCGCTGCGAGGGCTGCCACCTTCAGCTCAACACGACCGACTTGAACCACCTTCGTGACGCGCCGGACGACGAGGTGCTGCGTTGCGAGGAGTGCCGGCGGATCCTGATCCGCACCGACGAGTCGGGGCTGTGACGCACCAGCGCGTCATTGTCGAGGCCGACGGTGGCTCGCGGGGCAATCCCGGATCGGCAGGGTACGGCGCCCTCGTCCGTGACGCCGACACCGGCGAGCTGCTTCGCGAGGTCGCCGAGGGTATCGGGGTCGCGAGCAACAACGTGGCGGAGTACCGAGGCCTGATCGCCGGGCTGCAGGCAGCCATCGAGCTCGGCGCGCAGGACGTCGAGGTCCGGATGGACTCCAAGCTCGTCGTCGAACAGATGAGCAGCCGCTGGAAGGTCAAGCACCCCGATATGCAGGTGCTGGCGAAACAGGCGGCGGCGCTGATCCGCCAGCTACCTGCGGTGCGGTTCACCCACATTCGTCGTGAGCTCAACAGCCACGCTGACCGGCTCGCCAACCAGGCGATGGACGACCAGGCGCGCGGCCGGGCCTGGGAACCTCGCGGCTCGTCCAGTGAGCCAGCCGTCAAGAAGGCGACGGGCAACTCGCTCTACGGCTGGAGCGCGCCGGCCGGAGTGTCGACCATGGCGATGCTGCTGCGCCACGGCGAGACGCCGCTGTCGGTCGACAAGCGATTCAGTGGCGACAGCGACATCGGGTTGACCCCGCGCGGTGAGGCGCAGGCGGCAGCGGTGGCGGGCCGACTCGCGGACTGCGGCGTCGAGGTGATCGTGTCCTCGCCGTTGCGGCGTACCCAGCAGACCGCGGCGGCGGTCGCCGAGCGCCTCCGGCTGCCGTTCGAGGTCGAGGACGGCTTCAGGGAGACCAACTTCGGCGAATGGGAGGGTTCGACCTTCCAGGAGATCGCCAAGGCTGCGCCGGCTGAGCTGAAGGCTTGGCTCGCTGATCCGCGGGTCGCGCCGCCCGGCGGCGAGAGCATGGTGTCGACCGCGAAGCGAGTCACGGCGGCTCAAGAGCGAGTAATGACGGCGCACGCCGGGAAGACCGTCTTGGTGGTGACCCATGTGACGCCGATCAAACTGATGCTGCGGGATGCGCTCGATGCGCCGATGAACGCGATCTACCGGTTGCATCTCGACCTGACGTCGCTGTCGATCATCGACTGGCGTAGCGAAGGTCCAGCGGTGGTGCGGTTGATGAACGACACCGGTCATCTGGGGGAGCTCGGGACGGCGCCGGCCCGCTGACCGCCGTGCACGAAACGCTAGCGCTGCTTGCGTTGCTCGCCTTGCTCGTCGTCGCCGTACGCCGACCACGCGGGCTGCCGGAAGTCGTCGTCGCGGTGCCGGTCGTCGGACTGCTGCTTGCAGTTGGCGCCGTCTCATTCACGGCCGCTCGGTCCGAGGTCGATCGGTTGGGACCGGTGGTCGGGTTTGTGGCCGCGGTGTTGGTGATCGCCGAGTGTTGCGACGGTGAGGGCGTCTTCCGCGCCGCCGGAGGGCTGCTGGCGCGTGCCTCGCGATCACCGTCGCGGCTGCTGCTCGCGGTCGTGGTGCTGGCGTCCGTGACGACTGCGCTGCTATCGCTCGACACCACTGTCGTGTTGCTGACGCCCGTCGTCGTCGCGACGGTCCGGACGAGTGGCGCGCCGGCCCGGGCGCCGCTTTACGCCACTGCGCACCTCGCCAACTCGGCGTCGTTGCTGCTTCCGGTGTCGAACCTCACGAACCTGCTCGCGGTTGCGTTGGTGCCGCTGTCGTTCTCGCGATTCGCCGCGCTGATGGTGTTGCCGTGGCTGGTCGTGATCGCGGTCGAGACGGTCGGCGCGCGTCTGGTGTTTCGTTCGGACTTCGCGGCGGCGCGGCTCGCGCCGGCGGTCGAAGTCTCCGAGCGCCTTCCGCTGGTTGCAACCGTCGTCGTCGGGCTCACCGTTGTCGGATTCGCGGTCGGCTCGTCAGCAGGCGTCGCGCCGGTGTGGGTCGCCACCGCGGGCGCCGGCGCGCTGGCCGGCTACCGGCTGGCCGGTCGTCGTACGACGGTCGTCGGTGTGCTGCGGTCGGCCTCGCCGTCGTTCTGCCTGTTCGTGTTCGGCCTCGGGATCGTGGTGAGTGCGGTGTCGACCGACGGCCTCGGTCGAGTCGTGCGACACCTGGTGCCGTCCGGCACCGGCTATCTCCCGCTGCTCGGTGTCGCCGCGGTGGCAGCGGTCCTGGCGAACCTGATGAACAACCTTCCGGCCACGTTGTTGCTGCTGCCGATCGCGGCGGTTGGGGGAGTCGGACCCGCGCTCGCGGTGCTGATCGGTGTCGATATCGGCCCGAACCTCAGCTATCCGGGCTCGCTGGCGACGCTGCTGTGGCGGCGGGCGGTCGCCACCGTCGAGGGTGTGCCGACGATGGCAGATTTCTCTCGCCTCGGAGTGGTGACCACCCCGGCCGCGATCGTCGGCTCGACTGCGGCGCTCTGGCTGTCACTGCGAGTCATCGGAGCCTGAGCCCATCGTGGCGAGTGCGGCGAACATTCGTTGGCAGGCCTCGCGTTTCGGGTCCAGGTGTGCGAAGTGGTCACCGCGGCAGACCTCGAGTGTGCTGTCGTCGCCCGCCGCAGTCGCCTGCTCGACGTACGCCCGGCTTTGCCAGAGCGGCACGGTCCGGTCGCGTTCGGTGTGGATGAGAACCGAGCGGACGCCGGTCGGCAGCAGCGCGATCGGATCGGCAGCTGCCCAGCGCTCGGGATAGCGCTCCGTGGAGCCACCGATCAACCCCGCCGGCGCACCGCGGCCGACCTTGGATGCAGCCGCGCGGGCCAATGCGACCACACCCGCCTGCGGGACTGCGAGCGCCGGTCGAAGCAGGTCCGGGTTGTATCCCGGTGCGCCGTCCGGCAGCCGGTGACGCGAGGCCAGCCAGGCAGCGAGATGGCCGCCGGCTGAGTGCCCGACCACCGCCACGCGCAGCCGGTCCACCCGGCCGGCAAGGGCAGTGAGCTGCAGGTGGTCATACGCCGCGGCAACGTCGCTCAGCGTCGCCGGCCATGGCTCGGCGCCCGAGCGGTAGTCGATGTTCCAGCAGAGATAACCCCGCTCGGCGAGAGCCTTCGCGACGTGGTGCTCGAGCTCGCGGTCATACCTGGGTCCCCAGAAGCCACCATGGATCAGGACAACGGTCGCAGCGGCGCCCTCGCCGGTCGGGACGTACCACTCACCGACCTGCAGCGGATGATCGCCGTACGCCTCGACGATCTCGGTAACGGTGCTGGCTCGCCTGCGCACCGGGTGAGTCTCACACGGATGGTCAGACCTCGGCGGTGGCCAGGCCGAAACTGCGCTCCAGGCCCTGCTCTCCGGCGTCGGTGATGAAGACCGCGCGGCCGGCCGGCCCCCGCCGCAGCCAACCCAGGTCGATGAACCGCGCCAGAACGGCGCGCCCGTGCGCTCCGGAGATGTGGTGGCGCTGCTCGGTCCAGTCGACGCAGCACCGGACCAGGTCGCCAGGAGGTACGACGACGCCGAGGCCGGTCAGCGACTTGCGGCCGACGGCGGTCAGCGTCAGTCCGTCACCTCCCTGGACCCAGCCGACCGGTCTCGTGTCGCTGGTCCGTTCGAAGTTGACGGTGTTGTCGCCGGCCAGGATCCCGCGCTCGACCATCGCCTCGGTGAGTGCGACGCCGAGTCGGCCGGCGAGGTGGTCGTAACAGGCGCGCGCCCGGCGTACCGCGTGGGCTCTGGTGCCCTGCCGGAGTGACCGCACCGGTTGCGCGGGTGCGAGTCGGGCGACGGTCTCGATCAGCTCGCCGACCTGCGGGCCGGCAAGGGTGAAGTAGCGGAACCGGCCGCGAGTCGCGGCGGTGAGCAGGCCGGCGTCGACAAGCTTGGCGAGATGCGTGCTGGTGGTCGACGGCGTCACCCCAGCTTCTTCGGCGAGCACACTCGCGCACAGCGAGCGGCCGTCGCCGAGAGCAAGCAGCACACGGCAGCGGGCTGGGTCGGACAGGACGCTGCCGATGGCGGCGAGATCGACATCTCCGGTGGTGTTCATGAGCTCGACGTTATGCCCGCGACGCTTCGACGTCGCTCGAAGCGTCGTCTTCTCATCGATCTTGGCGGTGGGGATCTCGTCACCGATAAGGTCGACATAATTGACAACAATCTGCATAATGACGCCGTGCTCACGGGTGTTGGTGAATCGCAAACCGTCCGATCCGCTGTCTTTGACGTCTGTCGTCACTACGGGCTGACTACCTGGTTCGGTAACCCGGGATCCACTGAGATCCCGCTGCTCGCGGATCTGCCCGATGACATCCGTTACGTCCTCGGTCTGCACGAAAACGCCGTCGTCGCGGCAGCGGCCGGCTTCGCGATCGGCACCGAGTCGGCGGCACTCGTCTCGCTACACACCACGGCAGGGCTCGGCAACGCGGTGTCGGCGATCGCGACCGCCCGGGTCAACCGGGCGCCGCTGGTGGTGCTGGTCGGCCAGCAGGACCGCCGACATCTGCTCGCCGAGCCGTTCCTCACCGGCCGGCTCGGCTCGCTCGCAGGCGACTACGTCCTGGACGTGCTCAACCCGCCGCGTCCCCAAGATGTGCCGACCTGCATCGCTCAGGCCCGCCACACAGCGATTGCCGGCCGCGGTCCGGTCGTCGTCATCGTGCCGATGGGGGACTGGGACGAGCCGATGGACGCGACCGTCTGCACGGCGCCGTCGTACGTCGCGTCATCGTCCGGCGTGTCCGCCGGCGATGTGGAGCGCGCAGTCGAGGTGCTCAGTGACGCGCGGGCTCCCGCGCTCATCACTGGTGCCGGCGCCGATTCCGCCGACACCTGGGCCGCGTTGGTCTCGCTCGCCGACCGCCTCGACTGCCCGGTGTTCCACGAGCCGTTCACCTCGCGAGCCGGCTTTCCGCAGGACAGCCCACGCTTCGCTGGATTCCTGCCCGCCGGGCGGGCGGCGCTGCGCGAGCGGCTCGCGCCGTACGACGTGGTGCTCGTGGTCGGAGCAGCGATGCTGCGCCAGTACCACTTCGAGTCCGGGCCATTGGTTGCCGAAGGCACTCGGGTTGTCGTGGTCAGCGACGATCCCGCGGAGGTACGGCGTAGCCCGGCAGACGTCGGCGTGATCGCGCCGCCAGCTTCGGCAGTTGCGGCGATCGATGCAGGGTTGTCGGCCGGGTCCGCGACGCCTGGCCGGCCTTCGCCCACCGGCATCGCCGACCGGTTGCGGCTGCGGCTGCGAGCGGATGGCTCGGCGCTGACCCCCGAGCTGCTGTTCGGCCAGTTGGCCACCCGGGTGGCCGCCGGCACCGTCATCGTCGAAGAGAGCCCGTCGAGTCGCGATGCACTTCAGCTGCTGGTGCCGACCCGTGAACCAGGAGGATTTCTCAGCGCAGCAATGGGCGGACTTGGATTCGGCGTCCCGGCGGCGATCGGGTTGCGGATGGCGCGACCCGACCGTCCGGTGCTTGCCGTGATCGGCGACGGTTCCTCGATCTACTGCATCCAGGCGCTGTGGACCGCGGTTCGCTACGACGTCGGAGTGGTGTTCTTCGTCATGGAGAACGGCCATTACCTCGTGATGGAGCGGTTGACCGAGCGGCGCGGCAAGGCGCCGTGGCCGTCGCTGAGCGGGGTGTCCGTGGCCGGACTGGCTCGCGGCTTCGGCGTACCGACCGTCGAAGTCCGGACGCCCGAGGAGGTGACCGCGCTTCTCGACGACGTCATCCCCGGCCTTGCGGATCGGAACGAGCCTTTGCTGGTCAGCGTGGCGTTGGCGGCCTCGTCGTGACGATCAACGGCAAGCGGGTGGCCGTGGTGACCGGCGCCGCCGGCGGGCTCGGCGCCGTGTTCGCGGAGGCGCTTGCGGCCGCTGGGCTATCCGTAGCGGGCATTGATCTCGCTGACATGGCGGAGCCGCGGCGCCGGGTCGAAGCGCACGGCATGCCTTTCATCGACTGCATTGCCGACATCACCGATCCCGGTCTCGCCGCTGCGGCGGTGTCGAAGGCAGCGAATGCGCTGGGCGGGATCGATGTCCTGGTCAACAACGCCGGGATCTTCCCGATGATCCGCTTCGAGGACACGACGCCCGCGCAGTGGCGGGGAATCATGAGCGTGAACCTCGACGGCATGTTCTACGTCACGCACGCCGCGTTGCCGTGGCTCACCCACTCGCTGAGCGGGCGAATCGTAAACATAGCGAGTGCGGTGGTTTGGCTCGGGCCACCGGGGATGGTCGCTTACACCGCGTCCAAGGGCGGCGTGATCGGGTTCACCCGCGCTCTGGCCAGCGAGCTCGGCCCGACCGGGGTCACTGTCAACGCCATCACGCCCAGCATGATCCCGACGCAAACCGCGGTCGCAACCGGCGTGGTCCGTGACCTTGACCGAGTCGTCGCCGGCCAAGCGGTCCCGGAGGTCCAACAGCCGGCTGACCTGGTTTCGACCCTTCTCTACCTCTGTGATCCAGCTTCGCGATTCGTCACCGGATCGGCGATCAACGTCGACGGCGGGCACGCCAAGCACTGACGACGTCGCACGGTCCCAGGCCTTGACGTCCGACGGATCGATGGTACCTTCATCGCCAAAGTTGTTAACAATCTTGTGGACAGGATGCTGATGACGGACTCGCGAGGCGTCGCGCCGGGCACCTCCGGGCGCCGCGCCGACGTGTCATCCGCGTCGGATCCGATCACCGGTCAGCACACCGCAGCGGACGTCAGTCGCTGGATCGCCGACATCGAGAGCGGCCCGGTCACGATCGCGACGATCGCGGTTGTTGTCGTCGTCAGCGCGTTCCACTCGTCGTTCTTCTCGTGGACGCAGATGACGAACATCATCGAGCAGAACGCGTTCGTCGGGATCCTTGCCTGCGGCATGGCGTTCCTGCTGGCGATGCGCGAGCTCGACCTGTCGGTTGGCTCGACGCTCGGACTCACGGTGGTCTGCGCGGCGCTGCTGCAGGGCTCCGGCATCAATCCGTGGCTGACCGCCCTCGTCGCGGTCGCCGCCGGCACCGGGCTCGGGCTGGTCAACGCCGGGCTGGTTCAGGGGATCGGCTTGCCGTCGATCATTGCCACTCTGGGGACGTTGTCGATGTTCCGCGGGCTCGCCGAAGCGCTGTCCAACGGTCAACAGATCACCAACGTGCCGGCCGGCAGCTCGTTCTACACCGTGATCGGCGGCGACTTCCTCAAGGTGCCGGTAGGCATCTGGTGTTTCGCCGCCGTGGTGGTGTTGCTCACCGCGTTGCTGCGGCTGACCCCGTTCGGCTACCGGGTCAGGGCGATCGGGTCGAACCCGCAGGCCGCGAGCCACAGCGGCATCTCCTTGCCGCGGACCCGGATCCAGGTACTGGCCCTGATGGGCCTGCTCGGTGGGGTGAGCGGCGTGCTCGCGCTGGGGTACTTCTCCTCAGCTGATCCGCAGCTCGGTACCGGCTACGAGCTGCAGGCGATCGCGGCAGCGGTGATTGGCGGCACTCCGTTGTCCGGCGGCAATGCCACCGTTGCCGGTGCCGCGGTCGGCGCGATCCTGCTCGGCGTCGTCAACAGCGGCCTCGTCTACTTCAACGTCCCACTGAACTGGAGCAGCTTCGCCACCGGCAGCGTGATCATCGTCGCCGTTTCCCTCGACCAGCTCCTGCGGAGGCGTCGTACCAGTCGACGTCTTTCGCTCGGGCTCTGATCGCCCATGCACCGCCAGCCCACACATCGGAGCGCTCGGAGCGTCGCACCGGGCACGTGCCAAGGGAGTGACATGTCTCAACCAGCAGTAGCGGTCGCACCGCCACGGACCGCCAGGGCGCTTCGCCGCCATACCCCGCTCGTCCTCGGCCTCATCGGCATCACCGCGGTGATGGCTGCGTGCGGTTCGTCCTCGTCAGGCGGAAACCCACCGGGAGCCGGCAGCTCCAGCGGCCAGAGCCCGTCGAGCGTCCACATCGCCTTTGTGTACGACACGACGTCGGAGAACTTCGCCCAGGAAATGTCATTGGGCGCGGGTGCGGCAGCGAAGGCGACCGGGATCAACCTGACCAACACCGCGCCGTCGACCGCGAACGGCTCTCAGCAGGTGCAGCTGTTCCAAGCCGCGCTGCAGAACGACAAGAACGGCATCGCACTCGCGACGCTGTTCCCCGACCTGTTCATCCACCCGTTCAAGCAGGCAGCGAGCAAGAACATCCCGACGATTGCCGTCGATGCGCCGCCGGCCGCCGGCTCGGGCGTGACGCTGTTCATCGGCAACGACAACTACCAGCTCGGCGTGGCGCTCGCCAACGCGCTGCTGCCGAAGATCCCCAACACCGCGGGCCAGATCCTCATCGGCACGGACACCCCAGGTCTGCCGGTATTGACGGCTCGCAATCAGGGCTTCCAGGACACCCTGAAGAAGGCGCGACCGAGCGTGAGCTTCGTTAACTTCAATTCGACCCAGGAGCCGTCGACAAACTTCAGTGCGTGGAGCTCGGCGGTCCAGTCGCATCCCAACGCGCTGGCTTATGTCGGGCCCGGCAGCCAGGACGCAGCATCGCTGTATGAGATCGAGAAGAAGACCGGCAAGCATTACGTCGTCGGTGCCGATGATCTCGACCCGAACTCCCTCGCGGGAGTGGCCGCAGGCGACGTTCAGGCGCTCGTCTCTCCTGAGCACTGGCTCAAGGGCTACATCGCGGTCGACCTGCTCGCGGAGCATGCACTGAAAGGCACGCCGCTGCCGTCCGGCTGGTGGAACCCCGGATACCTGACGGTCGACAAGGCCAACATCCAGCAGATCCAGCAGCGCCAACAGAGTGCCGCGAACCGGACGTCGTATTTCCAGGCTGAGGTTAACAAAGAGCTCGCCGATCCGCAGAAGTACATCAAGCCGCTGTCGGCGATCGGCTAGATCGAGTCGATGTTCGAAGCCAAAGGTGTCAGCAAACGCTACGGCGGAGTCGTTGCACTTCATCCGACCGACTTCGCCGTAGCGCCCGGGACCGTCCACGCACTGCTCGGCGAGAACGGTGCCGGGAAGTCGACCGTGGTCAAGATTCTGACCGGCTCGATCGCTCCGGATACCGGTGACGTGCTCCAGGAGGGCCAGCCGGTCAGGTTGTCGACCACCGCCGATGCGGCGCGTCGCGGAGTGGCTGTGGTGTCCCAGGAGCTGAACTTGTTTCCGGAGCTGAGCGTGCTGGCCAATCTCTTCGTCAACCGCGAGCCACGCCGAGCTGGTGGGCTCGACCGGACGGTGATGCGGCGGCGCGCTGAGCCGGTGCTCGATGAGGTCGGCGTGTCGCTCAAGCGGCTGGATCGGCCGCTCGGTGACCTCACGCTCGCGGATCAGCAGCTCGTGGAGATCGCGCGGGCGCTGCTGGTCGACCCGACGGTGCTGGTGCTCTACGAGCCGACGTCGGCGCTCGAGGCCGTCTCGACCGACAACCTGATGCGGATCGTCGGCGCACTGCGCGCGCGGGGCACCGGCGTGGTCTTCGTCTCGCACATTCTGGAGGAGGTGCTGAGTGTCTCCGACGAGGTCACCGTGCTTCGCGACGGGCGCACCGTCCTGAGCCGGATGAAGCGCCGCGACGTGACCATTGCGTCGGTCGTCGAAGCGATGCTCGGCGATCGTCCTGACAGCTCATCGCTGCCTCGTCCGGTGGCCGCGGTCGCGCCGGCTGCCGAGGGCGGATCGCTGCGGGTTGACCGCGTGCCCGTCGTCGCGGATCACGCCCCGGTCAGCCTCGACATCCCGCCCGGGGAGATCGTCGGCCTTGCCGGGTTGCTCGGCGCCGGCCATCAGGAGGTGCTGCGGCTTGCGGCCGGCTTCGAGCGACCGCAAGCCGGGCACATGCTGCTCCCTGATGGCACGCCGGTGCCGCGGCCGCACCGAGCCTCGGTCGCCGCCGGAATCGCGTTGGTGAGTGGCGACCGGCGAGCAACCGGTCTGATGCTCGACAAGTCGCTCTGGGAGAACATCGCGCAGGTGCGGTCGGTCGCACTCCGCCGTGATGGCGTGCTGATCCGTCGCCGGCAACTCCGCGAGCGTGCCGCCGAGCAGGCGCGTCGACTGACGATCAAAGCGCGATCGGTCGACTCCTCGGCCGGCTCGCTGTCCGGTGGCAACCAGCAGAAGGTCGTCTTCGCCAAATGGCTCGAGCTCGAACCACAGATCCTGCTGCTCGACGATCCCACCAGGGGTGTCGATACCGGTGCGAAGGATGAGATGCATCGACTGATCCGGGCGATCGCCGAGCAGGGCGCGGTGGTGTTGCTGTGCTCCACCGACAACAAGGAACTCGTCGACCTGTGTCACCGCGTGGTCGTGTTCTATCGCGGTGAGGTCGCTGGTGAGCTGACCGGTGAGGGACTGGCAATTCATCGGCTGCTTGAGGCGGTCAACACCGGCGTGATCGAGGCGGCGGCGTGACCAAGCCAGCCCCGATGCTCCCGCCGGGTGCGCAGCCCTCTGAGTGGGCGCGCGAGCTCGTTCGTCGCAGCTATGACCTTCACGTCCACATCGCGCCGGACGTCATGGTCCGGAGTACGACGGACCTCGACCTGGCCAGAGCCTGTGTCGAGGTCGGGCTTGCCGGCTTCGTCTTGAAAAGCCACTACGTACCCACCGCCGAGCGGGCAAGCGTGGTCACTGCAGCCGTGCCGGGATGCCACGCGGTCGGCGGTATTGCTCTGAACTCCGCGGTCGGCGGCGTCAACCCGCTCGCCGTCGAGATCGCAGCGCGGGAGGGCGCGCAGTTCGTATGGATGCCAACCGTGGACGCCGCCAATCACCGTCGTACTGCGCTCGATCTGCCGGAAGGAGCGGTTCGCCCGATGTGGCTGGAGCTTCAGGACGAGCTGCGCGGCCGTGGTTTGGAGCTACCGCCGGTCGATGTCATCGACGAGGATGGTGCTGTGCTGCCCGAGGTCCGGGCAGTTCTCGACCTGATCGCGGATCACGACCTCGTGCTGGCGACCGGGCACCTTGGCCGGCAGGAAATCATCGCCGTGGTCCAGGACGCCGCTCAGAGCGGGGTCAACCGCATTGTGGTCACCCATCCGGAGTTTCCGCAGCAGGCGCTCGCCGTCGAAGACCAGCGGATGCTCGCCGACCTCGGCGCCTACCTCGAGCGGTGCTTCACGACACCACTCACCGGAAAGATCGCCTGGCCGGAGATGGTGCACAACATCCGGGCTACCGGTTATGAGCGAAGCGTCGTCACCACCGACCTCGGGCAGCCGCACAATCCGCCGGTCGAGTCGGGCCTCGCCTTGATGGCCGACGCGCTGCATGCGGCGGAGTTCTCCGACGCAGAGATCACCCGGATGATCGTCACCAACTCGCGCGCCCTCGTCGGCGCCTCGGACGATGGCGAGCCGGCGTGATGGCCGGGCAGCCACCCTCGATGCTCGTCGTCAGCGCACATGCCGCCGACTTCGTCTGGCGTGCCGGTGGCTACATCGCGACAGTGGTCGCCGCCGGTGGTGAGGTCAACGTCGTCTGCCTGTCCTTCGGTGAGCGAGGCGAGTCGCAGGGGGCGTGGAAACAGCCAGGCATGACGGTTGAAAAGGTGAAGGCAATCCGCCGCGACGAGGCGAGCGCGGCTGGTGAGGCGCTGGGCGCGCGGATGACGTTTCTCGACCGCGGCGACTACCCGTTGCCTGACGATGACGAGACGCTGTTCGCCCTCGTCGAGCTGATGCGGGAGCACCAGCCGGCGGTCATCCTCACCCACTCGATCGCCGACCCGCACAACCTCGACCACTCACGGGCCGGCGAGATCACGTTGCGGGCCAGGATGATCGCCCAGGCGCTGGGCCACGAGTCACCGCATCGGGCGATCGGGGCACCTCCGGTGTTCCGGTTCGAGCCGCACCAGCCGGAGGTCTGCGGGTTCATGCCGGATGTGCTGGTAGACATCACCCCGGTGTTCGAGCGCAAGCTCAAGGCGATGCGGCAGATGGGATCACAGGGACACCTGGTCCGCTACTACACCGATGTCGGCGAGCGGCGCGGCGTACAAGCGGTCCGCAACGGCGGCGAACCGGCGATCCGTCAGGCCGAGGCCTACCAACGAGTCTTCCCCCAGGTGAGTGCGGTGCTGTCGTGACACCTGTCGTCGTGACCTCGCCACCGCGGACCGCGCCGGACCTGGTGGCGGATCTCGGCGCGTACGGCGTCGCCACCGTGCATGAGTCGGCCGGTCGGACCGGTCTGCTCGGTCCTCGAGTCCGGCCGGTCTGGCCGGGTGCGCGCGCGGCGGGAACCGCGGTCACCGTGCTCTGCCCACCAGGAGATAACCTCACGGTGCATCTCGCTATCGAACAGACCGCGCCCGGCGACATCATCGTGCTGACCACCACCGCGCCGTGCCTCGACGGCTACGTCGGTGAGCTGATTACGACCTCGCTGCAGACTCGGGGTGTGGTCGGTCTGGTCACGACCACTGGGATCCGGGACGTCGCCGAGATCGAAGCTGCGCGCTTCCCGGCGTGGTCGGCGGCGGTGCATGCCCACGGCACTGTCAAAGCTCAGGCGGGCACGGTGAACCGACCGGTCTCGATCGACGGCACTCTGATTTCTCCGGGCGACGTCGTCGTGGCCGATGCCGACGGGGTCGTCGTGGTCGCCCGCGAGCAGGCGGCATCGGTGCGGGCCGGCTGCGAGCAGCGGGTGCTGCGAGAAGCCGAGTCGCGACGCCGCTACGAAGCGGGGGAGCTGAGCCTTGATGTCAATACACTCCGCCCACTAGTCGCGGAACTTAAGGTCAGGTACGTGGCTTGGGATGCCGACCGATGACGAAGGGGATGGAGATGACAACAGACGCCGCCCCGGAAGACTCACTGCGCGACGCGATCCTGCGCGGCGAGTACGTCGCCGGTCAGCGACTGGTCGAGGCCGACCTGTGCGAGCGCTTCGAGGCCACCCGCTTCGTGATCCGCACTGCCCTTCAGCATCTGTCGGCGCAGGGCCTGGTGTCGATGGAGCGCAATCGCGGCGCGCGGGTCCGCAGCGTGTCGCTTCTCGAGGCGATCCAGATCACCGAGGTCCGGCGCGAGTTGGAGGGACTGTGCGCTGCGCGGGCAGCCGTATCGGCAACGAAGTCCGATCGCGCGGAGCTGCGGCAGATCACCCGCGACATGCGGGTCGCCTCAAAGGCCGGGGAGCCGCTTGCCTACAGCGATCTCAACGCCGCGCTGCACGGCGCCGTCCGCCGGATCGCCGCACACGAGACTGCCGCTCGTCTCATCGAGCAGTTACGCGGGCAGATGGTCCGCCACCAGTTCCAGCTGGCGTTGCTGCCCGGGCGTCCGGCGGTGTCGCTGCCGCAACATGAGGCGATCGTCGCCGCGATCGTGGCGGGCGACCCGGACGCCGCCTCGCAAGCGATGCGGGCACACATCGACAACGTGATCGAGGCACTGCAGGCACTCCCCGCCGCACGGGTGCATCGATGACCGCTTCGGCTTCTTCCGACCTCGGCGTCGAGCGCTGCCGCGACATCGCTCACGTCGGCGCGGTCGAGATCCTCACCGCCGTGCCCGAGCAGACGGTCGACTTCTTCGTCCGGCTGATGGCGCTGTCGGAGGTCGGCCGGGCGAATGGCTCGGTCTACCTGCACTCATGGGACGACTACGAGGCGTTCACGGTGAAGGTGACCGAGGCGCCCGCGGCAGGGATCGGCCGGACCTGGCTGCGAGCCGCCGGCCCGAATGCGCTGCAACGTCGCGTCGCGGCGATCGACGCCGCCGGGCTCGGTGGCAGCTGGGTCGACGGCGAGCACGGGATCGGTCCGACGTACCTGTTCGCCGACCCGGACGGCCACGAGTTCGCGCTGTATTGGGAGTCCGAGTGGTACGTCGCGCCGGCGGATCAGCGGCCGGCATTGAAGAACCAGGCCGAGCCGTTTCCTGGTCGCGGCGCGAACATCCGGCGGATCGATCACGTCAACTATCTCGCGCGCGACGTCCCGGCGATCGTCAACTTCATGCCGCAGGTGTTGGGCGCGCAGCTGACCGAACAGATCGTGGGTGACGACGGTGTGCCGAGCGCGGTCTGGTACCACGTGAGCGACAAGACCTACGACCTGGTCTACACCGCGGACTGGACCGGCTCGAGCGGACGGCTACATCACGTGGCCTTCGCCGTCGACCAGCGCGAGGACATTCTTCGTGCGGCCGACGTCTTCCTCGAGGCCGGCATCCACATCGAGACCGGACCGCACAAGCATGCGATCCAGCAGACCTTCTTCCTCTACGTCTGGGAGCCCGGAGGCAACCGGATCGAGCTGTGCAACGCAGGCGCTCGCTTGGTGCTCGCCCCGGACTGGCGACCGATCTCCTGGACCGCGACCGAACGCGCCAAGGGCCAGGCGTGGGGGCTGAAGACGATCGACACCTTTCACACCCACGGGACCCCGCCAGTGGCATCGAGCCGATGAACAACCCGCGCACGGTTGCGATCCTGGGTCTCGGCGAAGCCGGGTCGGCGTTCGCAGCGGATCTCATCGCCGGCGGTGTCCTGGTCCGCGGCTACGACCCAGTCGGCTCCCGTACTTCCGGGGTGACCGCAACCGCCAGCGAGGCCGAGGCGTGCACCGGAGCGGATCTCATCCTCAGCCTGACAACCGCGCACGAAGCGGAAGCGGCACTGATCGCGGCCTTGCCGGGGATCGCTGAGCACGCCCCGTACGCCGACCTCAACACCGCGTCCGCCGGCCTGAAGCGGCGGCTCGCCGGGATCGCGCGAGGCCACAGCGTCGGCTTCGCCGACGTGGCGCTGATGGCGCCGGTGCCGGGCCGTGGGATCACCACACCGGCACTGGTTTCAGGCGAGTGCGCGCCGGCTGTTGTGGGGGCGGTAAACGCACTTGGCGGCCGGGCAGAGCTGATCGCGGGACCGGCTGGCACGGCGGCCATTCGCAAGCTGCTGCGCAGCGTCTTCTACAAAGGCCTGGCCGCGGCGGTGACCGAGGCGTTGCGGGCGAGCCGCGAAGCCGGGTGCGAACAGTGGCTGCGGGAGAACATCACTGCCGAGCTCGTGGCGAGCAATGCCGACACGATGACCCGGCTCGCGACGGGTAGCCGGGTCCACGCGGTCCGGCGTCTCGACGAGATGCAAGCCGCGGTCGATCTGCTCGCCGAGCTCGACGTGCCGTCGTATGTCGCGGCGGCGGCGCGGGATTGGTGCGCCGAGCTTGCCGCTGAAGGTTCGAGGCTGAACGTCCCTGGATCCCGAATCGGATCCGGAAGGCCTGCGGGGGACCCGTAGATCCTGATGCGTCGTCGCCGGCGCAGTGGGTAGGCAGACCTATATGCGGTCATTTGACTGGCGCGCGTACGCAGCGGTTCTCGGCGCCGCAATAGCCTGTTACGCCGCTCTCGGTGCGGTGCTCCGTGCCGTCCCGACGTACGTCCCGACCGAGCTCGGTGCGGGTGCGCTTGCCGTCGGCTTGGCCGTGGGCGCGCCGGCGATGACGGGTGCGATCGCTCGGCCGATGGGCGGCCGATGGGCCGATCGCCTCGGCTCCCGGAAGGTCGTCGTCGCAGGTGCGGTGATCATGGCGGCGGGAGTCGTCCCGGCATTCTGGACCTCGCTTGCGGCACTACTCGTCAGCCGGTTGCTGGTCGGCTGCGGTGAGGCGCTCATGATGAGCGCCTCGGTGCTGTGGTTGCTGCGGATCGCCGGTCCGGAGCACCGCGGTCGATCGCTTGGCCACATCGGCCTTGCGAACTACGGCGGGCTCACCATCGGGCCACTGCTCGTCACACTGTTCGATGCCGATCACCACATCGCCCGGTTGTGGATGCTCGCGATCGTTTTGCCTCTGATCGGAGCGGCGGCGGCGCTGTTCGTCGGGGGCGCTCCCGGGCCGTCGACCGAGCATGAACCAGCACCGATCTGGACGATGGTGCGGCGTACCGGCAGACCGGGCGTCGGGCTGTTGTTGGTCAACATCGGATATGTCTCGGTGCTGTCTTTCGGCGCGATCGTGGTGGCGCGTCACGGGCTGAAGATCGGCGCGTTGATCGTGCCGGTCTTCGGTGCCGGTGTGATCCTCAGCCGGGTCGGCCTCGGCTCGCTGCCGGATCGGCTCGGCGCGCCGATTGTGCTCTTCGGCGCTGCTGTGCTCGAGGCCGCCGGGCTGGCGGTGTTCGCGGTGTCCAGCACGACGAGCATGGCGATCGTCGCCCTTGCCATCCTCTCGGTCGGTCAAGGACTCGCGGTGCCCGCGCTCGGCGTGCTCGCGCTCGCCGACGTGCCGGCAGCACAACAAGGTGCGGCCGCCGGCGCGTTCTTCGCCTGGTTCGACGGCGGAGTCGGCCTCGGTGGCCCGCTGGTCGGCGCAGTGGCTCGGCTGCTCTCACCGCAGTCGGCCATCATCGCCGCGGCGGTTGCCGTCGCGGCGGCGGTGCCGGTCGTCTTGCGCCGTCGGGTCCGATTGAGCACACAACCGGAGCCGGATCACCCGCGCGTGAGCGTGTCGTCAGGCTCGCGCTGACCCGAAAGCGCTCGGTTGTGTGCTCAACCGGTCCGGCGCGCCCCGCGGGCCGGCGGCGTCAGACCTTCGTGAGCAGGTTGTCGCAGCTGCTGACGTCGACACCGGTGTTCGGCTCGATCTCGAGGTCGGTGATGACACCGTCCTCGATGACCGCGGCGTACCGCTGCGAGCGGGTGCCGAGGCCGGCGCCGCTGCCGTCGAGAGTGAGCCCCATAGCGTCGGCGAACTCGCCGTTGCCGTCGGCCAGCATCACGATGTCGCCGGCTCCCTGTGCCTCGCCCCACGCATCCATGACCCAGGCATCGTTCACCGAGATGCACGCGATCGTGTCGATGCCTTTGGCGCGCAGCGCGTCGGCGTTCTGGACGTAGCCCGGCAGGTGCAGCTTCGAGCAGCCTGGCGTGAACGCGCCCGGCACGGCGATCAGCACGACTTTGCCGCTTCCGAGGATATCGCCGGTCTGCACGGTCGTGGGTGCCCCGTCGCGCAACACCTTGACGCCGACGTCCGGGATCTTGCTGCCAACTTCGATTGCCATGGGTGTCACGGCTCCTTTCCCTTGTTCATTGCTTAGCAGGTCGGCGACGAGACTCAGCCATCCCCCTCGGCACGGCTAGCGGTGCCGAGAGGTTCGCTGCCTCTAGGGAAGGGTTCGTCATGACCAATGTCACCGTGGTGCGCATGCTTCCGGGCGCGGTCGCACTCTCGGGTGGTGCGGTCGTCGCCGCCGGGTTTGATGCTGACGACAACAGGGTCTAGCCGGACGCCGGGGTTCGCCGTACCCTGATCGACGGCGGACGAGTTGGCCGGACGGTCGCGTCGGCGCCTCGCAGGAGGCGTCGCCGAGGAAAGTCCGGGCTCCGAAGGGCAGGGTGGTCGGCAACACCGACCCGGGGTGACCCGCGGGAAAGTGCCACAGAGAACAGACCGCCCGGCGGCTTCGGTCGCCGGGTAAGGGTGAAACGGTGGGGTAAGAGCCCACCAGCGTTCGGGGCGACTCGAGCGGCTCGGCAAACCCCACCCGGAGCAAGGTCAGACAGGAAGCGCTCGAGGGCGGCCCGCCCGAGCTTCCGGGTAGACCGCTAGAGGTCGTCGGCAACGGCGACCGTAGATGGATGACCGTCAGGTCGGACCTCGGTCCGAGCTACAGAACCCGGCTTATAGGCCAACTCGTCCGCCGCGGGTGGCCCTGCTCCGCCGCCGCCGTCGGCTATCGCGGCGCACGTCGAACGCAAACGAGGGGATGCGGCGGTCGATGTCGGTGTACCGAACAGCACACAACTGGACCCGTAACTGAGTGGTACACGCTCGACTATCTTGCCCGCGGGTTGAGTTCGGCTCGGTTGTGTGCTGACCCGAACGCCAACACGAAGAGGCCTCGCCTACCACCCGACAGAGCGTTGCGGCCGGTGTACAGGTCGCGCCGACTGCCCTCGCCGTCGATCCTCCAATGGCCGTCGATGTTCCGGACGTCCCACCCATCTCCGGCCGGCGACAAATGCAACTCCTCGTCGCCCAGCGCGGCAAGGCGTTCGGCACGTCGGTCGACGGCGTGATCGTTAAGGACAAGGACGGCGTCAGCGACGTTGTGTGACACGGATCGATCGTGCCAGAGGTCGGCCAGGGACGCCGCGCACGACGTCAGATCTGGTCGGCCCGGGAACCATGGGTGGGGATTCGGAGTCTGAGGGGAGTGACCGCCACTCGGATCGGCGTAACGATCGTCGGAATGACGTTGCTCCTGACGTCGTGCACGTCTGCCTCAGCCGGCAAGTCCCAAGGCACCGTGTTGCTGCCCGACACTGCGCGAGTGCATACCACCCCAGTGCTGCACGAGCAGCCGGCTCCATCGGCATGGGCGACGTGGCATGGCCCCGGCCTGGTCGTCAGCTACCCCCGGCAGTGGCACCTCACGCCATTCCTGGGGCAGCCCGCGACCGTCGCCTTTCCACTGATTCACCTGAGTACGGCGCCACTCACCGGCGCGTGCGCGTCACCTCACCGCGCGGTCCAATCGCGAGCGGGCTGCTTCGACGCGACCTGGCCGGTGGCCGCAGCCGGGGTGCTCGTCGGCTGGACGAAGACCGAGTTTCCGTCGCTGAGCGTCTATCAGCATGCGCACGGCAGCCGGATGGCGATCGATGGTCGCCATGCCAAGCTCAGCGACGTCGTTTCGGCGGACGGCACCCGCACGATCATTGCGACGATTGCCGTTGCGCCGACGCGTGGCGACGACGTCATGGTGATGACTGCGCAAATCGGCGGACAAGCACCGCTGCAGGATGTCCAAGACATCTACCAGATGCTCGAGTCGGTCATCATCAGCGACCGTTGACGGATTGGCGGAGCCGCGCTTGACTGCCGCGACACGGCCAATTGTGGATCGGCTCGATTACAGCGAGGTGGGGGATGGCTCTAGACGCGTCGGAAATCTTGGGATCGCCGCAGCTTGCCGGCTGCCGGGTGAACCCGCGGGGGAGCAACAAGGCGACGATGCGCAACGTCGGAATGGGCGAGGGTCTCGGTGGTGCGCTGGCCGGCGCAATCGCCGGAAAGAAGGTCGGAGCCGAACCAGCACAGGCGGCCGCGTCGGTCACGCCATCGTTCACGATGATTGCCTGGCTCGTACTGACTGCGAGCGAGCTCGCGCTGGTCAGCATCGACCGTAAGCGCGGGCTGAGCCTCGACCAGATCCTTGCCCGGGTCCCGCGTACTGAGATCAACTCGGTCGAGCTGGGAAAGGCGGCGCCGATGGTTTCCAAGCCGCTGACCGTAACGTTCACCAGCGGCGACTACTGGATCGTCGAGGTGCCGGCCCTTGCAAAGGGCGACGTCAAGAAGATCGCTGACGCCTTCGCCTGATCAGGGCGGCGGCGACCTCCGAGGAGTTCCGCGAGATCAACGATGCGATCCGCGACATCATGGCCCGCTATCAGGAGCGGCTCACCGACCCAGCGCTTCGCCCGGCCGACGCAAAACTGATGGAAATGCTGTACTTCTCCTACCTCTCCGCGATGGGGCAGCCAGCCGAATAGGGGTCCTACCGGGCTCAAGTGCTGGCTGATTCCGTGTCGATGACATGGGTGATGTCGCGATGGCTGACAAGGAGCCCCCAGGTATGACATCGGTGCCACTGCCCGGTTGGTGCCCCGACGCGCACTACGCGGCCGGCATTGCCGATGGATCGAGCTTGGCGCGCCTCGCAGTCGCGGGCGTCGCCATTGCACTGGCGGCGCTGGGTCTCACAAATCCTGCGATCGGCGCTTCTAATGCTCGGTCCGTGCCGACGCTCACCCATCACGTCCGGACTGAGCGGGCGGTGTCTGTCGCCGGAAATCCGGCAGGTCGCGCCGCCGTACCCCGGGCCGGGCGGGCCGTTAACACCAGCCATCCGACCAGCGTGATCGGCTCCGGGCGTAAGGCTGGCTGCACCTCGGCACAGGTCGTCAAGGCGGTCGCCAAGGGCGGCATCATCAACTTCGACTGCGGGCCGAATCCGATCACGATCACAATGACGGCGACTGCGAAGGTGAGGAACACCAGCCATCGCGTGGTGCTTGACGGCGGCGGGTTGGTGACGTTGAGCGGTGCCGGAAAGCGCCGGATCCTCTACCAGAACACCTGCGACAAGCGGCAGACCTGGACCACCGACCACTGCAACGACCAGAAGTGGCCGGAGCTGATCGTGGAGAACCTGACCCTCGCACACGGCGACTCGGAGGTCAGGCAGACCTCGACGTCGAGCTACGGCGGCGGCGCGATCTTCGACACCGGTGGCCGGCTGCGAGTGGTGAACACCAGCTTCCTCGACAACCGCTGCTATCGGGTCGGGCCGGATCTCGGCGGTGCGGCGATCCGCGCCCTTGAGCAGTGGCACAACCAGCCGATCTACATCACGCGTGACACGTTCCGTGGGGGCCGGTGCTCGAACGGCAGCGCGTTGAGCAGCATCGGGGTGTCATGGATCGTGCTCAACAGCTTGCTGGTCAACAACAACGCGATCGGACACGGCGCCAACCCGGCATCGTCCGGCAGCCCTGGTGGCGGCAGCGGAGGCGCGATCTACCTGGACGGCGATCGGATGTCCCTGACTGTCAAAGGCAGCGTGATGCGTGACAACCACGCCCGCGAAGGCGGCGGCGCGATCTTCTTCGTCAGCGATAACAACACCGGCACTTTGACGATCAGCCATTCGACGCTGCACAACAACCCGAGCGCGGGTTTCTGGACCCGGCCCTACCCAGGGATCTTCTTCCAGAGCGCCGGTCATCACCCGAAGGTGATCCACTCGACGATCTCCTGAGCGTCAGCTCAGGTAGTCCCAAGCCGCGCTGATGGGTCGCAACGCTTCCGGCACCTGGTCGTCGGCGGGCACGACGATGTCACTGTCGATGTGACCGGACCGGATCTTCGGACCCCAGTCCCCGAGCCGCGGCACATACGGACCGTGCCTGAACGCGCCGTAATCCAGCATCGCGGGCTCCCACTCGACCTCGAGAAAGCGGCATATTCCGGAGACCACCCGCTCGGGCTCCTTGACGAGCTCCTCGTACTTCACGGTCAGGCCGGGCAGGTTCGACCTGGCTTGCTCGACCTGCTCGGTGTATTCGCGGATCCGCTCAACGACCTCGGACTCATCGAAGGTCTTGTTAGCTGCGCCGTCACGGACCCGGCCGAGGGCATCGGCAATCGAGGCCGGGTGGCGGAGTAGGAAGATGAATCTGGCCCGAGGCCACGCTTCTTGCAGCCGGTCCCAGCCGAACACCGTGTTCGGGGTCTTCTCGACGATGATCTTCTTGCCGCTGGCAGCGAGCTCGCGGTGGAGCACTCGGTCCCAGAGCAGGTGTTCGAGAGCTCGCTCGTCGAGGCCGATCTGCTCGACCGCCCGCTGGCCGTATTCGGTGACCCGGACATGCATCGTGCGCAGGTGGAGCTCGTGAGGCGCGCAAATCTCGGAATGGCTGTCGAGGATGACGCGCAGCAGCGTCGAGCCTGATCGCACCGGCGCGATGATGAACGTCGGCCTGGTGACGAGTCGATTGACTCGGTGACGCCGAGTCGGCTCGACTCGAACCCGGGTGATCTGGTGGCCAGTGGTGCGCTCAAGGGCGTGGTTTACAGCCTTTTTGAATCGCCCGCCCGCACCCCCTTTGCCGTCCGGGCTCACTGCTACCGACCTCCCTCGGCGAGACCTACGACCCTCGGATTCCTGCCGCTCAACCTAGGGAACTAACCTGGCAGCGGCCTGTGAGTCCTCAGCTAGCGAGGAGCCGGATTGAGACGGATCATCGCGATGATATCGGTGTCGATCGACGGCTTCTTCGAGGGACCGAACCGTGAGATCGACTGGCACTGCGTCGACGATCAGTTGCACCGCCACCTCAACGAGCAACTCGCCCCGATGGGAGGCTTCCTCGACGGCCGCGTCACCTACCAGCTGATGGCCGATTTCTGGCCCACTGCCGACGCCGACCCGGCAAGTACGCCGACGGTCGCGGAGTTCGCCCGGATCTGGCGGGAGATGCCGAAGTGGGTGTTCTCGAGCACGCTGACGTCGGCCGACTGGAACACGACGGTTGTCCGCGAGGTCGTTGTCGATGACATCCTGGCCCTCAAGGCCGAGGCCGGCGGTGACCTCGTCGTTGGCGGCGCCATTCTCGCCGCGACGTTCATGCGCCACGACCTGATCGATGAATATTGGCTGTACGTCCATCCGGTCGTGCTCGGCGACGGTCACCCGTTCTGGCCCGCCGGGTACGACGTCACGCTGGACCTGACCCACACCCAGACGTTCGGCAATGGCGTGGTGCTTCTCCGCTACCAGCCGCGTCCGGCAGTGCAGCGCGGCTGAGCTGCCGGTGAGCGTGGCGGGCAGGTCTACTGAGCGTAAGCAGAGCTGGATGGGCTAACAATTCGTGGTGCCCGAGCGGTCATGATTTCGCCCGGATCTGCCGACGTGAACCGTATGGTCCTGGCCGCGGGGGACGGTGAGTCGACGTCGTCCATAGACGCTCGACCGATGTCGACTGCCGAGCACGCGGCATTCGTCGAGTTGCTCACCCGGGTTGGCTGTCACGTCTACACCGGCGAGGTGCTTCCCGACGGGAGCTATCAGGAGGTCTACACCGGTCCCGGCATCGAGATCTTCCTTGGCGGTGACCCGGCTCCGGGCACCGACCTGTCGGCGGCGTGGAACAGCGCGGTCCACCCTGACGACCGCGAGGCGTACCGATCCGCGGCCACCGTCGACACTCCCGGTGTGATGCAGCTGGAGTATCGGATGGTTGGCCGCGACGGTGTCACCCGCTGGGTGCTCGACCAGATGTGGCAGCGCGGGGCACAGCCCGACGGCCGACGGATTATCGATGGCGTGGTCACCGACATCAGCAGCCGCAAGGAAGCCGAACTCGGCCTTCGCCGGCTCGCCCACAGTGACTCACTGACCGGGCTGTCCAACCGGCTCTACCTCGCCGGCCGGATCGACGAGGCCGTCGACCGACTTCGGCCCGACTCACCCGGCATCGCGTTGCTGTTGCTCGACCTCGACGGCTTCAAAGCCGTGAATGACAGCTTCGGCCATGCCATCGGCGACGAACTGCTCGTCATGGTCGCCCGGCGGCTTCGCGGCTCGCTGCGGCCACGCGACGTCGCCGCGCGGCTCGGCGGTGACGAGTTCGCCGTACTGCTGGAAAGCGTTGATCACACCTCCGCGTACGCCGCAGCGCAGCGCATCCTCGCCGCGGTGAGCACTCCGTTCGTGCTGTCGCGAAGTACCGTCGCGATCAGCGCCAGCATCGGCCTCGTCCACGCATCCGACGACCGCGACGGCCAGGATCTGATGCGCGACGCCGATGTCGCGATGTATCGCGCGAAGGCCGATGGCCGCAGCAGGGTCGTCAGCTTCGAGCCGGCAATGCAGGCCCGAGTGCTGCGCCGGCTCCGGTTGGAAACCGAGCTGCGCCGAGGTGTGGAGAACAACGAGTTCGGCCTGCACTACCAGCCGCTGATCGATCTCGGAACACTGGAAATCGTCGGCGTCGAGGCACTGATCCGCTGGCACCACCCAACCCGCGGCCTGCTGCCGCCGGCGGAGTTCATCGACGTCGCAGAGGACACCGGC
Organism: Mycobacteriales bacterium; assembly: GCA_036268295.1. Classification (GTDB taxonomy): domain Bacteria; phylum Actinomycetota; class Actinomycetes; order JAFAQI01; family JAFAQI01; genus DATAUK01. The sequence continues at coordinate 155,506 of DATAUK010000047.1, read as the reverse complement.
TTGATCGTGCCGATCGGGCGATGGGTCATCGAGCAGGCCACCCGCGATGCCGCCAGCTGGAAGTCGGCAACCGGAGAGCAGCTGTCGATCTCGGTAAACCTCTCGCCCCGCCAGCTCCACGACCCCGATCTGATCGACATCGCAGCAGGTGCCTTGGAAAGTGCCGGTCTTGCGGCGGCGGTGCTGATCATCGAGATCACCGAGAACCTGCTGCTCAAAGATGCCGAGCTCGCCAGATCACGCCTTGGCGCGCTGCGCGAGCTCGGCGTGAAGGTCGCCGTCGATGACTTCGGCACCGGCTATTCCTCGCTGGCCTACCTCGACCGCTATCCGATCGACATCCTCAAGATCGACCGAAGCTTCGTCGTCGGCCTAGGCGAGAGCGCCAAGTCCGCCGCGCTGTTGCGATCGATCGTCGACCTGGCGGCGGCGCTGGAGATCGATGCGATCGCGGAAGGCGTCGAGAACCAGGCGCAGCTGGCGACGCTTCAGTCGCTCGGCTGTCGCTACGCCCAGGGCTTTTACTTCGCCCGCCCGCTTCCCTCGGCCGAGATCATTGGGCTGCTCAACGAGACGGTGGTCCCGCCGCAGGCTGAGCCACAGGTGTCGCTTTCGCATTAGCGGCGCTCGGTGCCGAGGTGCAGACTGGGCGTTATGACTACGGGCCTCGACGACGCTGCGCTCGCTGCGCGAGCGACGTCGCTGCTGCGAGCGGTAGGACAGCGGGTCACCAAGCCTCGGGTGGCGCTGCTGTCATGCATTCTCGCCGCCAGGGGTGAGCACCTCTCAGCCGACGCGCTGCACGAGCAGGTAGCCGGCAGCGACCCGCCGATTCATCGTGCGACCGTCTATCGCACCCTGGAGGGCCTCACAGCGGCCGGCGTCCTGCGCCATGTGCATCTCGACCGCGGCTTGACCGCCTATCACCTCGCCGACGCGCTTCGGTCAGCGAGCCAACCGCAGCGCGCGCCGCACCTGCATGCCCAGTGCTCGGATTGTGGGCGGGTGACCGACCTGCCGGCCGACGTCCTCGGCGACACCCCGATCCGGATCCGCCGGGCGAGCGGCTTCCGCCTCGACGCCAGCCACGTTGCGCTCTCGGGGGTGTGCAAAGACTGCGCGGCCGCGGCCCGCCAGTAGGTATGCCTGTCGAGCCGCCGGACCATCACGAGCCACAGCGCGGCCTGCACCCGGTCGAGTGGAGCTGCGAGCTGATCGGTACGGCGCTGCTCCTGTTCGGTGGCTTGTCGGCGATCTGCCTCGACTTCGGGCCTCACGCTGCGATCGCGGCACACGTCCCGAGCCATTCGACCCGGCTGCTCATCACCGGGCTGTTGTTCGCGGCCGCCGGTAGTCTCGTCGCGATCTCGCCGCTGGGCCGTCGAAGCGGTGCGCATCTCAACCCGGCCGTCACCCTCGCATTCTGGCTGCGCGGCAACGTCCATCGACATGACCTGCTCGGCTACACCGCCTCACAGATTGCCGGTGCGGTGCTCGGCACACTTGCCGTCGAAGGCTTGTGGGGGCACACCGCTCGGGTGCTGAGCTTCGGGGCGACAGTGCCGGGGCACGGTCTCGACAACGTGCAGGCGGCCGGGGTCGAGACCTTGATGACCGCAGCTCTGGTGCTCGCGATCCTGCTGATGACCTCGCGTGCCGGCACCGCGCCGTGGACCCCGCTGGTCGTCTGGATCGTGGTCGCGGCGCTGGTGTGGCAGGGCGCGGCATACACCGGCACGAGCCTCAACCCGGCCCGGAGCTTCGGCCCGGCAATCCTCGGTCATCGACTCGCTGTCTACTGGATCTACGTCGCCGGTCCGCTTGCCGGCGCAGCGCTTGCCGCAGGGCTGCACGAGGTGTTGCCCGGCGGCAGGCCGGTGACCGCGAAGCTGTTCCACGACCCGGCGTACCGCTCCAGCCTTGGCGGCTCGCTTCCGGTCAAGGGTTCCGAGCTGGCGCAGGCGTCGACAAAGTAGCGGTCAGACCAGCGGGTCGAAGCGCTCCGTCGCGACCAGCTCCGGTGCTGAGCCGGCCCGCACCTGCAACACCGCCATGCCACACCAAGTGGGAAGTTTGCGCCGCGAGGCGGTTGTCCATACGTGCGCGACCTCACTGCGGGCCGCGGCGATGGCGTCGGTCTGGCGGGCGTGAAGAACGCCAAGGGTGAAGCCGACATTGGCGGCGCCGCGGCCACCCGCGAGATCGTGCAGGACGCCGGGTGCGACCGCCGCGTCCTGATGCTCACCGAGAACGATCTGCTAACCGGCGAGCATCAGGGCGGCGCCATATGCTTCCGGTCAATGGGAGGCGCGATGGCTCGCGGCATTGCGAAGTGGTGGCGCTGGTCGACGACCGCTGCGGTTGTCGTGACCGCGGCGGCTTCACCGCTGCTCTCGGGAACCGCCACCGCGGCGGCCAGTCTGTGCGGTCCGCCGGAGGACACCGTGCCGCCCCAGGTTGCCGGCCTGACCTTCAGCACAGGGTCGGTCGATCTCAGCGGTCCGCGCAAGGTGACTGTCACTGCCGTGGCGACCGACACCGCCTCAAGTGGTTTTGGCAGCGGGGTCAAGCGGATCGGCGTCGTGGTGTTCGGCCGGTTCGGCGGCGCCGATGTGAGGTCATTGTCGCCGGTCAGTGGGACGCCCGACGACGGAGTATGGCAAGGCTCGTTCGTCATCGCGAAGAACGCCGTGCCGGGAACCTGGCTGTTGCGCGAGGTCGACGCCACCGACGCCGCCGGCAACAGCCAGATCTATAACCACTTCTCGGCTCGCGCGCAGTCGCCGAGCGACCCGACGCTCCAAGCAGGTTGGGACACCTCGCTGACCGTCACCGGACCGGCTACGCCGACGTCGTCACATCCTCCGCCGACCGAAGCCGGACGGTTGACCGGCTTCGACGTCTCGCCGCAGTTCGTGGACACTACGTCGCGGCCCGAGCGGGTTAGGGTCACGGCGAGATTCGCTGCGCCTCATCCGCGGTCGGTTCGGGTTTTCGTCGCCACCGCTTCTGGCCGCAGAATCTTCGGCTCGGTGTCGCTCGTTCGGGGCGCGGGCGATCAGTGGTCCGGTGATCTCACGGTCAGGCAATGGGTCGGCGACGCCGTCGCCCGGCCGCAGGTCTTTGCCTCCTATCGAAGCGGCGTGAAGCCGGCAACGAGGGATCTCACCGCGATCCAGCTGAGAGCGAGGCACTTTGCGAGTGCGTTGACGATCACCAGCGGCGTTGATCACGTCACACCGGCACTGAGGACGCTGAGTCTCTCGCTGCCAGCCGTCGACACGACCACCGGCACGGAGGTCGAGACAGTGTCCGCGACGGCAACCGATGCGCTCTCCGGCGTACATGGGATCAGCGCAAGCTTCTCGGTCGACGGCCAGTCGACGTCGGAGCCGGGCAGCTCCCGCAACGTCGTCCTGACCCGAAGCGGCAACGAGTGGACCGGACAGGTGGGCTTCGCGCGCTGCGTGCCGAGTGGCAACTGGCGGATCGACGTCCTCGTCACAGACCGGGCCGGCAATGCCGCCGACTATCCGAGCTCCAAGCTCATCGCCGCCGGTCTGCCCGGCTCGCTGACCGTGACGTCCGACCCAGGGGATGTCATCGCGCCCTCGGTCCTGAACGCCACCGCGTCGGCGGCTGCACACACCGTCACGCTGGACTTCAGCGAGGGCGTGAAGAACGTCTCGCCCTCGACGTTGAGCGTCTTCGCAGTGCAACCGGCTGTCACCCGCTACCAGCATCCGCTCCAGATCGCGGCAATCAGCTGCTCGAACGGGACGCCCGGCGCGATCGCGTGTGACGGAAGCGGCGGCACGGTCACCTCCGCGACGCTGTCAGTGCCGTCCCTCGCCGCCGGCCAGAGTTATCGGCTCTGGGCCAACCTCGATGCGGTGATCTCCCAGCTCACCGACGCTGCCGGCAACCCGCTCACCTGGAACCTTTCGGTTGCCGAGGTCCGCGGGTCGTAACCAAGACCTTTACGAGCCGGCGGCGACGCTCTCGTTCTCGAACCGATATCCCATACCGGTCTCGGTGAGCAGATAGCGCGGCCGCGACGGATCGGGCTCGAGCTTGCGTCGCAGCTGCGCGACATACACCCGCAGGTAGTTGGCCTCGGTGGAGTACGCCGGACCCCACACATCGTGCAGCAGCTGCCGCTGTGTCACGAGCTTGCCCCGGTTGCGCACCAGCACCTCGAGTAGCTGCCATTGCGTCGGGGTCAGCTTGATCTCGCCGTCCGCGTTGGTGCGCACCCGCTTCGCCGCAAGGTCGATCGTGAAGTCGTCGGTCACGACTACCGGAGCATCCTCGGCGGGCGTGGCCCGGCGTACCGCGGCCCGCAGCCGGGCAAGCAGCTCGTCCATCCCGAATGGCTTGGTGATGTAGTCATCCGCACCGGCATCGAGTGCGGCGACCTTGGTGACCTCGTTCTCCCGCGCGGACAGCACGATGATCGGGGCGGTCGACCAGCCGCGGATGCCCCGGATGACCTCGGCGCCGTCCATGTCCGGCAGGCCGAGATCGACGATGACTACATCGGGGCGCTCGCGCGCAACGGTAGCCAAGCCGCTGGCTCCGTCGCTCGCCGTCTTGACCTCGTAGGACCGGGCGGTGAGGTTGATCCGCAGTGCCCGACAGATCGCCGGCTCGTCGTCAATCACCACTACCTTGGTCACAACTGTGGCCGGGGGGCCGCGGTGTTCGCCGGATCCGTCGCACTCGGCAGGACGACAGTCATCGTCAGCCCGCCGCCCGGCGTCCCGCTGGCGGTCAGGCTACCGGCCATCGCCTCGACGAAGCCGCGGGCCACCGCGAGGCCGAGGCCGACGCCGGTCGCGGTGTCGTGATCACCGAGCCGCTGAAACGGCTCGAACATCGTCTGTCGCTGACTCGCCACCACGCCGGGACCGTGATCGACGATCGTGATGATCACGCCGTCAGCACCGGCTCGTGCGCCCAGGATCGGCGGCCGATCGGCGGGGGAGTAGCGCAGCGAGTTGCTCAGCAGGTTGGCCAGTGCGCGTTCCAGCAGGCCGGCATCGGCCCGGAGCAGTGGGAGGCCTTCCGGGATGTCCAGTTGCACCGAGTTGGCGCCCGGCAGCCCGTGCAGCGCCAGCGGTGCGATCTCCTCGACCGCCACCGGCGCCACGAACGGTTGCAGCGCGCCGGTCTGAAGCCGGCTCATGTCGAGGAGGTTGGCGATCAGCCCGTCGAGCCGATCGGCAGAATCTTCAACGGTCGCAAGAAGCTCCTGCTCGTCGGCTGCGGAGTAGGCGATGTCGGGCTGACGAAGGCTGCTGATGCTCATCTTGATCGAGGCGAGCGGGGTCCGTAGGTCGTGGCTGACCGCGGCGAGCAGCGCGGTCCGCATCCGGTTGCCGGCCTCGAGTGCCTCGGCCTGCGACGCCTGAGTGCGCAGCCGCTCGCGGTCGAGCGATGCCGCCGCGAGGCGTGCCGCCGCTTCGAGCAGCGCCGGCGCGACTTCCTCGGCGTGGTCGTCGATCACCAGCCGCAGGTCCGGTCGTACGACGAAGGTCCTGGCCGACTGCTCGTCGATCTCGCCGGCATTGGCGATCCGCACCCAGCCGGTGCTGATCGGTTCTTGCAGCTCGGAGTCGACGCCGAGGTTGGTCTGTAGATGGCGCAGCACTGCGTTGGGAGTGTCGTCGGCGCCGAGCACGGTGCGAGCCAGACCGAGCAATGCGTGCGCCTCACCGGCGCTGCGCGCGGCAAGCGTTGCGCGTCTCGCCGCGACATGGACGACGCTCGAGACACTGATTGCCACGAGGATGAACAGCAACAGTGCCAACAGGTTCTTTGGTTCGTCGATCGTCAGCCGGTGCAACGGTGGCGTGAAGAACCAGTTCAGACAGAGGCTGGCGGCGGCCGCAGCGAGCACCGCCGGTCCGAAGCCGCCGACCACGGCGACCGCAACGACGGCGAGCAGGTAGATCAGCAGCTCGTCGGCGAGTGAGAGGTCGTGACGCAGGCTGGCGAGCACCAGGGTCAGCAGGGTGAGCCCGACCACCGCCAGCGCCACGCCGAGCCGGCGCCGCCGGCCGTCCACTGCGGAGACCAGATCGGCGATCGACGGTCCCCGCGGCGGCCGTGCGACGTCCTCGGGCTCAACCACGTCATCCAGTGTGATCCCGAATCCGTGCGACGTCGCGCCGACACCCGAACCAGTCACTGCTGCCGTCACCAACACGATCGCCGCGAGCGCCAACGGCCGGTGGTTGGTATCGAGTACGCCGTACGGCGCCCGGGCGAATGCGACTGTGGTCAGCCAGCCGATCGCCACGACTGCCACCGTCGCCGACAGCCCGCAGACCGCCGCGGTCACGATGACTATCAGCGCGCTGCCGGTGAGCACGCCGTCGGCGGGCAGCTCGCCGTTGAGCCCGGCCGCCAGCCCGCCGAGGCACAACAGCAGGCCGGCCGCCGCAGGCATCACCAGATGAGCCGGTGCCCGCCCGATCCCGTGCTGGTGGATGTCCATCACGTCGAGAACACGACCGGGTACGCCGCAATACCAGCATTTTCACGGCTTCTTCACACCTTTGCCTGAGGTCTTGACGTTGCTTTGACGCGATGGTGCCGGGTGCGCTCCTACCGTCGAAACGTGGATGACGCGGCGCGACCTTTGCCGATCGACGTCGAGCTTCCCGAACGTGTCGGCTATCGGGTCAAGCGTCGGTTGCTTGGCCCGCCGCTGGTCACCGACCAGCTCGCCGAGCAGCGACTGTCCAACCCGGTCGCATTCGGTGTCTTGTCACCGGACTGCATCTCGTCCTCGGCGTATGGCACCGAGGAGATCCTGATCTCGCTATTGCCCTACGCGGGGATGGCGGCGTTCGCTCTGGTCCTGCCGATCACGGCGGTCGTGCTCGGGATCCTGCTGCTGTTGCTGTTCAGCTATCGCCAAGTGCTCTCGATCTACACCAAGGCAGGCGGGTCCTACGTCGTGGCGCGAGAGAACTTCGGTCCTCGAATCGCGCAGATCGCGGCGGTCGCCCTGTTGATTGACTACGTCGTGACCGTCGCGGTCCAGACCGCGGCCGGGTCGGCGGCGGTGGTGTCGGCGTTCCCGTCGCTCGGCAAGCGCTTGGACAACCACTTCGTCTTGGTGCTGACCCTCGCCGTCGTCGCGTTCCTGTTCTACGGCAACCTGCGCGGCATCCGCGAAGCGGGCAAGACCTTTGCCTTCCCGCTCTATTTCTTCATCTCGACCGCCGGGCTCGTCATCGTCGTCTGCGTGATCCGTGAGCTGACCGGCCATCTGGTCTTGTTCGACCCCCAGCACACCCGAGGCGTTTACAGCGTCTCGAAGAGAAGCGGCTTCATCGAAGGTGCGACCCTCGTAGTCGTCCTGCGGGCGTTCGCCAACGGCGGCTCCTCGCTCACCGGCTTCGAGGCGATCAGCAACGGCGTCGGCGCGTTCCGTTCACCCGAGGGTCGCAATGCCAAGCGGGTGCTGGTCATCATGGCGGCCACCCTGGCGTTCCTGGTTGGTGGGATCTCGTGGATCGCGCACCGGACTCACGCGGCGCCGCACGTCATCGGCTATCCGACCGTGATCAGCCAGGAGGCGCGGGCGGCGTTCGGTCACAGCCTGACGGGCAACGTGTTGTTCTACCTGGTGCAGGCAGCCACTGCGCTCATCCTCTACACCGGCGCCAACACCAGCTTCAACGGGTTCCCGTTCCTCGCCAGCTTCGTTGCCGACGACCGGTTCCTGCCGCGCCAGCTCACCCGCCGTGGCCATCGACTCGTCTTCAGCAATGCCATCATCGTGTTGACCTTGGTCGCCGGAGTGCTGCTGATCGCCACGAACGCCAACGTCAACAACCTCGTCCCGTTCTACGCGATCGGTGTCTTCACCGGCTTCTCGATGGCTGGCTACGGGATGGCCAAGCACTATTCGCGCACCCACGAAGGTCACTGGCGCCGAAGCATCGCGATCAATCTGGCCTCCGGGATCGTCTCCACGATCGTGGTGGCGATCTTCGCGATCGTGAAGTTCAGCGAGGGCGCCTGGGTCGTCGTCATCGTCTTCCCGGCGTTGGTGTTCGTCCTGATCCGGCTGAACCGGGAGTATCGGGAAGAGGCTGAGGCACTCGGCTCGATCGGCGCCGACGTACTCGCCTGCCCGCCGAACTTCTCGCGCCACGTCGTCTTGCTGTTCGTCAACGAACTCGACCTCGCGGTCGTCGACGCCTTGCGCTACGGCCAGACGCTGAAGGCCACCGAGCTTCGCGCGGTGCACTTCGCGCTCGATGACAAGGTGTCGCGGCGGCTCGAGCAGCGCTGGGATCAGACCGCGCGGAACGTCCAGCTGGAGATCGTCGACATCCCGGACCGGCGGCTCGGCCGGGCGGCGCTCGAGCTGGTCATTCGCGAGACCTCGGTGTCGAGCACGCACGTCACGGTGCTGCTTCCCCGTCGGGGTTTTGCCCCGGCGCTCGGCCGGCTGCTTCACGACCGGACCGCCGAGAAGATCGCCCGGGTGGTGAGCCGGGCACCGAACGCCGCCGCCACGATCGTGCCGTTCGATACGTCGCGGCGTGACGGCGGCATGCTCGCGAGCAGCGGCTTGGGGCGGTTGAACGGCATGGCGCGATGGAACGGCCGCGCAGGCAACGCTCAGGCTGCTCACGGCGGCGGCGCCGCAAGGCCGGCTCGCCCGAACGGCGAGGTCGGCCGGCGATCGCCACCGGTGGATCTCAACCGAGCGCTGGCCGGCGATCTGGCGCCGGGACCGAACCCGATTGGCGCGGTGGGGTCGCGCCAGCGCGCCGTCGTACACGGCCGGATCCGCAGCGTCAGGCTGCAGCCGCTCGCTGACTCGCCGCTCCTGGTGTGCGAGGTGGTCGACGCGACCGGCGGCATGGAGCTGCTGTTCTACGGTCGGCGTTCGATCGCCGGCATGGTTGCCGGCGCCTGCGTCACTGCGACCGGCCGCACGATGAGCCATCACGGCAAGCTCGCGATGGCGAACCCCCGTTACGAGCTCGACGCGGACTAGTGGTCCGCAGACGGACCACTAGGACTACGAACTAGCAGGCCTGGTAGACGTATTGCTTGGAGCCGCGCAGGCTGACGTTGCGATCACGCAGGATGATCGAGATCTGACGGCCGCGAGCCCGACATGCTGCGCGGTAGGCGGCCTGTCCGTTGTCGCTGTATTCGATCTCGTAGACCTCGTCGCCGTACGCCTTGAGGTAGTGGCCGCACTCGTGGAAGACGCCGCACTCCTCGGCGATCGCGAAGTCGAACCCCAGCTTGGCACCCTTCGCGGCATGCTCGGCCGAGTTCTTCTGGGCGATCGCCAGATCGTCGGCGTGGGCGTGACCGATGAGGACAGCGGCGAATGCAAAGTCGTCGGCTTGCGTCAGCAGGTGGTGAGAGCGGGTGTTGGAGTCGAGGTTGTCCGGCTCGACGCCTTGAAATCCCTTTGCCTTGCAGCCATCGAGCCAGCGGTCCTCGACCGCGGCCAGCTCCGCGCGGTCGGCGGCGGTGGAGGTGTTCAGAATGACCTCACCCGGCCAGCCGGGATCTTCGATCAGCTTGCCGTTCGCATCGCGCAGCAGTAGCCGCGGGTGGTGCTTGTCCCACCACTGATCCTGGTAGGCCTGGGTCTGGAACGCGTTGATGTAGCAGATGTTGTAGACGCCCGGCGCCGGGTGTGACGTGCGGTCGCGGTCGACGATCTTCACCGACGGCAACGGTCTGTAAGCTCCGCCGATCTGGTAGTCGAACCTGCCGTCCGCCGGCGGCAGCTTCACGTGCCGGCGAGCAGCGAGGCCGGTCGCGGGTGCCGGTGCGAGCATCGCCACAGCGGCGGCAGCCGCCAGAACGAGCATGCGCGCCGTTGCTCTCATGACCTCGGGCGATAGGCGCTGTCGTCCGGGTCGTCCGGGTCGTCCGGGTCGTCAGGACGGTCCGGCTCGGAGTGCGCGATCGTACCTAGCCGGATGATCTGGTCGCAGGTCTCGGCAACGGCATCGTCGTGGGTGGAGAGCACAACGATGCTTCCGGACTGGGTGGCGCGCTGCAGCACGCCGATCACCCGTTCCCGGCTGTCGTGGTCGAGCTCGCTGGTCGGCTCGTCCGCGACGATCAGCGGCGGACTCGGGGCGACGGCGCGGGCGACGGCAACCCGCTGGCGCTGCCCACCCGAGAGCCGAGTCGACTCGCGGTCGGCGATGCCTACCAGCGACAGCTCCTCGAGCAGCCCCGACACCCGTTCGCGGACCTCGGCCGGCTGCCAGCCGGTCGCTTGAAGCGGGATGCCGATGTTCTCGGCGACCGTCAGCGTCGAGGCAAGCAGAACCGGCTCGGTGACGACGCCGATCTGCGCCCGGTTGACCCGACGTACGTCGTCGCCGTTGATCGTGACCGTGCCTCCGGTAGCCGAGACCAGACCGGCGAGGACGGTCAGCACCGAGGTCTTGCCGGCACCGCTCGGTCCGACCACGGCGAGGGTCGTGCCGGGTGACAGCTCGATGTCGGTGGGTGACAACAGGGTCCGGTCGCCGACCGTGACGTGCAGCCCGGTGCACTTGAGGGTCATGGGCTCTCGTCCTCGTGGTAAGGCCGGAGCAGGATGCCCTCAGCAGTGATCTCGACGGTGGCGAACCGGCCCGGTGGCAGCATCTCCAGCGCTTCACCCGACAGCGCAATCGAGCCGTCCGCGCCGACGACCGCCAGTTGGGTGCCGTCGCGACCTTCGGCTCCGACTCGGCCGTCACGCATCGACAGCGTGCGTTCGAACGTATCGGCCACCGCTGGGTCGTGGGTGACGACGACCAAGGTCGAGCCGGCGCGGCGGGCCGCGGTATGCAGGGTGGTAATTACAACGTCGCGTTCAGAGGGATCGAGCCGGCTGGTCGGCTCGTCAACCAGCAGCAGCCCCGGCGTTCGCGCCATCACGATCGCGAGAGCAAGCCGCTGCTGCTGCCCGGCGGAGAGTAGCCGGGTGGGCCGGTCGGCGACCTCGCTGAGCGCGAAGCTTTCCAACGTCGGGCCGGGATTGCGGTCACCGGCGTTCTCCAGTGCGAGGCGTGGGCTGGCATAGGGCAGCAGCGCGCGGGCCGGCTCCTGTAGCAAGAGCGCCACCGTGGTTGCCCGCAGTCGGCGGCCGGCCAGCGGGTCGCCCGTGACGTCCTCGTCGTTGATGAACAGCCGGCCGGTCGAGGGCCGCTGCAAACCGGCCAACAGGCTCATCAAGGTCGACTTGCCACATCCGGAAGGGCCGAGGAGCGCGATCGAGCTGCCGGCCGGAATGGTCAGATCGACGTCTCGAAGGGCGACGACCTGTTCATCGCCGGCCTGGTAAAGGTGGGTGATCCGCTCGCAGACCACCGTCACGCCGCGGCCTTCGGTGACCGCGCCGCCTTCCATCTCATAGACCTCGCTCATCGATGCCTCGCCATCGGATGCATCGCCGCGGTCCTCGGTCATGGCATCGCCGCCCGAAGGCTGGCTGCGTCGGTGCGCTTTGCGGCGTACGACGCGATGGCGACCTCGGCGATCAGTGCCGGGACCACTGTGATGATGACCGCGATCAGACCCGGTCCCAGGGGCAGCGGCAGTTTCGGCGCGGGGACCGCGCCCGGTGATGCCTCCGGGATCAGCGCGACCGACAGGTGGGCGGTCACGATCCCGCTCGCGAACGCCACGATGCCGACCAGTCCGAGCCTGACCGCTGCAGCCTCGGCTCGGCCGCGTACGACGGTGGACCGCGACACCCCCGCCGAGGTCAGAGCGAGCGTCTCGGTCCGAAGCCGGCTCGCGCCTGCCGCGCTGGTGCCGATCAGCAACGCGATCGCGAGGATTGCCGCGATGACCGCGACGGCGAGATAGCCGGACAGCCCGGCGGTCTCGGCCAGTCGCTCGAGGCCCTGCGCGACCTGAGCGCGGCTGGTCACGGCGACGACGGTGAGACCGGCCGCCTTCAATCGCGTCAACGCGTCCGGCGGGGCCCGTGGGCCGAGCCAGACCTGGTTGAACAGCTGAGTGGTGCCCAGATCTGCCGGCGACACCGGCTTAGCCACCGCGATCATCGAGCTGAGGTCGGCGAGCGCGCCGGCATTGAGCAGTTGGGGCAGCAGGCTGGTCTGGGTGACTTTCGAGCGGGTAAGCGGTTGGTTGTTGAGCCCGAACGTGGAGCCACCGACATCCCCGGCGGTCAGCAGCGGAACCGCTAGTCGGGCGACGGCTGGTTTGACGTGGAGCAGGTGTTTGATGCCGGTCGGGTTGAGGCCATCGATCGGCCGGGTCCAACCCGCGACGGCGGCCAGCCGGGTGGTGTCGACGGCGAGGGTGCGCTGCGCGTCCGACCCGAGCGTGTCGAGCAGCACGCCGGCCATTGCCCACTGGCCCTTCGGGTCAGCTTTGTCGACCTCCTGCATCAGCGAGTCACCCGGCGGGAGCTGCACGATGGCGACTCGAGAAGCGCCGACGATCAGGCCGGCGCGATCGACGCGATCGGCGGATGCGCCACGGTTGATCGTGACCGCGAACGTCAGGAGGCTCAGCGCCAGCGCGACCATCGCAGAGACCCGCCATGCCGCGCGGTCTCGCCGCAGCTCACGGATCGCGAGGAATCGGCCGAGTTTGGCCGACTCCGCGGTGCTTCGCAGCAGCGGGCGCAACGACGCCGGCACCAGGCGTCCAAGGCCGATGCCGGCTGCAAGCCCGCACAGCGAAGGCGCGAGCAACGACCAGGGTGTCGATGACGACGAAGAGTTGGACTTCGTGCTGAACAGCTCGATCAGGCCGGCGGCGGCCAGTGTGATCGCGATCAGGTCGATCCATGCGCCGCTGCGCCCCCCCGCCGAGCGGGCGTCCTCGGTGAGCTGGTCGGAGAGTTTGCGTGAGGCGGCGACGTACCCGATGCCGACGGTGACCACCGCCGCGATCGCCGTCACCAGCAGCGCGCCGAACAGCGAGCCGGCGGTCAGGTGGACGGGTGAGCCGGGCCGAAGCCAGAGGTGGGAGGCGAGCTTGGCAAGCGGGATCGAGACCAGCAGCCCGGGCACGATGCCGAGCGCGAGCAACAGCACCGGCTCGGCGGCAATGGACAGCGCGGTCGATCGGGGATGGCGGCCCTGCAATGTCGCGATGACGAGCTCGGGCCGTCGCCGCTCCATGCTCGACGCCAGCACCGCGATCAGGACCAGGCCGACCAACAGGAGAAGCTGGAGCTGCGCGAGCGTCACCAAGCGGTTGAGCCTGACCCGGTCGGCCGAGTCTTCGCGCAGCAACGACGGAATGCTCGTGAAGGCCAAGAGGTTCGACGGCAGGCTGGCGCGCAGCGAGTTCACATCACGCAGCACCTGTTTCGCCTGCGCGGGGGTTGCGTTGCTCCAGTCGAGCGGCTGGTCGATCGTCACGGTTGCGCGGTATGGGAGTGGCAGCCCGGTCAGCGTCGTACGCGGCACCAGCGCGGTGACCGTCGTGACCTGGGTGCCGTCGGGGCTCACGACGGCGGCGCCAGGATCGGCGCCGAACCAGTATGTCGACTGGCTCGGCGGCACCTCGAAGATACCGACCACCTTGTCGTTCAGCTGGAACGCTTGGGTCGCGTTCGGGTTCAGCTGCTTGCCGACCGCGACGTGGTTGGTGATGGTGAGCGTGGGCGGGAACAGCGGCCGGGCCAGGTTCGAGGCAACCACCGAGCCGCCGAGGGCGACCTTGAGGTCCTGTGCCGCATCGGCCGGCAGCGCGATGTCGTGGGGACCGCTGGGGCACTGGCCGGCGGTGAAAACGACGTGCCGGCAGTCGTTCTGGCGCCACACCAGCGCGGCGAACTCCACCGGCCCGTCGTGGCTTTCGAGTTGCGTGGTCGGTCCGCCGACCGCCAGACCGGGGATCGCCGCGCTCGACAGTGGCAGTCGTGGGACCTCCTTGCCGAGCGTGACATCGGGGGAGTCGCCTGGCCACGCCGCGCCCGAGACTTCAACGCCGGTCTCATCGGGACTGGCAGTGACCATCCGCGAGCGCAGCGCTGACACCGCCGCGCTCGAGCGGTAGACCGGCGCAACCGCGGCGGACGCGCTTGCGATTACCGCCACCAGCAGGATCAGGGCGGCGATCCCGCGGCGATGGGACACCCCGCGACCCAGCAGGCGCAGCACGACGACAAACCGCCGTCGAGTCCGCATTGCCGCCCTTCCTCGTCGTGCGCCCCTGTCCTGCGCTACCGACCCTGGCACGAGTGGGGCCGTCACCGCACGGAACGTGACTGGATCGTGACCGTTGCGCTCACTTGCTGCCAGGTCCGACCCGGTGCGGGCTGGCGTGCATCGCGAGGCGAAGGGCACCCAGAATGACGGCCTGGGCCGCGAAGCCGAGCAGGCCGCTCCACTGGTAGCGCACAAAGACGAAGACCTGGGTGAACAGCAGGGTGACCAGCGCCGATCGGTACAGCACCCGGAGCGCACCTGGCACATCGCCGCGTTGCATCAGGATGCCGCCCCACAGCGCGTACGCCGCCGAGACCGCGGTCGAGACCTCGGTGCCGAGATCGGTCACATCCGAGCCCTTGCCGAGGCCGATGTCGGGGCGGAGGACCACGAGCAGCAGCTGACCGACCATGCCGAGGACCTGCAACCCGAACAGCACCTTCAGGCCGGGCACGAAGGCCGGATGCTCGACAGCGACTTTTGCCGCCGACAGCGCGCGCTCACGCAGTCGGGTCAGCGGGGTCTGCGCCCGGATCTGGCCGCTGTCGTCATTGGTCAGGCAGCCGCGGATCGCGGTGGCGAGCGGCGTTGCCTCGAGGCCATCGAGCATTTCCAGCGCATGCGCCTGACCAGCGCTGTCGAGCTGGCCGAGGGCGAGGTCGCCTGCCGCAACCGCAGCGATCGCGACTCGGCGTCGCGCCGTCAGGGGCCGTCGAAGCACGAGTTCGCGGACGGCGACGTAGAAGATGACGAAGACGGCGTAGATGATCGCGACCGCCGGCCGAAAGAAGTAGTTGACGTCCTTGGTCAGGAACTTGCCGACCTCGTCGATGAACAGCCCGAACCCGATCCCGCCGATGAAGGCGGCATAGCGCCTCGCCCTGGTGCCGGGCACGATCTCGACGATCGCGATCGCGACACCCATCAGCAGCCCGCCGTAGAGCACGTGGGCGACGTGCAGCCCGTTGCCGCCGACCTGCGGATAGCCGGTCGCCGCGAGCGCCGATCTGACGACGAGGACGGTCGCTACCGCGGTCCCGAGGAATAGCTCGAACCGCGCCAGTGCCTGCGAGTCACGGACGTCGTGATGCGCTACCCCGGCAACCGGCGAGCCCATGCGTTGACCGAATATCTGGCTAGAAGACGACGACCGAGCGGAGGACCTTGCCGTGGTGCATCTTGTCGAACGCGGCCTCGACGTCGTTGATGCCGATCGTCTCGGACACGAACTTCTCCAGCGGTAGCCGGCCAGATAGGTGCATGTCGACGAGCATCGGGAAGTCGCGGCTCGGCAGGCAGTCGCCGTACCAGGACGACTTCAACGTGCCGCCGCGGCCGAAGATGTCGATCAGCGGCAGCTCGACCTTCATGTCGGGCGTGGGTACGCCGACAAGGACGACGCGGCCAGCGAGGTCGCGGGCGTAGAACGCCGCCGAGTACGTCTCGGGCCGCGCGACGGCATCGATGACGACGTCGGCACCGTTGCCCTCGGTGAGCGCCTGAACGCTCTCGACCAGATCGGTCTCGCGGGAGTTGACGGTGTGGGTCGCACCGAAGCCGCGGGCCCACTCGAGCTTGCGGTCATCCACGTCGATGGCGATGACGGTGCGGGCGCCGGCAACCGAGGCACCGAGGATCGCGGCGTCGCCGACGCCGCCGCAGCCGATAACGGCTACGGTCTCGCCGCGGCGTACCGCTGCGGTGTTGAGGGCCGCGCCGAGGCCGGCCATGACTCCGCAGCCGAGCAGGCCCGCCACCTGGGGGAGCACCGCCGGGTTGACCTTCGTGCACTGGCCGGCAGCGACCAGGGTCTTCGCGGCGAATGCTCCGATGCCGAGCGCCGGCGAGAGCGACGTGCCGTCGGCGAGAGTCATCCGCTGGGTCGCGTTGTGGGTCGAGAAGCAGTACCACGGCTCCCCGCGTGAGCAGGCGCGGCAGTGGCCGCAGACCGCCCGCCAGTTGAGGATCACGAACTCGCCTGGCGCCACATCAGTGACACCCTCACCGACCGCCGACACGACGCCGGCCGCCTCATGGCCGAGGAGGAACGGGAAGTCGTCGTTGATGCCACCTTCGCGGTAGTGCAGGTCGGTGTGGCAGACACCGCACGCCTGGACCTCGACGAGTGCCTCACCCGGGCCGGGGTCCGGGACGACGATCGTCGTGACCTCGACCGGAGCGCCCTTGCTCCTCGCGATGACGCCCTGCACTTCGCTGGACATTGCCCGTCCTCTCGTTGGTTCAGAACTGCAGTGGACTCAGTCCCGGCCTCGCAACCGTGAAACTCGAAACGGTCGCAGCTCGTCGGCGGCGAAGCCGCTGATGATCAGCCGGGTCGGCCGCCATGATGGCATGAGCGGCGGCCTCGTCGTCGCGGCGAAGTCCGCCCGCTGCCGGTGAGGAAGTAGGTAGCTTTCGGCCATCGCGGCAGCCTTTCACGTACTGTCCCGGGTGTGCGTGGCGCGCAACATGACTGAGCATGAGCCCGGCGAGGCGGGGGAACCTGCGATTCGCCGAGTCGATCCGGCGTCGTACGACGCGGCCGCGGCGCTGCTCAAGGCGCTCGTGGCGCCGCTCCGGCTGGCGCTCGTCGATCTGCTCTCCGACGGGCCGCGGTGCGTTCATGAGCTGGTGAGTGCGCTCGACGCGCCGCAGCCGCTGGTGTCGCAGCATCTCAAAGTGCTCAAGAGCGCCGGGCTGGTTGCGACCACCCGCCGTGGTCGCGAGATCGTCTACCGGCTCGCGGACGACCATGTGGCGCACGTCGCCCGCGACGCTGTTGCCCACGCCGGCGAAATCGCGCCCGGCGCGGCCACACCCCACGCGAGTTGATGGTGATACGCCGTCGGTCGACGGCGTGTCACCGTCAACTCGCGGACTCGATGCTGAGCCGGCCGAGCCGATTCTGCACCAGCTCGAACGGCAGCCGTCGCGGCGTGACCTGACCGGGCTCGCCGAGCCGCAGCCACACCGCCCAACGGCCCGACCGTGAGCCCAATGCCGGGACCGTGGCGCGCACCGCGGCGCCCGGCGCCCGGCAGACCAGCTCCGCCGGGCAGTGCCGGGTGCCGAGCGATGGCTGGTCGAGTGGGACGAATGAGAGCCGGCCCGCTGCGGTCGAGGTCTCGGTGCCGACGATCCGGGCGGTCGGGATCACCAGGACCCGGGCGTGATCCAGCGCCGGGATGCCATCGCCGACCCGATCCTGAAGCGGATGGGCCGACTCGTCGACGTCGAGGCTGAGCGCAGGTGACCCCTCGGTCCAGAAGGGCGTCACCGACAGCGCGGTGAAGCCGGTCGAGTCCAGCCAGGTCGTGGTGGCATCCGGCGGATCGCGGGTCGCATCGAGCTTCGCCGAGCGGCTGAAGCCGGCGAAGTGCAGGCGTAGCCGGAGGTCCCAGATCCCGCTGCTCAGGCGGTTGCCGCCCATGACCGTACGGACATCGAGATGCACCTCGCCGCCGAAATGCACCTCGCCGTCGGTGCCGATTCGCATCTCGAGACCGTGGGTCGTGGACCACAATGCCCCGTCGCTCCGTCCGATCACGGCCAGGTCGAGATCCAGCAGTTGCTCATCGATGTCAGTCAGCCGGCGCACCTCCCGGTCGACGCCGGGTGCGAGCACCTCCGGCAATGCCCAGCCGCCGCCGGCAGCCTCCAGGCGCAGCACCTTTCCTTCGTGCTCCAGCTGCGCGTCAACGATGACGACGAGACGCCCGTTCTGCCATGAGGCGGATGTCGTCGTCGCCAGCAGGCGGAGCTCGCCAACCTGTTCGGCGAGCCGATGCAGACCGTCGACGTCGCCCGCGAGCAGCAGGCTCGACTCGACCTGCTGCATCGCGGGCAGCGCGACAAGGACATCGGGTGCGATGCGCCGGACGGCAACGTCGCGGAGTACGGCGACGAGCTCACGCCGATAGGCATCGTCGTACCTGAGCATCAACGGCCCGCGGAGTCGGCCGAGGATCTCGTTGCCGTAGTGACGACCGGCCGCGACCGACCGGGTCGATGGCGAGGCGAGCTCGGTCTCGACGATATCGAAGAGCTCATCGAGCTCTCGCCGGTACTCGTTCGGCGCAACAGGCGTGTCTCCGAAGTGGGCGCCGGTGCCGCGACGGCGCCGGTAGAAGTAGTAGACGAGATCGGACACGAGGGCGATTGAGCCCGCATTCGCGTACGCCCGCAGACATACGTTTTGATCCTCGACGGACGCAGCGCCTTCTGGAAACCGGATCCGATTGGCGTTGAGAAACGAGCGCCGGAACATCTTGCACACCGTGAGGTTGCGCACGAGGGTCGGCATCTCGTCGAGCGTCAGCCGCTGCCGCGTCTGTCTGAACAGCTGATGGTGAACCCCCCGCGGCCCGCCGCCACTGATCTTGCTGACAACGATGTCGGCGGCCGACCCGTCGGCAATATCGAGCAATCGCTCGAGCGCCTCTCGGGCAAGCAGGTCGTCGCTGTCGACGAACTGGATGTAGCGACCGCCGGCCGCATCGATGCCGACGTTTCGCGGCCTCGCCGGCCCACCACTCGCCGCGATGTGCTCGACCCGCAGCAGGCCGGGATGGTGCGCGACGTGGTCGTCGACCCGTTGAGCGCTGCCGTCCGTGCTGCCGTCGTCGATCAGCAGCACCTCGAAGCGGTCCGGGGCGAGGGTCTGGGCGAGCAGCGAGGCGATGCAGTCGTCGATGTCGGCACCCGGGTTGTAGAACGGGATGACCACGCTGACGTCGACAACCACGACGGCATATTAGTGCCGGGTGTCGCAGGTCGTTGTTGCCGTCTGTCGCTTCGGGCTCCAGACCTCCGCCACCCGGCACCAGCTAGCTATCGCGGTTTCCCGATCCGTTCCAAATCAGCGGAGAGGCATTCTGCGAGGGAGGTCGAGCGGCGCCAGTCCGAACTGAGATTGAGTCGACGGGCCCCTGGGTCCGATCCCCTAGCGGCGGCCCTCAGGTCGCCAATCCCGATGTGCGATATGCGCGGCTACGGGTGCCTGGGTGCGCTCCCGTTCCTGCGTGCGGTCGGCCAGCCACTGGAACCATTCCCACACCGTCTGGCGCTGCAAGCTCACGATCCTCCTCGACGAACTTGCTGAGCTTGCGCCACGACACCATGATCGCTCCGCTGAAGAAGTCGTCCATCGTCTCCATGTCAACCTGGCGACGGAAGACCAGGACACCCAAGCTTTCCCACGTCAGTCCCACGAGGAACACCTGATTCTCCCCGGTGGGACCAAGCAACTCGCGGATCGTGGCGCGGTCGGCGCCGTCCGGCAGCGAGTTGGTTTGGCGCAACGCTGAGGTGAAGTGAGCGCTCTGAAAGGAACGGACTAGCGCCAGAACAGCTTCGCGCCTGCGCTGACGGCGCAGGTCGGCCAGCTGGTAGGCCGCGAAGAAGGCTCCGATGCTGAGTGACTTTGGACCTTCGCGAGCCCAAGGTTCCATACCGGACAGGCACTTCCGTGCATTCACCGTCGCGTCAAGTCGTCCCCACGCGAAAGCGCGAGGCTAGTGTCCGTCTGGTGGCGAGACTCGCACCGCTCACTATCGCCGAGGTCGATGCCGCGGTACGGACGTGGAGGTCGGATCTCGCCGCCGATCCAGGCCGCAGCGCGGTCGAGCTCCGCTCACAGCTGCGCGAGCTGCACGACCTGCTACTGCGTACTACCGCCGTCGAGGTTGAGCCGCGAGAGACGTTGGATCTGGTGGCCGGGGTGATCGCCACGATCGGCGTCGACGCGATTGACCGGCTTCCAACCCGGCCGCGGATCGTGTTTCGACTGTTGTATGCCGAACGGGTTGCTGCCGCATGGCAGGTGCTGCTCGACAACGCGGCGGGGGTTGTCGACACAGGTGCCTTCCGGCGCACCCTTGCTCGCTCGCCACTGCGGTTGTGCGTCGAGGCCCCGGCGGTGTTCGCTCAGCTTCCCGGCTTCCGCGATCCCAGGTACGACGCGCCAGATTCCTGTTACGACGTCACCGACCGGACCCGGCTGCGCGCGCAGCTGGAGGAGATCGAGGTCGACCCGGCCGACGGGATGGTGCGCTTCGCCGGCTGGGCGACGGTCGACCTGCTCGGCAGCTCGGCCGACGACAGCGTTCGCGTGCTGCTCGCCGATCATGGCCGGGAGGTCGCGGTTGCCGCGATTCGGGTTCGCCGTAGCGACCGGCGGGCCTGGGCCGGCTGGTCGGCCGCCGTTGATGTCCGCGACGTCACCGGAATTGATGTCGGGCGTTGGGGGCTGTCAATCGAAGTCGACCACGAGGGTGTCGTGGGAGTGGCCGATCTCGGTGCCGACAGTAGCGATCTGGCGCGTGTGACCGCGCTTGACTCGGTCGACGTCGGCGACCGTGCGGTGCGCTGGGACACCAGCGGCAGTCGCTGGCGGCTGATCGTCAAGGATCGTCGAGCCCGCGGTCGCTGACTCGGTGCGGCTCGCAGCGGTGAGTCGCTCCTACCGCGGATAGGGACCTCTTCGTCCGGCCGGCGGTGGCGGCCGCCAGAACGTGACGCCGATCACGATCAGCCCACCGGCCGCGACCAGCGCAATCGGCGCCGGACCGGCAAAACCGTTGCCGAACAATAAAACTGCGCCGATCACGGCGACGAGCGCGAGCACAAAGCAAGCCACAGCGCACAACCGCCGCGTGACCGTGGGTCGACGCGGCGGTTGCGGGGACTGGGTGGAGTCGGACAGCTGGTTACCTCTTGCGGGCGGTTGTCTTCTTTGCCGTGGTCTTGCGCGCCGGTGCCTTCTTGGCCGCGGTTTTCTTGGCCGCGGTCGTCTTCTTGGCGGCCGTGCGCTTGGCAGGCGTCTTCTTGGCGACCGTCCGCTTCACGCTCGTCGCCTTCTTCGCGGCGCTGCGCTTAGCCGCTGGTGCCTTCTTCGCAACCGTCTTCTTGGCGGCGCTCGCCTTCTTCGCGACCGCGCGCTTAATACCCGGCGTCTTCTTCGCGACTGTCTTCTTGGCCGCTGCCGCTTTCTTGCGTGCGGGGGCGCGCTTGGCCGGTGCCCGCTTGGCCGGTGCTCGCTTGGCCGCCGTCTTTCGGGCGGTCGCCTTGCGCGCGGTCGTCTTTTTGGCGGTGGTCTTCTTCGCCGCTGTTCGTGCCACGTGAGCCCCCTAGCTCGATGTTTGGAGGACTGTTCTGGATGCCACTGTGTCATCCAATCCGGTTCCCATGGGTGATCTTGAGCCCAACGAAGTGCGTGTCGCGGGGTTGCTAAAACCAATCGAGGGCGCGGTCGGTGGCTGGATCGTCGGAGTGGGGCTCGGCGTCGGCCACGCCCCGAGCAACCGGTGTTCGACCGCTAGCAGGCCGGTGATCTTGATCGGCCGCTTCGGGGTAGGTGCAAATCCGCTCGGTGAGGGTCCCGCGGTGCCGCCGGCCCGATCACGGCCGGCCGCGGTCGCCGGCAGCCGTGCGGAGCGAACCCGAGCGGATGTTGCAACCTTTCGCTCGGCGGTCGCGGTGGTGAGCAGCGGTGGCCTCGTGGCCTCCGGCAACACACCTGCCGCGGCGGCCAGGTGGTGGTAGGAGCCGACTCGCTGCGCCGGGTCATGACTTGCCGCGCGACCGGTGCTCAGCGCCATCGCCCCTGTCACCGCTAGTACTCCGACCATTGGGATGGCAGCCGCAGCAACGAAAGCTCGCCGTCGTCCCGGCCGGCGGGCGGCGGCGGGCGGCTTTGTGAAGCCGGCGGCCAGTCGACGTACCTCGCCGCGGTCGCCGGCCATGATGTCGCGCGCCACGGCCGGCTCGGCCGCGTCGATGGCGGCGGCGGCTGCCGAAAAATCGGCGGCGAGGGTGAGCCGCAGCGATCGGATGTCGTCGACGAGGGCGGCCACGGCAGCTGACTCGGCGTCGCGCCGTTCGCTCCGGTCGTTCTTGCGGCGCATCCCGACCCCCTCGCTCGCCCGACTGTCCCGGATAACGTGTGGTTCGCCGTTCCTGCCGCTGTTCCTGCGATGGCGGAGCAGATATCGCGGCGTCGACGATGGAGGACGGGTTGAGCGACGCGCTCGCGACCGACGCGACACAGCTGACATTGGCATTTCTTGGCGGCACCGGAGACCAGGGCCGCGGCCTCGCCCGGCGGTTCGCCATGGCCGGTCATGCGGTGATCCTCGGCTCGCGTCAGGCCGAGCGGGCGGCGGCCGCGGCTGACGAGCTCCGTGCCACGGTGGCTGATCCGTCGTTGATCGACGGGACGACCAACGACGCCGCGGCGGCGGCGGCAGACGTCGTCGTGGTCGCGGTCCCGTGGGAAGGCCACGAACAACTGATCAGAGGACTTGCGCCGGCCCTGTCCGGAAAGATCGTCATCGACTGCGTCAACCCGATTGGCTTTGACAAGCAGGGGGCGTACGCGCTTGCGGTGGCCGAGGGCAGCGCCGCGCAGCAGGCCGCAGCCCTGCTCCCGGACAGCACCATCATCGCCGCCTTCCATCACGTGAGCGCGGCGCTGCTGCTCGATCCCGACGTCGGCTCGATCGACACCGACGTCCTGGTGCTCGGTGAGGAGCGCGCGGCAACCGATCTCGTGCAGGCGCTGGTCGACCGGATCGCCGGGATGCGGGGCATCTACGGCGGCCGGCTGCGCAACGCCGGTCAGGTCGAGGCGCTGACCGCCAACCTGGTATCGGTGAACCGCCGCTACAAGGCACACGCCGGGCTGCGGGTCACCGACGTCTGAGGACGACCTCGGGCGCCCGGTCCGGATCAACGGTCCGGTGCACCGGGTCGTGTCGCTGGTGCCGTCGCTGACCGACGCGATCGAGGCGACCGCTCCCGGGCTGGTGGCCGGCGCCACCGACTGGTGCACCCATCCACCGGACCTCGCCGTCGCGCGGGTCGGCGGCACCAAGAATCCGCGGGTGGCGGACATCATCGCGATTGCTCCCGATCTCGTGATCGCCAACGACGAGGAGAACCGCGAGCCTGACATCGCGGCGCTGATCGCAGCCGGCCTGCCGGTCTGGGTCACCGCTCCCCGGACCGTGCCGGACGCGCTGAGCTCGCTCGACCGGATGCTGCGACTCGGCTGCGGTCTCGACCGGCCGGATTGGCTCGACCGCGCGGTGGAGGTCTGGTCGGCGCCGTACGACGGCCCGCGGCGGCGGGCCGCGGTGCCGATCTGGCGCCGGCCGTGGATGGTCGTAGGCCGCGAGAGCTTCGCCGGCGATCTGTTGGCCCGGCTCGGCATCGACAACGTGATGGCTGACGCCGCCCAACGCTATCCGCGAGTCGGTCTCGATGAGCTCCACGATCTCGAGCCGGAGCTGATCGTGCTGCCGGACGAGCCCTATGCGTTCAGCCCGGCCGACGGCCCGGAGGCGTTCGCCGACTGGGGTGTGACGGTTGCCTGCGTCAGCGGCCGCCACCTCACCTGGTACGGCCCGTCACTCGTGGAAGCTCGCCAAGTCCTGACGAGCCAGCTTTCGAGTCACCCTCACTCGAACGAGTGCTCAGGCCCGGGATAGGTGCCGTTGGCGACGTCGTCGGCGTAGGCGCGGGCCGCCTCGGTGATCACGGCGCGCACGTCGGCGTACCGTTTGACGAACCGCGGCGCCGGACCCGAGTTGAGGCCGGCCATGTCGGTCCACACCATGACCTGCGCGTCGCACTCCGGGCCGGCGCCGATGCCGATCGTGGGGATGTGGATCTCCTTGGTGATCCGCGCCGCGACATCGACCGGGATCATCTCGAGCACCACGGCGAACGCGCCCGCATCCTCGAGGGCGAGCGCGTCGTCGACGAGCTGGTCGGCGGAGTCGCCGCGGCCCTGCACCCGGTAGCCGCCGAGCCCGTGCTCGCTCTGCGGGGTGAATCCGATGTGCGCCATGACGGGCACTCCGGCGTCGACGATCGCCCGCACCTGGCGCACGACTTGCCGGCCGCCCTCGAGCTTGACCGCCTGCGCGCCGCCTTCCTTCATGAAACGGATCGCGGTCTGCAGCGCCTGGTCGGGGGAGACCTGGTAGGACCCGAACGGCAGGTCGGCGACGACCAGCGCGGTTCGGGTCGAGCGGACGACTGCGCGGACCAGCGGCAGCAGCTCGTCCACCGTCACCGGCAGCGTGGTGTCGAAGCCGAACACGTTGTTGGCGGCGGAGTCACCGACCAGCAGTGCCGGGATGCCGGCCTCGTCGAAGATCGACGCCGAGTGCATGTCGTAGGCGGTGAGCATCGCCCACCGCTCGCCGCGGTCCTTCATGGTCTGTAGGTGATGAGTGCGGGTACGGCGTACCACGCTGTTTCGTGGGGTGCCGTAAGGCGAAACGCCGCCGTCGGTCATTGGATTGCCTCCTCGTCTCGAGGCCCGGACGGGTCCCCTGACGCCTACCAGTGTGCCACCCGCGGCATCGAACCTCTACGAGGGTCGAATCAGGCGTGTCTCGTAAGCGAAGATCACCGCTTGGACCCGGTCACGCAGGCCGAGCTTGGCCAGAATCCGGCTGACGTGGCTCTTGACCGTGGCTTCCGACAGATGAAGCGTCGCGGCAATCTCCAGGTTGCTCTTGCCGAGCGCCAACGCCCCCAGCACGTCACGCTCGCGGTCGGTCAGGACGTCGAGGCGCTGGTCCGGCTCGATCGAGTCCGACGCGGTCGGAAGGTCGCGGGCGAACGTGTCGAGCAGCCGGCGGGTGACCCGCGGCGCGACGACCGCGTCACCACTGGCCACCGTTCTGATCGCAGCGACCAGCTCGTCGGGCGGCACGTCCTTGAGCAAGAAGCCGCTGGCTCCGGCCCGAAGCCCGGCGAAGGCGTACTCGTCGAGATCGAACGTCGTGAGGATCAGGATCTTCGAGTCTGGCTGGGCGGTCGTGATCCGCTCGGTGGCCGCGATGCCGTCGACGCCTGGCATTCGGACGTCCATGACGATGACGTCGGGGCAGAGCTCGAGCGCGGCGGCCACGGCGGTCTCGCCATCGGCCGCCTCGCCGACCACGACTAGTCCCTCATGGGCTTCGAGCACCATCCGGAAGCCGAGCCGCAACAGTGGCTGGTCGTCGACCAGCAAGACCGAGAGCACGCTCATGGCGACGGCACGCCCTGATGGACCTCGGCGTCTGACGTCGACAGTGCGCTGACGGCAAGCAGCGCGGTGACCTGCCAGCCGTCCGCGGTCGGGCCGGCGTCGACCCGGCCGCCGTGCACCGCGACCCGCTCCCGCATGCCGACCAGGCCCTGCCCGCTGCCGGTGACCGCCGGAGCGTCGCCGTCATTGGTGACCGTGACGACGATCCCGTCGGCCAGCCGAGTGAGGCGGACCGCGATCCGGCTCGGCGTCAGGGCGTGCTTGACGGTGTTGGTCACCGCCTCCTGCACCAGCCGGAAGATCGTGAGCTCCAGTCCACTACCCAGGTCGTCCAGTCTCCCGGTCGTCTCGTAGCTGACCTCCAAGCCGGTACGCCGGACCGTCTCGAGCAGCTGGTCGATGTCGCCGATCGTCGGTGCCGGCGCCAGCGATGCCGACTCGTCCTGCTCGCGCAACACCCCGAGCACCCGCCGCATCTCGCGCAGCGCCAGCCGGCCGGCCGCGGACGCCTCGTTGATCGCTCTGGCTGCCCGCGCCTGATCGGAGGCGACCGTCAGTGCGGCGCCGTCGGTGAGCGCGATGACCACGGTGAGGTTGTGGGCGATGATGTCGTGCATCTCACGGGCGATCCGGGATCGCTCGGCCGCGACCGCGAGCTGGCTCTGCTGGTCGCGCTCCAGCTCGAGCTGATGAGCCCGCTCCTCGACACCGGCGAGGTAGGCGCGCCGGATCCGCACGTTGACGCCGAGCACACCGGCGGCGGTGACCAGCGCGGTCAAGAAAATAAAGCCCGGCGCATAGTCGGAGTTGTGGCTGGCGCGGACCGCGATTGCCAAGATGATGCCGAGCTCGAGGCAGGCACCGGCGATGACGGTCTGTCGCGTCGAGGAGTAAGCAGCGAGGGCGTAGAACGCCAGTAGCAGCGCCGCGTCGGCCAGGATCGGCTGTCCGGTCACCGACTGGCCGAGGGCTACCGCGCCGATGAACACGAAGACGGTCAGCGGGGCGCGGCGCCGCCACGCCAACGGCAGCACGAGCGCCAGGCTCAACAAGATCCGCGCGCCGGCATCCCCGCCGCTGATTCGTTCCTGATGAGCCTCTTGCGCGAGGCTGGCAAGGACCAGAACCACGACGATCGCGATGTCGGTTGCCACCGGCCACACGTGCAACCCGCCACGGTTGCGCGCGGCCGGTGTGCTCGATGCCTCGCTGCCGGTCATTGACCCAGTGTCAGCCCTCAGGCGTCCCGCCGGGCGAGCACGATCGCGCCAATCACCAGCGACACCACGGCGTACGCGGCGAACACCAGACCGCCAGAGAGCGGATGAAGGTCGCCGGACTCGTGGTACGTGGTGATCAGCTGCGAGCCGGCACTGAGCGGGAGGTACTGGTCGAGGTGGTTCTGCCACGACTGCGGGAACGCCTGCGCGAGCAACGGCAGAACCAGGATCAGGCCGAACAACGTCGCGATGGCGCCGCCGGTGTTGCGGATCGCGAAGCCGCAACCGAGCCCGAGCAGACCGACGATCATGAGGAACAGCCCGCCACCGATGACGGCGCGAAGCGCACCGGGTGAGGACAGCGAGACGCCGAGATCGTCGGAGTGCAGCGCGGCTTGACCGCCGAGGAACGCGATCAGGCTCGCGGCGGTGGAGATCACGAACGTGAAGAGGCCGAACACGATGCACTTCGCGAACAGGACCGGCCGGCGGGTTGGCACCGAGGTCAAGGTTGCCCTGATCATCCCAGTGCCGTACTCCCCGGTGATCATGAGCACTCCGAGCACGCCGACAGCGAGCTGAGCCAGGAACAGCCCTCGCAGCGAGACCAGGGTCGGGTCGAAGCCCTGGCGGATGACACTTGCCGGGATCGACTGGCCGTTGGGGCCGGTGGCGTGCTGGATGTTGCCGAAGTTGTGGGCCCGCACTGCGGAGAACAGGATTCCCAGCCCGATCGCCGCGACGAGGGCGGCCGCGAAGGCGATCCAGCTCGAGCGAAGCGACCGGAACTTGATCCATTCGGAGTTGATCACTCGCGGCAGGCTGACGCCCTCGCGGCCGGAGTGGCGGCCAGCCGCCGCAACTGTCATCGTGGTCATCGGTCGCTCCCGACGACGGCGTTGAACTCCACCGCGTCCTTGGTGATCTCCATGAATGCCTCCTCAAGCGATGCTTGTTGCGGGGTCAGCTCGATCAGGGCGATGCCGGCATCGGCGGCGACCTGGCCGACCGCGGTGCTGCTGAGTCCGGTGATGATCAGCCGGTCGACATCGCTCGCCGTGATCCCGACGCCATCCTGTGAGAGCAGGCCGCGAAGCTCGGCGGCCCGCTCGGTCCGCACCAAGACGACGTCGCGTGAGGCCTGCGCGGTCAGGTCGGCGACGCTCGAGTCGGCGATGAGCCGGCCTTGTCCAATCACGACGAGATGTGAGGCGGTCACCGCCATCTCGCTCATCAGGTGCGAGGAGACGAACACCGTGCGGCCCTCGGCGGCGAGCGACTTGAGCAGGTTTCGGATCCACAGGATGCCCTCGGGGTCCAGGCCGTTCACCGGCTCGTCGAGGATCAGCGTGGCCGGGTCGCCGAGCAGTGCCGTAGCGATGCCGAGGCGCTGTCCCATTCCGAGCGAGAACCCGCCGGCTCGCTTGCTCGCGACCGTGTCGAGTCCGACCATGCCGATGACCTCGTTGACCCGGCGCCGGCCGACGCCGTTGGTCGCCGCCAGCGCGAGCAAGTGATTGCGGGCTGATCGGCCGGTGTGGATTGCGCGTGCCTCAAGCAGCGCGCCGACCTCGCACATCGGTGCCGAGTGCTCAACGTATGGCCTGCCGTTGACAGTGGCCCGACCCGCCGTCGGCGCGTCGAGGCCGAGCAGCATCCGCATCGTCGTCGACTTGCCGGAGCCATTCGGGCCGAGGAACCCGGTGACGACGCCCGGGCGGACCGTGAAGGTCAGGTCGTCGACGGCGAGTGTCGTGCCGAAACGTTTGCTCAGTCCAACGGCTTCAATCATGGCCGTCACGCTAGGGGCGGGACCTCAGCAACCGCATCGGTCAAGCGGATGAAACTGACCCCCATCGCAGGGATGAAGCTTCAGCCGAACAGGCTTGGCCCGATGGTTGCGTGCCGGACCTTGATCGCGAAGATGCCCGCGCTCGACACGCTGATGTCGTCATCGCTGGTCGAGTAGCAGTACTCGCTGAGTGCGGTCGGCTTGGTGAGGGTGACCACGGCGACCTCGCTCTCGGTCTGCGCCCCACGGGAGTCGCTGCCGCTCAGCACGAACGACGTGGTGATGTCGTCGGTCTCTCCGACGAAGCACCGTGAGCCGAACGTCGCGTTGATGTTCTGGTCGACGGTGCCGGCTGACGCGCTCACGAAGTAGGTGCCGGGCTGCAACGGCTTCGTCCCGACGACGAACGTCGCCGCGGTGTTCGTCTTTGACAGCGCGACGTCGAAGTCCGGCCCGAACGACGAACCGGAGCCGCTCGTGGCAAGACCGGTGGCTGACTGCCCGCCGAGCAGCGAGGCGTTGAGGTGTGGCACCTGCTTGCTGCTGTTGACGGTCAACGGCGGCTTGGATTTCTTGCCGACCAGCGACAGTGGCGTGCCTTTGGGGTCCTTGATCGTGGTGGTCTTGGTCGCGGCGTTGGCGTGGCCCAGGGTCAGCGATCCGCCGTTCCCGGCGGTCGCGATCCCGACACCGGCGACGGCCAGGCTGAGCACTGCGATCGCGCCGGCGGTCATGCCGCTGCGGATGACGTTTCGACTGGTCATACCGCGACGCTAGGTACGCCGAGACCCCCGCGTCATCTATGAGGCTCGCGCCAGTGGTTGGTGATAGGGAGTCGGCGGTCGCGGCCGAAGCCCTTCGGGGTGATCTTCGGCCCCGGGGGGTACTGACGCCGCTTGTACTCCGCAGTGTCGACCAGCCGGATCACCCGCTCGACCAGCTCGGCGTCGTACCCGAGCTCCACCAGCTCCTCACGGCCGAGGTCGCGCTCGACGTACCCGTCGAGCACCTCGTCGAGCACGGCGTAGTCAGGCAGCCGGTCGGCGTCGAGCTGTCCCGGTGAGAGCTCGGCGGACGGCGGCTTGTCGATGATCGCGCTCGGGATCGGCTCGACCTCGCCGCGCTCGCGAGCAGTCTGGTTGCGCCAACGCGCCAACTCCCAGACCAGCGTCTTCGGCACATCCTTGATCGGCGCGAAACCGCCTGCGCTGTCGCCGTAGAGCGTGGAGAAACCGGTCGCGAGCTCGCTCTTGTTGCCGGTGGTCAGCACCAGGTGGCCACACTCGTTCGACAGCGCCATCAACGTGACGCCTCGCACTCGCGCCTGCAGATTCTCCTCGGCGAGACCGTGCAGGCCACCGGTCGGGGTGTCGGCGAACGCTTTCTCGAAGCTCTCGACCATCGTCGCGATCGGCAGCTGCGTCCATGCCAGGCCTTGCCGGTCGGCGACGTCCTCGGCGTCGGTGACGCTGGCGTCGGAGGAGTAGCGGCTGGGCATCCCGACGACATTGACGGCCTTCGGCCCGAGCGCGTCGGCGGCGATCGTCGCGACGACCGCGGAGTCGATGCCACCGGAGAGCCCGACCACGACGGTCGTGAAACCGTTCTTGCTCACGTAGTCGCGGGTGCCGGTCACCAGCGCCGCCCAGACCTCCGCCGGATCGGTCAGTCGCTCGGCAACCGGCGGCGGTGGCTCAGCCGCGAACTCCACCGGCTGGTGGCTGATCGTGATCCGCTGCACCGTCATCACGGTGCCGTCGAGGGCGTCGACGGCCGGTTCGGCGTCGGACGTCGCGGCCGGCAGCTCGAGATCGATCAGCAGAAGCTCGGAGTCGAACTGCGATCCCCGGGCGAGCAGCTCCCCGGCCGCCGTCACCACCATCGAGTCGCCGTCGAAGACCAGCTCGTCCTGGCCGCCGACAAGGTTGACGTATGCCAGCGTCGCGCCGGCTTGGGCCGCCCGGCGGACGTTGAGGGCGAGCCGGACATCGTCCTTGTTGCGTTCGTACGGCGAGGCGTTGATCGAGAGCACCAGACCGGCCTCGGCGGCGCGCGCGACGGCGATCGGGCCGCCGTCCTGCCAGAGGTCCTCACAGACGGTGGTGGCGATGTCGACGCCGTGCAATCGCACGACCGGCAGCCGGTCGCCCGGCACGAAATAACGCAGCTCGTCGAACACGCCATAGTTCGGCAGGTGGTGCTTGGCGTACCGGGCGACGACCGCGCCGCCGTAGAGCGTCGCGGCCGCGTTCTGCGGCTCGCCGGCCGGACGACCGAGCCGAGGGATCTGATGCGGGCAACGATCGACGTAGCCGACCACAACCGCGATCTCGCCAAGGCCCGCCTCGGCCAGTCGCCCGGCCAGCGACTCCAGCGTTTCCCGCGAGCCGTCGACGAACGACGCCCGCAGCACCAGGTCCTCGGGGGGATACCCGGTGAGCATCAGCTCGGGGAACAGCAGCAGATGCGCGCCGCGCGCGGCAGCCGACCGGGTCAGGGTCACAACGGTGTCGGCATTGGCGGCGAGATCACCGACCGTGGCGTTGACCTGCGCCAGCGCGATGCGCAACCGAGGCACATTCACAGACTAGTTCGGTTGCGACACCGGTTCGTAACACCCGGGCCGTACGCTTGCAGCATGGATCGCCAGCAAGAGTTTGTGCTGCGCACCATCGAGGAACGCGACATCCGCTTCGTGCGGTTGTGGTTCACCGATGTGCTCGGTTTCTTGAAGTCGGTTGCGATTGCACCGGCCGAGCTCGAAGGCGCCTTCGCCGAGGGCATCGGCTTCGACGGCTCGGCCATCGAGGGATTCGCCCGGGTCCACGAGTCCGACATGCTGGCGCGCCCGGATCCCTCGACGTTCCAGGTCCTGCCGTGGCGCGAGGAGACGCCCGGCACGGCGCGGATGTTCTGCGACATCCTGATGCCCGACGGCTCACCGTCCTACGTCGATCCGCGTCACGTGCTGCGCCGCTCGATGCAGCGGGCCGCCGACCTCGGCTTCACCTTCTACGTCCATCCCGAGGTCGAGTTCTTCCTGCTCCAGGACCGCCCGAGCACCGAGGAGATGCTGCCGGCACCGATCGACTCGGGTGGCTACTTCGACCAGACGCCGCATGACCTCGGTCACGACTTCCGTCGCCAGGCGATCACGATGCTCGAGCGGATGGGCATCAGCGTGGAGTTCAGCCATCACGAGGTGGCGCCCGGCCAGCAGGAGATCGACCTTCGGTACGCCGACGCGCTGACCACCGCCGACAACCTGATGACGATGCGACTTGTGGTCAAGGAAGTTGCGCTCTCCCAAGGCGTCTACGCCTCGTTCATGCCCAAGCCGTTCTCCGACCAGCCGGGCTCGGCGATGCACACCCACCTGTCGCTGTTCGAAGGCGACCGCAACGCCTTCCACGAGGCGAGCGACCCACTCGGCCTGTCGAAGGTCGGCAAGTCGTTCATCGCCGGCCTGCTTCACCACTCCGCCGAGTTCACCGCGGTCACCAACCAGTGGGTCAACTCCTACAAGCGGCTGTGGGGCGGCGGCGAGGCGCCGTCGTACGTCTGCTGGGGTCGCAACAACCGCTCCGCGCTGGTACGGATCCCGATGTACAAACCGCAGAAGGGCAACTCGACCCGGGTCGAGATCCGCTCGCCGGACTCGTCCTGCAACCCCTACCTCACCTACGCGGTCCTGCTGGCAGCCGGGCTCAAGGGGATCGAGGAGGGCTACGAGCTGCCGGACGGCGCCGAGGACGATGTCTGGGCGCTGACCGAAGGCGAGCGTCGCGCAATGGGAATCGCACCGCTGCCGGGCTCGCTGTCCGAGGCGATCGCGGCGCTGGAAGGCTCCGAGCTGATGGCCGAGACCCTCGGCGAAGGGGTTTTCGACTTCTTCCTGCGCAACAAGCGCACCGAGTGGGAGGACTACCGCCGCCAGGTCACGCCCTTTGAGCTACAGCGCTATCTCCCCGTGCTGTAGTAGGCCTGACTAATGGCTCGCGTGCATGTGGTCCAGCACAGCGCCTCGGAAGGCCTCGGCCGATTCGCCGAGTGGCTGCCGGGGATCGGCGTCGACGTGCATCCGACCCATCCCTATCTCGGCAACCGGGTGCCGCCGTCGGTCGAAGGTGATGCGCTGATCGTGCTCGGCGGAGCGATGGGGGCGTATGACGACGATGCCGCGCCCTGGCTGCCGTCGGTGCGCGAGCTGCTGGCGAGCGCCATCGACGATGGCGTGCCGACCATCGGGATCTGCCTCGGCGCCCAGCTGCTGGCGGTCGCCGCCGGCGGGACCGTTGAGCGCGGCGCCGCCGGGCCGGAGATCGGCTACAGCGAGGTGACCGTCGCTACCGGCGACGACCTGCTGACCGAGGGAGTCATGCCGGTCGTGCAATGGCACTACGACACCGTGACAGCCCTGCCGGAATCGGCCGTGGTGCTCGCGTCGAGTGCGAAGTACCCGGTCCAGGCGTTCCGCGTCGGCGATCTCGCCTGGGGCCTGCAGTTCCACCCCGAAGCCGACGCCGATCTGGTGCGGGCGTGGGCGATCGAGGAGGGAGCCGACCCGGCGCTGGCCGAGCCGGTCGCATTCGCCGCCGAGGCGCTCGCCGCGGTCGGCGAGCAGATCGCCAGGCGCTTCGCGGCGATCATCACCGGGTGACCGCGCCGGAACGAGCGGGCACGCTCGTCGCTCAGCTTGCGCGGGCCGGCTTCCAAGACGCCGATCGGGCGGCTGAGACCCTCGCCGGTCTCGGCATCGGCTCGGGTCGCGACGATGTCGGCGTCATCAGCTCGCTCGCCCCGGCCGCAGATCCCGACCTGGCGCTCGCCACCCTCGCCAGGATGGCCGACATCATGGCGGCCAAGGAACGAGCCGAGTTCCTCGCGACGCTGCGGCAGCGGGAGGGTCTGCGGATCCGGCTGTTCGCGGTGCTCGGCGCCAGCAGTGCGCTCGGCGATTCGCTGGTGCGCCGGCCGGCCGACTGGCGTGCACTGGCCGAGGACTCGATGGCCTGGATGCGCCCGAGCCAGTTGGGGCTGCAGCACTCGTTGCTCGCCGCGGTTTCGGGGCTGTCCGGTCGAGCCGGATATGACGCGCTGCGGGTCGAATACCGCCGGCTATTGCTCGGCCTGGCGGCCCGCGACCTCGCCGGTGATGTCGACGTCGGCGACGTCGCGGCCGAGCTGGCGGACCTGGCCGAGGCCACCCTGGGGGCGGCACTTCAGCTCGCAGCGGCGGAGACCGGCGCCGATGCCGAGGTGGGCCTCGCCGTGATCGGGATGGGCAAGTGCGGCGGCCGCGAGCTCAACTACGTCAGCGACGTCGACGTGATCTTCGTCGGCGAGCCGGGTGAGCAGAACGCCAAGGCGACGGCGCTGGCCGCCGCGATGATGCGCGCCTGCTCTGAGGTCACGGCCGAAGGCACCATCTGGCCGGTCGACGCCGCGCTTCGACCCGAGGGCAAGTCCGGACCGCTGGTCCGAACCGTCGCGAGCCACGAGGGCTACTACCAGCGGTGGGCGCACACCTGGGAGTTCCAGGCCCTTCTCAAGGCCCGTCCGGTGGCGGGTGACGCGGCGCTGGGCGCCGCGTACATCGATGCGGTGTCGCCGCTGGTCTGGGCTGCCGCGCAACGCCCGAGCTTCGTTTCCGACATCCAGGCGATGCGCCGTCGCGTGGTGGACACCCTCTCGCCGAGCGATGCGGAACGCGAGATCAAGCTCGGCCCTGGTGGGCTGCGCGACGTGGAGTTCGCCGTGCAACTGCTCCAGCTCGTGCATGGCCGCGCTGACGAGACGCTGCGGAGCGGGTCGACGCTGGTCGCGCTCGACGCGTTGGCGGCCGGCGGCTACGTCGGTCGCGACGACGCGGTTGGGCTGGGCGCGGCGTACCGGTTCCTGCGCACCGTCGAGCATCGGCTGCAGCTACAGCAGATGCGGCGGACCCATCTGTTGCCAGCCAGCGAGGACGGCCTGCGCTGGTTGGCCCGCGCAATGGGATTCCGCGAGGTCGCCGAGTGGCGTCGTGTCTATGACGGGCACGTCCGAGAGGTGCGCCGGCTGCACGAGAAACTGTTCTACCGGCCGCTGCTCGACGCGGTTGCGCGACTGCCGGCGCAGGACTCCCACCTCTCCCTTGCTGCGGCAGAGCAGCGGCTCGAGGCGCTCGGCTTCGCCGACCCGGCCGCGGCGCTTCGCCATCTCGAGGCCCTGACCGGCGGCGTGAGCCGCAGCGCCGCGATCCTGCGGACTCTGCTTCCGGCGATGCTCGGCTGGTTCGCTGACGCGGCCGACCCCGATGCCGGTCTGCTCTCGTTCCGGCAGGTCAGCGACTCGCTTGGCAGCACGCCTTGGTATCTCCGCGTCCTTCGCGACGAGGGCGTCACCGCTGAGCGCCTTGCCCGGCTGCTGGCGACGAGCCGCTACGTCGCCGACCTGCTCGGTCGGGCGCCGGAGGCGGTGGCGCTGCTCGCCGATGACAGCGAGCTGCGGCCGCGCGGCGTTGCCGCACTCGGCGGCGAGATGCTCGCCGTTGCCCGCCGCAACGACGACTGGGAGGACGCGGTCGCGGCGGCCCGGGCGCTGCGACGCCGTGAGCTGCTCCGGATCGGCTGCGGTGATCTGCTCGGCCTGCTCGACGTCAACGAGGTCGGCCGCGCGCTGTCCGACGTGACCGCCGCAACCCTTTCAGCCGCGTTGGAGACGGCGCAGCGCAAGGTTGCTGCCGAGCGGCGTACGCCACTGCCGGTGCGGCTCGCGATCATCGGGATGGGTCGACTCGGCGGGCTCGAGCAGGGCTACGGCAGCGACGCCGATGTGCTGTTCGTGTTCGAGCCGCTCGATGCCGACGAAGCTGATGTCACCGGGGTGGCTCATGATGTCGCGCAGGAGCTTCGGCGGCTGCTGACCAAGCCGGCCTCGGATCCGCCGCTACTCGTCGACGCCGACCTGCGTCCGGAGGGCAAGCAGGGCCCGCTGGTCCGCAGCCTCGGCTCGTATGCGGAGTACTACCGGCGCTGGTCCTCACCATGGGAGGCACAGGCACTGCTTCGTGCCTGGCCGATTGCCGGTGACGCCGAGCTGGGCAACCGCTTTGTGGCGATGATCGACCCGCTTCGCTACCCGGCGAACGGGATCGCGGACTCAGACCGGCGGGAGATCCGTAGGCTCAAGGCGCGGATGGAAGCCGAGCGACTGCCCCGCGGCGTCGACCCGGCGATGCACATCAAGCTGGGTCGCGGTGGCCTGGCCGATGTCGAGTGGACGGTGCAGCTGATGCAGTTGAAGCACGCGGCCGCGATGCCGGCGTTGCGCACGACTGCCACCCTCGAGGCGCTGGGCGCGGCCCGGTCCGAAGGTCTGATGAATCGCGCTGACGAGCAGGCGTTGCGGGCGGCTTGGGTCATCGCGACCAGGGTGCGAAACGCTGTCGTGCTGGCCAAGGGCCGGCCGTCGGACGTTGTTCCCTCGGACGCTCGATCGCTCGCCGCGATCGCCCGCGCAATGGGCTATCGGTCCGGTCACACCGGCGACCTGCTCGAGGACTACCTCCGGGCGACCCGCCGGGCCCGCGCTGTCCACGAGCGGTTGTTCGCTTCGTGAGAAGCCGCCCCGCGCTCTACGTTGTGGCGCTGTCCGTTGCGCTGGCCGCGCTGTATCTGGTCGCGACGCCGCACACCACCGACCTGTCGGCCCAGACCGCACGGGCGGACCTGTTCCGCCGCAGCGGCTTCGTGCCCTACTGGGCCGGCTGGTACGGCGGCATCACCACCACCAGCTACAGCCTTGTCACGCCGCCGCTGCTCGGGTTGTTCGGCGCGGTCTGGCTCGGCGCACTGTCGATCGTGGCGACCGCGCTGGTGGTGTTACCGCTGCTGCGCGACTCGCTTCGGCCGTCCCTCGGTGCTGGTGCGTTTGTGGTGGCGGCGTACCTCGACGTCTTCTCGGGCCGCACGACGTTCGCGGTCGGAGCAGTCGTCGCGCTCGCCACCCTGCTAGCGATCGAGCGGAACCGGCGGCTCGTCGCCGTCCTGCTCGCGATCGTGACCGCGGCCGCGAGCCCGGTTGCCGGCTTTCTGCTGCTGGTCGTCGTCGTAGCCCTCGTGATCGCCGACGAGCCGCGGCGCCGAGCCGCTGCCACCGCAGCCGCGGGTGTTGTCGTGACGTTCGGCGGGCTGGCGATTCTGGCTCGTGGTGACGTGGGTGGCTATCAGCCGTTCAGCGACGCGTCCTTCCTGCTTGCGGTCGGCACCGCGGCCGTCGTTGGGCTCTCGCCGGTGGGCCGGCGGGTGCGGGTCGCCGCCGGCGTCACGATCGTGACCATGACCGGCGTCTACTTCGTGCACTCCGCGGTCGGCTCGAACGTGCTGCGGCTCACCGTGCTGGCGGCGGTCCCGACGCTGGTTGCCGCGGTCCGGTTGCAACGCTGGCAGCTCGGCGCGGTCGTGGCGCTGGCCGCCGTCTCGCCGGTCACGCAACTGGGCTACGACGTGGGCCAGATCGGGGTCGACGACACCTCGGCGTCGTTCGTCGCGCCGCTTCGCAGTCGCCTCGCAACCGACCCCGCGGTGGTCGATCACCGGGTCGAGATCGTCGACACCGCAACGCATTGGCCCTCGACGTTTCTGCTGCCGCGGGTCGCGCTCGCCCGGGGCTGGGAGCGGCAGACCGACGAGACGCGCAACCCGATCTTCTACGGTCAGGCACCGCTGACCGCGGCGAGCTATCGCCAGTTCCTCAACACCAACGCGGTCGAAGCCGTGGCGGTCGCTGTCGGCGTGAAGCTCGATTATGGGTCGAGGCGCGAGAGCGCGCTGATCGCCAAGGGGCTGCCCTATCTGCATCGGATTTGGAGCAGCGCGCACTGGCAGTTGTACGCCGTTGCCTCACCCGACCCGATCATCGCGGCACCGGCCCAGGTGGTGTCCACCAGTGACACCGGCCTGACGGTGCACGTGCCGGTCGCCGGCTCGTATGCGGTGCGGATGCACTGGTCGCCGTACCTCGTGGTGAACGGCGGAGTGGTGACCCGCGCATCAGACGGCGACGTCAATCTGGCGCTGCGCTCCTCGGGGACGCATCGACTGCATGCGGTATGGCGGCTTCCCTGAGTATTGTCGGTAACGACAACCTGGGGGGAAGTCATGATTCGACGTGTTGTCCTGACCGTTTTCACGACCGCCGCGGCCATTGGTCTCGTACTGCCGACGCTCAACGCGGCGGCGGCACCGGCGAGCCCGGCGCGGGCCACGATCGCGTCGACAGCGCTGCCGTTCTGTAACGCACCGGCGGCCGCGCCTTGCATCGGTGCCGTCACCCGCGACGACACTCTCCTCAGCTCGGGCGGGACCTGGGATGTGTCCGCGTCGATGTTCGTCCTCGACGGGGCCACTCAAATTGACTGGTCCGTGGACAAGCCCGGCGCCGGCGGAAGCTACGCCACAATGGGCGACGCGGAAGCCGGCCACCAGTGGTCGATCACCCTCGAGCTCGGCAACGAGCTACTGCCGTGGGTGACCTCGACGTACGCCGATCACGTGGCCGTCGACCGCGAGGACAACGGCGATGGCACTTACTACGTCACGATCACCGGCACGGTCGTGACGATGGGTGTGAACGAGGAATGCCAGCCGGTCACGCCGGAGACCTGTCCTGACCAGGCCGGCCAGGACATCACCGCGTTCCAGGGCAACGTCAGCGACTTCCAGCAGTGGAGCGAGCAGAGCCAGTGGAGCGACTTCTGGGGGCTCGACGCCTGGACCAACGTCGAGGAGACTTCGATCCCGCCGCAGATCAGCGGCGATCCGCTGCAGATCACCGCACCGCTGACCAACTCCCGCCTGTTGGCGACCGGCGCGGTCTTCCACGGCTTCTATCACGTGATCTTGCCGAATCGGTTCCTCGAGGACATGGGGATCGATGACCCGAGCACGCTCGACCCGGCCGGGCTGGCGACCTCGCTCGGCGATGGCGCCGGCACCGTCGCCGTGACACCTGGCGACATCTCGACCGAGGTCGACGCTACCGGGATCACCTTCCCGGTCGGCACTGATCCGCATTTCCGCGGCCGGATCGGTACCAACTCGATCAACGCGCACCAGGCGACCAAGCGCCGGGTGCTGCGGGTCAAGCGCGGCACGATCACCCCGACCCGGCCGTCAGCGCTCAAGGCGCGTCGTACGACGCATCGGGTCCACCTGAGCTTCCATCACTCGAAGGCGCGTGGCTCGCGGATCACCGGCTACCAGGCGCGGTGTGTGGCGGCTCATCACACGACCCGCAAGGCAGCCGGGAAGAACTCGCCGCTGCTCGACCGGCGGTTAGCCGCCGGCGTGCACTATCGCTGCCAGATCCGAGCCAAGTCGAAGGCCGGCTACGGGTCTTGGTCAAAGCGGCGGGTGGGTGTCTAGCCGGTAAGCCGCAGGAACGCGTCGATGATCGGCGGCAGCGCGGCCGAGGCGAACACGTCGTAGTGCGTGCGGCCCGGCAGGACGGCAAGCTGACGCCACGGCGGTTCGGAGGAGTTCCAGCCCGGGTCGGCGGTGCCACCGCCGAGGAGCGCAAAGAACTCTGCGAGGTGCGAGGTCGGGATCGCGTCGCGGTCGGCGAATGCCAGCAGAACCGGCATGCCGAGGTCCCGCACCTCGTCGCGCCAGTCGTAGTCCGAGCGCAGCAGCTCGCCGGTCCGGTCGATCAGCCGAAGGAAGCCTTCCGGATCGGGCTCGGGAGCGACGGCCTGCCAGGCCTCGAACATCGGTGACTCCAGCAGAAACGCCGAGCTCGTGCGGTTCATCGCGTCGAAGCCGTCGAGGGTGTCGCGCATCCATGCCCGCCGGTACGCCGGCGCCGAGACCATCGCGAGCCGACGTACCGCTTGCGGATGGCGGATCGCACAGCGCAGCGCAACCCCGCCGCCGAGCGAGCAGCCGAGTAGGTCGACCTGGCCGTCACCGAGGTAGCCGGCGACGTCGTCGGCCAGCGCGTCCCAGCTGAACGGCCGGTCGATGTCGCGAGTGTGGCCGTGACCCTGCAGGTCCAGCGTTACGACCTGACGGCTCACCGCGAGCTCGTCGAGCAGCGGGGCGATCAGCGAGGAGGTGTTGTAGCCGCCGCCGAGAACAAGCAGCGGGATGCCGCTGCTCCCGCGCCGCTCCCAGTAGAGCTCCAGGCCGTTCACCGGCAGGTAGCCCCGTTCGACTCCCGCGTTCATGGCGCCGGAGTCTAGCGACCGCTAGACCGTCACGAGCTCACGGTCGGGAGCAAGAGTCGGCAGGTCGAAGGCGCCACGGACGTAGATCGGGCGGGCCGCGACCAGCCGTTCGATCCCCACAGCGAGGAGCAGGGTCGCGGCACCCGCGAGCGCATCCAGCACGTAGTGATTCGCCGTGCCCAGGATCACAAAGGTGGTGGCCAGTGGGTAGAGCGCGCCCAGGATCCTGACCCAGCGGCGCTTGGCCAGTGCGACGATCGCGAAAGCACACCACAACGACCAGCCGATGTGCAGCGAGGGCATCGCTGCGAACTGGTTGGACTCCTTGGCAAGGCCCGGCGAGGCGAACGAGCCCCAGGTGTGGAACTGCACGACCGTGTCGACGTAGCCACCGAGCAACCGAGGCGGTGCCACCGAGACGAACCAGAACCCGACGAGTGCGATCAGGTTCGTGAAAATCAGCACCGAGCGGATGGCACGATAGTGCAGCGGGTGCTTGCGATAGAGCCAGATCAGCACACCGATCGTGACGATGAAGTGCAGCGTCGCGTAGAAGTAGTCGCAGATGTAGGCGAGCCAGACGTGGCCGGCAACGAGCCTGTTCAGCGACAGCTCGATATTGAAGTGCAGCCGGGTCTCGAACGACAGCAGCGTCTTCGCGCGGTCGAAGGCGCCGGTCTCGTGGCTCGGCACCGCGTTGCGCACCAGCGAGTACAGGTAGTAGACGATCGCGATGAAGCCGATCTCCTGCCACCAGCGCGGTGCCCGGACGGCTCGGAGCGCCGCGAATCCGCGCCTGGCGCGAGACTCGGCCACGCCGTACTCCTCGCCAGTGGATAACTGCTGTCCGGTCAGGTGATTCTGCCAGAACCCACCGACGATGACCCGAACCAGGCCGGGCCTCGGTGCGTCCAATCAGGGAGTCTATCGAAAGGTGATCTGCTCGTGATGACCTCCAGGCGAAGTGCCGCGGCTGCCGTTGCGGCGGTGGCAACGTTGGGCGCACTGGCCGGTTGTGCCGCCGGCTCAGCCGGCTCTGGCGGCGCAACCTCGCCCCACTTGGCCGGTTCGGCAGTCCTGTTGGGCAAGGTCGAGCCGTTGCATCCCGGTTCGACCAGCGCCAGCCAAATCGGCGCCGACGACACCGTATTCGGCTTCTCGCTGTTCCGCGCGTTGTGCTCGGCGGCACCGAAGCGGAACCTGACGTTGTCGCCGGCGAGCGCGGCGGAGGCGCTCGGGATGCTCGATGCCGGCTCGGCCGGACCAACCCAGGCGGCGATCGGCCGGCTGCTCGACCTGCCGGCCTGGAGTCCGGCGGTGGTTGCGGCGCTGCACGACCAGTCGGCCGCGCTCGCAACGGTGCCGCAGGTCACCGTCACCAACCATGTCTTTGAGCAGACCGGTCTGTCGCCGACCGCGAAGGCACTCAATGACCTGCGTACGGCGTACGGCGCCGATCTCCGGCAGCTGAATTTCGGACACGAGCCCGCTGCCACCAACGCGATCAATGCGGTCGTCAGTCATGACACCAAGGCGATGATCCCGACGCTGTTCGACCACCCACTCGACCCGACGACACGGACCGTGCTGGCGAACGCGATCCTGCTCAACGCCAAATGGCGCCAGCCGTTCACCTCGACCCGGCCCGCTCCGTTTCACACCGGTGCCGGCGGGACCGTCTCGGCATCGATGATGCAGAACCAGCAGGCGGAGTTCGCGAGCCGGACCGCGGCCGGCTGGCAGTCGGTCACCCTGCCCTACGCCGGCAACCTGCAGGCAGTCGCGCTGCTCCCACCGGCGTCGACCGGCTGCGTGACGCCGCAACCCGCGACCTACCAGTCGCTGACGAGCGGCCCGTCGACAAATGCGGCTGTCGTCCTGCCCAAGCTCAGCCTGTCGCAGACGCTGCCGCTGACCGACGTACTGGCGAATCTGGGTCTGCCGCTGGAGGGTGACTTCTCCGGCCTCGGCAAGGACGACGACCAGATCACGGAGGTCGTGCAGAAGGTCGTGATGAAGGTCGACCAGCAAGGCACCAAAGCGGCCGCGGCAACCGGCATCGGCGTCACGACGCTCGCGTTGCGGGCGCAGCCGAAGACCGTCACCTTCGACCGGCCGTTCCTGCTCCTCGTCGAGGACACCGCGACGCACACGCCGCTGTTCCTCACTCGAGTCGCGAATCCGACTCAGCAGTAGCGGTCAGTCTTCGATCCGCAGCGACATCAGCCGCCGATCCGCCACGTATCGCCCGAGTTCAGCAGCGCTTGAAGGTCACCGTTGCCCTTCGCAGATCGAGCCTGCGCGACCTGGTCGCGGGCGCCATCGTCGTAGGCCGGCCGATCGATCGATCGGAAGATCCCGAGCGGGGTGACGCCGCCGTCGACGTTTCCGAGGCGCGACAGCGCAAATGCCAGCTCGGGGCCATCGGCCTGCGGATCGTGGACGAGCAGCGAGTCCGCGCCGACGTCTGCCACATCGACCACTTCCAGTGAGCCGCGCGAGGACACCCGCACTCCCTTGCTGGCCTCGGCTCCGAACCGCACCGGCTCACCGGCTTCGAGCCACACCACCGACTGTTCGCGGCTCTCGGCATCCTTGAGGACGTCGAACGCGCCGTCGTTGTAGATGTCGCAGTTCTGGAAGATCTCGACGAACGCGGTGCCGCGATGCTCGGCCGCGGCCTGCAGCACCGCGGTCAGGTGCTTGCGGTCGGAGTCGATGGTGCGCGCGACGAACGTCGCCTCGGCGCCCAGCGCGATCGACACCGGGTTGAGCGGCCGGTCGACCGAGCCCATCGGCGTCGACTTGGTCTGCTTGCCGACCTCGGACGTGGGGGAGTACTGCCCCTTGGTCAGGCCGTAGATCCGGTTGTTGAACAACAGGATCTTCAGGTTGACGTTGCGGCGGAGGGCATGCAGCAGGTGGTTGCCGCCGATCGAGAGCAGGTCGCCGTCGCCGCCGACGACCCACACCGACAGGTCGGGCCGGGTGATCGCGATGCCGGTCGCGATGGCCGGGGCTCGGCCGTGGATCGAGTGCATTCCGTAGGTGTCGAGGTAATAGGGCAGCCGTGCCGCGCAGCCGATGCCGGAGACCACGACCATGTTCTCGCGGCGGATCCCGAGGGTCGGCATGAAGCTCTGGATCGCGGCCAGGATGGCGTAGTCGCCACACCCCGGGCACCAGCGCACCTCCTGGTCAGAGGTGAACTCCTTCTTGGTCGCCGGCGCGTCGGCCAGCGGCACCAGGTCGAGGCCGTGCCTCGGCATCGGCAGCAGAACGGGTTCGGTCATGGTCGGTGCGCTCTCACGTCGTGATCATTCCTTCGATTGCCTCGAGCAGGTCCGCGGAGCGGAACGGCAAACCGCGCAGCTGGGAGTACGACGCGATGTCCACC
Source organism: Mycobacteriales bacterium (assembly GCA_036268295.1). Taxonomy (GTDB): domain Bacteria; phylum Actinomycetota; class Actinomycetes; order JAFAQI01; family JAFAQI01; genus DATAUK01. The sequence continues at coordinate 112,649 of DATAUK010000047.1, read as the reverse complement.
AGGAACTTGCCGCGGAGCAGCAGGGCCAGCTGGCCGAGATTGAGCTCCGGCACGAGCACCTGCTGATAGGAGTGCAGGACGTCGCCGGTGTTGCTCGGGAGCGGGTTGAGGTGGCGAAGGTGGGCCCGCGCGACCTTGCGGCCCGACATCCGGGCGGCCCGAACTGCCGCGGCGATCGGCCCGTACGTCGATCCCCAGCCGAGCACGAGCAGGTCGGCGTCGCCGGTCGGGTCGTCGACCTCGAGCGGCGGGATGCTCGCGGCGATGCCGTCGATCTTGGCCTGCCGCAGCCGCACCATCGTGTCGTGGTTGGCCGGGTCGTAGGAGATGTCGCCCGAGCCGTTCGCCTTCTCGATCCCGCCGATCCGGTGCTCGAGCCCGGCGGTGCCGGGGATCGCCCACGGGCGCGCGAGGGTGTCCGGATCGCGGGAGTAGGGCTGGAACGCCGTGCCGTCCGCCGATGGTGTCGCGAACTCCACGCTCAGGTCGGGCAGATCGTCGACGCTCGGGATCAGCCACGGCTCGCTGCCATTCGCGAGGTAGGCGTCGGAGAGCAGGTAGACCGGCGTGCGGTAGGTCGTGGCGATGCGCACCGCCTCGATCGCGGCGTGGAAGCAGTCGGCCGGCGACTGCGCAGCGATGATCGGCACCGGCGCCTCGCCATGACGGCCGAACATCGCAAGCAGCAGGTCGGTCTGCTCGGTCTTGGTCGGCATCCCGGTCGACGGGCCGGCCCGTTGGACGTCGCAGACGACCAACGGCAGTTCGAGCGCCACCGCGAGCCCGACCGTCTCGGCCTTCAGGTCGACACCGGGCCCCGAGGTCGTGGTGATGCCGAGGGAACCTCCAAACGCGGCACCGAGTGCGGCACCGACTCCGGCGATCTCGTCCTCGGCCTGGAAGGTGATGACACCGAACTGCTTGTGACGGGCGAGCTCGTGCAGCACGTCCGATGCCGGCGTGATCGGGTATGAGCCGAGGAACAGCTGCAATCCGGACAGCTTGGCGGCGGCGATCAGGCCGTAGGACAGCGCGGTGTTGCCGCGGATCGTGCGATACAGGCCGTCGGGCATCTCGGCCGGACGGACCTCGTAGCGGACCACGAACGACTCGGTGGTCTCGCCGAAGTTCCAGCCGGCGCGCAGCGCCGCGACGTTCGCGGCGGCCAGTTCGGGTCGTTTCGCGAACGCTCGCTCGAGGTAATCGATCGTGCTCTGTGTCGGCCGGCTATAGAGCCAGGACAACATGCCGAGCGCGAACATGTTCTTCGCCCGCTCGGCGTCCTTGCGGCCGATGTCGGAGTCCTCGACCGCCTTGACCGTCAGTGAGGTCAGCGGTAGCGCGTGCACGTCGTAGGAGGACAGCGAACCGTCGTCGAGCGGATTCTCGGCGTATCCGACCTTGCGCAGGTTGCGGGCGGTGAAATCATCAGCGTTGACGATGATCGTCGCGCCCCGGCGCAGCTGATGCAGATTGGATTTCAGCGCCGCCGGGTTCATCGCCACCAGCACGTCGGCGTGGTCGCCGGGCGTGAGCACCTCGTGGTCGCCGAAGTGCAGCTGGAAGGCGCTGACGCCGGGCAAGGTGCCGGCTGGTGCGCGGATCTCGGCCGGGAAGTCCGGCAGCGTCGAGAGATCGTTGCCGAGCTCTGCGGTCTCCGAAGTGAAGCGGTCCCCGGCGAGCTGCATCCCGTCGCCGGAGTCGCCGGCGAATCGGATGACGACGTTCTCAACGCGCTCGACAGGGGTTGTGACGATCTCAGTCATCGCGGGCTCACGGCCGGCACGCCTCTCACACTGGGATAGTTGCTTACTCAAACTTAGACCCGACCGGGCATCTGATGCAGGTAATCCCCGGTTCGCGCGACACGCCGCGCCAATTTGGGGCAGGAACGCGCCGGTCAGCCGGTCGTGGCCCTGACGTGCAGCCTGATCGTGGTGCCGGTCTCGTTCGACCGGATCTGCACCAGGTCGCAGAGCTGATTGGCCATCCACAGGCCGCGGCCGTGATCGGTGTGGTCGGCCGGTCGGCGCCGGCCGGCTAACGGATCGGTGAGGTGACCACCGTCGCGCAGCTCGCAGATGACAGCCGGCGGCTCATGCCAGAGCCGCAGGCTGCCAGACCCGCCGCCGTGGATGATCGAATTGGTGGCGATCTCATTGACGGCGAGGACGAGGTCGTCGCTGCGCTTTGCACTCAGCCCGGCAGTGTCGGCGCAGGCGCGGACCAGCTCGCGCACCATCGCCAGCGAGTCGGCGTCCACCGTGACCGCCTCGACTGGCACGGCCGGCGGCGGCAGCGCCGGATCGTCGCCGAGATAGATCCGAGCCGGATCCTCGTACCGCGAGCTGGCGAGTCGGGCGTCGCCGTCGACAACGGTCGGATGGGTGCGCCACGCATCCGCGACCGTGGCCGGGTCGAGGCCGATGACGTCGTACGGGCAGAGGATGTCGACGGCGGCCGCTGCGAACGCGGTGTTGAGCATCGCCTCGTGCCGGGTCGCCTCGACGATCTCGGCCGGTGTGCGCCCCGGCCAGATCGGTTCGCCGACGAACTTCACTCGGCTGCCGCGATGGGAGTCGAGGAAGCGACGGATCGCGGGAATGATGCGAGCCGGGTTGTGCCCGATCACAGTCATGTCCTCGAACTGCACTTCGCGCGCGGTGTCACCGAGTCCGTCGCGCAACAGCAAGACGTTGCGCCACGGCACCGCCACAAACGTGGGCAGGCCGCGTTCGATTCCGGACGTCAGGAACGACGTAACACCTGCGACGTAGTCCTCGTCGCTGCGGTACAGCAGGCCGTCGTGGGTGAGTCCGTCCGATACCGGGCCGATGACGGCGGTGCTCATGCTCGCAGCCATCCTTGCGCTGGGGACGCGGTGGTGTTATCGGTTCAATACCCCGTTGAGTATGCGCCTGTGCATGCCTCGCCTGGTTTCCGTACGCTGCGGGTATGGCGACTCCCATCAAACATTGGATCAGCGGACAGCTCAGCGAGGGTCGGTCCGGCCGCACCTCACCGGTTTTCAACCCGGCGACCGGAGAGCAGACCGGGGCGGTCGCGTTGGCCGGTGTCGACGAGGTGGACGCGGCGATTGCCACCGCCAAGGCCGCAGCGAGCGAGTGGCGTCACGCCTCGCTGTCGCGCCGGTCCGCGGTGCTGTTCGCCTTCCGTGACCTGCTGCACAGCCGGGAGGGCGAGTTGGCGGCGATCATCACCGCCGAGCACGGCAAGGTTCGATCGGACGCGAGCGGCGAGATCGCCCGTGGCTTGGAGAACGTCGAGTTTGCGACCGGTGTGCCCAACCTGCTCAAGGGTGGGTTCTCCGAGCAGGCCTCGACCGGGGTCGACGTCTACTCGATTCGTCAGCCGCTCGGCGTCGTCGCCGGCATCACGCCGTTCAACTTCCCGGCGATGGTGCCGCTGTGGATGTGCGCCAACGCGATCGCGACCGGCAACGCCTTTGTCCTCAAGCCGAGCGAGAAGGACCCGTCGGCGGCGCTGTTCATCGCCCAGCTCTGGAAAGACGCCGGCCTGCCCGACGGCGTCTTCACGGTCCTGCAAGGTGACAAGGAGGCGGTCGACCGGCTCCTGACGCACCCGGACATCGCGGCGGTGAGCTTCGTCGGCTCGACGCCGATCGCGCGCTACATCTACGAGACCGGCACTGCCAACGGCAAGCGGGTGCAGGCCCTCGGCGGCGCGAAGAACCACATGCTGGTACTGCCGGACGCCGATGTCGAGATGGCCGCCGATGCGGCGGTCTCGGCGGCGTACGGCGCTGCCGGCGAGCGCTGTATGGCGATCTCCGTCGCCGTCGCCGTCGGTGAGGTCGGTGACCGCTTGGTCGACGCGATCGCGACCCGGCTGCCGAAGCTGACGATCGGAAACGGCGCCGATCCGGACACCGAGATGGGTCCGCTGATCACCGCCGAGCACCGCGACCGGGTCGCCGGCTACATCGCGGCCGGCGTCGAGTCGGGAGCCACCGTGGTGGTCGACGGTCGAGACGCCGATGTGCCGGCGGAGGGGTTCTTCCTCGGGACGACGCTGCTCGACAACGTCAGCACCGAGATGTCGGTCTACACCGACGAGATCTTCGGGCCGGTTCTCTCGGTGGTTCGCGCGAAGACCTACGACGAGGCGATGGGAGTCATCAACTCCAACCCGTATGCGAACGGCGTCGCGATCTTCACCCGCGACGGCGGCGCGGCGCGGCAGTTCCAGTTCGACGTCCAGGTCGGCATGGTCGGCATCAACGTGCCGATCCCGGTACCGGTCGCCTATTACTCCTTCGGTGGCTGGAAGGCCTCGCTGTTCGGCGATCAGCACATGTACGGGCCGGAAGGCATCAACTTCTACACGAGAGGCAAGGTCGTGACATCGCGCTGGCCGGATCCGGCCGAGTCTGCTATCGATCTCGGCTTCCCCCGCACCCGATGAGCACCGACGAGATGAGGGCACCGGTGGACGCGGTCCGCTCCCTCGACAAGGCCCATGTCTTCCATTCCTGGTCGGCCCAGGCGCTGATCGACCCGCTGCCGATCGCGAGTGCCGAAGGCTGCCACTTCACCGGGTACGACGGCACCCGCTATCTCGACTTCTCTTCGCAGCTGGTCAACGTCAACATCGGCTACCAGCACCCGAAACTGGTCGCGGCGATCCAGGCGCAAGCCGCCGTGCTGTGCACGATCCAGCCGTCGTTCGCCAACGATGCGCGCAGCGAGGCGGCGCGGCTGATCGCCGAGATCGCGCCGGGTGACCTCAACCAGGTCTTTTTCACCAACGGTGGTGCCGAGGCGGTCGAGAACGCGATCCGGCTGGCACGCCTGCACACCGGCCGCCACAAGGTCTTTGCGGCGTACCGCAGCTATCACGGCGCGACCGCCGGTGCGCTCTCGGTCACCGGCGACCCGCGGCGCTGGCCGTCGGAGCCGGGCCTGCCTGGTGTCGTCCGCTACTGGGGTCCGTACCTGTATCGCTCGGCGTTCCACGCCGAGGACGAGGCCGAGGAGTCGGCCCGCGCGTTGCAGCATCTGCGCGAGCTGATCATGGTCGAGGGGGCGCAGACCGTCGCCGCGATCATCCTCGAGACCGTGGTCGGCACCAACGGCATCCTGGTGCCGCCGGACGGTTATCTCGCCGGCGTCCGCGCGCTGTGCGACGAGTTCGGCATCGTGATGATCGCCGACGAAGTGATGGCCGGCTTCGGTCGGTGCGGCGAGTGGCTGGCGGTCGACCACTGGGGAGTCACCCCGGACCTGATCACCTTCGCCAAGGGCGTCAACTCCGGCTATGTGCCGCTCGGTGGAGTGATGATCTCCGACCGGATCGCGGAGACCTTCCAGACCAGGGTCTATCCCGGCGGTCTCACCTACTCGGGTCATCCGCTCGGGTGCGCCTCGGCGGTTGCCTCGATCCGGATCTTCCGGGAAGAAGGCGTCGTGGAGAACGCTCGCCGGATCGGCGAGGAAGTGCTCGCCCCGGGGCTCGCGAAGATCGCCGATCGCCACCCGTCGGTCGGCGAGGTCCGGGGCCTCGGCGTCTTCTGGGCACTGGAGCTGGTGCGCGACCGCGCGACCCGCGAGCCACTCGTGCCATTCAACGCGGGCGGGCCGGACGCGGCGCCGATGACAGAGTTCGCCGCCGCGTGCAAGCAGCGCGGGCTCTGGCCGTTCACGCACTTCAACCGCACCCACGTCGTGCCGCCGTGCACGATCACCGATGACGAGGCGCACACCGGGCTCGCCATTCTCGACGAGGCGCTCGACGTCGCGGACGGCTACTACACCGGCTGATCGGCGGGTCGCAGCGACCGTACGACTGGCGTGCCTGGCTTCTCACCGCGCGTCGCTGTGGGTGTTCGTCGCGGCGTACGGGCATCGCCTGAAACCCGACGGCCTGCTCGTCGCCTATGCGCTCACCAACCTGCTGGCCGTCCTGCCGATCAGTCCCGCCGGGATCGGCATCATCGAGGGCGTGCTGATCCCCTCGCTGGTTGGCCTGGGCACGCCGCGAGGTGTCGCCGTGCTCGGCGTCGTCTCGCGGCGGCTGTTCAACTCCTGGGCGCCGACTCCGTTGGCCGGCATGTCCTATACCTCGTTGCGCGCCCAGTGCTGGTTACGGCGCCGGATGCCGGATGCCGGAAGTCAGCGTCAGCTGAACCTCGGGCTGGTGAGCTGCTCCTCGCTCTCCTGCTTGTGGACCCGCTCGTCGTGCCCGATCTGTCGGAACACGTCGGCGACCGACGCGTATTCGCCATAGTCGGCGATGAACGCCGACTCGAACGGCTCGTGGTCCCACTCCGGGTGCTCGAGCACCAGCGCGGCGTACTCGTGTTCGGCGTGGTCCTCGAAGTCGGCGTTGAGCCGGTAGGACCAGGCGGGGTGGATCACGAACATCAGCCAGGACACCTGGTAATAGACCAGCGCGATCAGCTGCGGCAGCACGAAGTAGCGCAGCCGGCTCTCCTGGATGTCCCGGTTGGCGATCAGCTCGTCGATGATCAGCAGGTGCCATTGCTCGTTGTCCTGCGCGGACCGCGACTCGGCGACCCGGTCATAGATCCTGCGGGCAAGGCCGGTGCGCTGATGGATGTGAGTGATCGCGATGTAGGCGGTCTGCTCCCATGCCTGGTACGGCACCCGGGCGACCAGCTCGAGGACCTTGAACTTCGACAACGTCCGGCGCTTGCCATAGAACAGGTCCAGCGCGATGAACAACGCTTTGGCGGCCGGTCCGTAGTGGCGTCGGGCGCTGGCGAGCGTCTCGGCCTGTGCGGCGGCAAGCTCGTCGTGGCTCAGCTTCGGCGGGTGCGGCGCTAGACCTGCCTGGTCGGGAACCGGCATGGTCTCGACGCTAGTGTCCGGCCGTTGGGACGCCGTCGCCGGGTCTGGCGGCCGCCAGCCGGCCGGGGCGCACGTGGGATGATGCGCGGTGTGTCGGAGCACGTCGACGTACTTATCGTCGGGGCGGGGCTCTCCGGCATCGGTGCGGGCCATCAGCTGCGGGCCAGGTTTCCCCGAAAGACCTACACGATCCTCGAGTCGCGCGAGGAGCTCGGCGGCACCTGGAGCCTGTTCACCTATCCCGGGGTGCGCTCCGACTCCGACATGCACACTCTTGGCTATCGGTTCCGGCCGTGGACCGCGACACAGGCGTTCGCGGAAGGGCCGACGATCCTGGACTACCTCAAGGACACCGCCCGCGACGGCGACGTCGAACGCCACATCAGGTTCGGGCAGCGGGCGGTGCGGGCGCATTGGTCGTCTGCGGCCGCGGTCTGGAAGGTCGAGGCCGAGAGTGTCGGCACCGCTGAGATCAGCCGGCTGACCTGCGACTTCCTGTTCATGTGCAGCGGCTACTTCCGGTACGACGAAGGCTTCACCCCCGCATTTGACGGGATCGAGCGCTTCGCCGGTCCGGTCGTCCACCCGCAGCATTGGCCGGCTGACCTCGACTACGCCGACAAGCGCATCGTCGTCATCGGCAGCGGGGCGACGGCGGTGACGCTCGTGCCGGCGATGGCGGCCACCGCGGCGCACGTGACGATGCTGCAGCGCTCGCCGAGCTACATCGTGTCGCTGGCCGGTAAGGATCGGCTGGCCGCTCGGCTGCGGCGGGTCCTGCCGGAGCGCCGGGTCTACTCGGTCATTCGCTGGAAGAACGTGTTGCGGACCCTGGCGAGCTTCCTGATCAGCCGGCGCCGGCCGGAGATCATGAAGTCGTTGATCCGCAAGGGTCTCGAGCAGCAACTGCCGGCGGACTTCGACATCGACACGCACTTCTCCCCGGCTTACAACCCGTGGGACCAGCGGCTGTGCGTGGCGCCGGACGGCGATCTGTTCCGAGCGCTTCGTCGGGGGGCTGCGTCTGTCGTCACCGACCGGATCACCAGCGTTACCGAGACCGGGTTGGTGCTGGCATCCGGTGCGACGCTCGATGCCGACGTAATCGTCACCGCGACCGGGCTCAATCTCTTGCTGTTCGGCGGGATCCAGCTCAGCGTCGACGGCGAGCCCGTCACCGTCCCGGATCACATGGTTTACAAGGGAATCATGCTCAGCGATGTGCCGAACTTCGCGTTCGGGCTGGGCTACACCAACGCATCGTGGACCCTCAAGATCGACCTGACCTACGACTACGTCTGGCGACTGCTCGCGCATCTGGACGCGACCGGCGCGAGCTGGTGCGTGCCACGACTGCGCGACCGGTCGGTGCGGGAAGTGCCGATCTTCGACTTCAGTTCCGGTTACGTCCAGCGCTCGATCGCGCAGTTTCCGAAGGCCGGATCAAAAGGCCCTTGGCGGTCGCGCATGAACTACCTGATCGACGCGATCGTGATGCCACGCGGGTCGGTCGACGACGGCACGATGGAGTTCGGCCGGCCAGCCGCCGGTGTGCCGGTCAGGTCGTGATCGGCTCCAGCAGCTGCGGTCCGTCGTTGCGGGCCGAGTTGACCTCCTTGGACACCTGGTGGCTGTCCAGAACCGGCGGCGGCACCGAATCGAGCAGGTCGCGCACGGTGCCCGGATCGGTCGTGGTCGGGTCGAGCCAGCGGCCCCGCAGCTCGGCCGGGATCACGATCGGCGAGCGGTCGTGGATGTGGCCAAGCGCATCCTGGGTCGTGCAGGTCAGGATCGTATAGGTCCACAGCCAGCGGTCGGGGTCCTCGATGTCGCGCCGGATTTCGTACAGGCCGGCCAACCCGAGCGGTGCGTCGCCGTGCAGATAGATCGGGACCTTGTCCTCATCGGTGACCATCCACTCGTAGTAGCCGTCGGCCGGGACGATGCACCGGCGCCGCGACGCCGCGGTCTTGAACGCGGACTTCTCAGTGATCGTCTCGGATCGGGCATTGATGAACTTGGCGCCGATCCGCAGGTCCTTGGCCCATGAGGGAACCAGGCCCCAGCGCAACGTCCTGAGCTGCCGGTCCGGCCGGTCGTTGACCAGCCGTTCGAGGACGATGCGGGCATCCATCGTCGGGGCGACGTTCCAGCACGGCTCGATCGGCGGGTCGACCACCGAGGAGACCTCGAAATCCTTCAGCAGGTCGCCGTCGTGGCGCGAGTTCGCGTATCGACCGCACACCCCACCGTTCTACCCGAATGATGTGACAGCGTTGCGGCCGTGACCCGCATGGTCAGCAGACCGCGGGCGGCGCTGGTCGTCGTCTGCGGCATCCTGGCGCTGACCTTCCTCGACACCACCGTGATCAGCGTCGCACTCAGCAGCATCGAGACCCATCTGCATGTCGGCTTGACCGGGTTGCAATGGATCATCGACGCCTATGCCTTGGCGTTCGCCAGCCTGATGCTGACCGGCGGGACGCTCGGTGACCGGTTCGGCCGCAAACGGCTGATGCTGATCGGCGTCTCGATCTTCACGGCCGCTTCGGTCCTTGGCGCGCTCGCCACCTCGGCCGACGTCCTGATCGCGTCACGCGCTCTGATGGGCGTCGGCGCGGCGGCCTCGGAGCCGGGCACGCTCTCGATCATTCGGCAGCTGTTCCCCAACCAGCGGGCGCGGGCCAAGGCGCTCGGCCTGTGGGCCGGTGTGTCCTGTCTCGGCCTTGCGCTCGGCCCGGTCGTCGGCGGGGTGCTGATCGGCATCTGGGACTGGCGAGCGGTGTTCTGGTTCAACGTCGCGGCCGGGCTCGCTGTGCTGGCCGCGGGCCGCCGCTGGATCCCTGAGAGCTCGGACCCTGAAATGGTCCGGGTCGACGTACCAGGCCAGCTGCTGGCGGTCGCCACGTTGGCGACGGTGGTCATCGGGGTCATCCAGGGTGAGCTCTCGGGTTACTTCGCGCCAGGGATCATCGCGTTGTTCGTCCTCAGCGCGATCTGTGCGGTCGGCTTCGTGCTGGTCGAGCAGCGGATGAGGCTTCCGATGCTCGACCTGCGCTATTTCCGGATAGCGCGGTTCTCAGCGGCGCTCGGTGTGGCGTTCGCGATCTACTTCGCAACGTTTGCGATCTTCGTGTTCACCTCGCTCTATCTGCAGGACATCGCGGGCTACTCCGGGTTCCGGACCGCCGTCATGTTCGTGCCGATGGGCGCAACGATGGTTGCCGGTGCCGGGCTGGCGGCATCGTCGATCGCTCGCCGACGCGGGCGGTGGGTGATGACCGCCGGATGCGCAATCTCGGCGGTCGGGATCGTCATGACCCAGCATCTGATCACCGCAGTCCCATCGTTTGCCCCGCTGACCGGCGCGCTTGCCTTTACCGGCCTTGGTTTCGGTATGGCGATCGTGCCTGTCACCACCGCGGTGCTCGAGATCGTGCCGGCGGCACGATCGGGGATGGCGGCGTCGGCGACCAACACCTCACGCCAGCTCGGCGTCGTTTTCGGAGTCGCGGTGCTGGGCTCGCTGATCAACGCCCACCTGACCGGTGATCTGGTCGCCCGGCTGCGACAGCTCGGCATTCCGGCCAGCTACCAGGCATTGGTTCTCGGCGCGGTCCGGACCGGCGATATCCCGTCCGGCAGCGGCAAACCGAGCCCGATCGTTCAGCGCATTCTCGACGCGGCTTTCGACGCGTTCCGGTCCGGGTTGAATGCGGCGCTGATCACCTCAGCGGTGTTGATCGTCGTCGCGGGCGGATTCGCGACGCTGGTCGCGGCTCGCCGCGACGCCGGCTCATGAGGCGGCCGGCTCCTCGGACTGCACCCCGCGGCGCAGTCCGAGAATCCCGGCTACCGCGGCGGCGGCCATGACGATCGCCATGCCGTAGAGCACGGTCTGCGTGGACTGCGCGAAGTCGACCTGGACGAAGTGCGGGATCGCGCCACTTCCGCTCGGTGTGCCCTGGGACTGCGCGATCGCGGTGGCCTGCTTGACAGCGACCTGATGTGGCGCGCCCTGCGCGGTCAGGCTTGCGATGACGTGGGACTTCATCCGTGAGACCAGGATGCTGCCAAGGATGGCGAGCCCGAGGCTCGAGGCGTAGTTGCGGACCGTCTGGGTGATGCCGGTTGCCTCGCCGTAGGACAGCGACGACGCCCGGTTGACCGCATCGGTGCTGGCCGGGCCGAGCATCATGCCCATCCCGGCCCCGGTCAAGACCACCCGCCAGATCTGCGGCTCGAGGCTCAAGGTGGTCACCTTTTCGCCCCACAGCAGGAAGCCGACCGCGGCGAGGACACAGCCGAGCACCACCGGCCGTTTGGCGCCGACGCGATCGAGCAGCCGGCCACCGATCTGCGCCGCGACGACGAAGCCCAGGAAGAAATAGAGGAGATACAGGCTGGCCTGCGAGGCGGTCTTGCCGAGCGAGATCTGCGCATACTCGCTGGCGAAGAAGAAGATCGGGATGAAGGCCAGCATCGCGATGCCGAGGACGACGTTCTCGACGAGGAACGGCCGGATCCGGAAGATGTTCACCTGGATCAGCGGCGACTCGGTGCGCTTCTCGATCCGGTAGAACACCACCAGGATGATGAGACCGGCCGCGATGCTGAGGCCGATCGCCGGGTTGTGCCAGCCCCAGATCGAGGACTGCTGGAACCCGAAGACGCTGAGTGCCACGCCGGCGGCGACGAGCACCAGGCCTCGGTAGTCCATCCGGGCGGCACGGAACTCGGTGACCGGCTTCGAGATGACGATCAGCACCAGCGCGATGATGGCGACCGGGATGTTGACCCAGAAGATGGCCCGCCAGGTCCACTGCGTCAGGTAGCCGCCGAGGATCGGCCCGATCGCGGTGAGCCCGCCGGCGATGCCGAAGAACATCGCCAGTGCCCTGCCTCGCTGATTGAGCGGGAACGTCTGGACCACGATCGCGAGGGCTGCGGGGAACATGATCGCGCCGCCTGCGCCCTGCAGGATCCGGAACACCACGATCCAGGTTTCGGCCAGGCTGCCCTTCGGGGTGAAGCCGCAGAATGCCGAGGCGGCGGCGAACAGCACGACGCCGAGCACCACCATCTTGCGATGACCGAGGGTGTCGGCGAGCCGGCCACCGAACGCGAACAGCGCCGCCAGCGAGAGCAGGTAGGCGTTGACCGCCCATTGCACGCCGGTGCTCGATAGGCCGAGCTCCTTCTGGATCTGCGGTACCGCGATCGAGACGATCGTCTGGTCGATGAACGTCATCGCGACAGCGAAGATCATCGCCGCGAGAATCAAGTTGCGCGGCGCGGTATCGATGGCGCTGCTGGCGGACGTGCTCGACATCTGTGGCCCCCGGTCTGGATGAGCGAAGACTATTGGTATTTCCTAGTGGTCGGTCTGCGATATGGCCTGGCGGCGGCTGTGGCGCCCAAGCGGGGGCTGGCTGCGTTCTCGTCGTCGGCAATGGCGCTGCCATTGCGCTCCTCCTCCGCCTTGCCAGTCATCCGCTTGGATCACCACATCCACCACCGCATATCGCAGACAGACCACTAGGGGCGTACCACTCCGGCGACGTCTGACGGAACCGGTACGACGTCGACGTACTGGCCGGTGAACGGGGCGTTCACCATCCAGCCGGCGCCGAGGTACATGCCGACGTGATGGATCGTCGTCGAATGGCTGTATTCGAAGAGGATCAGGTCGCCGGGAAGAATGTCTCGCGGCGGGATCAGCCTGCCCTCGTTCCACTGGTCACCGGTGAAGTGCGCCAGCCGCACACCGGCATGGGCGTAGGCCCACTGGGTCAGCCCGGAGCAGTCGAACGTGCTGGGTCCGGCGGCTGCCCATACGTAGGGCTGACCGAGCTTCTGAAGCGCGGCGCGCAACGCGACCATCCCGACCGTGGGCTTGGTCAAAGGTGCCAGCCGAGGATCGACGAAGACGCCATCGGCACGCTCGAACGGTGCCGGGTGGGCGCCGCCGTGGTCGCGATGGACACCTAGGCCGGCCGATCCGCTGTCGCGCAAGGCATGGGAGAACCGTGCCAGCGTGTGGGTCGCGGTGATGTGGCGATGGCGCGGATGGCGCCGCGGTCGATGCGAGAGGTTGTGGGGGACTGATCCCATCACGGACCTGGTGTCGACCGGGGTATGCGAGTGGTCCTTGGCGCGGGCCTTGCGGATCAGAGCGTCGGCAGCGGACTCCAGCACCTGGGCCGGCTGCGGGTCGGAGAGCGGTGCCGTCAGCGCGCCGGAGCGCAACGCCTCCGCCTCGACCGCGGTTGCCGCCGCCCGCAGGTTCTCGGCGTTGAAGGCGGCGACCGGGCCGGGCTCGGTGACGAGCAACACCGGGCTGCTGTGGCTGGTGCGCAGCTCGACGATCGCGTGCGCGGACGGCCCGGTGGTGACGAATGCGCCGAAGGCGTTGACACCTGCGCCGGGCGCGACGATGTCCGATGACCGGGTGACGGTCGTGGCGGAGGCAAACCGTGGTCGCGCGCTGCTCGGGCCGCCGCACACGAAGACGACCTGCTTGCCCAGCGCGGTCGACCTGCTGCCGCAACCCGGGTAGCTGCGTAGCGGTGAGCCGTCGAGTGGCACCGCGAGGTTCGTGGTGCTGTCTGAGTCGGTGCCGGTATCGGTGCAGCCGACGACGTCGGCCGACACCGTCTCGCAGCGAAAGCCGGCCGAGCCGCCCGGCTGGCCTTGATTCAGCGCCACGATGTCGGCGGGCGAGCCCCATGGCTGGTAGGCCATCGTGGCGAGATCCTCACCGACCGACACCACGCCATCGGGGCCGCTGATCGCGTCGATGACGCCGTCTGCAGCGGACTCCGCGGGCAGTGGCTGGCCGTAGGAGCTCAACGCGCCGGTCGTGGACTCGACGGCCAGCGTGGTGTTGTCGGGCTCGACCAGCGTCCAGCCGTCGGGTGCCGATCCCTGCCATCGGGCGCCGGTGGGCAGCGTGCCGCTGCCGGACCGGGTACGGCTGAGATCCCACCACCGGACCGCCGTGGGCAGGCCGGGGGAGTAGGCGCTGAGCATCGACCCCACGACTGAGAACTCGTAATGATCGGGGGTCCGCGGGTCGGTGTCGGAGTAGGCGCCGCCGAGGACGCGGTCCGCGCCGTCGGCCGCCAGGACGTGCACCGAGCCGTGGTCGAGGTCAGGGGCGCCGACGGCAGAGATCGGGTAGTCGGCGTACACCAGGTAGTCGGGGGATCCGGCGAGGACGACCAGCTTGTCACGTACGTCGGGTCCGGCATGCGCCGCTTCGGGTATCGGCACCATCAGGACCGCCGCGATCGCGACGACGGCAAGTGCCCTCACTCGGCCTCCTGCATCACGTCTGGTCAACGCGCCAGAGCGGCGGGCGGTTGACACGGCTTCCCAGGGGTCTTCGGCAGGTTGTCTGGCCGCCTCCAGTCGCTGCGGCAAACTGGGCCGATGCGGAGCAATTCTGCGGTCGTTATCGGTGCCGGCGTCATCGGCGGCAGCGTCGCGCTGGCGCTGGCCCGAGCGGGAATCCCGATCACCATCCTCGACCGCGCCCCCGGGCCGGGCCTGGGTTCGACGAGCGCATCATCGGCGATCGTCCGATTCCACTACTCGACCTACCAGGGTGTCGCGGTGTCCTGGGAGGCTAAGCACGGCTGGGAGGACTGGCCGGCTCACCTCGGCACTACGGATCCGGCCGGCATGGCCCGTTACATCCAGACCGGCACGCTGGTGCTCGACACCCCCGGGTACGACGCCGGTCGGGTGCTGGCGCACTACGACCGGATCGGCATCCCATATGAAGTGTTGTCGGCGGCCGAGATCCGGGCCCGCTTCCCTTATCTGTCGCCCGACCGGTTCTACCCGCCGCGGGCGGTAACGGACGAGGAGTTCTGGGCGCCGCCGGACGGCGAGATCGGCGGCTTCTACTGCCCGCAAGGAGGCTTCGTCGACGACCCGGGCTTGGCCGCGCACAACCTGTGGGCGGCGGCTACGGCAGCGGGCGCATCGTCGGTGTTCCGCGCCGAGGTCGCCGAGGTTCGCAGCGACGACGGCGCGGTCAGCGGCGTCACCCTCGTGGACGGCCGCCGGCTCGACGCGTCCATAGTCGTCAACGCGGCCGGGCCGCACTCCGCGGCGATCAATGCCCTCGCCGGCGTGCTCGGCGACTTCGCACTCAGCACCCGTCCGCTTCGCCAGGAGGTGCATTCGGTCGGCGGGCCGGCCGAGCTCGCCGGCGAGCTCGGGCCTTCGGTCGGTGACAGTGACCTCGGCACCTACTACCGGTTCGCGCCCGGCGGCAGCCTTCTGGTCGGCAGTCAGGAGCCCGACTGCGATCCGCTGGAGTGGCTGGAGCACGCCGATGACAACGACGTCCGGCCGACGGTGGCCGGCTTCGAGCGCCAGACCCTCCGGCTGGCCCGCCGGATGCCCTCGGTCGGAGTGCCGAACCGGCCGGTCGGCCATGCCGGGGTCTACGACGTGACCGAGGACTGGATCCCGATCTATGACAAGACCGGCGTGCCCGGCTACTTCGTGGCGATCGGGACCAGCGGCAACCAGTTCAAGAACGCTCCGGTGGTCGGGCAGCTGGTGACGGCGCTGATCACCGACTGGCTCGACGGCGGCGATCACGACACGTCGCCGGTGAGCTGGACCGCGCCGCGCACCGGCGCCGTTGTCGACCTGAGCCACTACTCGAGGCTTCGCGCGCCGAACGCCGACAGCTCCAACTCCGTCCTCGGCTGAGCCTCCGGCGCTCGTTTACTGTGGGTTGTGGTGCGGCCTTGCGTCCGTATCGGCACGGGGGCGACGGGAGGACTCGAGAATGATCGCTCGGCTATCGCGGATGTCACGACTGGTCCTTGCGTTGATCTCCGCCGGTCTGGTGATGGCATTCGTGAGTCTCGGCGCGGGCCCGGCGTACGCCGCTCACCATCATCTTCCAAAGAAGCCGAAGCCGATCGGCTGCAGCGCCGCCGCGGTCAATGCGGCGGTTCACCGGGGCGGCATCTACCGCTTCAAGGCGAGCTGCCGGACGATCACCGTGGCGACCCACGCCGGGCGGGGCATCGCGTTCAAGGTGCCCGCGCGGAGGTCGGTCACGCTGGAAGGCAGCGGCATCACGCCGATCATCCACGGCGACCAGTCGCGGATCTTCACCGTGGCTCACCGCGGCTCGCTCACGCTTCGGGGGCTGACCCTGTCCGGCGGTAGAGGTCCGGCCGGGCGAAACGGCAAGTCGGCGGCGGCGGGCAGGGCCGGTGCGGCAGGCGCCACAGATACGAAGGTCGACGGCGGGCGCGGCGGGGCCGGCAAGGCTGGTGGCAGGGCAGCGCACGCCGGCGGCCCGGGCAAGAGCGCGCAAGGTGGCGCGATCTTCAACCGCGGCCGGCTCGTCCTTTCCGGCGACCTGTTTTCATCCAACTCGGTAACCGGCGGTCGCGGTGGTTCAGGAGGCGTCGGCGGTCGTGGGGGCCGCGGTGGGAGTGGCGGCACCGGCAAGCCTGGTGGCAACGGAGCCCAGGTTGCGTGTCAGAACGGTCAGGCTGGTGGCAACGGTGGTAGCGGCGGCGCCGGAGGATCCGGGGCTGCGGGCGCCGCCGGCTCGGCTGGCGGCCGCGGTGGCACGGCGCAGGGTGGCTCGATCTACAACGCTCACAGCGGCTCGGTGTCCGTGTCGTCGACCACCTTCGAGCTGGGCACCGCCGCCGGCGGGGCAGGCGGGAATGGCGGTGCCGGCGGCGGCGGCGGTGCAGCAGGCGCGGGCGGCGCCGGCGGGCAGGGTGGAAACGGCGGGATCGAACTCGATATGGGCGACTGCGGCGGCGGCCCGTTCACTGATGGGGCCGGTGGCCATGGCGGCGCAGGCGGCGCAACGGGCTCGACCGGTCATGGTGGTGGCGGAGCGACCGGCGGCAGCGGTGGCGCCGCGCAGGGCGGAGCGATCTACAACGCCGGAACGCTGAGGGTCGGCAGTGGCTCGGTGTTCAGTCTCGACCGGGCTGAGGCCGGTCCTGGCGGCAATGCCGGCGCGACCGGCGGGCACGGAGCGAGCGGCGCGGGTGGTGACGGGGGCAACGGGGGCAGCGGCGGCACCGGCGGGACAGCAGGTGACGGCGCTGACGGTGCCGGCTCGGCAGGTCACGCCGGCGGCGCCGGTAGCGCGGGAATCCGAGGGGCCGGTCGGGCCGGGCATGGTGCGAACGGCGCCGGTGGGGCGATCTTCAACGGCGGCAAGCTGACGGTAGCCAAGCGGGTCAGGTTCAACAACGACCTCGCCCTCGGCGGTAGTGGCGGCCGGGGAAGTGCCGGTGGCGATGGGGGCAGCGCTGGCGGCGGTGGCGTTGGCGGGATGACCTCGGCGGGAACCCCCGCGGAGCAGGGGTTGCCCGGCGGAGCGGGCGGCAACGGCGGCAAGGGTGGCAGCGGTGCATCCGGCGGGGTGGGCGGCAACGCACGTGGCGGCGCGATCTTCTCGTCGCGCCGGTTTGTGCTGGCCAAGCCGGCTCATCTCAGCGGCAACTCGGCGCGGCCGGGTCCAGCGGGTCCCGGCGGTGCCGGTGGCAGCGGCGGCGCTGCCGGCGGTGGCGGTGCGGGCGGCAGCGGCGGCACTGCCGGACCGAGCGGCAAGTTCGGCTCGCCAGGGCACCGCGGCAGCGCCGGCAAGCGCGGCACCGCCTCCGATCCGAACGTTGCTGGCAAGCGCAAGGCCTAGAGCGGCGCTCTTTTGCCGCGCGCGGCTGGCGTACCGAACGAGTACACAACGCGGCCTACCTGTCGGGGTGACCACGCTCGCCGGCGATCTCGCGCCGAGTGTTGCGGTCGCGTTGTGTGCCGCTTCGGTCCGCTACGCGGCGTCAGCGAGCTTGCAGTAGCGCGGCGTACAGCGTGAGACCTGGTCCGAACGCCATGGCGACGACATGGTCGCCGGGGGCCAGGGGAGCGTCGGCGAGAAGGCGCTCGATCACCAGGAGCACGGTGGCCGACGAGCAGTTGCCGACGTCACGGAGCACGTCGTACGACGGCGCGAGCGCTGTCTCAGGCAACTGAAGCTGCTCGCCGACGACCTCGACGATTCGGCGGCCGCCGGGATGCACCGCCCAGCCGGCGATGTCGGTCGCGGCCAGGTCATGGTGAGCCAGCAGCTCGGTGATCACGGGTTCGACGTGGCGTTCGAGGACCTCGGGCACCCGCGGTGAGAGCCCCATCCGGAAGCCGAGATCGGTCACGTCCCAGGTCATCAGCTCGACCGCGCTGACATCGGTTCGAGCCGCGATGTCGATGACATCCAGACCGGGTCGTGGGTCAGCGGCGTCGTCGGTCGGGACGACGACGATGGCGGCAGCCGCGTCGGCGAAGAGCGCGTGGGCGACCATCTGCTGCAGGTTCTCGGTCGCCGGCTGGACGTGAAGACTGGCCAGTTCGACGCAGAGCAGCACTGCCGGCCGGCCCCGCGCCACCACGAAGTCGGAGATCGAGCCGAGCCCTGGCAACGCCGCGTAGCAGCCCATGTGGCCGACGTGCAGCCGCTGCACACTCTCGCTCATGCCGAGATCGCGGGCCAGCAGGATGTCGAGCCCTGGGGTCGCGTAGCCGGTGCATGACACGACCGCGAACAATCCGACGTCCTCGGCCGCAAGGCCGGCGTCGTCGAGCGCTGCCGCGACCGCGGCCTTGCCCAGCGGCATCGCCTCGACCGCGAACCGCTGCATGCGAGCGCCGGTTCCCCACGACGTCACGTCGTCCACCCGCGGATCTACGACAGCGTGTCTGGTCTTGATTCCGGTGTTCCGCCAGATCCGCTCAGCAGTTCGATTTCCGTTGTAGTGGGCCGAAAAGAACTCGTCCCAGACCGCGGCGTTGTCGACCGCGGCCGGCAGCGCGTGGCCGTGACCGGCAATCCGGGCCGTCACCATCGGGCCAACTCGGCGTCGGCATCCGGGTCGCGGCCCAACACGGCATAGCCGAGCCAGTCGGCGCACACGTCGCTGGTGGCCGGTTGCAGCGAACCGCAGCGGGCATCGCGATAGAGCCGCTCGAGGGTCGCGCCGCGCCGGGTCGCGGCGGTGCCACACGCCTCCAGCACCGAGGCCGCAACCTCCATCGCCGTCTCGCCGGCAAGCAGCTTCGCCCGCCAGACCCAGCGATTCGTCGCTGGCTCGCCGGGCGCCTCGGTCACCGCGCGCGCCATCGCGCGCACCACCTCGCGGGCGGCCGTCACCTTCGCGTCGGCGTGCCCGAGCCGGGCCCGCACCATCGGCAGCCGGCCAAGCCCCCGCTCATCGACGTAGGATCCCGCCGCCGTCAGTGCCGCCTGTGCGACCCCGACATACACCGCGGCGTACGACGCAACCTGCCACTGCGGCATCACCGTCGCGAGCAACACTGCGATCCCCTCGACCTGGCCCAGGAGCGCGTCCGAGGGGACGACCACGTCGAGGGTGAGGTCGTGGCTCACCGTCGCGCGCATGCCGAGTGAGTCCCAGGTCGGCACGACGGTGACACCGGGTCCGGCCGGGACCAGAAACTGGCTGATCGCGTCGCCACGCCGGGCGGCCACGACGTAGGCATCGGCATGACCGGCACCGGAGCAGAACGCCTTGGCACCGCTGATCCGCCAGCCGCCGTCGACCGGCTCGTAGTTCGTGGTCACCTGCGAGAGCCGTGAGCCGGCTCCGCGCTCGCTCATCGCGACGGCGTAGTGACGGCCTGCCGCAGCACCGCGGAGTACCTCGTCGCGGGCGGCGAAGAACGGCTCCGGCACGCCGAGGGCCCGCGCCATGTCGTCATCGGTCAGCGCCAGCGCGCCGGTCACCGACGCGTGCATGTTGAAGATCAGTGCAGTCGAGCCGTTGCCCGCGCCGAGTGACATCGCGACCTCGGCATAGTCGGCGAACGACGCGCCGATGCCGCCGAGCCGGGTCGGCACCATCAGACCGAGTAGGCCATGGGCGCGCAGCTCATCGAAGTCCTCGGCCGGAAAGGTCCCGTCAATGTCGTGTTGACCGGCCCGGTCCGCAAAACCTGGCGCGAGATTCGCAGCCGTCTCAACAGCGGCGTCGACGGTGATCATGCGGCCTTGATCCCGGCGGCTTGGAACAACCCGGCGGTCGAGCGCGTCGCCAGCATCCGCACCGCGTCGCGCCTTTTGAGCAACCACATCAAATAGTCCACGGCGCAGGGCCGGAGACCGTTCAAATCCAGCGCGACGCCGTGGCTGGCCGCCGCGGCTACCAACCGGCGACGGTCGACGAACAGCGCCCCATCGTGCAACCGCGGCGGTGGCCCGGCCGGCATCCGCTCCGCAATGGTGATCGAGGCGAAGCGTCCCCACCAGGTGTTGGCGATCGTGTCGATCACCAGGGTGCCGCCGGGCTTGAGCACCCGGCACGCCTCGGCGACGACGCCGGCCAGGTCACCGACGTGCTCCAGGATCTCGCCGGCCACGACGACCTCGAACATTGCCTCACGGAACGGCAGCCTCAGCACGTCACCGCGAACCGCAGTCACCCCGTGCGACGCTGCCGTTGCCAGTGCGGTCGGGGAAAGGTCGATTCCGATCTGTCGATAGCCGAGGCCGGCGAGATGGGGCGCCAGCAGGCCGCCACCGCACGCGACATCGAGCAACAATGCGTCCGGCGACGTCGCCGCCGGCACATGGCGGATCCGTGCTGCGGCGATCCAGTTGAGCATCGCGAAGTCGCCCCGCGGCAGCCACCACTGGGCCGCGAGGTCGTCATACTGTCGCGGGTCGTTGCGTTCGCGGACCGGCAGGCCGGGCATCCCGCAACGATTCCACACCGCCGGCGGGCCCGCGGCGGGAGGCCGGTGGGGTCACGCGGCAGGCCCGGCGATCAGCGTCGTGGTCGCGTGGTGCGAGGCGCCGTCCGCCGCGACCCAGCCGACCGACACCCGGTCGCCGCCGTGGGCCTTCGCGAGCGCTCTCGTCAGGGCCTCCGCCGTGGTAACGGTGGTGCCGTCGATCGAGGTGATGGTGTCGCCGGCGGTGATCCCGGCAGCGGCGGCCGGGCTGCCTGACACCACGCCGGCGACGGCCGCGCCGGTCGCGGTGGGTGTGGCGTAACCGCCATAGGAGCCGAACCCGCCGAAGCCGCCGTCGTTGTCGGATCCGACCTGTACGCCGAGGATTCCCGGCGTCCCGATCTCGATGGTGGAGCTGGCCTTGTCGGCTGCGATCTCACGGGCAATTGTCAGCGCAGTCGTGATCGGGATCGCGTAGCCATCGCTTGAGGAGGTGATCGCCGCGTCCTCGAAGCCGCCCTCACCCGAGCCGGACTCCTGTGCTGCGGTGTCCATTGCGATGACCTGGCCGCTGGAGTCGACGAGCGGACCGCCCGAGTCGCCGGAGATGATGTCGGCGTCGGTCTCGAACAGGCCGCTCAGTCGCTCGCTGGCCGAACCGTTGCCGTCGGATGCGGTGATGCTGCGACCGGTTCCGGTGATGGCGCCGGACGTGATGCTTGGCGTGCCACCTCTCCCAAGAGCGTTGCCGACGGCCGTGACCGCAATGCCTTTGGTCACATTGGTCGCGTCGCCAACCGGGATCGTCGAGAGCTTCGACGCGCCGACCATCCTGAGCAACGCGACATCGTCGGCCGCGTCCGTGCCGAGCACCGCGGCGCGATAAGCCTTCCCGTTGCCCGTCAGGGTCACCATGATCGAGGTGGCGCCGTCGATCACGTGGTTGTTGGTCAGCACATCGCCGTCTGAGGTGATCACCATGCCGGTGCCCTCGTCCTCCTGATCCTGGAATCCGTCAGTGGCGGTGATGTCGACGACGGCAGCCGCCACCGACCTCGCCGCGGCTGACGCTTTGGCCGACGAACCCGCGACCAAGGTCGCGGCGTGCGGAAATCCGGCCGTGCCTGGGCTGCTGGCCAGCGCACCCGAGACTCCCCAGCCGGCGAACGCGACACCGACCGCGGCCGCAGTCACGCCTGCGATCATCGCGCGCCGTCGGGACCGCGGCGCAGCGACCGCGGTTGGCTCGTCGATGGCAAAAGCCTGTTGGCCGGGGATCTCGATTTCGTCGCTCATGAAGCCAGCGTTGACCCAGCCGGTGAATCGAGCCTGAAGCGTTCCTGGCAGTCCGATGTGAGCGAGGTTGCGGCGCGGCCGCTCCGCAACGGGTGACATCGTTGTGTAGGTGGCGACGGTTCGGGTAGGTCACCTCCGGTGACTCCCCGCAGTGACGCACGTCCGGCGAGAGCGATCGTCTCCGACGTCCGGCCCAGGGTGGAGGACGGCCGGTACGACGCCAAGACCGTCGTTGGCGATGCGGTGGAGGTCAGCGCCGACGCGTTTGCCGACGGCCACGACCTGTTGCGCGTCGAGATCCACTATCGCAAGGTCGGTGCTCGTGGCTGGCGCACCGAGCCGATGTCCGCGCTGGTCAACGACCGGTGGGTGGGCTCGTTCACGCCGAGCGACTGTGGCCGCTATGAGTTCAACGTCACCGCTCGCATCGACTACTTCGCCAGCTGGGCGCGGGACCTGACCGTCCGAATCGGCGCCGGTCAAGACGTCTCGATCGAGCTGCTGGTCGGCGCCGAGCTGGTGCGGCCAGCGGCGAACCGGGCGAAGCGGGCTGACCACAACCGACTTGCCACGGTCGCCGACGACCTGACGGCCGGGCAGGTTCCTTCCCCCGACCAGCTGGCCGACGAGAGCCTTGCTGCGCTGGTGGCGCGCCACTCCGGTGGCACGCCGACCACGTCGCCGACGTACCGGGTTCGAGCCGAGCGGGTCCGGGCCCGGTTCAGCACTTGGTACGAGCTGTTTCCACGCTCCACGTCGCCGCGGCGGGGACAACACGGCACGTTCGCCGACGTGACGAAGCGACTCGGCTATCTCGATGAGCTCGGCATCGACGTTCTCTATCTGCCGCCGATTCATCCGATCGGAACCACTGCCCGCAAGGGCAGAAACGGTGCCACCAAAGCCAAATCAGCCGACATCGGCAGCCCGTGGGCGATCGGACTGCCGGCCGGTGGCCACACCGCGATCCACCCTCAGCTCGGCGCTCTCAGCGATCTATCCGAGCTGATCGACGCCGCCGCTGGCCGCGGCATCGAGATCGCGCTGGATCTCGCGTTTCAGTGCTCACCCGACCATCCGTGGGTCACCGAGCATCCGGAATGGTTCAAGCACCGCCCGGACGGCAGCATCCGGTACGCCGAGAACCCGCCCAAACGCTATGAGGACATCTATCCGATCGACTTCGAGACCGACAACTGGCGCGAGCTGTGGGAGGCGTTGCGCGATGTCGTGAAGTTCTGGATCGGTCACGGCATCAAGGTCTTCCGAGTCGACAACCCGCACACCAAGGCCTTCGGGTTCTGGGAGTGGCTGATCCCGACGATTCAGGCCGATGACGGCGACGTCATCTTTCTCGCCGAGGCCTTCACCCGGCCAAGAGTGATGCAGTGGCTCGCCAAGATCGGCTTCACTCAGTCCTACACGTACTTCACCTGGCGCACCGCGAAATGGGAGCTCGAGCAATATCTCGCCGAGCTGACGACGACCGACGTCGCCGACTACTTCCGGCCCAACTTCTGGCCGAACACCCCTGACATCCTCACCGAGCAGCTGCAGCACGGCAATCGCCAGACCTTCATGACCCGGGCCCTGCTTGCCGGCACTCTCGCCGCGAGCTACGGCGTCTACGGTCCGGTCTTCGAGCTGTGTGTCCGAGCGCCGCGCTCGGAAGGCTCTGAGGAATACCTCGACTCCGAGAAATACCAGCTCGGTCAGCTCGACCTGTCCGACAAGGTGAGCATTGCGCCGTTCCTGCGGCAGCTCAACACCATCCGCCACCAGCAGGCGGCGCTTCAGCACAACGCGACGCTGGCGTTCCACTACGTCGACAACGACCAGCTGATGGTTTACTCCAAGACCGCGGCCGGAGTCGCGGCATCCGACGCCGACCGGTCGGCGGTCCTGGTCATCGCCAACCTCGACTCGACCCACGCCCAGTCCGGCTGGGTCGATCTCGATCTCGGCAAGCTCGGCATCTCGCCAGCCGATCCGTACGTCGTCCACGACCTGCTCAACGACGCCCACTACGAGTGGAAAGGCTCGCGCAACTTCGTGATCCTCGATCCCGCCACCAGACCTGGCCACATCTTCCGGATCGAGCCGGGCACCTCGGGCGCGACTGAACCGGCCCGGGCCGCGTCACCAGCGAAGAAGAAGGCCCGCCGATGAGTGCCGCGCGAGGCGCCCAGGCGGTGACGGTTGTCGGTGCGCCGGCGCCGTGGTACGCCGAGGCGGTCTTCTACGAGGCACATGTCCGCGCCTTTGCCGACAGCAATGGCGACGGGATAGGTGACTTCCGCGGCCTGCTCGGAAAGCTGGACTACTTGCAAGAGCTCGGGGTCACCGCGTTGTGGCTGCTGCCGTTCTATCCCTCGCCGCTGCGCGACGATGGTTACGACATCTCCGACTACCGCAAGGTCAACGAGTCATACGGCACGCTGCGCGACTTCAAGGCGATGCTCAAGGCAGCGCATGAGCGCGGCATCAAGGTGATCACCGAGCTCGTCCTCGCCCACACCTCCGATGAGCACCCCTGGTTCAAGCGGGCTCGCACCGCGCCGAAGGGCAGTGCGCATCGCGACTTCTACACCTGGAGTGACACCCCGGACCGCTACCGCGATGCCCGGATCATCTTCACCGACTTCGAGACCTCGAACTGGGCCTTCGACCCGGTCGCGGACGCCTACTACTGGCACCGGTTCTACTCCCACCAGCCGGCGCTGAACTACGACAGCCCGGACGTCCGGCAGGCAATGTTCGACGTCGTCGACTACTGGCTGGAGATGGGCGTCGACGGGCTCCGGCTCGACGCCGTGCCTTACCTCTACGCGCGCGAGGGAACCACCTGCGAGAACCTGCCAGAGACGATCGGATTCCTCAAAGACCTGCGCCGTCACATCGACGAGAACTTCGACGACCGGATGCTGCTCGCCGAGGCGAACCAGTGGCCGGAGGACGCGATCGAATATCTCGGCGACGGTGACGCCTGCCAGATGGCCTTCCACTTCCCACTGATGCCGCGGATGTTCATGGCGGCACGCCAGGAGGACCGGTTCCCGATCGTGGACATCCTCAACGAGACGCCGGCGATCCCGGCGAACTGCCAGTGGGGCCTGTTCCTGCGCAACCACGACGAGCTCACCCTCGAAATGGTCACCGACGAAGAACGCGACTACATGTATCGGGTGTACGCCGAGGATCCGCAGGCCCGGATCAACGTCGGGATCCGCCGGCGGCTCGCGCCGCTGCTCGGCAACGATCGCCGGCTGATCGAAATGATGAACGGCCTGCTGTTCTCACTTCCTGGCGCGCCGGTCCTCTACTACGGCGACGAGATCGGGATGGGTGACAACATCTACCTCGGTGACCGCAACGGGGTTCGGACGCCGATGCAGTGGGACTCCGACCGCAACGCCGGATTCTCTTCGGCCAACCCGCAACGGCTCTACCTGCCGGTGGTCATCGATCCCGAATATCACGCCCAGGCGGTCAACGTGGCCGCCCAGGACGAGAACCCCAGCTCGCTGCTGTGGTGGATGCGACGGCTGATCGCGCTGCGTAACCGCTACCACGCATTTGCCAAGGGCAGCCTCGAGATCCTCCTTCCCGACAACCGCAAGGTCTTCGCCTTCCTGCGCCGCCACGAGGACGAGACGATCCTCGTGGTCGTCAACCTGTCGCGGTTCACCCAAGCGGTCGAGCTCGATCTGTCCGAGTACATCGGCAGCACGCCGGTCGAGCTGTTCGGCAGCTCATCGTTCCCCGCGGTCGGCGACCTGCCCTATTTCGTGACGCTGGGTGGCCACGGCTTCTACTGGTTCTCCCTCGAGCACCGCGACGCTATGGCAGATCAGGGCAAGGTGCTGACGGTACGCGGGCCCTGGACCGACATCACCCGTGGCACCGCGTCGCGGTCACCGCTAAGCCAGGTGTTGCCGTCGTACCTCGCGCAGCGGCGATGGTTCCGCGACAAGTCGCGTCGGATCCGCAGCACCGAGATCGCCGACCTCATCGCGATCCCCGCGCCAGGCACCGGTCGAGGCGCGACGGTCGGTTCGTTGGTCGTCATACATGTGCACCTCGACCAGGGCCTGCCGGAGACCTACGTGCTGACTGTGTCGCACGCGATCGGCGATGCGGCCGCAGAGATCCGCAAGTGGCGGCCGGAGAGCATCATCAGCGAGCTTCACTCCGCCGAGGGTCACGGCCTGATCTACGACGGCCTGACCGAGCCGGCGTTCGCCAAGGCGTTGCTCGAGGCGATGGGCAGCCGGCGTCAGCTGGCCGGCAAGACCGGCCGGCTGGTCAGCGTGCCGTCCCGCACGCTGCGCAAGCTTCGACAAGGCATAAATGCCGACTCGCCGGCGCTGCCGATCTCGACCGAGCAGAGCAACACCTCGGTCGTAATCGCCAATCAGCTGGTGCTCAAGGTGATTCGCCGCGTCGAGGAGGGCATCAACCCCGACGTCGAGGTCGGCCGGTTCCTGACCGAGCGCACCAGCTTCGACCAGTCTCCGGTGGTGGGCGGCGCACTGGAATATCGCGAGGGTCCAGCCGACGACGTGGCCGCGACCATCGCGGTCGTGCAGCAGTTCGTCCCGAACGACGGCGACGGCTGGAACTACGTGCTCGATGCGTTGGACCGGGGACTGGAAGAGACCATCACCCGGCCGGACCCGCATGAGGTGATGTTCTCGATGCCGGCGCAGCATCTCGAAGCCGCCGAGGTCGAGCCGGCGAGCGGGAACCTGCTCGTCGGACCGCACCTGCAATGGGCCGAGATCCTGGGCCGGCGCACTGCACAGATGCATCTCGCGCTTGCCTCGGATCCGACCGACCCGGCGTTCGCCCCGGAGCCGTTCACGGCGATCGACCGTCGAGCGCTTCACCACGGAACCCGCAGCCTGCTGCGGCGATCGATTCGCTCGGCCCGGTCGCTGGCCGACACCGCCCCGGCGATCCAGGAGCTGCTGGCACGTGAGGACGAGGTGCTGAGTCGGCTCGAAGTGATCATGAAGGCGCCGATCAAGGCGATGAAGATCCGCTGTCACGGCGACTACCACCTCGGCCAGGTGCTGTGGACCGGCAAGGACTTCGTCATCATCGACTTCGAGGGCGAGCCGGCGCGGCCACTGTCGAGCCGTCGGCTGAAGCGACCTGCGCTGGTGGACGTCGCCGGGATGATCCGGTCGTTCCACTATGCCTCGAAGGTCGCGGGCAACCGACTCTCGCGTGACCTGATCCCGTCGCGCGAGCGCGCCGCCCTCGATCCGCTGTTGACGCTTTGGTATCGCGCGGTCTCGGGCGCCTTTCTTCGGTCCTATCTCGCGATCGCCGCGGGTGCGGCATTCCTTCCCGCGGATCACACCGAGTTAGCCGGACTGCTGGACTTCTTGTTGTTCGAGAAGGCGATCTACGAGCTCGGATACGAGGCCAACAACCGGCCGGACTGGGCCGATGTTCCGGCACGGGGCCTGCTCGATCTGCTCGAGGTGAGCCGTTGAGGTCCGCCGCCCGCGATCCCGATGCGCTGCGCCGGCTGGCCCACGCACACGGGATCCAGCTCAGCTATACCGCCTCCAACGGTCGCCGGGTCCGCGCCTCTCACGACTCGCTGGTCGCGACCCTCAACGCCCTCGGCATCGCGGTGTCGACGGCCCGCAACGCGCATGATCTGCTTGCCGAGCTCGAGCGCGATCAGCGCGAGGCGCCGCTCGAACCGGTTGTCGTCGTCGACCGGGCCGGCATGCTGTCGTCGCAGATCAACCTGCCACCCGCCACCGAGCCGGCTCGCTGCCAGATCTCGGTCACCCGCGAGGACGGCGAGGTGGTGCGCCGAGGGCTGTCTGATCTCGTCGCCCGCGGCGGCGACTCGCAACGACTGTCGGTCGACCTGACCGCCCTTGACTTGCCGCCCGGCTATCACGAGCTCTCAGTCGAAGGCCCCGGGTTCGTGGCCGATGCGATGCTCCTTGTGCCGCCCGCGCGCTCGAGCCCCGACAGCCGTTCGTTCGGCGTCTTCGCGCCGGCCTACGCCCTGCGTGGCAGCGCCGACTGGGGGGTCGGCACCTTCACCGAGCTCGCGCAGCTCGCCGACTATGTCGGGATGCTGGGCGGGGAGATCCTCGGCACGCTTCCGATGTTTCCCACCTCCTTCGCCACGCCAGTCGACCCGAGCCCGTACCTCCCGGTCAGCCGGCTGTTCGTCAACGAGCTGTTCATCGACGTCGAGGCGTTGCCGGAGTTCGCAAGGTCCGACGCGGCGCGCGCGATCGTCAGCTCGCCTGACTTCACTGCCGAGCTCGCGGCGCTGCGCCGGTTGCCGCGGGTGGACTACGGCGAGGTGATGGCGCGAAAGCGCCGCATCCTCACGCTGTGCGCGGCCGAGCTGCTCGGCGAGCCGTCTCGCCGCCGCGACGAGTTCGAGGAGTTCCTCGCCGGACATCCTGAACTGGCGTCCTACGCCGGGTTTCGGGCGACCGGTGAGCGGATCGGCGTCGACTGGCATGACTGGGGCGGCAGCCCGGGCGAGCTCCCGGCAGGGCCGATCGACCACGGCGCCGAGCGCTATCACCTCTACGCGCAGTTCGTCGCCGCGGACCAGCTCGCCGCGGCGGCGGATCACAGTATTGGGGCCAGAGCCGCGCTCTACCTCGACCTTCCGCTCGGCGTGCATCCCGACGGGTTCGACACCTGGTCGCGGGCCAGCCTGTTCGCTGCCGCAACCGTCGGTGCGCCGCCGGACCGGCTGGCGCCGCAGGGCCAGGCGTGGGGCTTCCCACCGCTGCACCCGGTCCGGCTCCGCCGGGATCGCTACCGGTACGTGATCGACTGCTACCGGCATCTGCTTGCTCACGCCGGTGCGATCCGCATCGACCACGTGCTCGGGCTGGAGCGGTTGTTCTGGATCCCGCCGGGCGCCGGCGCGGAGTCAGGCGCCTACGTCCGCTATCGGAGCGAGGAGCTGCTCGCGATCGTCGCTATCGAAGCTGCTCGCGCCGGGGCAGTGATCGTCGGTGAGGACCTGGGTACGGCGTCCGGCGGGATCCGCCCGGCGATGGATCGGGTCGGAATGCTGCACAGCTTCGTCTACCAATTCAGCGCTACCGCGACCGAGCCGTTCCCGCAGCCGGTTTCGCCGTCGATGGCCACCCTCGGCAGCCACGACCTGCCGAGGTTCGCCGCCTTCTGGCATGGCGAGGACATCGATGACCGGGTGGCCCGCGGAGTCACCAGCCAGCAGGCGGCGATCGTCGAACATCGTGACCGCGATTGCCTGGTCGCGGCGGTCGAAGCGCCGCTCGCGGACCGGACCGCGACTGGTGCGTTCACCGCATGTATCGGATCGCTGGCGGCCGGGCCGGCGCCGTACGTCATGGTCGACCTCGCTGACATCGAGGGGGAGACCGAGCCTGATAACCGACCCGGGACCGGGCCGGCGGTCGGGAACTGGCGCCGGCGGCTCCCGCGTGGCCTGCCCGCGATCGTCGATGACAACCGGGTGAGGAAAGTGCTGACGACCATTGCCGCACAACGCCAACTCGAGCAGACCGAGGAAGTGAGCGCATGAGCCCGACGGCGAAACGCACGTCCGCTGTCAGCAAGCCCAACAAAGCCGCGCCGGCAAAGAAAGCCGCTCCAGCCAAGAAGGCCGCTCCAGACAAGAAGGCCGCTCCAGACAAGAAGGGACAGCCGTTCAGCCGGCTGACCGACCAGGACGTCTATCTGTTCAACGAGGGCACCCATCGCCGGCTGGCCGAGCGGCTCGGCGCGCATCCGATGTCGGACGGCAAGGGCTACAGCTTCGCGGTGTGGGCACCCAACGCGACCGCGGTCTCGGTGATCGGCGACTTCAACGACTGGAGCGGCGACACCGCGATGCTCTCGTCGCGGGCCTCATCGGGGATCTGGGAAGGCGTCGTGCCGGACGCCAAACGCGGCCAGGTCTACAAGTTCCAGATCACGAGCCGGGACGGCCACCGGTTGGAGAAGGCCGACCCGTACGCGGTGCGGGCAGAGACGCCGCCGCGAACCGGTTCGGTGCTCTGGGACCTCGACTACCAGTGGGGCGATTCCGACTGGATGGCCGAGCGCGGCCGGCGAAACGCTCTCGACGCGCCGATCTCGATCTACGAAATTCACCTCGGGTCGTGGCGCCGGGATCCGAAGCGTCCCGACCGGCTGCTGACCTATCGCGAGGTGGCACCGCTGCTGGTCGAGCACGTCCTCGAGTCCGGCTTCACCCACGTGGAACTCCTGCCGCTGATGGAGCATCCGTTCTACGGCTCGTGGGGCTATCAGGTCACGTCGTTCTTCGCGCCGTCGGACCGGTTCGGCGAGCCGCAGGACTTGATGTATCTGATCGATCAGCTGCACCAGGCCGGCATCGGCGTGGTCGTCGACTGGGTGCCATCGCACTTCCCGAATGACGAGTTCGCGCTCGCCGGCTACGACGGCGCCGCGCTCTACGAGCATCCCGATCCGCGCCGCGGCTTTCAGCCGGACTGGGGCAGCCTGATCTTCAACTACGGCCGGCCTGAGGTCCGCGCGTTTCTCGCCTCGTCGGCTGACCACTGGGTTTCGGCGTACCACGCCGACGCGCTGCGGGTCGACGCCGTGGCCTCGATGCTCTATCTCGACTACTCGCGTAAGCCGGGGGAGTGGCTGCCGAACATCCACGGTGGCAACGAGCATCTCGAGGCGGTCGAGTTCCTCAAGGCGTTCAACACCGGGATCTACGCCGATCACCCCGACATCCAGACCATCGCGGAAGAGTCGACCGCGTGGCCAGGAGTGTCACGGCCGGTCGAGCTCGGCGGCCTCGGGTTCGGCCTGAAATGGGACATGGGATGGATGCACGACACGCTGTCTTATCTCGAGCGCGAGCCGGTCCATCGGCGCCATCACCACGACCAGCTCACCTTCCGGGGCGTCTACGCGTTCTCCGAGAACTACGTGCTGCCGCTCTCCCACGACGAGGTCGCGCACGGCAAGGGTTCCTTGTTGCGCAAGATGCCGGGCGACGACTGGCAGAAGTTTGCGAACCTGCGGCTGCTGCTGGGTTATCAATACACCCAGCCAGGCAAGAAGCTGCTCTTCATGGGCGGTGAGATCGGGCAGTGGGGCGAGTGGAACCACGACACCAGCCTGGACTGGGATGTGCTGACCCACGAGGCGAACCGCGGCCTGCTGCGCTGGGTCGGGGACCTCAACGGGTGTTATCGCAGTGAGCCGGCACTGCACGAGCTCGACACCGACCCGGCCGGGTTCGGTTGGGTGCAGATCGACGACGCGGCGCAGAGCACGCTGAGCTACCTGCGAAGAGCCAAGTCCGGCGAGGCGGTGCTGGTCTCGATGAACCTCACCCCGGTGCCGCGTCACGACCACCTGGTCGGGGTGCCGACCGGCGGGGTCTGGAACGAGCTGGTCAACAGCGACTCGGAGTTCTACGGCGGGAGTGGGCTAGGCAATCTCGGCGGTGTGTCGGCCACTGCCGAGCCATGGGGCGACTACTCCCACCGGGTGTCGCTCACCCTGCCGCCGCTCGGCCTGGTCGTGCTCAAGGCCGGGACGCCTTGATCGATAGAGCAGCAACGGTCGGCCCGCTGGGCGCGACCAGGGTCGGGGACGGTGACTGGTCGTTCGTCGTGTGGGCACCGGCCCACGAGGAGCTGTCGGTGCGGGTGTACGCCGACGGCACGCAGACCTCCTCCGCCTTGTCGCGCGGCGCCGCCGGCTACTTCGTCGGCGTACTGACCGGGCTCGGTGACGCGCCGGACTACCGCTATGTCACGGCGGAGGGCGCCGCTCTCGCCGACCCGGCGTCGCGATGGCAACCCGACGGTGTGCACGGGCCGTCCCGCGGCTACGACCCCAGCCGGTTCAGCTGGTCCGACCAGGACTTCTCCGCGCCGCCGCTGTCAGAGAGCGTCATCTACGAAATGCATGTCGGCACCTTCACCGAGGACGGCAGCTTCGACGCCGCGATCCGTCATCTCGACGAACTGGTCGACCTCGGGGTGACGGCCGTCGAGCCGATGCCGGTCGCGGCCTTCCCCGGCGGCCGTAACTGGGGCTATGACGGCGTCTTTCCGTTCGCCGCTCAGCACTCGTACGGCGGTCCGGCCGGCTTCCAGCGGTTCGTCGACGCCTGCCATCAGCGCGGTCTCGCCGTCATCCTCGACGTCGTCTACAACCACCTCGGTCCGGAAGGGAATGTGCTCGGCAGCTTCGGCCCCTACTTCACCGACGTGTACGCAACGCCGTGGGGCGCGGCCGTCAACGTCGCCGAAGCCGGGTCGGACGAAGTGCGGCACTACTTCACCGAGAACGCGTTGATGTGGCTGCGCGACTTCCGCATCGACGGTCTGCGACTCGACGCCATCCACGGCATCGTCGACCCGACGGCATCGCCGTTCCTCCGGGAGCTGACCGCAGCAGTGGCGGCGCTTTCGGCAGAGCTCGGCCGCCGCCTGGCGCTGATCGCCGAGAGCGCCGACAACAACCCGCTGGTGGTATCGCCGGCCAGCCTCGGGGGCCTGGGTTTCGGCGGTCAATGGAACGACGACTTCCACCATGCGCTGCACGCCGTCCTCACCGGCGAGCGAAACGGCTACTACCGGGACTTCGGCGGGCTCGAGCTGCTGGCGCGCGCGATCAACGACGGCTTCGCCTACCAGGGCGAGTACTCCGACTTCCGTGGCCGCCGCCACGGCGCACCGTCCAGGTCGATCGCGAGCGACCACTTCGTGGTGTACGCGCAGAACCACGACCAGATCGGCAACCGCGCCGGCGCCGAACGGCTGACCTCGCTCGTCGAGCCCGCCGTCGTGCGGCTGGCGGCGGCCGCCGTCTTGCTCTCGCCGTTCGTCCCGCTGCTGTTCATGGGCGAGGAGTACGCCGAGACCGCCCCGTTCCCTTACTTCGTCGATCATGGCGAGCCCGATCTCCTCGATGCGGTGCGGGCAGGCCGAGCCGCGGAGTTCGGCCGGGGAGGCGACAGCTTCGATCCGGCGAGCCCCGAGACGTTCGTTGCCGCCCGCCTCGACCGGTCGAAGCGGGGAAGCGAGTCGGGCCGAGCGATGCTCGCCTTGTACCGGGAGCTGATTGAGCGCAGACATCGCCATCCGGTGCTGACCGACCCCAATATCATCGAGTCGCATGCGGCCGTCGTGGACGGGGTGCTGACGATCCGCCGTCGCTCGTCGACGACGATGTCTGTCGTGGCTTTGAACTTCTCCGCTGACCCCCGGCCGCTGCCCAGCGACGATTCCGCCGGCCTCTCGCGCCGCGTGATCGACTCCGCATGGCCCGGTCGCCTGGCTGACGCGAGCGAGCTGCCCGGCTACGGCTTCTGCCTCGGTGTGACGAACCGGGATGCCGGCTGATGCGGGTCTGGCCTGGCTCGCCGTACCCACTTGGGGCCACCTGGGACGGCGAGGGAGTCAACTTCGCGATCTTCTCCGAGCACGCGACGGCGGTCGAGCTCTGTCTGTTCGACTCACCCGAGGCGCACGAGTCGTCCACGACGATCGCGCTTCCCGAGGCGACCGACGACGTCTGGCATGTCTATCTTCCCGATGTGCGGCCAGGCACGCTCTACGGATACCGCGTCCACGGCCCGTATGAACCGGAGCAGGGCCACCGGTTCAACCCGGCAAAGCTGCTGATCGACCCGTACACCAAGGCGGTCAGCGGCGCGATCAGGTGGAGCGACGAGCTGTTCGGCTACACCATCGGTGATCCCGACTCGGACCTCTCTCGCGACGACCGCGACTCGGCCGGCGGGATGCCGAAATCCGTGGTCGTCGACCCGGCGTTCACCTGGGGCGACGACCGCTCGCCGCGCACGCCGTGGAACCGGACGGTGATCTACGAGTGCCACGTGCGAGGGATGACGAAGCTGCATCCGGCCGTCCCGGACGAGCTCCGTGGCACCTATCTGGGTCTCGCATCCGACCCGGTCATCGATCACCTCACGACACTCGGGGTCACCGCGGTCGAGCTGATGCCGGTCCACCAGTTCCTGCCGGAGCGCGACCTCGTCGACAAAGGCCTCACCAACTACTGGGGCTACAACTCGATCGGCTTCCTCGCGCCGCACGTCGGCTATGCGACCGCCGGAAGCGGGCAGCAGGTCAGCGAGTTCAAGTCGATGGTCAAGACGCTGCACCGCGCCGGCCTCGAGGTCATCCTCGACGTCGTCTACAACCACACCGCCGAGGGCAGCCACCTCGGTCCGACACTCTCGCTGCGCGGCATCGACAACGCGACTTACTACCGGCTCAACGCCGAGGATCCGCGTTACATGATGGATTTCACCGGCACTGGCAACAGCCTCAACTTGCTCCACACCCGCACGATGGGGCTGATCATGGACAGCCTTCGCTACTGGGTCACCGACATGCATGTCGACGGCTTCCGGTTTGACCTGGCGCCGGTTCTGGTCCGCGGCTACGAGGGCGGCCCGCCTAGTGCGTTCTTCGAGATCGTCGAGCAGGACCCGGTGCTCTCGACGGTCAAGCTGATCGCCGAGCCGTGGGACGTCGGCCCTGACGGCTACCAGCTCGGCCGGTTCCCGCAGGGCTGGTCGGAGTGGAACGGCGCCTACCGCGACTCGGTGCGGTCGTTCTGGCGTGGCGACGGCGGCATCGTTCCCGAAATGGCGTCCCGGATCTCCGGGTCGAGCGACATCTTCGCGCCGAGCCGGCGGCCGACGTACGCGAGCGTCAACTTCGTCACATGTCATGACGGCTACACGCTGACCGACCTGGTCAGCTTCGAGCAGCGCCACAACGAGGCGAACGGCGAGGACAACCGGGACGGTACGACGGAGAACCACAGCCGCAACTGGGGCGCCGAAGGCGAGACCGAGTCGGCGCGGATCCTGCGGATGCGCGGGCGGATCAAACGCAACATGCTCGCGACCGTGATGTTCTCCCAAGGGGTGCGGATGATCCTCGCCGGCGACGAGATCGGCCGGTCGCAGAACGGCAACAACAACGCCTATTGCCAGGACAACGAGATCAGCTGGATCGACTGGGACATCGGCGATCGGGAACAGGAGATGTTCGAGTTCACCCGAGAGCTGATCGCGATCATGCAGACCAATCCGGTGCTGCGCCGGCGCCACTTCTTCTCCGGTCACACCAGCCAGGCCCAGGGCGAGCCCGATGTCGTCTGGATCCGCGGTGACGGCGAGGAGATGACCGAGGCGGACTGGAAGGATGACGGCAGCCACACCTTGGCGATGCTGATGCCCGGCCGCTCCGGGGATGAGGTCGACGCCCGCGGCCGCGCCGTCGTGGGGGAGTCGTTGCTGTGGCTGCTCAACGGCGGCAGCTCGCCGCGCTCCTACACCTTGCCGACGATGCCGCGCCCGGGGCTTTGGGAACAGTTGTTCAGCACCGCGCGGCCGGGCAACCGGGCGGTGGAAACCGCAGCCATCAACCTGGCCGGTCACTCGACGATCCTGCTCCGGCACAGCGAGAACCCGACGCGATGAGTCGTCGGTTGGGCTCGACCTACCGGCTGCAGCTCAACGGTCTCGGCTTTGCCGGGGCCGAGCGGATGGTTCCGTTCCTGTCTCGGCTCGGTGTGGAAACCTGTTACGTCTCGCCGATCACCCGGGCAACGGCCGGCAGCACGCACGGGTATGACGTCATCGACCCGACGGTGCTCGACCCGGCGCTCGGCACCCCGGCTGAGCTCGAGTCGCTGCTCGCATCGCTGGCCGAACGAGCCATCGGGCTGCTGATCGACATCGTGCCCAACCACATGGCGGCCTCGACCGAGAACCCGTTCTTCGCCGATGTGCTGCGGCTCGGCGAGGACTCGCCGTTCGCGGCGTACTTCGACATCGCGTGGCAGGAGCAGGCCGGCAGGATTCTGCTACCCGTCCTCGGCCGGCCACTCGACGAGGCGGTCGCGGCTGGCGAGATCCGGCTCGTCACCGACGAGCTGTCAGCGCCGGCGATCGGCTACTTCGACCGTCGGTTTCCGGTCGCGCCGGGAAGTGTCGGGGCCGGCAGCACTGACACAGTGGAAGCGGTGTTGTCGCGCCAGCACTACCGCCTGGCCGACTGGCGGCTGGCGAACCGCGAGATCAACTACCGCCGATTCTTCGACATCAACGAGCTGATCGGGGTCCGCCAGGAGGATCCCGCGGTGTTTGCCGCAACGCACCGACTGGTCGCTGAGCTTGTTGCCGATCCCCGAGTCACTGGGCTCCGGGTCGATCACGTCGACGGCCTGCGGGACCCGGCCGGCTATCTCGGGATGCTGCGCGAGCTCTGTAACCGCAGCGCTGACGTGGCTCCGGCGATTGTGGTCGAGAAGATCCTCGCCGCCGATGAGATGCTTCCGGACTGGCCGGTTGACGGCACGACCGGATATGAGTTCGGGGCCATGCTGGTCGGGCTGTTCGTCGATCCGGCCGGGGCCGCCGATCTTGGCGCTGCAGCGGCGGCGGCGACTGGTGACGAGCGCTCGTTCGAGGACCGCGCGACCGCTGCCAAGCGGGCGGCAATCGACACCCTGTTCCCGCACCAGCTCGATGAGGTCTCTGCGCGGTTCGCTCAGGCGGTCGGCGGCGAGGTCGACGCGAGGGACCTGTCCGCGGCGCTGCGCGAGCTGACGGCATGCCTGGCGGTGTATCGCACCTATCGGGTCGCCGGTGTGCGGGCGAGCGAGGCAGACCTGCACCGGGTAGAGCGAGCGGTCGCGTGCGCCGGAAGCCGACTGACCGGGCCCGCCGCCGCGGCGCTCGACCGGGTCGTCGGCGTGGTGAGTGGTGACCTCACGCCGACCGGGCCGGCCGACCCAGCGGTGAGCGGATGGCAACAGCTCAGCAGTCCGACAGCCGCCAAGGGCGTCGAGGACACCGCGATGTATGGCTCAGGCCGGCTGCTCGCCGCGGCTGACGTCGGTGCGGATCCCGACCGGCCCGCGACCTCGAGCGCACAGTTTCACGCCGCGATGGCGACCCGGCTGCGCACCACCCCCGGCGGGCTGAGCGCGACCTCGACGCATGACAGCAAACGCAGCCATGACGTGCGCTGCCGGCTGGCGGTCCTGTCCGAGATCGCCAGCGAGTGGGAGGCGACGATCGCGGCGCTCGAGGCGAGGTTGCTTCCCGACGGAGCCGGCGCGGGTCCCGACATCGCCGACCGTCGCTATCTCTACGAGACGCTGGTCGGCGGCTGGCCGCTCGACGGCGAGGTCGGCGAGGCGTTCGCGGCCCGGATCAGCCAACACGTCATGAAGGCGGCGCGAGAGGCCAAGCGCCACAGCAGCTGGCTCGATCCCGACCTCGGCTACGAGACGGCGTTTCAGCAGCTGGTCGACCGGGTCCTCAGCGGCGTACCGCCAGCCCGCCGGCTGATCGAGGAAGCCGTGGCCTCGATTGCTCCCGCCGGTGCGGTCAACGCGCTGGCGTCGGTGCTCATCAAGGTGACCGCACCGGGCGTGCCGGACGTCTATCAGGGCGACGACGCTTGGTCGTTCACCTTGGTCGATCCCGACAACCGGTCGCCGATCGACCTCGGCCGCCACGTCGGGCTGTTGGCGAGCCAGCCGACGACCGGCACCGAATCGTGGCGCAGCGGCGCGCTTAAGCAGCACGTGACGCGCACCGCGCTGACCGCTCGGCGCGACCGGCCGAGACTGTTCGCCACCGGCGACTACGTTCCGCTCGAGGTCGTTGGCGAGCGACGCGACCACGTCATCGCGTTCGCCCGGGTCGAGGCTGACCGCACGATGCTCACGATCGTGCCCCGGCTGGTGCATCGGATCGCCGGGCCCGCGCAGTTCCCGTTGGGCATTCGGTGCTGGGGTGACACCGCGGTGGTGCTGCCCGCCGCTCGTCGTCCCGGCTTCACCGAGTTGTTGACCGGCTCAGCAGTCGCGGCGCCGAGCAACGACCGGTTGATGGTCGCCGAGGTGTTGGAGAGCGTGCCGGTCGCCTTGCTCAGCGACTGACTTGTGCGCTACCTCGTGGTCGCGCCGCGCCGGGCGACCGCGTCGACGATGACGGCGGCGAGCAGGACCAGCGCGATGACCATCTGCTGGCCGGCCGCACCGATCTGGATCAGGCCCATCCCGTTGTAGATCGTCGTGATGACGATGCCACCGAGCACGGCGTGGATCATCTTGCCGCGACCACCGAACAGGCTGGTGCCGCCGATGACGGCGGAAGCGATCGCATACAGCACCAGGTTGCCGCCCTCGACGTCACTGCTGATCGAACCCAGCTGCGACAAGTAGACGATGCCGGCGATTCCCGCTGTGAAACTGCACAGGACGAAGGCGAGCAGCCGGATGCTGTTGAGGCTGATACCGGCCCGCCGGGCCGCCTCCGCGTTGCCACCGATCGCATACAGGTAGCGACCGAAGCGCATCCGGCCGAGCAGCAGCGAGTAGATGACGAGTACGGCCATCACCAACGGGACGATCCAGGGCACGCCGTCGAGCTTGGTGTCGTTGAACCCGCGGTCGGCGTTGCAGACCAGCACCAGGATGACGCCGGCGGCGGCGACAGCCACGATCTTGATGAGAGTCAGCGACAGCGGCGCGGTGACCAGCCCGCTGCTTCGCCGGCGCCAGTTCTGAAGCAGTGTCATGACCGCGAAGATCACGACCAAGACCACCATCAGGATCCAGCCGGCCGTCGTCGTCATCGAGCCGTTGACGATGTCGTTCAGGACGTTGCTGGTGACGGCGATCGTGCCGCCGGTGGCGGCCTTGTCGCGCTGGATCAGATACAGCAAGAATCCGTTCCAGCCGAGCAGTCCGGCGAGGGTGACCACGAAGGACGGCAATCCGAGGCGGGTGATCAGCAAGCCTTGGATGAGACCGATCACTGCGCAAGACGCCAGGCCGGCGAGGACGGCGAGCGCCCAGTTGACGTTGTGAGGAGGCGTGGCCAGCTCTGCGGTGATCACCGCGCCGACAGCGCCGACGAACCCGGTGGACAGGTCGATCTCGCCCAACAGCAGAACGAAGACCTCGGCCATGCCGAGGATGACGAACACCCCGGACTGCTCGATCAGGTTGGTGAGGTTGCCGGTCGAGAGGAACTTGGAGTTCTGGGTCTGGAAGATGATCACGATGATGATCAGGCCGACGACGACCGGCAGCACGCCGCTGTCGCCGTTGCGAATCCGCTTGATGGTGGCGCCGACGTACTCCCCGAGGGAGTTCGCGACGAGCTCGTTCCCGCCGAGCAGACCGTCGTCAGTGGCCGGAAGGGTGGCGTCCGGCGACTCGATGTCTGAGGTGGACGTAGCCATGCCGCTCAGCCCTTCCCACTCGAGGATTGCGCCAACTTGCCGGTCGTGATCAGCTCGACCGCGCGCTGGGTGTCGATATCGGCCACCCGCTCCACGCCGGCGATTCGCCCAAGGTAGAGCGCTGCCAGCCGGTCGGCGACCTCGAAGACGTCAACAAGATTGTGGGAGACGATCAGTACGGCGACGCCCCGCTCGCTGAGTCGCTTGACCAGCTTGAGCACCATCGCGGTCTGGGAGACGCCGAGGGCGGCCGTCGGCTCGTCCATGATGACGAGCTTGGCGTCCTCGAGGACCGCGCGGGCGACCGCGACCGCCTGTCGCTGACCACCGGAGAGCGTGCCGACCGGTTGGCGGATCGACCTGACCGTCGTGACCGACAGGTCGGCCAGCGTCTTTCTGGCCGATAGCTCCATCGCCGTCTCGTCGAGCCACAGGTGGCGAAGCACCTCGCGACCCAGGAACATGTTCTGGACGATGTCGAGGTTGTCGGCGAGTGCCAGGTCCTGATACATCGTCGCGATGCCGAGCGCAGCGGCGTCGCGCGGATTGCGGACGTGGACTTCTTTGCCCTCCCAGAACATCTCGCCGGCGTCCGGCGACCAGATGCCGGAGATCGTCTTGATGATCGT
The DNA here is from genome assembly GCA_036268295.1 of Mycobacteriales bacterium. Classification (GTDB taxonomy): domain Bacteria; phylum Actinomycetota; class Actinomycetes; order JAFAQI01; family JAFAQI01; genus DATAUK01. The sequence goes on along the minus strand of DATAUK010000047.1, from coordinate 72,836 downwards.
GGACTTGCCGGCGCCGTTGTCGCCGACCAGGGCCAGCACCTCGCCCGGATAGATCTCCAGGTCCACATCGGAGAGCGCCTGGACCGGACCGAAGCTCTTCCCGATCTTCGACAGCCGCAGCAACGGTGTGTCCGACTCGGAGCGCTTCGCGGACTTGGACTTCGTCGGCAGGGCGGAGGCCCGGTCCTGAGACCGGGCCTCCGCGTTCGCTTCAGTGGCCATACTCAGCCGCTGATCCCATTCGCTGAGCAAGCGGCCTTGTACGCCGCGGTGCAGAGCTGCTTTGCCGTCACGAACTGGTCCTTGATGACCGTGCTCGCGATGGTTGAGGGGGTAACCCACTCCGGGGTCAACAGCACGGACGGCATCGCCTTGTTGCCGTTGTTCGGGTTGGCCGTTGTGGCATTGACGAGGCTGGACGGCGGAGTCTGTCCGGCGCGGACGTACATCGCGACGGCGGCCGCAGCCTGCGCCTCGAGGTAGATCGGCTTGTAGGCCGTTCCGCACTGGTAGCCGGTCAGCATGTTCTGGAAACCAATCAGCGTCGCATCCTGACCCGTGATCGGGAAGGTGTTCGGCTTGATTCCGTGGTTCTTCAGGTAGGTGATGATCGGAGCGGCGTTTTCGTCGTTCGGGATGACCGCCGAGTTGACGCCGGGGTTGGCGGTGAAGGCCTGCTCGAACTCGGTGAGTGCGACCGACGGCGTCCAGGTCCCTGGGGGCGACGCCGCAACCTTCCAGCTCGGGTGCGCCGAGATCACGCCGTCGTAGCCCTTGGCGAACTGCGTGGCGTTGTTGTCAGTCGGCGCGCCGACCATCTTGATCAGGTCCGGCTTGGCGACCTTCCACTTCGCGACGCAGCTGGCAAAGCCCTGGCCGATCAGCTTGCCAACCTGGACGTTGTTGAAGCTGATGTAGTACGCGCCCTGCGTGATGCGGTCGTAGTCGATGACCTTGACACCGTGCTGAGCGGCGTACGTCGCGACCCGACCACCGGTGCCCGGGTCCTCCGGGTCGGTGAGCAGCACCGACGCGCCGTTGGTGATGTCGGCTTCGGCGTCCGTCACGAACGTGCTGTCACTGCCCTGGGCGTTCTTGACGCTGATCTGCGAGGCGCTCAGACCGGCGGCCTCGAAGGCCTGGGTGAGGTACGGCGCGTCGAACTCGGCCCAGCGGGCGGAGGACGTCGTGTCGGGCAGGATCACACCGACCGAACCCTTGCCTTGGGCGGCGAGTGACTTGAGCGCGGCCATCGCGCTGAAGTCCCGCGTGAACGAGTTGGCGCTGATGCTAGGTGCAGCCGGAGCGCTCGATGAGGCGGCCGGCGCGGACGAGGCGGCGGGGGGCGTGCTTGCCGCCGTGTTTCCGCCAGATGAGCTGCTGCCACAGGCGGCAGCAGCGATCGCGACGCCGGCGAGTGCCGCGACGTACGCGCGCTTCTTGGTCACGAGCAAAATGTCCTCCAGGGGCGGAGCCGGCCAAGTCGCGCAGGATCGTTCCCACCGACCAGGCACGGCATTCGTGCGGTCGAGCGGACCCTACGGCTGATCTGCATGAACACCCCGTAAACATCTTGCCTGGACGAGAAACAATCCGTTAACAATGTCTCAGGACGGTAACAGCACCTCAGTCCGAGGCCAACCGATAGCCGGCACGAGGCTGGGTGATGATCAGCCGCGGTACGCCGTCGACCTCGAGCTTGGCGCGCAGCCGCCGGATATAGACCCGGACGTACTCGGTCTCGGTCTGGTAGCCGACACCCCAGACCCGCCGGAGCAGGTCGGCGTGGCTGAGCAGCTTGCCTCGGTCAATGGCGAGCTCACGAAGCAACGCGAACTCGGTGGTGGTGAGGTGGATCTCCACCCCGTCCCGGGTGACTCGCTGCCCGGCGAGGTCGATCGCGATGTCACCCACCAGCACCGTCGTCATGGCTGGCTCGGGCGACATCGCCGGTCGGCTGCGGCGCAAGGTCGCCGTGATCCGCGCCAGCAGCTCTTCGATGCTGAACGGTTTGGTCATGTAGTCATCCGCGCCCATGTTCAGCGCGCTGACCTTGTCGCGTTCACCACGCCGCGCCGAGACCACGATGATGCCCACCGCCGACCGCTCGCGCATGTCCCGGCACAGTTCCATGCCGTCGACTCCGGGAAGCATCAGATCCAGCAGTACGACGTCGGGCCGACCGCTTTCGAGTAGCTGCAACGCCCGGTTGCCGTCGGTCGACACCATGGTGTCGAAGCCGCGGACCGCGAGGTTGGACCTCACCAGGTCGACGATGTTGGGGTCGTCTTCGACCAGCAGAACCCGGGTCTGCTCAGCCATCTGTGGTGACCAGCGGGCTTGGCTCGTTCTCGGCATCGGCGCCGGCATACGGCAGATCGATGTGCCAGCGGGTGCCGCGCTGGGGCTGTTCGAGCCGCAGCGTCCCGCCGTGAGCCGCGACGATGGCGCGGCTGATCGAGAGTCCGAGGCCGGCGCCGGCGGTCGCACTTCGAGGTGTGTCGTGTCCGTCGAAGGAGCGAGGCAGCCCGATTCCGTTGTCCGCGACGGTAATGGTCACGGCGTGTCCGTCGGCGGCTTTGGCGCTGACCGTGATCTCGGTGCCGGACGGATTGTGCCGGACCGCGTTGTCCATCAGGTTGACCAGCACCTGCTCGAGGCGGTCGTGGTCGGCCCACACCGCCGGCAACGGGTCGCACGTGACCTGGACGCGGCCGATCGTATCCAGCGGCAGGCAGGCCCGTGCCGCATCGACGATCAGCGCGATGTCGCACCAGTCGCGATGAAGGCGCAGGATGTTCGACTCGATCGCTGAGAGGTCCAGCAGGTCGCCGACCAGCCGGCTGAGCCGGGCCGACTCGGTCGTGATCCGGGACAGGAATCGCTCCTGCGAGTCGGCATCCCAGGTCACATCGGTTTGCAGCAGGCTGTCGGCGTAGCCGTGGATCGCGGTCAGCGGTGTCCGTAGCTCGTGGCTCAGCCGGGAGAGGAAATCTCGTTGCAGCTCCTGGGATCGGCGTAGGCCTGCGGCCTCGCGGTGGGCTCGTTCAGAGCTCTCCCGCTCGAGGGCGAGCTGCAGCGACCGGGCGGCGTCCTCGAGCAGGGCGGCGGCGTCATCGCCCGGCCCGGACACGGCAGCCGAGGAGTGCGCCGGCCACGCGGCCAGCAGCGTCAGCGGTCCGTCGGGTGCCGGCACCTGGGCAGCGAGCACTTGGGCGCCGCCTGTCTCAACCGAGATCACCGGTTGCTCGGCGCTGCGCTGGTGGGCGGTCTGCAGTGCACGCACCAATGGTGAGGTGGCGCGCATCGTGCCACCGGCCGCACTCGACCAGCCCCGACACCGCGGCTCCTCGTCGGGCAGCCACCCGAGCAACGCGACCTCATCGGCACCGAGCCCTAGCCGCAGTGTGTCGACCGCGATGTCCAGGCCGGCCGCGAGCGGCACCGAGACCGCGAGCTGCTCGAGAACGACTCGGATCGTCTCGAGCACCCGGTTGCGGGCGGTCACCTCGCCGAGCAGCCCGTCGCGTTCGGCGGTGCTCGCGGCGTACCCGGCGTAGAGGGTCACCAGATCCAGCTCGTCGCGGTGCGGCGTGCCGCGACTGCGGCGGATGACGGTGATCACGCCGACCAGCCCGGCGGAGCCGGTCACCGGCACTGCCCACGAGCTGCGGATGTTGGCCCGCTCGGCGATCTTGCGGTACGCCGTCCAGGTCGGAGCGGTGCGGACATCGTTGTCGATCACGGTGGACTTCGATGACGCGGCGGCGCCGGCCGGACCGCCGGAGGGCAGGCTCGGCAACTCGGCCCAGGCGGTGAGCAGGTCAGCCGGAAGCCCGACCGACGCAGTCAGCCGCAGCCGGTCGGAGTCGACGAGGTGGATGCACAGCCGGTCGGCGGCAAGCGCTGTCCCGAGCGCGGAGAGAATGACGGCGAGACTCGACGACCGATCAGCGGAGGTGAGCTGGCCGACCAGGCTGTGCAGCCGGTCGAGCTGCCGGCGCGGCGAGGAGTCGACCGGCTGGCCGGACATCAGCGCGACGATCTCGTCGGGGTGCCCGCTCGCGGTCGGCACGTCCGCGACGACCCGGCCCTGGCGTAGCACGATGATCCGGTCGGCCAGCCGGAACATCTGCTCGATGTCATGGGAGACCAGCAGGATCGTGGTGCCGTCGTCGCAGAGCCGCCGGGTGAGGCTTTCCACCTGACCTGACTCGATCACACCGAGCGAGGCGGTGGGCTCGTCGAGGATCAGCAACCTTGGCGCATCGCGCATCGCGCGCGCGACGGCGATCAGCTGGCGCTGGCCGCCGGACAACGACGCGACGGGTCGCGTCGTGTCAGGCACCGGGATGCCGAGACCGGAGAGGAGCTCGGCTGCGGCGGCGTGAAACCGGGCGTCGGAGGCCAGGATCCGCCGCGGCTCACGGCCGAGCAGCAGGTTCGACGCGACGTCAAGGTTGTCGCATAGCGAGAGGTCCTGCCAGACCACTGCGACGCCGCGACGCGACACCGCCTTGGGGCCGACCCGGATCCGCTCGCCATCGAGGAAGATCTCGCCGGCGGCGACTGGGAGGTCGCCCGCGATGCACCGCACCAGCGTCGACTTGCCCGCACCGTTCTCACCCGCCAGCGCGAGCACCTCGCCGGGTTGGATGTCCAGATCAACGCCGGTGAGGGCCCGGCGCGCACCGTAGTTAGCCGCCAGGCCGCGCACCGACAGCAGCGGCGCGATGGCCTGCTCCTTCGGGTCTAGTCCGTGGCGGGCGAGCATCTGTTCATTGTGGCTCCCGCGGCGGTGTTGTGACAGCGATCGAGGCGAGCAGATCGAACGACCGCCGGCGGTCGGCCGGGTCGAACGTCGAGGTGGTGACCATCAGCTCGTCCGCGTTCGTCGCGGCGAGCAGCTCAGCGATCCCTCGGCGTACCGTCGCGGGATCTCCGATGATCTGGGCCGCCAACCGGTCATCGACGAAGGCCCGCTCGGCCTCGGAGTAGGGGTAGGACGCCGTCTCTTCCGGGGTCGGTGTGGTCGAGGGACGGCCCGAGCGCAGCTTCAGAAAGCCGAGTGCGCCGGGCTCGGCGAGGGTCCTCGCCGCCTGATCGCTGTCGGCGCAGATCACCGCGGCGCACACCATGGCGTAGGGCTCGGCGAGAGTTGCCGACGGCTGGAAGCTGGATCGGTAGAGCTCCAGGGCAGGCAGCGTGTTGGCCGGACTGAAGTGGTGGGCAAAGGCGAACGGCAGCCCGAGCGTTGCCGCGACCTGGGCGCTGTAGCCACTCGAGCCGAGCAGCCACATCGCCGGCGGATTGCCCTTGCCCGGGACGGCGGTGATCGCGGCCATGAAGTGCCCGGCCGGCCACTCGCCGCTGAAGAAGCCGATCAGGTCGGTCAGCTGCGACGGGAACTCGTCGGCATTGAGCGCGTCGACCGACCGGCGCAGTGCGAACGCGGTGAGCTGGTCAGTGCCCGGCGCGCGACCGATACCGAGATCGACCCGGCCGGGATGCAGCGCCTCGAGCATCCCGAACTGCTCCGCGACGACGAGCGGCGCATGGTTGGGCAGCATCACCCCGCCCGAGCCGATCCGGATCTCGGTGGTCCGGGCGGCAATGGCCGCGAGCAGCACCGGCGGTGATGAGCTCGCGATGCCCGGCATGTTGTGGTGCTCGGCGACCCAGAACCGCTTGAAGCCCAGCGCTTCGACGTGCTGGGCGAGGCTGATCGAGGCAGCCAGCGCCTCGCCGACACTCGATCCGGTCGGCACCGGGGCAAGGTCGAGCACGGACAGGGGTACGTCGTCGAAGCTGATCACATCTACGAGCTGACGACAGCCGGCGCCGGTGTCGGTGCGTCCGTCCCGTTGACGATCGCCATGAGTTGAGCGCCGTCGATGGTCTCGTGCTGGAGCAGCAGCGCAACCACCTGGTCGAGTTGGCCGCGGTGGGTCCGAAGCAGGGTGGTCGCGCGCTCCTCGGCGTCGCGCAGCAGCTGGGCGACCTCCTCGTCGATGGCCCGCTGAGTGGCTTCGGCGTACGGGCGGTTGGAGATGCCGGTCTCGCCGAGGTAGCCGGGTCCGTCGTTGCTGTAGCCAATCGGGCCGAGCCGTGGCGAGAGTCCCCACTCGCGCACCATCCGGGTCGCGAGCTGGGTCGCTCCGGCGAGGTCGTTGGACGCACCGGTCGACGCCTCGCCGAGCACCAGGACCTCGGCGGCACGCCCACCGAGTCGGACCGCGAGCGAGTCGAGCAGATAGCTCTCCGGGTAAAGGTGACGCTCGTCCTCCGGGAGCTGCTCGGTGACGCCGAGCGCCTGCCCGGCTGGCAAGATGGTGATCTTCGCAACCGGGTCGGCGTGCGGTGACAGTGCCGCGACCAGGGCGTGCCCGGTCTCGTGCACGGCGACCGAGTGCTGCTCGGCCGGCAGCAGGGCGTTCGAGCTGTCTCGGCGGCCGAGCAACAGCCGGTCGCGAGCCGCGTCGAAGTCGCCGGCTTCGACGATCGTCCGGTTGAACCGTACGGCGTGCAAGGCGGCTTCGTTGACAAGATTGGCGAGGTCGGCACCGGAGAATCCAGGGGTGGCCCGTGCCACGACACCGAGGTCGACGTCCGGCCCGATCTGCTTGCCGTGGGCGTGGACCCCGAGGATCGCCTTGCGTTCGATGAGGTTCGGCAGCGGGATCTCGACAGTGCGGTCGAACCGGCCGGGTCGCAGCAGCGCCGGGTCGAGTGACTCGGGTCGGTTGGTCGCGGCGATCACCACGATGTCGACCGCAGGGTCGAACCCGTCCATCTCGGCCAGCATCTGGTTGAGGGTCTGCTCGCGTTCGTCGTTGCCGCCGAAGCCGCTGCCGCGTTTACCGCCGATCGCATCGATCTCGTCGATGAAGATGATCGCAGGTGCACGCTTGCGCGCATCTGCGAACAGGTCCCGCACCCGGGAGGCGCCGACCCCGACGAACATTTCGACGAAGCTGGATCCGGTCAGCGCGAAGAACGGCACTTCGGCCTCACCGGCGACCGCTCGGGCCATGAGTGTCTTGCCGGTGCCGGGCGGGCCAACCATCAACACGCCCTTCGGCCCGACCGCGCCTGCCTTCGTGTAGCGCTCGGGGTTCTTCAAGAAGTCGACGACCTCGGACACCTCGCGTTTCGCGCCGTCGTACCCGGCGATGTCGGTGAACCGCGTCGTCGGTCGCTCCTCGTCGTAGACCTTCGCCTTCGACCCGCCGATCCCCATCAGCCGACCGCCGACCCCGGCGCCACCGAGCTGCTTGCGGGCGCTGCGGCTGATGAACCAGAAGATGCCGACGAAGAACAGCAACGGCAACAAGTCGCCGATGACCGACGCGAGGGTGAACCCGCTGCTCGGCGGCGAGCCGGTGATGTTGACGTGATGGGCGTGCAGCAAGGCGTTGAGGTTGGTGTCCTGCAGGGCGATCGGGATCTGCGTCGTGTAGGTCGCGCCCTTGATGAACGTGCCGGACACATGACCGGTCGAGCCGATCGTCGCGGTCTTCACCAGGTTCGCGGTGACATCCGACTGGAACGCCGTGAATGACAGCTCCTTCGGCGAGGTCGCGCGGCTGGTGGCCGAGAAGATGAACAGCAGCACGGTCAGCGCGACGCCGGCGACCAGCAGCCAATGGCGCCACGGCGGCGGCGGTGGCGGGGCCGGCGCCGGCCGCCGATCGCTCGGCGGGCCGGGCTTCGCCGATGCGGTCGGATGGATCTGGCGACACGTCACGCTGTGCTCCCATCGCGCCGGGATCATGTTGCACCAACGGCACGCATGACGACCCGCTCCCGTCACGATATTCGGCCGCAGCCGACCGCGCCGATCGATCGATCCGACAGCGACCGTCAGTGGATCGGGCCGGAGAGCTCGCGCAGTGAGGCGACGCTCGATCCGGTCTTGGTCGCGAGAGCCTCGGCAACGATCGACACGGCGATCTCGGCCGGGGTGTTCGCGCCGATGTCGAGGCCTGCCGGTCCATGGATCCGGTCGAGCTCGGTGATGCCGTGATCGGCGAGCCACTGTGCCCTGGCCTGCTGGGTGCGCCGCGCTCCGAGCGCTCCGATATATCCGACCCCGCTGCCGAGCGCCGCCTCGAGTGCCGGGCCGCCGACCTCGAGGTCGTGACTGAGGACGGCGACGTTGTCCATCGCCGCCAGTCCCGCGATCAGCCCGATCGCCGAGCTGGCGTCGTTGACAGTCACGGCATGCCAGCCGAGCAGACCGGCCGCTGCCGCCAGCGCGTCGGCGGTCGCGCCGCCGCCGATGATCACCAGTTTGGGGACCGGCCACAGGACGGTGACCACGGTGTCCGCCGACATCGTGGTGTCGCTGACACCGTGGCGGAACATCTCCGCGATGTCCTCGCCGGCATCGGCGATCGAATCTGCCGTGAACATCGTGGTCTCGACGATGTGATCGCCGGCGAGTCGAGTGATCAGGCAGACCGGCAGCCGAAGTTGCAGGTGGGGCCACAGCTCGGCGGGCAGCTCGGCGGCTGAGACCAACAAGCAACGCGCGTCACCGCCGCACGACAAACCGGCCAACGTGGCATCGACGTCACCGATGTGCAGCGCAACCAGGCGTCCCGTCGTGCTGCTGGCAGCGGCGTCGGCAAGCTGGTCGTTGAGCGAACCGGACAGCACCGATCCGGTGCGCCCGCCGCCGGGCGTCAACGCGAGTGCTTCGCTGTGGTCGCGGGAGCTGAAGCCGTGGGTCTCGACGGCCCAGGCGACATCGACTCGGGTGCCGGCTCGCAGGCAGGCGCTGACCGTTAGCGCGATCTCATACACGCCATGAGCCTAGGTCCAGATCGGATCGGATCAGGGATAGCGGATGGCCACCACGACACCGACGACCAGCAGCGCCCCTGCGACGATCAGGTAGATCATGGCGACGCTCCGGTCAGCCGTGGTGGGTGCGGACCAGGGTGACGCTATCGATGACCGCCGGGCTGGCAATGCTCGTCACCGCGCTGGCACTCTGCGTCGGCCGGATCGCCCGGATTCGCATCCGCGTCGTCTTGTTCGACTTGGTCGGAGCGGTGACATCGACCAGCAGTGCACTCCAGGCCGCGTGCCGGTACGCCGAGAAGTGCTTCACCGGGTCGGTGCGCTGGACCGGACCGCCATGGCCGCCCTTGGCGCTGTCGCCGTCGCGCCACCGCCAGATCTTGGCCGGGGTCGAGTTTCCGGCGTCACCCGCATCGGTCGGGCCGTACCAGGTCTTGTAGAGGTTGTTGCCGCCGCCGCCGGCGTTGATGTAGGTCGTGCCGTCGGTCACCGGATGGACGCTTCCGCCGCGGGCCACTCGCCGAGTCGCCTTGCCCGCCCGCATCGGGTTCGAACGTTCGTAGGCATGGACGTGACCGCTGATGACCAGGTCGACGTGATATTTGTCGAACAGCGGACCCCAGACGTCGCGCAGCCCGCCGTCGGAGCCGTGGCTCCGGTTGGTCGAATAACAGCAGCAGTCGCACACCACGACGATGAAGTCGATGGGCGAACCGGCGGCTCGAAAGCCGGCGAGCTTCTTCTTCAGCCAGGCGGTCTGGGCGCCGCCGCTGTAACCGGTGTTGATGGTCTCTTGCGCGGAAAGGTCGTTGCCGTCGAGGTGAATGAACGCGACGTTGCCGAACCGGAAGGTGTGGGCGACCGGTGTGCCTGAGGCCGCGTCGTAGGGCTGGGCGAATCGGGTGACGAAGCCGGCGTAGCCGTGCCGCTCGAGCGGCTCGACCTCATGCGCGCCCACCGAGGCCATCCACGGGATCGAGTGCGTGCCGGTCTTGCTGATGATGTTGAAGTAGTTGTCCCACAGCGCCGGATGGAAGCTGTCAAAGTCAGGGATCTTCTCGCCCTTCGGCGTGGCATAGGCCAGATCGCCGGGGGAGACATGGAACGCCGGCTTGCGCGAGGCGATGAGGGACACCATTTGCGCGCTGGTTCGCGGCTTGGTCGCCTGGTCGCCGAACGCGGTGAAGCGGAAGTTCGGCAGCCCGGCACCCGCCGTCGTGAACGTCCGGTCCGCGCTCCAGTTGCTCCCGTCGTTGGTGACCGAGTAGTGGTACGTCGTACCCGGCGAGAGCGAACGGATCAGCGCGTTGCTGTAGAAGGTGTTCTCGACCGGCTCGCCGGTGACGCCGGCCGGCATCGGAACCTGTCTGGAGTGATCGGCGTCCTGCGTTGTCCCGTAGCGGCCGGCGCTGCTGCCCCACTTCACCTGCGGCTGAGAAGGCGGGTCGCTCGCGCCGTTCGCGCTGCCGCTCGACCAGTTGACGTACATGCTGGTGGTGGGGCTCGGCCCGAACGCGATCCACTGTGGCCCGCCGGTCGTCGCGTCGGCGGCCCGCTCCGACCCGGATGCGGCCTTCGGGCGCCAGACCAGGCCGCCCGCTACGCCGAGCGTGGCGGCGGTGAGCACCTGGCGCCGGCCGTATCGACGGGAGATCTTCTCGAACATCCTTCGAGGATAGGGAAGGGCCGATCGCGACGTCACCGGCGCTGAGGCCGGCGGCGCTCGCCGGTCTGCTATTCGTGACCGGGCATCCCGACCTGCTGGCAGTGGGTTTTCCGTTGTCTCAGCGCTCACGCTGTCGGCGATCGCACCGGCCTCCGCGGCTCTCGGGCCGCGGCTGCCCAGCGCGTATCGCGCATCGTGTTTCGCCGAGGAACAGCTCGGCAGCTCACGGCGCAGCGGTTAGCGCGAGAGCTGCTCGCTGAGTGCCTGGCGAAGCGCGGTGGTGTCGACCTGCGGGTTGCGGGCGGCGATCGCGCTCAGCTCGGCGAGCTCCGAGGTGGTGCGGAAGCTCCCCAGCTCGGCACGAAGTATCGCGCGGCTGGCGCGCTGATCGCGGCGGTCACGGGCGGTGGTCAATACTCGGCCGAACCGGTTGCGGCCAGGCGAGGACACAGGCATCGGGGAAGATCTCCTTGCGCGGAAGAAGTGGAACAGGCCGGGTGAACCTGTCCGCCATCTATGTAAGGCGGGCAATGTTTCGGCTATGCCAACAATGCGCGACTAGCGGTGAGATCTTGATCACGTTGGGGTAGATGCCCTGCGGCCTGCGCCGCACTAGCGTCGAGCGATGCCCGGCCGTGAACCCGCCGACGATCCGGAGCAGCCCGACGATTTCGGGCGTGCCGTCGGCCAGCATCTGATCGATGTCCACGATCATCTCCGTGGCGAGCTCGCTCGGCTGCAGGACCTGGTCGGCCAGCTCCGTGGCGGCACCGTCGACCCGGGGCAGGTCCGCGGCTTCGTCAACCAGATGACGATTCGGCAGAACAGCTGGACCGTCGGCGCCTACTGCGCGTCGTACTGCCGGTTGCTCACCGGCCACCACAGCCTGGAGGACGAGGGGATCTTCCCGCATTTACGGGCCAGCGAGCCGGTGCTGGGGCCGGTGCTGGATCGGCTGGCTGAGGAGCACGTCGCCATCCACGGCGTGCTCGAACGCGTCGACCGGGCGTTCGTTGCGTTCCTCGCCCACCCGGCTGTGCTCGACGAGGTCGAGACAGCGATCGACGAGCTGGACTCCTCGTTGCTGACACATCTTGCCTACGAGGAGTCACAGCTCGTCGAACCGCTCGGGCGGCACGGCTTCTACGCCGGCCAGATCGGCTAGTTGGCCGGAGCCGCACAGCTCTGCGCGTAGGCGCAGACGTTGAAGCTCTCACCGTTGGGCGCGAGTGCCGACGGGGTCGCCTCGTTGATCAGGCCGGGTCCCATGTCGATTGTCACCGGGTTGCCGGCGGCGATGCTGTGGGTGCCGCTGGCGTCGGTGAAGGTGTTGGTCGAGCCGAAGTAGTTGGTGCCGGTGTCGGCCGGGATGGTCTGCACGCCGAGGGTCGGCGCCTCGAAGATCCACTCCGCCGACGACTCGGTCGAGGCGTAGCTGATGTTCTGCTGCCACGACCAGTGGCCGGCGTCGACGAGCGAGACCGACCACAGGTCGGTGCCGACCTGGTGAATGTCGACCGTGACCTTGTCGCCTGGTGTGACGGTGCAGGCGCTGTCACCGGTGCAGTTCGTCAGCTGGGTTTCGCTGGCCGGCAGGATCTCGTACCACGCGTAGTACTGGTCGCTGACCAGTCCCGAGCTGTTCTCCGACGTACCGGCCTGGATCAGGTCAGAGCTGGTGTAGCCGCCGATGCCGGTCCAGGTCGCGGCGAATCCGGGCGGGATCGCCCCGGCTGTCGGCACCGTGAAACTCGAGGTGACGCCGGTGATGCCCGAGCCCGGGTCGGTGGCGTAGCCGGACCAGTTGAGGCTGGTGGTGTCGGCGTTGCGGCTCGGCAGCGCCTGGCCCTTGACTGCCGGGATGAGTCGGCCGTGGCCGGCCGATTTCGCGGCGTGACCGGTCGAGGCGCTCGCCGTCGTGGCGGCAGCCGCCATGGACAGGACAGCAGCAAGGACCAGCAGGTTCGCAGTACGACGACGCATGATGCCACCTTCGGGGACCGAAGCCGTATCGGACATAACGGCTAATTCCAACAAAGCGTATGAAAGGCCTACACCCCTGTCTACCGAGGTACCCCCGCGCATGTGCCATTGGCGGGCCTATAGCCCTACCAATGGCACATCAGTGGGGCTATGGCCCCACTGATGGCCCATGCGCGGGGTTAGGCGGGTGGTAGGGAGATCTCGATCCGCAGGCCGCCGCGGAGTCCAGGGCGGGCGTCGACGGTGCCGTGATGTGCCTGGCAGATCGAGCGCACGATCGTCAGCCCGAGACCGGCGCCGCCGCCGTGATGGGTGCGGTCCACAGTCCCTCGACGGAACGGTTCGAAGAGCCCGGCGATCGACTCGGCCGGGATCTCGGCGCCGGTGTTCTCGACTACCAGCGTCGGCGTCCCGCCGACCGCGATTGCCACCTCGCCGCCCGCGGGGTTGTAGATGATCGCGTTGCGGACCAGGTTGATCACGAGGCGCTCGAGCAGCACCCGCTCGCCGAGCACCATGCACTCGGTCAGCTGCGGCTCCAGCGTCACGCCTGCCTTGGCCGCAAGGTCACGGTGAGTGTCGATCACGAGCCCGACGATGCCGTCGAGGCGCTGCGGGGTCCGCGCCGCCAGGCCGCGGTCGCTCTCGCTCAGCACCAGCAGACCCTCGATCAGCCGTTCGTTGCGCTCGTTAGTCGCCAGCAACTGGTCGGTGAGCAGCGCGATCTGCGCCGGTGACCGCGCCTGCGCCATGCTGACCTCGATCAAGGTGCGCTGTACGGCGAGCGGAGTGCGCAGCTCGTGAGAGGCGTTGGCGGCGAAGCTTCGCTGGCCCTCATAACCGGCGGCGAGCCGATCGAGCATCTGGTCGATCGCCATCGCGAGCTCGCTGACCTCGTCGCCGCCCGCACCGATGTCCATGCGCTCGGCGAGGTTCTGCGGCCCGAGCCGGCTGACCATCGCGGTAAGGTCCGCGACCGGCCGCAGCGCCCACCGTGTCAACGTGATGACCACGACAGCAAACACGATCAGCATTACCCCGGCCAGCAGGACCCGCGACAGCGAGAGGTGGCTCGCGCCGAAGCGGCAGGCGTGGGCAGCACGGACCACGGTGGTATCGCAGTTCAGTGACCGCTCGATGCCGTGAAAGACGTCGCGCGCGTAGTAGCCGGCGGCCGCCACGAGTACGCAGACGATGATCACGCGATGGCGCGGCGTGAGGCTCACGACTCAGTCGCCCAGCCGATATCCCGCGCGCGGAATCGTGTCGATGACGGCCGGTTCGCCAAGCTTCTTGCGCAGCGTCATCACGGCGACCCGGACCGCATTGGTGAACGGATCGGCGTGCTCGTCCCAAGCCTGCTCGAGCAGCTCCTCGGCGCTCACCACCTCGCCCTCAGCCCGAAGCATCACTTCGAGGACCGCGAACTCCTTGGTGGTGAGGTCGAGCACTCGGCCGTCGCGGGCCGCGTAGTGCCGAGCCGGGTCGAGGACGATGCCGGATCGCTCGAGCACCGGTTTCACCGCCGGGCGGGACCGGCGGCTCAGTGCCTGCACCCGCGCGACCAGCTCGGCGAACGCGAACGGCTTGGTGAGGTAGTCGTCGGCGCCGATGCTGAGCCCGTCGACTCGGTCCCGGATCCCGCTCGCCGCCGTGAGCATCAGTACCCGGACGTTGTCCTCGGACTCGATGATCCGTTGGCAGACTTCATCGCCGGTGCGAAGCGGCATGTCCCGATCGAGTACGGCGACGTCGTAACGGTTGGTCGCGACCAGGTCGATGGCGGCCTGACCGTCGTAACAGACGTCGACCGCCATCGACAGCCTGCGCAGCCCTTCGGCGATCGTGTCGGCGAGCAGCCGCTCGTCGTCGGCGACCAGCACCCGCACAGACACCCCCTCATCGGTCGCTTCATCATCCAGGTACGGAGATAAGAGGAACATAAAGCGGCGGCTGACGCTGGCAATACCGGTCGGTCGCGATCCTCGGCTCATGACATCAGGGCGACTGGGTCGAGTGGTCTCGATCATGGCAGTCGTGGGTCTGCTCTCGACCGCAGTTTTTTGGTGGCCGGGCCAGCCCGGCTGGGGTCAGTCCGGACCGCGGTCGTCGCTCGCATCGATGGACGTCCCCTGGCCATCGCACGGCCAGTCGGCGATCGCGGTCCTCGGCGCCGGCCGTCGGGTGAGCGACTCCGAGGCGCAACCGGTGCCGATCGCCAGCATCGCCAAGGTCATGACGGCGTACGTCGTCCTCACCCGGTTCCCGCTGGCCGGGCAGCAGGCCGGGTTCACGTTGTCACTCAACGATTTCGAAGCCGAACAGGCAACCAGCGACGCCGCGCAGGGTCAGTCCTACCTCTCGGTCGTGCCCGGGGAGCAGCTCACCGAACGGCAGGCGCTCGAGGCGTTGCTGTTGCCGTCGGCCAACAACATCGCGATGGCGCTGGCGGTGCGGGTCGCGGGGACGCTGACCGCCTTCGTCTCACTGATGAACCGCGACGCGGCGAGCCTTGGAATGCATCACACGACCTATACCGACCCGAGCGGCCTGGCGCCGACGACGGTGTCGACGGCCGCCGACCAGCTTCGGCTCGCGAAGGTGGCGCTTCGCGTCCCGGCATTGCGCGAGATCGCCGGGCTGTCGCGAGCTGCGCTGCCGGTCGCCGGCACGATCAGCAACACCGACACCCTGCTCGGCCGGGATGGCATCGTCGCGGGCAAGACCGGCTCGGACGCGGCGGCCGGCGGCTGCTTCGTGTTTCTGGCGAGGCGACACGTCGGCGACGCGCGGGTGTCTGTGGTCGGTGTCGTGCTGGGTCAGCGTGGCCGTCGGCTGATCGACGCCGGCCTCGATGCCGGAGATTCGTTGCTTGACGGCGTCGCCGCTCGCCTCACCTCTCCGCCGACGTCAGGCCGTGGATGAGCTATCCGCGTCGCTGGGGAGCGGTGGTGCTCGCCGGGCTTGCTGTTGGCGCGGCGACTGCGCTGTTGCAGGGTCAGCTCGCCGAGCCGTGGGGCAGCTTGGTCAACGCGGCGAGCCCGTGGGTGACGCCGGCGTTCTTCCTCGGACTGCTCTGGCGACGGGTGGTGACCGGCATGCTCGCGGGCGCCGTCGCCTGCGGGCTGGAGCTGGCCGGTTACTACGGCACTGACCTCGCGCGCGGCTACCCGGTCAGCCACACCGAGGTGTTCTTCTGGGGGATCTGCGCCATCATCGGCGGCCCGGTGTTTGGTGCCGCTGGATGGGCGTGGTGGCGTGGCCGGGCATGGTCACGAGGGCTCGGGGCTGCGGCGCTGCCGGCGGCGTACCTCGCCGAGGCCGCGGTGACGTACGGCTGGACGCTTCACTACTGGTCGAGCGTGATGCTGTTCGTAGGAGCGGGGCTGGTCGCGATCGTCCTGCTCGGATATCTGCGGTCTCGGTCGTCTCATGTAGCAGGGTGGCTGCTGGCGACATTTCCGGTCGGCGTGGTGGCCGAGGTGATGTTGGTCGCGGTGACGCGCAACGGGCTCCGCTAGCGAGCTGCAACCGACGCCGCGCGGCCGGCCGGGTGGTCGAGGTCGGCGAGCGCCTCGAGCGAGCCGGGGCGACCGAGGTGGTAGCCCTGCGCGTAGCGGACGCCGAGGCCCCGAAGGACTTCGAGCTCCTCGCTGGACTCGACGCCTTCAGCGATGATCTGTGCGCCGGTCTCGGCGGCAAAGCTGACTAGCGAGGCGGCGAGGGCACGACGTACCGGGTCGACGTCGATGCCGCTCACGAGGTCATGGTCGAGCTTGATGAAGTCGGGAGCCAGCTTGAGGATGTGCGCCAGACTGGAGTAGCCCGATCCGGTGTCGTCGATCGCGATCCGGGCGCCGCGCTGCCGCATCGACTTCAATGCTGCGACCAGTGCGGGGTAGTCGTCGACGACGGTGTGCTCGGTGAGCTCGAGGATCAGCCGACGACATGGCGCGGCGAGCACCGCCTCGCGGAACTCCTCGCACATCACCGATTGCGGGCCGGCGTTGATGGTCAGCGTGACCGAGTCGGGAAGGCGAGGGAGCTGGTTCAGCGCCCGTGTGATCGCGAGTGTCTCCAGCTCGACGCCCAGCCCGCTGTTGTGGGCGTCTGCGAACCACATGTCCGGGCTGCGATAGGGCGTCGATTCGAATCGGGCGAGCGCCTCGACGGCAGCGACCTCGTCATCGGCCAGGTCGATGATCGGCTGGAAGACCATCGTCATGTTGTCGGGGTCGTCGAGGATCGCCTGGATCCGCTGGCTGGAATCGATCCGTCCGACGCTGTCCGGATCGAGCACGCTCATCACATAGCGGTTGGTTGCGTCCGTCGATCGCGGTGTTGGAAGGGCGGCAAACGTTTCGGCCGGCGCGGCGCTGCGGCCCGGCTCGCTCATGCCGAGCAGCTGTGCCTTCACCCGACCCAGATCGCAGGCCGAGCCGACCACGACGCTGACGAAGTCGGCCAGCTCGGTCAACGTCGCGATGTCGCGTTCGGTGAATGCCTTCGGCTGGGCCGCATTGACCGCGAGTACGCCGAGCGTCTCGAATCCGCGTGAGAGCGGGACGCAGACCAGGGACACCACCGAGAGTCGCCGGCAGGCCGCGGCATCGACGCGGGGATCCGTCGTGGTGTCGTCGGACCGCTGTAGCACTCCGGTGCGGGCGGTCAATCCGCTGAGGCTGGAGAACAGATCGACCCGGGTCCCGACGCCACCGATCTGGTTGCCGCCGCCGCAGACATAGGTCACGCCGTCTTCGTCGGCTAGGCCGACCATCACGCCGTTCGCGGCGGAGATCAGCTCGAGGGTGCGGTCGGTGACACGCTGCATCAGCCGCATCGGGTCGATCGTCTCCCCGATGGCGGCGGTCAGGTCAGCCGTCCGCACCATGCGCCCCTCACATCGACGGTTGGACGCGCCGACGCACTACTTGCTTCATGACACGGTTGTGTCACCCCAGTCACCATCGACGGGAAAGGCGCGCCGCTTGAGGCGCCTGGGACGCTCGGGCTCAGCGTCTCCGGACGGCGCGTTCAGGTCTTTACGGGTGGAACTGCTCGGTCATCCTGGTGACCTTGTGTTTCGGGCCGGCGATCCGATAGATCGGTTCTGAGGAGTTCTTCTTCAGCCAATGTGGCAGTGCGGTCGCCTTGATGGTCCTGCTGTTCGACGGGTTCTCGGCGCTTTTGAAGACCCTGATGATGGCTTTCTTGCTCACCCTCAGTGTCTCGGTCGCTTTCGCCGTCGTGTAGTGCCCGTCGTCTTCACCGCCGCAGTGGAACCTGGCTTTGTGGGCGCTGACCTTGACGACCGAACCCGAGACGGTGGCGCGGTCGGCCTCGACGAAGCGGTGCATTGCCTGAGCGCAGGCCGGCGAGTGGGCGGCCCGGCTCGTCGGCGCGGCGGTCGCCGGCCCGGCAAACGCCGCGATGCTCGCGGTGCTGAGCGCGGCGAGCGCGGCGCTCACCCGGCGCCGAGGGTCGCTGCCAGATCCAGTTGTCATGGCGCCACGTTCCCACAATCGGTGGCCCTCGACACCACCCCATCGGGTGACAGCGAGCAGGCGCGTCGACCGAAGGATCAATGGGCTCATTGATGAATTCGACCGCGTCGCCGCGTCAACATCGAGCCATGATCGTTGTCCTCCATCAGCGCCGGAGGCTGCCCGCTCTGATTGCGGGCGTGCTCGTCGCGGCGTCCTCAGCGTTTCTCGGCTCGGCCGGGCCGGCGCTCGCCGACCCATCCGGCACGGTGACCGTCACGACCGAGTGCCTTCCGGATGGCAGCCCCTCGGACTGGGTCACCCTGACCGAGGCCTTCACCGGTCTGACCTCGGGAGGGACGAATCCCGGCTACCAGGTCGTGATGACTGTCCAGACGCCGCAGGGACCGCAAAGCTTCAACGACGACACCAGCTACTGGTTCCCCGATGACGCCGCTGGCGACCGCAACTACACCGGCGAGCGCGCTTGGGGATTGACGCTGGCGCGCGGTACTTCGTACTCCTGGGTGCTCGAGTCGATCTTCGGCACGATTACGGATGTCGCAACCGGCGCCGGGACATCGAGCGGCTCGGCATGTTCGGCCACGCTCCCGCCGAAGCCTGCGAAGCCCGTCGTTCCCTGCCGGATTCTCCTCATTGCGGGTCACCAAGTCCGGCAAGTTCACGATCAGGGTGCGATCGACAGTGGCGGCGGCGGGCGCGGTTTCCGTCGCGACGACCAAGAAGACGCTTGCGAAGGGGAGTTTCGTCGTGCCCAGCAGCGGCACCGAGAAGGCCAAGCTGGCATTGAAGAAGAAGGATCTGAAGGCGCTCAAACACCGCAAGCACGAACGGGTGCGGATGTCGGTGAGGCTGCGCAACCCGGCGGGCGTCTCATCAGCGCACCGCAGCGTCGTGCTGAGAGCGCCGAGATAAGGCGCCCGGTTTAGCGCTCGGCGGCGCGCTTGACCAGGGCGCTGACGGTGTCGGCATCCCGGGCGACGTACGCCGTGCCGTCGTCGGTGACGACGAGCGGGCGTTGGATGAGTTGCGGGTGCGCGGCCAGCACGTCGATCCACTCGCCCCGATGTGCGTCGTCACGTGCCGAGGGCAGCGTGACGCCACTATTAGCAGCATCGGAGGTGCGGCAGATCTCCCAGGGCTGCAGGCCGAGACGCGACAACACGTCCTCCAGCTCGGTGGCCGACGGTGGCTGCTCAAGGTAGTAGCGCAGGTCGTAGGTCAGTCCGGCTTCGTCGAGTGCTTCCTTCGCGACCCGGCACTTCGAGCAGCGCGGGTTGAACCACATCTGCATCTCGGTGGTCTCCTCCGGTCCAGTCCGCTTAGTCCTCGGGCTTGGTGAAGTCTGCACTGCCAAGGGCATAGTTCGCCCAACGGTCCGGCTTCGCCACGATCTCTGACGACGTGGCCTGGTCGGGCCGTGGCTCATCGCGTCGCTGTAACGAACCAGCCGCGACGGCACGGTGCACGTCAGCTTGAAGGCAGCCGGCGCCAAGGCGTTGGCTCACGCGTCGAAGCACCCGGTGAAGCTGCACGTCAAGGTCAGCGTCAAAGGCGGCAAGACGGTGACGGCCCACCAGCTACGGTCAGGGACTGGCGAGGATCACCAGCTGCTGGGTCGCTCTGGTCATCGCGACGTAATGGTCGACCGTCCCTTCGATGCCGTTGCCGAACCGCTGCGGGTCGACGAGGATTACGAGGTCGAACTCGAGACCTTTCGACAGCGCCGGGGTGAGGGACCGGACCCTCGGCGTCGCCGCGAAAGCCGAGTCGCCGATGACGCAGCCGATGCCGTCGGCGTGGCCGGCGAGCCACCGCTTCAGGATCGACTGCAGATCCGAGACGGGTCCGTAGATCACGGGATCTTCGGTGCTACGGATCGAGGTCGGCACGTTGGCGTCCGGCAGCACCGCGCGGATGACCGGCTCGGCCGCAGCCATGACCGCTTCGGGCGTCCGGTAGTTGACGTTCAGACTGACCTGGCTGATTCGGTCGAAGCCGACCCGCTCGAGCCGTTCCTGCCACGACTCATGGAAGCCATGCCTGGCCTGGGCGCGGTCGCCGACGATCGTGAAGCTGCCGGACGGGCAGCGCAGCAGCAGCATCTGCCATTCGGCATCGGTCAGCTCCTGCGCTTCGTCGACGATGATGTGCGCGAACGGTCCGGCGAGCAGATCCGGGGTGGTGTCGGACAAGCCGGCCTCGTCGACCAACGCGTCATGGAAGTCCTCGCCGCGCAGCATGCTCACCAGACCGGTGCCGTACTCATCATCGGCGACCGCGATCAGGTCATCGACGACTTGCGCCATCTGTTCGCGCCGGGCCGCAACGGCGGCTTCTTGGTGCCGTTTGCGGCGGGACGCCGCCGGGTCGCCGAGCCGCTGTCGCGCCGCGTCGAGCAGCGGAAGATCGGCCACCGTCCAGACCTGAGGATGCTCGCGCTGCAGGCTGGCGACCTCTTCTGGGCTCAGCCACGGTGCGCACTTGCGCAGGTAGGCGGGCACCGACCACAGATCGCCTACTAGATCGGCCGCCTCGATCAGCGTCCACGACCTGTTCAGGGTCCGGTTCAGTCCTTCGTTGCCCAACAACGATTTGCGAAGCAGTTCAGGCGAGACTTCGTCGTCCCCGCCATGCTTGTCGAGCAGGATCTCGACCACTTCGTCGCGGATCTGGTCACGCGCATCGTTGTGCGGCGTACCGGGCACTACTGCCTCGAACGCCTCGGCCCAGTCGGTAGGGCTCAGCGGGATGTCAGCCCAGTCGGTGGTGATCGTCATCGGCTTGGTCGGCGGCTCCTCGTAGATCCCAACGGCCGGCTCGATCGCTTTGACCAGGTCCGCCGACGACTTCAGCCGCGCGAGCGTCGGGTCCGATTCGGCCGCTGCGGTTGCACCCTCGGCAACGAGGTCGCGGAGCGTGCAGGTCTGGACGCCCTCCTCACCGAGGCTGGGCAGGACGTCGCCGACATAGGCGAGGTAGGGCTGATGCGGGCCGACGAACAGTACGCCGCCGCGGTGGTGGCCCAACCTGGGATCGGAGTAGAGCAGGTAGGCGGCACGGTGCAACGCGACGACGGTCTTGCCCGTACCGGGACCGCCATCGACAACGAGCGCGCCGCTCGAGGCGGCGCGGATGATCGAGTCCTGATCGGCCTGGATGGTGGCGAGCACGTCGCGCATCCGGCGTGACCGGCTGCTTCCGAGGCTCGCGATGAACGCGGACTGGTCGTCGAGCGCTGCCCGGTGCTCGAGCCCGTCGGAGGTGAACACCTCGTCCCAATAGTTGCTGATCCGCCCGCGGGTCCAGCGATATCGGCGGCGGCTGGCCAAACCCATCGGGTTCGCGTGGGTCGCGGCGAAGAACGGCTCAGCGCTGGGCGAGCGCCAGTCGAGCAGAAGCCGGCGCCCGATGCTGTCGGTGAGTCCGAGCCGTCCGATATAGATCGGCTCGGATCCGTCAGCCCCGACGATGTGACCGAGACAAAGGTCGAGACCGAATCGACCCAGCGTGCGCAGCCGCGAGGTCATCCGGTGGATCGCCTGGTCGCGATCCATCGCCTGCTGGCCGATGCCGCCTGGTAATTTACGTTCGGCGTCAATCCGGTCGGACAGCTCTGCGATCGAGCGTTCCAGACTGTGCGCGATCGCCTCGAAATGCTGCTCGTCGTTGGTGATCAGCGCCGGGTCGGCCTTGGCGGAAAGCTGGTCGGAAAGGTCAAAAGCAGTGGTGATCAAAGAGCTTCACTCCGTCGGAGCCGAGGCGAACTCGGTGACCATAGACCCAATTTTTCGGCCTCATGAGGAGGCGCGGAATCTGCTACAAATGAAAGTGAGGGAGAAGTGTGCTCGCCCTATGCTCGTCCGGTGGACCCGCTCACCGATCGACTCGTCTACGAGCCGGCAGCCGATCTGACAGCTGCGCCCGACGACCTTGGCGGATCGCGATGTCGCTGGCTGTTGGAGCCGATTCCCGAGTCCTGGTCGGACTTTGTTCTCAGCGAGTGGGAGCTGGACCATGCCGGGTGGACAGACCTGCACCCGCACGAGGAGATCAACATCGTCGTCGAAGGCGAGTTGCACGTCGAGTGCGAAGGCCAGACGGTCGTCGTCGGACCGCGGGGAACGGTGAGAGTGCCGGCCGGGAAGATCGGACGATACTCCGCTCCGCTCTACGCGCGGATGATCGCGATCTACGGTCCGAACCCGACCGGCGCCAAGACCGAGTATGGCGAGTACTGGGATCTCGGCTCCATCGCCGAGCCCGGCGACTGATCAGCCGGCTGGCCAGCTCCAGTCGTCGGCCGGCGACAGCGTCGCGAGCTCAGGCGCCGGCACGCTGTCCGGATACTTCATGCCGTTGCCGGTGCTGATAACCATGACCGTCTCGCGGCCGTCGATCCATCCGGACTCGCGCAGCTGGGCGACCGCCGCGAGTGCAACCCCGCTCTCGGGACAGACGAACAACCCTTGGGTTCGCGCGCACTGCTGCTGTGCGTCCAACGCGGCCTCGTCACTGACGGCGATCGCCGTACCGTCGGTCTCGCGGATCGCCCGCAGAATCAGCCGGTCGCCGAGCGGTTTCGGCACGTTGATGCCGAAGGCTGCAGTCTGCGCGCCGATCCACGCTTCGCAGTGGTCTTCGCCCGCGTCGTACGCGCGCACGACGGGTGCACATCCGGTCGCCTGCGCGGCGACGAGTCGCGGCAGCGGGCCCTGGATCAGGCCGATGTCGCGAAGCTCGCCGAGTGCTTTGTGGATCCCGATCAGCCCGACGCCGCCTCCGGTCGGGTAGACGACAACGTCGGGCATCCGCCAGCCAAGCTGTTCGGCGAACTCCAACGCGATCGTCTTCTTGCCTTCGATCCGGTACGGCTCCGTCAGCGTCGATGCGTTGAACAGGCTGGGGGTTTTGGCGACCGCTCTCGTGACGATTGCCCCGGCGTCGCTGATCAGACCGTCAACCAGCGCGACCGACGCGCCGGCCGCGATGCACTCGACCCGGGTGATGAACGGTGCGTCGAGCGGCATCACCACCCCGAGCTCGAGACCGTGCAGTGCGGCGTACGCCGACCAGGCCGCCCCGGCGTTGCCATTCGTCGGCATGATCATCCGCTCGACGCCGAGCTCGGCGGCGCGCGCGACGCCGATCGCCGCGCCCCGGGCCTTGAAGGTCCCGGTCGGCAACACACCGTCGTCCTTGACCAGCAGTCCGGGGACGCCGAGCTGAGTGCCGAGCGTTGCCAGCGCATGCAACGGAGTCATGCCCTCGCCGAAGCCGCGGCGGTGGGCCGGGTCGCGGACCGGCAGCAGCTCGGCATAACGCCACAGCGTGGCTGGACGGCCGGCCAGGGCGGCCGCGGTCATGCTGACACCGGCTCGTTCCAGGTCATAGCGCGCGAGCAGCGGTGAGGAACAGTCCGGGCACAGGTGATGAACGACGTCTGGTGAGAGCTGCGTTGCGCATTGCGAGCACTGCAGCGCGGCGAGCGTTGACGGCGGCGAGGTCGGCACCCGACGGAGGTTATTGGTCGGGTGGTACATCGAGGTAACCGAGCCGCGGAGATCGGTGGCTAGCGTGCCGATGAAGGTCTGACTTGTGTCGTGACCTTGAGTGCCATGTTGAATTCTAAAAGCGCCAGCATGACGCGAAATCGGGTCGTACGATCCCAGTCGTGATTCGTCTCGCGCGGCGGATGGCCGCCCTCAGCACCGCAGTTCTTGCGCTCAGCACGGTCGCCGCCGGTCCGGCGTCTGCGCTCACCGTCACCAACCGCACCATGCCGTCGCTGGCAACGAGCATCGACTGCCTGACCAAGTCGTTGTGCGTCTCGGTCGGTGACACGCCGCAGGGGATCGGTGCGGTCGTGGCAATCAAGCACGGCGTCCCCGGCAAGCTGCAGAAGGTCAAGGGCACCGATAACGGGATCCTGTCGGTGAGCTGTGCCGGTGGTAAGGGCTGCGTCGCGATCGCGCCGACACCGACCGGCAAGCTGATGTTCATCAACATCGGCAAGACCGGGAAGGTCACCTCGAAGAAGGAGGTGAAGGTCACGATCCTCGACTCGTTCGACCGGATCTCTTGCGCCACTATCCACTCCTGTGAGCTGGCCGGCGTGCGGATCGTCAACGCGGTCCTTAACCACGTCGCTGTAGCGCACTGGAACGGCAAGAAGCTGAGCGACCTTCGTGCGATCAAGGTGGCGAACGCCTCCGACGTCACGGCGGCGGGCTTGTCGTGCCGGAACTCCTACTGCGTAGCGGTTGGTCAAATGGACCTGCGCAGCGGAGCTTCGCCGTTCGGCGCGTACCTGCTGCCGATCAAGCGCGGCAAGCCCGGGAAGCTGGTGCGCACCAAGGCCAGCACCAGCCTGCAGGCGGTCGCCTGTGTCACCGCTTCGCTGTGTTACGCCGACGGCGACCACGCCGAGCCGGCCGGTGTCGTCCTCACCTTCGCGCACAACAAGATCACCAAGACGGCGACGGTTGCGGCGTCACTGGACGGGATCGCCTGCGCCGGCCATTCCTGCACAGCGGTCGGCTCGCAGCTCCCGACCGACTCGGAGACCTCGCGCTCGGCGTTCGTCGGTGACCTGGTGCCGGTGTCGTCCGGGACGCCGGCCATGCCTTACGTCGATCTGGCCAGCGGCGGCTACGGCAGCGTTGCCCGGGTCGGACGGTTCTTCGAGGCGGTAGGCAGCACGGCAAAGTCGGAGCATGCGACCTACGGCGAGTCCGAGGTCACCTCGAACTGATCGTTGACGCCGAGGCGCCGGACTCGTCGAAACGGATGGTGCCCGGCAAATGGCGACGCGAGCGGCGGGTACGAGGTGCAGCCGGGCTCTGCGGGCCTGCTCACCTGGTGGCGGTTGGGGCAGTGTTCCCGGCCTTATCAATCCGCGCCAAGGTCCCGCTCGACGTAGTCGTCGACACGATCCAGCCGTTCCCGGCCTTCTCGGAGATCTACGTCGGCGCCCTCGGCGCGCTTCGCGCGTCTATCCGAGGATGCCTGCGGCATCTCGTGCCGTGACGTCATCGCGGCGGGATTCCGGGCCTGCCGGTCAGGTCACGTCACGGCGCAGCGTCGTACGGGCTGCGAGGAACGCCACCGCAACGGCGCCGGCGAGCAGGAGTGCGGCGGTCGCGATGAACGGAAGCGCCGGCTGCGTGCCGATCTCGTAGCCGGGCCCGAAGGCGGCCGATCCGAGCCGGGTGCCACCGAGGGTGGTCGCGGCGGTGTAGGGCAGGTAGGGACGCACCGCGTGGACCAGGTCGCCGAGGATCGACTCGACGACCAGACACCACACGAACACGCCGATCACCGTGGCGAGTTGGGAGCGGACGAGCATTCCGATCGCCACGCCGATCGCCGCGAGCAGCGCGGCGCCTAACGCGGCGCCGGCGACGTGGCCGACCAGCGCGCCGGCCCCGATCCTGACGTGATCGCCCTTGCCCACGATGACGCCGAGGCCGATGGCGGTAGTGGTGAGCGCGGCGAGCAGGCCGAAGCCGGCGCCGACTGCGGCGCCGGCCGCCGCCTTTGCCGCTAGCACCTGTGGCCGGTCGGGGATCGCCAGGAACGTCAGGGTGGCCGAAGAGTGCCGGAACTCTCCAGTCGCTGCCAGCGCTCCGAGCAGGGCGGCGATGATCATGGCAAATCCGGACGTCGTGGTCACGGCGGCCTGCCCCGCAATGCCGGCGATCGGCCGGGCGGTGGACTGGCCGACGGTGGCGCTGAGGGCGGTGAACAGCGCGGTCACGCTCAGCGCGGTGGCGAGCAGGGCGTAGGTGACCCGGGTGGTTCGCAGCTTGAGCAGCTCGGTGTGGATGAGGCGGGTCATCGGGAGATTCCTCCTTGGGATCGAGGGACGCTGAGGTCGCGGCCGGGGTCCTCGTCTCCGCCGGTGAGGCGCAGGAACACCTCTTCCAGGCTGCCGTCGAGGTCGGCGAGCGCGGACTGGGCAAGCACGCGGCCGCGGTCCATGACGATCACCTGGTCGACGGTGTTGGACACCTCGGCGAGGATGTGGCTGGAGATGAGCACGGTTCGGCCCTCGGCGGCGAGGTCACGGACCAGCCGGCGGATCCAGCGCATGCCTTCGGGGTCCAGCCCGTTGGTGGGCTCGTCGAGGACGAGGATCTGTGGGTCGCCGAGCAGGGCAGTGGCGAGGTTAAGGCGTTGGCGCATCCCCAGAGAAAACCCACCGACCCGGCGCCCGGCTGCTCCCCGAAGACCGACCAGGTCCAGGACCTCGTCGACCCGGGCCGGCTCGACGTCCGCGGCGAGAGCCTCGATCCGCAGGTGGTTGCGCGCGCTGCGGCCCGGGTAGGCGCCGACCGCCTCGAGCACGGCGCCGACGACGTGGCGGGGACGGGCGACTTGGTCGTAACCGACGCCGTTGACGGTTGCGGTGCCCGAAGTGGCTCGGGTCAGGCCGAGCAGGATGCGCAGTGTGGTCGACTTGCCGGCACCGTTGGGACCGAGGAAACCGACCACCGACCCTTGTTCGACGGCGAACGACGCCCCGTCGACGGCGACCACGTCGCCGAACCGTTTGGTCAGGTTGCTCACTTCGATGCAGGCCGTCACTCCGCCTCCTCATGGTGCGCTGTGGCGATCGATGGATCTGTGTCGTGAGGGTTCTTGGGCATGGATTGATCCTCGGCCGGCAGGTGCCCCGCGTCGTCAGCCCGCGGGCGACACCCTAGGTACGTCGATGGGGTGGCCCAGTCGTTCGACGTACGTCAGCTGACGTAGCGCCGACGCCGCTCCTCGGCCGACGCCACCGTCCTGCACCGGTCGTACCGTGAGGAGCGATGGATGGCTTAGGCGCCCGCCTCTTCGCGGGACAGCGGTGGTGGCGAACCTGGTGGCTGCTGCCTGCGGTTGTCGGTGTCGTCCAAATCGGCGCGACCCTGGGCGCGGCCAGCCATCCCGGTCATCAACACGTCGGGATCGCCGGCTGGGTGCTCGCGTGCGTCGGCCCCCTCGCCCTCATCGGCCGGCGACGCTACCCCCCCGTCACGCTGTGGGTCTGCCTGCTCGCCACCCTCGGCCCCGAAGGCTCGCGGGCGGCGTATCTCAGTCTCATCGTGGCGTTCTTCTACGCCGCCGTCGGAGGCCGACGTCCGCAGGCTTGGCTGGCGCTAGTGGTCGGTTACGTGTCGTCGTTGTGGCTGGCGCCGCTCGCCTGGGGCGACCCGCTGGCCACCGCCGGCCAGGCCGGCCTCCTCGGCGCCTGGCTGGCCGTCCTTGCCGTCGCCGCCGAAGCAGTGCGGATGGGGCGGGAACGAACCATCGCCTCCCAAGCCGCCCGGCGGGTTGACGCCGAGCGTCGCGCCGGCGAGGAACGGCTGCAGATGGCCCGCGAGCTCCACGACGTCATCGGCCACAGCATGTCGTTGATCAGCGTGCAGGCCGGTGTCGGTCTCGACCTGATGGACGACCAGCCCGAGCAGGCGCGCGTCGCGCTGGCTGCCATCCGCGCGGTTTCCCGCGATGCGCTGCACGAGCTGCGGTCGATGCTTGCCACCCTGCGCTCCGAGGACGAGGAGGCGCCGCGTTCTCCGGTGGCGGGCCTCGACCGTCTCGACGACCTGATTGCGCTCAGCCGGGCCGCCGGGCTGCTGGTGAGCTGCGAGGTCGCCGGTCGCTGCCGGCCGCTGCCGACCGCAGTGAGCCTGGCCGCCTACCGCATCGTGCAGGAGTCCCTCACCAACGTCGCCCGCCATGCGCCCGGCGCGGCGGCGACCGTGACGTTGGACTACGGCGAGGACGCGCTCGTCGTGGCCGTCCTCGACGACGGCGCCGGCGTTTCCGCCTCAGCCGGCTCTCCAGCGCCAAGCGGCGGCACCGGCATCACCGGGATGCAGGAACGGGCGGCCGCCCTCGACGCGACCTTGACCGCGGGGCCGCTGCCCGCCTCCGGGTTCGAGGTCCGCGCTGTGATCCCGCTGATCGAGCTCGCCGCCGGCGCCGGTCCGATCGGGTCGCCGCAGTGATCCGGGTGGTGCTCGCCGACGACCAGACGCTCGTTCGCAGCGGGTTCCGGTTCCTGCTCAATGCCCGGGCCGACATCGAGGTGGTCGGCGAGGCCGGCGACGGCGACGCTGCTCTCGGCCTCGCCAGAGAGCTGGTCCCTGACGTGGTGTTGATGGACATCCGGATGCCCGGCTGTGACGGTCTCGCCGCTACCGAGCGGATCGTCTCGGACCCAGATCTTGACCGGGTGCGAGTCATGATCCTGACCACGTTCGCCCTCGACGAATACCTCTTCGACGCCCTCCGCGCCGGCGCCAGCGGCTTCCTGCTGAAGGACACCGAGCCGGCCGAGCTGGTGGCCGCCGTACGCGTGGTGGCAAGCGGCGACTCGCTCATCTCACCGGCGATGACCCGCCGGCTGATCGCTGAGTTCGCGTCGAGAGCGAAACAGCCGAGGCCTGCGGCCGAGCTCGACGCCCTCACCGACCGCGAGCGGGAGGTGATGGCGCTGGTTGCCGAAGGGCTGAGCAACCAGCAGATCGGTGAGCGGCTTTTCATGAGCCCGGCGACGGCGCGCACCCACGTCAGCCGAACGATGACCAAGCTCGGCGCCCGGGACCGCACCCAGCTCGTCGTTGCCGCCTACGAGTCCGGACTCGTCCGCCCCGGCTGGATTCCGTAAGCCGGTTCGCTGGCGTCCTACCTGCAGATCAGTAACCGGCCGCGGCGGCTCCGAACCACGTCGGCAGGTGGCGGAGCAGGTCGTTCTGGTCGTCCCCAATCCAGGCGACGTGGCCGTCCGGTCGGAGCAGGACCGCAGGCGCGGCCAGCTCCTCGCTGACATCCGCGACGTAGTCGATCCGATCCTCCCAGCCCGCCGGCGAGAGTCCACAGGTCTGGTCCAGCAGGAGACCGCGGCCGTCGCGAGTCAGCTCGTAGAGCCGGCCCTGCGACAGCGATAGATCGCGCATTCGCCGGCCGAGCAGCTCGGGTCCGTCGCCGAGGTCGTAGCGGATCCCGATCCCCGTCGTGGTCTCGGCCAGGAAACGGCTGACGTCCTCGAAGTCCATCAGCTCGCTCAGCAGCCGGCGTACCGCCTGCGGGCCCGGGTCGGGGGAGAGCAGCTCACTTTGGGCGCGGGTGATGCTCAGCACGCGTTCGGCGACCGGGTGACGTTCGGCGTGATAGCTGTCCAGCAGCCCGTCCGGCGCCCATCCATTGATCTCGGCGGCGAGCTTCCAGCCAAGGTTGAACGCGTCCTGGATGCCGAGGTTCAAGCCCTGCCCGCCGAGCGGCGGGTGAACGTGCGCCGCGTCGCCGGCGAGGAGCACCCGGCCGGCGCGGTAACGCTCGGCCTGTCGAGTGGCGTCGGTGAAGCGGGTCAGCGAGCGGGGTGAGTGGACACCGAAGTCGGTGCCGGCGTACGCCTGTAACTGGGTCCGGAGCTCCGCCAGGGTCGGTGGCACCGTGCGGTCCTCGGCCACGGTCGCCGCCGGCACGACAGCGCGGTAGAGCCCGTCCCCGGCGAGGCCGATGCCGAAGCCTTTGTGGGTCTTGCGGACCGCTTCCGCGACTTCCGCCAACTCCTCCGGCGGCGCGGTGACCTCGACCTCGCCGAGCAGCCACTCGGTGTTGGCCGGCACGCCAGGGAAGTCGATGCCGAGCAGTCGGCGTACCAGGCTGCGTCCGCCGTCGCATCCGACCAGCCAGCGCGAGCGCAATCGTCCGCCGTCAGCGAGCTCGACACGCACTCCTTCCTCGTCGGGCTCGACACCGATCACCTCGCAGCCGCGACGAATCTCTGCGCCGAGCTCGCCGGCGCGCTCGGCGAGCAGCCGATCGGTCACTGGCTGAGGAATGCCGAGGACGTAGCCGTGCGCGGTGTCCAGGTCGGTCAGGCGGGGCTTGTCGATCGCGGCAAAATGGCCGATGCCGGGATACTGCTGGCCGAGTGCGAGGAACCGGTGCAGCAGTCCGCGCTGGTCCATGATCTCGATGCTGCGCGCGTGCAGGCCGAGCGATCGGACCGCCTTGCTCGGCTCCGCGTCCTTCTCCAGCACGAGCACGTCCACGTCGTGCAGCCGCAGCTCGCTGGCCAGCATCATCCCGGCCGGGCCGCCGCCGCTGATGATTACGTCGAGCACTGCAAGGAGGTTAATTCGTGCGGCGGCAAGTCGACGTGCGTGGTCGTGCCGACAAGGAGCTCGATGTCACAGCTCTGTCCCACGTTCGCCCGGCGCGTCAGCAATACTCGGGATTGACGACGTCTAACCGGCAGCCGGCATCCCAGGCGCAGCGTTGATTGCCGTGGACCGGCATCCTGCCCGCGTCCGTCAGCATCCGCGTGACGTGCGGCAGGTTCCACGTCATGAGCGCCAGCCGCCGCACCCGGCGGCAAGACCACCGGCTAACCGGTCAGCACGGCACCGGTGGCCGATCGAAGGAGAGCCAGTATGAGCAAGGTCGTGTGCGATATCTCGGTCTCGGTCGACGGCTACTCGGCAGGGGAGAATCAGTCTGAGGAGCGCCCGTTCGGTGACGCCGACCCCTCGCTGCTCCATGCCTGGATGTTCGAAACGTCGCAGGAGAACCAAGCCGAGCTCGACGCGATCAAGGCGGCCAAGGCGACCGTCATGGGGCGCAACATGTTCGGCCCTATCCGCGGCGAGTGGGACCGCGACTGGAACGGCTGGTGGGGACCAGAGCCTCCCTTCCACGCGCCCGTGTTCGTCCTCACCCACCACCGACGCGACCCGGTCGAGATGGCCGGCGGGACGACCTTCCATTTCGTCACCGACGGCATCGAAGCGGTACTAGAGCGAGCGACCGCCGTGCCCGGCGACGCCGATGTCGCCATCGCCGGTGGCGCCTCGACTATTAATCAATACCTGGCGGCCGGTCTGCTCGACGAGCTGCGCCTTCACATCACGCCGTTCACCCTTGGTGCCGGAACCCGCATCTTCGACGATGTCCCGCCACTGAGGCTCGAGCAGGTCTCGTCGCGTGCTGCCACGCAGGTCACCCACGCGACGTACCGCGTCCTCCACTGACCCAGCGATCGCCATCTGCCCGCACGGCACTCGTCGGAACCAACCAGCTTCAGCACGGCGCCTTCGGCTGTGCGCTTGGCTCGATGTCGAGCGAGCTCGCCGACCGCGACGACGAGTCGCGTTCGCGGCTCGCGGACACGTTCGCCAGGTGGCACGGCCTGATCGCTCAAGGCCTGAAGCGGATGCAAGACGACGGAGTCTTCAGCCACGACGTTGACGTCAACGATCTGGCGACCAGCCTTCTGGCGGCGCTGCAGGGTGGCTACCTGCTCGCCAAGACCCAGCACGACGTACGGCCGATGGCGGTGGCTCTCGACATGGCCATCGACCACATCGAGAGCCTCACTCGACGTGGATGAGCACCTCGCCGTGCAGCACACTGATCCATCCAGCTGGCTCAGCCGCCCACGTTCGCCAGGCACCGGAGATCTCTTGCAGGTCGGCGAGCGATGCCAGGCCATCGTCGATCAGTTGGTCGGCGATCGCTGAGCCGACGATGCGCTCGGCCCACATCTCGCCCCACTCGTGTCGGGACGCCGGGTCGGCGTAGCACCAGGTGCTTGACGTCGCGACGACGTTAGAACAGCCGGCTTGATGGGCCCAGTCCAACAAGCGGCGCCCGGCGTCCGGCTCGCCGCCGTTTCGGCGCGCCGCCATCTTGTAGAGGGTGAGCCAACGGTCTAGTCCGTCACTCGCGGGGTGCCAGGTGAATCCTGAATAGTCGCCGTCGCGGGCGGCAACGAGACCGCCCGGCCGGCAGACCCGCACCATTTCGCCGATCGCGGTGACCGGGTCCGATACGTGTTGCAACACCTGGTGGGCATGGACAACGTCGTAGGAGGCATCAGGAATCTCCAACGCGTGGATATCGCCGACGATGAAGTCGATGTTCTCGACGCCTCGAGCGCGTGCTTCGGCCCGCGTGTGGTCGAGCGCGTCCTCAGACATCTCCAGTGCGGTCACCTGTCCTGGCCGAACCCGCTCCGCCAAATCGACGGTGATGGTGCCAGGTCCGCTCCCGACGTCGAGCACGGCTTGGCAGGGACGCAGGAGCGGTGCAAGGTACGCCGCCGAGTTCTCGACAGTGCGCGTGCGGTGTGAACGCAGCACACTCTCGGCATGACCATGGGTGTATCGGGCAGGGCTTGGCATCCCAGGAGTCTAGAGCGCCGTCTCGTTATAGGAAACGCTCGTATCACGATCCGAGACGGTCAGGGCACACGGCAGGCGGCCGGTGGGAAAGCCGTCGTAATCAACTAAAGCGAGCTGGCCCAGAGTTGCATGATCGCGGGGTTGGCTGGTACTCCCCATTCAGGAAAGTAGTTTCTCGATCGGAGAACGCGATGGCAACCTCGCAGCGAGTCCAGCCGACTCGGCGCTGGAAGCTCGGACAAGGCCGCGACAGCAGCACTAGCTGAGATTCAGCGGCGACGGCGACAGGTCATCAAATCGGTGCTCGTGCCGGTCTGGTACTGGTGGGCGATGGCCGCCGGGATGGTCGGGATCGGTGCCGCCCGTGACAACGGGAATGTTGTGGTGCAGGCCATCACGATTCCGCTTGCCGTCCTCGTGATGGCCGGCCTTACGGGCCGGATGATCCCTGCCGTTCGCCGACGCGTCAAAGTTCACAACAGCACGCACCAGGATGCCGGCGGCGCTGGGGCGATCGCCGGGCTGATAGTTCTCGTCGATGGTGCGGTGGTCGTCACGGCCGCAAGTCTCGCCGCAGCTGGCTTCCGTTATCCCGGTACGGTTGCCACGGCCGCCGGGGCCGCCGTGCTCGTCATCGGCGGCCCGTTGGTGAACGGTTACCTTTACCGGCTCATGGTGAGCGCGCCGACCACGTGAACAAGCTGCAGCCGGGAGCCAGGCCGTGACGACGGCTCGATTCGATGAGCTGATTCACGCCCCAACGCGGCTGGCGATCGTCTCGCTTCTCGCCGCGGCGCAATGGGCGGATTTCAAATACATCCGCGATGAGCTCGAACTTTCCGACTCAGCGTTGTCCAAACAGCTCTCCACTCTTGAGACCGCTGGCTACGTCGAGCTTCGTCGACAGTTCGTGGGCAAGCGCCCGCGAATGTCCGTCAGTCTCAGCATTGCCGGCCGTCGGGCATTCGACCAGCACGTGGCCGCCCTTCAACAGATGGTGGCCAGGTCACTTCAGCGCACTGGCACCGCGCAGCACGTTGAGCGGCCCCGTCGAGCGTCGCGAGTTGGGGAAAGCGCGTAGATCAGTGGGGTAGAGCGACCCGACCCGACCTGTCCGACCGCGCGCACCTTGGACGTGATCTGGGGAGCCGTGGTCGCCGCTGATCCGTCGCGACATCTTCGCGACCGCACGGAATCCGATCGGCGAATGACATCGTGCCGAGGCGCGGATGGGGTCACAATGCTTCACGTGGCATCGAGTGACCAGCGGGTGTTGCAGCAGTCGAAGGGCAATCTCCTCGGACTGCCGATCCTCATCGCCGTCTGCGTTCTCGCCGTGGTGCTCAGGGAGGCGTTCGCCAAGCATCCGAGCTGGGTGACCATCGGTGTCTGCGTCGCAGCGGCCGTTTTGGATGTCGTGCTGACGCTCTACCTGTTGCGCAACCTGAGCGCGACGCTGGTCGTAACGTCCGAGGAGATCACGTTTGCGCGTCGCAAGGTCGGTGGGTTCAACAAGTTCACGCCGCAGTACATCCACCGCGCGCCGGACAGCAAGCTGACCTTTCGCAGCGCGAGGAACGGCCCGTTCGGCGCGGACTTCACGGGGTACACCCTCGTGCTGCGCGACGACGCGACTGGCCAGGAGGTGGGCGTCGGGTCATTCGGCCGACCTGCCGTGCAGGACGCGTGTGAGGCCGAGGGCTGGTCGTTCGGCTAGCTGCCGGAATGACCGAGCCGCTAACCCGATTCCGGGCTGCCGTCGTGCAGTGACGGCGCGAACGACAGACCGACAATCACGCCTTCGGGCGAGAGTAGGCGAGCCACGGTCTGACCCCACGGCTCCGTTTTGGCGTCATGCAAGAGCTGGTACCCCTGCGACCGCAACTCCGTCGCACCCGCGGCGACCGCGCGCTCGTCGCTGACCTCGAACTCGACGCTCATTTGGGGCGGTAGCCACTCGTTCGGCCAGGTCGAGTCGCCGAAGCAGGCCTGAGCTGCTTGCGCGAGTGGCCAGACCCCGAAGTGGCCACAGCCGTCTAGCTCGCTCGTTGCGAGATACTCGCCGTCGAGCTGCTTGAGTGGCAGACCGAGTGTGTCCACGTACAGCCGTCGACTTCGCTGCGGATCGTCAGTGATCACGGCGACGCTAGTTACGGCATCGATCTTCATGCCATCACCCTTTCAGACTGGAGATGTCTCCGTTTATACCTTCTGCGTGACATGGCGTCGTACTCGCTGAACACTGCCGCGGTCGATCACGCACAAGAGCTGATCGACAAGGCTCAGTACGTCCTAGACAGTGACTGGGCGGGCGACGTGCAACCGAAGGTTCGAACGACGAGACCAAGGCGCGCTACTCGTTCGTCTTCGGCGACTTCCGGCGCGTGCATCGAACCGCGCTGATCGCCTGCGTCTACCGAGGCTCCGAGTGACCCCACAAAGATATCGAGCTGTCTGCTCACGATCTGCTTCAGCGACTCGACGCCCGCGCCTCCTGATCCCGACGCCGATGTCCGGGCAGCTTGCGCAGTGGCCTCACCGGTGCGAAGCGGGCGGGTTCAGACCGCGAGAGTCGCCAGATCAGTGTTTGCGCCACAGAGGATGACAGCGACTCGCTCGTGGTCGGTGGGCTGGTAGGCGCCGGATGTCAGGGCTGCGTAGGCGGCCGCGGCCCCTGCTTCCACCACGACCCGAAACCGCTGCCACAGCAAGACCCGAGCGTCGATGATCTGTTGGTCCTCGACCAACACGCTCACCGGTGAGGTTCGTTGCGCGACATCGAAGGCTATGCGCCCGATTCGCTTCGCGCCGAGTGAGTCTGCGGCCACTCCTGATACCGCGACGTCGACAGGCTCGCCGTGCTCGAGCGCCGAGCGCAACGTAGGGATGGCCGTGGGTTCAACGGCAACAACACGGGCGCGGCCCTCCGCCGCAGCTGCCAGCCCCGCGAAAAGTCCGCCGCCCCCCACCGCGACGACGATCGTATCGATCTCGGGGTCGTCGGCGAGGATCTCTTCCGCAATGACACCTGCGCCGGCGGCGATCTCTAGCTGGTCATAGGCGTGGCAGTGCAAAGCGCCGGTGTCCGCGACGTACTCCATCGCCGCGTCGGATGCCTCGGCGTAGTCCGCACCGACCTGCCGCACCTGTGCGCCGTACTGCCGGATGCGCGCCACCTTCACGGCAGGCGCGGTAGTGGGTACGAACACGCATGCGGGCACGCCGAGTTTGTTCGCAGCGTAGGAGTTCGCGAGTCCTGCGTTGCCTCCGGACGCCACTGCGATTCCGATAGCCGGATCGAGCTCTCCGCGCGCTTGTGCGGCAAGCTGCCGGTTGAAGGCTCCGCGCGCCTTGAAGACCCCGGTGACCTGCATGAACTCGCACTTCAAGGTCACGTCCAAGCCGGCCGCACCGGCGAGTGACGGGGTACGACGCACGAACGGGAACGTGCGAACCTGAGCAGCGAGGACATCATCACGCTTTAACACTTCTTTCACGGGCGCCCGCCTTTGGATTTCTGGGGATGGATCGTTTCGCCTCGGCTGAGCATCTCGACGTACTGAGTGAGTTTTCGGGCTCGCGTTTGCGGAAGTTTGGCTGCGTTGAGGCGGTAGATGATCGCGTACCGGTTGGCCGAGTCGAGATTGTCGAAGGTTGCGGCGGCCGCCGAGTTGATGGCGAGCGCCTCGCTGAGATCGGTAGGCGTTTGGGCGTTCGCTTGTCCCTGGTAGGCCGCCTGCCAACGACCGTCCGCCTTCGCGGCGTTGACAGCCGCGACACCGGCTGGCCCCATCAGGCCAGCGATTGTCAGGCGGGCAACGTGTTCAACGTTTCGGGCTGACCAAGAGCTGGCAGATCGTCGGGGCGTGAACCTTTGACAGTAACTCCCGTTGTCGCGTCGACGGATCTGGCCATCGATCCAGCCGAAGCACAGTGCCTCGTCGAGTGCGTCAGCGTAGATCAGGCTGGTTACCGAGCCGCCTTTCTTGTGCAGCACGAGCCAGACCCCAGGGTGATCGGCGTGGTGCTGTTCCAACCAGTCCCGCCATTCGGCGGGGCTTTGTACAGTGAGTTCCGAAAGGTCGACCACGGCGGTGTTACGGCGATGGTGCGACGCGGGGGCTCAAGCAAAGCGGTCGCCCGTCCGGATCGATCATCGATTCGGAACGATCGATGTTGATCAACAACGACCTCGCGGTCGGCGCCTCAGGCATCCGCAAGGTGCATGTATTACTCATACATCTAAACAAAGGCCATGTCTGACAGCCCGTCAAGTCGTCCACATCTGGCTAACGTGGTCGGCGCATTGACTCTCGTGGTCGTCGATCGTACGAACAGGGTGGTCGAGCCGCCGGCCGTAGGACCATCGGGTCGGGCGGCGCTCACGTTCCACGGGTGGACCACGGTAACGCCGAGAGGTTCGAGGTGCCGGACGTTGCGGGTAGCGAGGGTGGCGCGCCGCGCGAGCGGCTTGTTGGCTTCGCCGAGATAGGGACGGTGTCGTGGCCCGCGTCGCGCAAGCGGCCGACGGTGGCAGGTCCGACCAGGCCGGTGGCGCCGGCGACCGCGACGCGCATCACCGATCCGCCGCCGCGAGCAATGGCCGCGGGTCGAACGTAGCCCGGATCGCAGTGATCCGGCCCGCCTCGACGTGGCTCCAGTTGGCCGTCGGCACAGGCTCGACGCCGTCCATTTGCAGGTCGTAGAACGTAATGACGTCTTCGCCATCGACGGCCATGACATGCACGTCGATGTCGATCGTGTGTGCGGCCATCTGTTGGATTCCCTGCACGCAGTCATCAATGCCGTCGGCGGTACCCATCGGTCCGCGGAAGCTGACATTCTCGGCAAGCACAGTTCGAAGCTTGTCGAAGTCCTTGTCTCGCCAAGCCTCGAAATAGGTGGTCGCGGAGGCTCGAGTGGCAGTGGTCATGCTCACACCTCGCATCCTTGGGGCAGATTCCGAATTGGTCGGTCATGTCAGCCCTACCCCGCTGCGGTGAGCCCAGTCCGGCGGCGGATAGGCAGTTGGCGGTGGCGCCGTACGACCGGGGGTTTTTGGCGCTCGCCGCTGCGGGTAGTTCTTGCTTGGTGAGCGGCGGTGTCATGGGCGCGGTCCCTCGGAGCTGAGTTCAAAAGGGAGATCTCTGTGGTTGACGTCCAAGCCAAGATCACGCGGCAAGGACAAGTGACGCTGCGTCACGCCCTTCACACCGCCGGCGTCTCCCGTCTTCCACCAAATACGACGGTGGAAGACCGGTTCGACCCGGAGCCCTTGTGCGCTGACGGCGGTGACACGGATCGACCGAATCGTTGCAGCAACATCGTGATCGAGCCGACAGCCGCGCCGGTGCGTCGGCGAGCTACATCCACCTCGACAAGTGAACAGGAGCGAGTCGATGATGACCCCGGTCAGTGAACTTGATGAACGATTCAGCGATCCCGATGCGGAGGCCACGGGATGGGATGACACTCGTCGAGCACTCGAGACGGCTGAGATGTTCTGGATTCGCACGGTCCGTGGCGAAGGTCGACCGCACATGACGCCGCTTGTTGCGGTCTGGCATGACGGTGCCATCCATTTCACCACTGGCGCCCGTGAACAGAAGGCAACAAACCTGCGCCGAAACCCGCATGTGATTCTCATGACAGGCTGCAACAGGTGGGACGAAGGTCTCGACGTCATCGTCGAGGGTAATGCTGTCCGGCTCACCGACGATGACACGCTCGAGAAGCTCGCCGCGGCTTGGGCCACAAAATGGGTCGGCCGATGGCACTTTGAAGCACGCGACGGTGCCTTTCGTCATGAAGGTGGCGGCGAGGCTCTCGTGTTTTCGGTGATACCGAGCAAGATCCTCGCGTTCACCAAAGGTGTCTTCACTCAAACCCGTCACCGGTTCTGACCGTTGCCCGGTGAATCGCAGGCAGGAGAGTGCCGCCAACAAGACAATCAGACCGGCCACGCCGACTCGGTCGAACACATCCCGCGCTGCGCTACCTATTTGCCTTTATCGTCGTCGCCCTCATCTTCAGCCGTGACTACCTCGCCAGCAAGGCCACACCCACTGACGACCTCAACCGCGTGCAGTCGGCATTCTCCAGATCGGTGATGCCTCAGGTCACCGTCTGGACCCGTCCGGATGTCCCAGCTGGGAACTGGTAGCCCCGGTGCCGCTCGGTCGGACGCAACCCGTTCCGAAGCAGGTGGATGCTGTTGGCCGGCGAGGTCGGTAGCGCGCTCGGAGCGATCAGCCAAATGTGTTGACCGTCTCGGGTT
Organism: Mycobacteriales bacterium; assembly: GCA_036268295.1. GTDB lineage: Bacteria > Actinomycetota > Actinomycetes > JAFAQI01 > JAFAQI01 > DATAUK01. The sequence goes on along the minus strand of DATAUK010000047.1, from coordinate 34,415 downwards.
GAAGCGTAATGACGTAGCGAACTGTGCCAGGCGGATCGTGGCTCGTCACGTCGTCGTCGTACTTCACACCGATCTTCTTCTGCAGCACCAGTTCGGTATCAAGTGCAATCGTGGCGGTACCCCGTACCTCGAGCGTGCGGTACGGATTCACAGGGTCCATGAAAAACAGCGCGACGCGGGGATCGGCTTGCAGGTTCCGCACCTTCCTGCGGTCACCGGTAGAGGTCATCTTGAGCTTGCCGTCGTCGTCGAGCAGATACCAGATCGCGGTCGACTGAAGCTGCCCCGCCGGCGTCAGCGCAGTGAAGACGGCAACGTTCGCGGCTTCGAGCAGGTCACGATGAGACTCGGGGTAGGCGGCGTCGCGGGACAGGACCACTTCTTCCTCCTCGGATTGGCTACCGACGCAGTCGGGATACGACGGTGCAGGGACTTGTGAGCGGCCATCCTCAGCCTGGCGGCGACGACCGGACGGGGGTAGTCTGCCCAGCGACCAGCCACCAAGTCCCGTCGCGATGTACGAGCACACGAAACGCCGTCTCGGAGAAGGCACCGGGTGACGTTGCCTTGCGGCTCGACCGGCAGGTCGTGATCGAGCGCCACGCGCCGGACCTGCGCGACGGCCACCCCCGTCGGTGTCATGGCGGTCCCAGCCGACCTTGGCGCGCCCGCGAATCTCCAGAAACCGCTGGCCGGACGCGCGCTGACCGACGGTTCGTCGACGCCGAACGCCACGTTAGGGTTGGCAGCGAGGGTGCGGTACTTCGCTGAATGCGCCAGGTTCAGCCCAGCGATGTCGATGGTGCTGTCGTCGTTGTAGCGGTACCCGACCGGCGGTCCCGGGCCGTGGTCGATCAGGTCCTGGACAGATATCTCATCGAGCGGCATGACGCCTCCACGATGTTCGTTACCCCGATTCCTGTCAGCACTCACTAGATCGTTTCGAGCTGTTTCAGCTGGGCGAGCCTGCCGACAACCTCGTCGCCCTTTCGATCAAGTCCCCGCGGGTGACGTGAAGGTCAGGGAAGGCCGTCCCGTCTGCTGCGGTGCACGGTGGTGGCGGTGCAGGCAATGTCTGGTGTTGCAAGAGCTCGGAGAGCTCATCCGGCTGACCGGCGGTTCGGCACTCGCCGCCGCACTCGTCGCCGCGCCGGAGGCAGTCCCGCCAACTCCACAGGCTGCGACGACGTGTATGGCTCGTTGCCATCACCGGTTGGTGCGGGCGGCGAGAATCGCGGGCCAGCCGCGGTGCGCTGATGTCATCGTTGGTGACCAGCCGGTGGCGGCTTTGAACGCGGCGTTGGATAGTCGCTGCGAGCGTGCCATGGTCTGGGCTTTGGTGCCGCCAAGGCGAGCCAGGAATTGCCCGGTTTCGTGAGGGTGCGATCGGCCGACTGCCTCGGCGATCACAAGGTGGAGTTCGCTGCGGCGCAGTGGCTCGTCATCACTGACGTTGTAGGTCCCGGCGGGGGCACCCAGCGCGGCGGCAACGGCTGTACCGACGTCATCGGTGTGCAGCGAGGACAAGAAACCGTTCGGGTCGCCCAAAGTTGGTGCGATCCGCCGCCGGGCGAGGCTGATCATGTCGGCGGTGTGGCGGTTGGCGGGCCCGTAGAAGAACCCGAACCGGACGATGACACCTGTGCCGCCCGATCGGATGAACCGGGTAACGTTGTTTTCGGCATCTGCGGCACTGCGGGTGACGGCGTTCGGCTGGATCCCGCTCTGTTCGGTGATCCAGCCGTCACCGCGATCGGCGTAGAGGAAACCGATCGACTCCTGCACCAGCCTTGGCACGCCGGTGGCGAGTGCTGCGTCGACCAGGTTCGCGGAGACTTCCCGTCGGATCCGGTCGTTGTCCGCCCACGCGCGGGGAAGCAGCGCCCTGGTGAACGACGGGATATGGGTGGTCAAGTTGCAGATCGCATCGTGGCCAGCGACGACGCTACGCACCGTCGCCGGGTCGAACAGGTCGACGGTCGCCGGTTCGGCCCCCCAGCCGCGGACCTGGTCAGACTTGGCGCTGCTGCGGACCGCCGCGGTGACGCCGTGCCCGGAGCGTCGCAGCACAGCGACCACCTCTCGTCCTGCCACACCGGTCGAACCTGCGACGAAGATCTTCATTAGGCGGCCTCCTTCAATCACACGGCTTCCTAGTCTCGGGGGAGCGGGTCGATGAGGTCGACGTTGCGAAGAAAGCCCGCGGCGCCACCAGGGGAGGCATACCCGGCCAGACGGCCCGGGTATGCCTCAAATCGACATTCAACTCATCATGCACAGGATCGACGTGGTTCCGAGTACGCGCCTCGTAGCACAGCGACGACGAGCAGGGTCATGGCGACGATCGCGATGAGCGATAGCAAAGATGGGGGTGTTGCTCCCGACCTGGGAGCACGTCGGCGTCGCACTGAGCTCGGCCTTGATCCGCGAGCGTCGCGGCGAGGCTGCCGGTTCGAAAGGGCATCAATTTCGGAAACCGCCGGACAGTAGGTAGCGGCTATGAGGATCATCGAGATCCACATTGAAAAGGGGCCATAGATGACGCGAACCAAAGCTCTGCGCACCGCTGCGGCTGGATCAGTCCTCGCGCTGCTCGCGGCCGCAGGGGCGACCGGAGTTGCTGAGGCGTCGACTCACGCCCGAGTTGCCCACAGCAGCAAGCCGGTTGTCCAGTCGCTCTATCCGGTGCCGCACTCCTCGGTCGTATACGGAATTGCCACCAAGGGCTCCCGCTACTACCTGGTCAGCGGCAAGAACGGTCACTTCAAGACGGTCTGGGCGCCCAAGCTCAAGAACGGTTACCTCGACTCGGTGTATGCAGTGAGCAAGAACAATGTGTTCATCGGCGGCGCTCTTGGCATCCCGACTCCCGGTTGCACTGGTTGCGGAACCGGCAAGATCGAGATTTGGCACAAGGTCGGCAAGCAGGTCAAGGCCGCCAACTTCAACCAATACAACTTCGGCACCGGCGCAGTCTCGGTACCGCAATTCGCCGGTAGCAGCCCCAAAGACGTCTGGGCGATCGGGCAGTTCAACGAGAACAACACCGGTGGCCCGCAAGCGATGCACTGGAACGGCAAGAAGTGGAGCCTCGTCCAGGTCCCTCAGGATGACCTCTACTCCGGCTTGACCTCGATCGCATCAATCAGCCCGAATGACGCGTGGGCGGTGCGCGGCGGCGGTGAGGGTGACAGTGACATGCAGCATTGGGACGGCAAGACGTGGACCGACACCGGCCCGGTGCTCAACGTGACAGGGAGCGGAGCCGTAAGCGGAGAATCGGGCAAGAACGTGTATGAGTACGGCACCAATGCCAAGGGCAAGCAAGCGATCGACAAGTACAACGGCAAGAAATGGGTGCAGATGAAGGTCAAGGGCTGGCCGGCGTCGAGCGTCGTCACCGACATGGCCACCGTCGGCAAGCAGGGCTGGGCACTCGTCGCCTATCGCAACGCGAAAGAGCTTGGTCAAGCAGTCATCCTGCACACCTCAGGGAGCTCCTGGAAGCCGGTGTGGAAGTCGCACGGCGGTGACTGGGAGTTCGGCAGCGCCTTCGAGGTGAGTTCTCTCACCCACGGCCTGTTTACCGGGTCACGCGCCAAGTCTCAGTACTCAACGTTCAAGCGATTCGCGGTTTCGCTCCACGGGCACAGGTGGAAGCTGGGTGGTTAGAAGTTAGCCGTCTCGTCGACGCCCACATGCATGATCCCCGCGAAACACCTGGTGGCGGGGATGGCCCAACCGAGTGGCTCAGTTAGCCCCCGCAGGCAACCGATCCACTCCGTTGCACCTGATCTGGCAGCAACACGTCGCGGTCACTGGTCTGGACGTTGCGGGTCGCGAGGGTAGCGCGGCGCGAGTGGGTCCCCGAACGGTTCGCCTGTCGCTATGCCCGCGTCGTTCTGAGCGCAGATCGGACAATGATCGAGAAGTCGTTGAAACGAGCCTCCTTCGCGGCGGTTCCGAAGCAATCTTGTGTGTCGAACAGCGTGGCCTGGCCGGCACTCACCAGCACGAACGCGGCATGGACGCGCGAAATCAACTCCGGATAGGACTGGTAGCGCGCACCGTGGGCGCTAAGAAGCACATCGACCATGTCGGAATAGGCCATCAGCTTCTCGGTCGACGCTACGAACTCGTCGACGTTGGAGTCCTCGAACTGGGCATAGATCGGGCCGGTGTCAATGGTGTCGCCAGTGAACAATAGGCGAGACTGCGCGTCGAACAGGCAGATGCAGTCGGGCGTGTGGCCGGGCGTGTGCAGCACCTTCAGCACGCGGCCACCGAGATCGAGTTCATCGCCGTCACGCAGCAACTTCGTTGGCACGCTCGTGATTGTTCGCCACGTCGACCCGTCGAAGCCGCTTGGCAGCGGGCGCATCTGCATCTCGGGTGCGATCACTTGGAACCAGTCCTGGTCGATATCGCGAAACACCGAGTACTTAGCGAGAAGCTCCTCAACCATGGCCAGGTAACGAGGAATCCAGAACGGAGGTGGACCGATCTGAAGGCGCTCGGCTCCCTGTTCGTGGATCGCGATGTCGTCGAAGAGATGATTACCACCGACATGGTCGAAGTGATAGTGGCTGTTGACCACCAGCACCGGCAGGGGAGTGATCTGGTCAACGGCCGACCGGATGTCGCTGATACCCATGCCGGTGTCAAGCAAAATCGCTCGTTCAGAACCAACGATCAAGTAACTGTTGACGTGCATCGGCTCACCGATGAGATAGACACCCTCGCGCAGTCGTTGGACCGCGAACCAATTCGACATGATCCCCCGTTAGGTCAAGAGGTTCCGACGTCGAAGCGGTCGACGTTCGGACAACTCATGTGACAACTGTCGGCAGCTTCAAGTATCCGAACCCATTCTTAGAACATCCGTGTCGCAGTCAATATTACTGCGGCGGCACTACGACACCGGCACCTGACTCGGTCCAACGCCAACGCGCTGCATGTCCGAAGCGTGGGCGTTGCCCTCAACTACCGGCCATCACTGACAGCAGCTCGTAGCCGACGTGCGCAGCAGCGATGCCCGTGATCTCGGCGTGGTCATAAGCCGGGGCGACCTCGACGATGTCGGCGGAGACCAGGCGGCCGCCGGCCAGCCCGCGAAGGACCGCGAGCAACTCGCGTGAGGTCATCCCCCCGGCTTCCGGGGTCCCGGTGCCCGGTGCGTGCGCCGGATCGAGCACGTCGATGTCGACCGAGACGTAGATCGGTCGGTCGCCAAGACGCTCGCGCATCCGCGTGATCGTGCCCGACACCCCCAACTCGCTCAACTCGGTGCAATGGATGGTGTCGAAACCCAGGTTCGCCGAGTCCGGCAGGTCATTGGTGTTGTAGAGCGGGCCGCGGATCCCGATGTGCAGGCAATGGTCGCGGTCGAGCAGGCCTTCCTCTGACGCGCGGCGGAACGGCGTGCCGTGGGTGTAGGGCTCACCGAAGTAGGTGTCCCAGGTGTCGATGTGGGCGTCGAAATGCAGCACGGCGATCGGCCCGTGCATCGCGTGCATAACCCGCAGCAGCGGCAGCGCGATCGTGTGGTCGCCGCCGAGCGTAAGCAGTCGCGCCCCTGCCGTCGTGAGCTCGGCAGCGCCGGCCTCGATCTGGGCGATCGCCTGACTGATGTTGAACGGGTTGATGGCCAGATCACCGGCATCGACGACCTGCTGCGCGCCAAAGGGCAGAACGGCCAGCTCCGGGTTGTACGGCCGCAGCAGCCGGGAGCTCTGGCGGATGTGAGCCGGCCCGAATCGCGCCCCCGGTCGGTAGCTCACGCCACTGTCGAACGGGGCGCCGACGACCGCGACGTCCATTCCACTGACGTCCTCGCGCCGCGGCAACCGGGCGAAGGTCGAAAGTCCGGCGTACCGAGGAATCACTGAGGCATCGACGGGCCCGACTGGGTCACCGTCACGGACGAGGGTCACGTCACAGTATTACTCGGCGCCATAGATTAGCGCCACGCCTACGCATGGGTTCCAGTGACTGCGTGACCACTCGGCCAGCCGACTAGGCATCAGAGCAACCCGCCTGTATCGGACCTGGGAGCCGGCGGAGTCAGGTCTGCCTCATTACCGCGTCTGCGGTGGGCCAGCAGCGTGATCATGTCGAATATCACTGTCGCTGCGGCGATGGAAGTGATCTCTGCGTGGTCGTACGCCGGAGCGACCTCGACCACGTCGCCGCCGACGAGGTTGATCTGCGTCAGCCCGCGCAGAACCTTGAGGAGTTCGCGACTCGTGAGGCCTCCCATCTCCGGAGTGCCGGTCCCCGGCGCGAACGCAGGATCGAGCACGTCGATGTCGATGGACAGGTAGACGGGGAGATCTCCGGTTCGCTGCGAGATGGCATCGATGATCCCGGCGGGTCCAATCTCGTCGACGTCGCTGGCTCGGATGGTGCGGAAGCCGAAGCCCTTGTCATCGTCGAGATCACCGCGGTCATAGATCGGCCCCCTGATGCCGACATGGATGGAGTGGTCCTCGACCAGAAGCTTTTCCTCGAACGCCCGCCTGAAGACGGTCCCGTGCGTAGTCGGGGCGTTGAAGTAGGTGTTCCAGGTGTCGAGGTGCGCATCGAAGTGAACCAGCGACACCGGCCCGTGCTCTAGGACCACTGACCTGAGCATCGGTAAGGCGATGGTGTGGTCCCCGCCGATAGCGATCACCGAGCGCTCCCCTCGGATGAGATCGCGGGAGTGATCGGTGATCTGAGTCATTGCCTCGTCGATGGAGAAGGGCGTGACGGGTACATCACCTGCATCGACGACCTGAATCTCATGAAAGGGCGCGGAGTTCAGTTCGACGTGATGGCCCGGCCGGAGATGTCTCGATGCTTGCCTGACCGCGAGCGGGCCGAAACGAGCTCCGGGGCGATACGACGTACCAGCATCGAACGGCACACCGAGTATCGCGACGTCGTAGTCGGCGACCCTGTCGATCTCCGGCACGCGGGCGAACGACCCCGCACCGGCGTACCGCGGGACCTTGGTCCCGTCTACGGGGGGAACCGGGCGAGTGTTGCGTTCGAGCATGTCGACTCCTCTTCGATTTCTCCGCGTCAGGCTCGGGTGCGCGTCACGCCGCCGCTTGGCTGGAGGACCTGCCCGATCACGGCGCTAGAACCGGGCCCGGCAAGGAAGGCGACGGTCGCCGCGATCTGTTCGGCCGTCGCGAGTTGATGCGTCGGAACCAACTCGCGGTACTGCTCCTTCATCTCGTCTAGGGAGATGCTGAGGTCATCGGCGTCGACTGTGAGCTGCTCGGTGTCGATGTACGACGGCGCAATCGCATTGCTCACGATTCCCTGCGGGCCGAGCTCACGCCCGAGCCCCTTGGTCAGGGCGATCAAACCCGCCTTGGATGCCGCGTAAGCCGTGGCGTTCGGGTGCCCGATCACTCCCCACCCGGACGCGACTATCACGATGCGTCCGCGCCCGAGAGCCCGCATAGCCGGGATAACCGCCTGGATCAGCCGAAAATGGCCCGACAGATTGACGTCGATCTGTCGCCACCACTCGTCCGGCGCCTGCTCCAGGAACGGGCTCATGGCCATGGCAGCCGCGTTCGCCACCAGGACCTCGACCGGGCCGAGTCGATCGGCCGCTGTTTCGACGATCTCCAGTGCAGCGGCCGGCTCGGAGATGTCCGCGCGAACTGCGATGCCGCCGATGCGCTCGGCCAGGTCGTCCAGTCGGCCGTCGCCGGAAATGTCGTTCACGACTACGCGGAACCCGTCAGAGGCTAGCCGTAGTGCCGTCGCGTGACCGACGCCTTGGGCCGCGCCGGTGACGAGTGCCACCTGACCGGAAGGCTGAGCTGTCGTCACGGCTAGATCACTGCCCCTGCGTTGGGCGACAGGACCTCGCCGCAATACATCGAGCCGTCGACGGCGAGGAAGTGCACGGCATCGGCGATCTCCGACGGAACGACCAGCCGGCGGAGCGGCAATGTGGCGAGGTAGTCAGGTTGTCGCCACAGCGAATCTGACGCCAGTAAGGGAGTGTCTGTCGGCCCTGGGGCAACCACATTGACCCTGATGTCAGTATCCGCCAGCTCCATGGCCAAGGACTTCGCGAAACCCAGCACGGCGCCCTTAGCCGCGACGTAGTGCAGGTCGGTGGCACTGCCGGCCAACGCCAGCTCCGAGGAGATCGCGACGATCGCGCCCTGACCCGTCCTGAGCATGACGGGGACAACGGCTGCGCAGCAGTTCACCGTGCCGCCCAAGATCACCGAGAGCATGCGGTTCCATCGAGCGACGGTGATCGCGGCGACTTCGATTCCCTCTTCGTAGTAACCCGCAGCGCTGACCAACAGATCGATCCGACCAAACTCGTCAACCACCTCTCCGACCGCTTCGGCCACCGCGGATCGGTCGGACACGTCGGCTGTCAGGGCGAGCTCGCAGTCGGAGTCGTTCAGGTCTATCCCTGCCGTATGCCACCCAGATCGCCGCATCCTGTCGACGCACGCGGCTCCGATCCCACTGGCCGCGCCCGTGACGACCGCGACCGGCCTATCCGCGGTAGGGGCCTCATGCATCTTCCGCCTCACTTGCGGACTCCGACGGCTTCAAGCAACTAGGACAGGCAGCGGCCGAAAGCGCCCGCTCGTGGCGCCAAACGGTGGTCGGGGATCCGACACACCTGCGATCTGCCGCGAGCATGGCCGCACTCGAGGCGTCAGCCATCCGGGTGCGCCCGGTTCACGACTGCGTCAGTGCTCCGGTGCTTCGACACCCAGTAGGCGGCACTCGGCAGGACGGGTCGGGGACAGGTGCGAGGTGCAAGGGTCAGTGACGCGGTGTGGCGAGCGACTTCGGCGACCGTTGTGATCCAGAGTCCGGGAAGTTCCAGCATCCGTTCGATCAGTCGCTCAAGTGCTTCTGCGCGGGACGGACGTCCGGACAGGAACGGGTGGTTACACAACACAAATACCGCGCCCAATCGGTGCATCGCCTCGAGCTCGAGGGTCCACATCTCGAGTGCTTTGGTTGGGCTCTCGATCACGCCGGAGCCCATAAGATCCGGCAGGTACGCATACTGCTCCCAGTCGTCCAACGCCCAGGACACGGGTATCTCGACCAACGTCTTGGCTTCGGGGGTGTCGTCGAGGGCCAGGACGTAGGGATGGTCGGAGTCCATCAGACTCGAGTCGTAGAGAAAGCCTCGTTCCTGCAGCAGTCGCGGGGTGTGGTAGTTCAGCTCCCACATCGGTGCACGGTAACCCTCTGGTCGAATGCCGGCGACGTCATGGAGCGCCCGCAGCCCGAGGTCGATCATGTCCGCCTCGGTCTTCTCGTCCATGCCGGCTGTGTTCTCGTGGAAGTAGCTGTGGTGCGCGATCTCGTGCCCGGCCTCCGCGATGTTGCGCACAATCCCGGGATACCGATGGGCGGAGTAGCCCGGCACGAAGAAGGTGGCCGTGAGGTCGTGACGCGCGAGCAGCGCGAGGATGCGTGGAACACCGACCAGCGGGCCGTACGACTGGTGGCTCATCGGGGACATCCGGTCGAGCGATCGGACGTCCGCGGTCAGCACGGGCGCCTCGGCATCCATATCGAAGGTGAGGCAGGCCGCTGCCGTTTTACCTTGCGGCCACGTGATCGGCGCGGGTGGGAGCGACGTGGTCGCAAGAGGCTGTCCGGAATCGAATGGATCGACGTGAGTCATGAGCTCCTCGCTGCTGTCTCTGCGTAGATTGTCCGATCGCGACCCCACCGGCCATCCGACTTGAGTGCAGACCTTCCCACGGCTCTCGTACTGCGGTATGAAGGCGACGATCCGGGCTGGCAACGGGCCGCCCTCCGCGGCAACGAATATCGAGTGACGAGTGACGAATGGCCATCACGATCCGCGAGTTGCTTCAGCTCCCCCATCTCCAGGCGACGCTGCTCGCGGGTGGTGCCGGGCTCGACCGGGAGATCAGCTGGGTCCACACGTCGGACCTGCCGAACCCCTGGGAGTGGCACGGCGCCGGCGAGCTTCTCCTCACCAACGGCACCGGGTTGGCACCGCAGACTCCGATTCAGGTCACCTTCATTGAACGCCTGGCCGAAGCTGACGCGAGCGGGCTCGCGCTCGGCCTAGGCATGTCGGGACCGCCGCTCACCGCCGGCGCGATCCACCGGGCAGAGGAGCTCGGCCTGCCGCTGCTCGGCGTCCCGTTCAACGTCCACTTCACGGCGGTCGTGCGTGCCGTGGCCGATGCCAATGATCGGGAGGAGTCACGGCAGCTAGGACGGATCGCGCGGCTCTATGACTTGCTCAGGAGTTCCATCGCGTCCGCTCAGCCTGGCCCGGAGACGTTGCGAAAACTCGGACAAGAGCTAGGGATCCGACTCTTCCTCGTCGATCCCGTGACTGGTCTGTCGATGTTCGACGAGGGTGAGGAGACCATTTATGGCCCGTCACTCGCGGCGAGCTATGCCGCGCATCGCAACGCGATCCCAGGAACGCTGCGGCTGAGCCTTGCTGACGCGCCTCTCGGAACCGCGGGAGCCGTTGTGGTCGCCGTCCCGGGTGACCAGCCGACGGCCCTCGTCGTTGAGCCGTTAGGCAGCCAGTTGCCCAGCCCTGTGCTCTTGCAACACATCGCCACGGGCGCGGCCCTCGAGCTCGCGCAGCTGGTCGCGGTCCGAGAACAGCAGCGAACCCACGGGGCGGACCTGCTCAGCCAGCTTCTCGAGCGGCGAATCGACACTCGGATGGCTGACAAGGAGATCGCTGAAGCCGGACTCGAGCTTTCTGACTGTGTCCTGGCGATCAGCGCGGCGGTGCCGGCCCTCGCCGCGATCGAGGTTCACCGCGTGTTTGCCAGAATTCGTCTGCCGTATCTACTGCTTCACCGCGAGGGGCTGCTGCATGTCATGGCCTCAGATGACGCCGTCGAGCAGCATCTGCCTGTCGCGCTGCAGCGGCCGGACTGCATCCTGGGGGTCAGTGCTCCGGTCGTGAATACCAACCGGACACCGGATGCGGCGCAAGAAGCCCGCTGGGCTTTGGGCGTTGCAACGGCCGAGAACCGAGACTTCGTTCGATACGGCGACCCGACCACTTTGTTGCTGCCGCAGACACCCACCGAGGCTCGCGCACTTGTGACCCGAGTGCTCGGCGCGCTCATCGGGCTCGACACCGAGCGCGGCACCGGTTACCTGCCGACCCTGCGGGCGATGCTCCGACACGATCGATCCTGGCAATCCGCCGCCGCCGAACTGCACATCCACAAACAAACGCTGGGCTACCGACTTCGCAAGATCGAGCTAGTCACCGGCCGAGGTTTCACCCGGACTGAGGACCTGGCCGAGTGGTGGCTGGCACTCCGTGCGCATGACGTCCTCGCAGGACGGCCGCTGGACTGAGCCGGCGCCAACGGTGACTCGCGACGCTTGCGATGCGCGCTCGGCACTACGCCACGCGTCCGGTGTCCCAGTGTCACCGATCACCAGCGAAATACGTCACGCTGCAGACACCCGGGCCCCTTCCCGCAGACCTATCACCACGAGAATTATCGCCAGTACGACGTATAGCGAGGACGTGACAATCGGAATATGACTCGGCCGCAACCAGGAGAGCAACACCCCGCTCACGACGACCCCAAGGCCGCCTCCGACCTGCACCGCTCCGAGATACAGCGCAAAGATTCTTCCGCGACCGCCGGCTCCCACCCGCATCTCTATTTCGGCAACCCCAAGTCCAGATAGCGGCACGAGCATGAGCGAGACAAACAGCAAGCAGATACCGAATGTCCAGCCATTCGGCGCAAGACTGCTCGGGATGATCAGCAAGGCAAATAGTCCAAATAGGGCCGACGCGATGATAGGCGGTCGCTTCGAGCTGATTGGCACGATGCTGACGACGGCTCCACCAATGACGCTACCGACGGCCAGAACTGCCAAAAAGAGGCCGCCAAGGTTAGCATTTAGCCCGTACTGGGCCATTCGAGAAGGTACGCTGCTCTCAACTATTCCGAAGCCGAAACTCAGCAGGCCGCCAATCGCGCAGATGAAAATAATTGGCCTACTGGGCAGCTGAGTTTTCTCCCGCCGCGACCTCGTCGCAGCCAATGGCACCACCCAGTTCAATGCGATCGCGGCTGCAATGAAGACGATACTCATCGTCGCGAGCACCACAACCACGCCGCCCACGACGACGACCGCAGTAACCAGAAGGGGTCCGACTCCGTATCCAATTTCCGTCATGAGGGAGGCGGCGAAATGAGCGCGCCGCAGCAAGTCACTGGGCACCGCACCTAGCAACAACGCTCTGAAACCGCCCCAGACGCCGGCAACCGCAAATCCCATTCCCAGCGCCAGTACTAATAGGGTCCAAAATGAGCCCCGAAGAGCTACCGCAACGGCGAAACCAACCATGAGAAGTGCGGCGAAGATACAACTAATCTGTAAGCCCCGCCGCATCTCTCGACGATCGAGCCAATTTCCTCGGAGTGGGCCCATCAAACCGGCAGTAAACGACACGATGCCGGCAAGTTTTACACCATCGGCAATTGATCCGAGAGCGTATATTCCGGCAAGCTGGAAGGCAAGCAACGCCATGGATGAAGGAAATTGAGCAAGGAAACCTGCAATGGACCATACCCGCCACGGGCCGAGGCCGATTAGTCCTCGTGCATCGACAGTTTCTACTGCGATCGAGCTTGGGCTCTCACATGTCACGACACGGCTACTTCGATGACCGTTGGCCGATCCTTTGTCAGTGCTTCGAGTACGAGTTCGGCGACGTTGTCTCCCGGTCCCGCATGCTCGCCGAATCCGCCACAGGCTTGGCAGAGTTGCGCCAGGTCCGGGATGTGCAGGTCAGTGCCGAGTGGAGGTATGCCCCGGGCGAGCATCTGTTCGCGAATCTCGCCATAGCCACCGTTGTTCATGATCACAATCGGAATGCCAAGCAGTTGGTCTACAGCTGTGGCGAGCTCCTGCACCGTGAACATGAAGCCGCCGTCACCCTGCAGCACAATCACGGGTCGATGTGGCTGGCCGATCTTGGCGCCAATCGCGGCGGGAAGCCCATACCCAAGCGTGGAATACCCGGCCGGATACAGGAACTGGCGCGGGGCGCCCATGCGCCAGTGGTACAGCGTTCCTTTGTATGACACTTGTGAGCTGTCACCGGCCACTATCGTGTCCGAAGGGAGCGCGGCGCACAGCGACTCGTTGATCTGCACCCACGCCGCACCGAGGCGATGGGTGGCTTGCGCGAGGCGCTCACGGACGGCACCGGCTCGCAACTGTGCGGTTGCTACCCGCTCTTGAGACGCTGGGACTGTCACTTCGAGTAGCAGGCTGAGGAAATCGAGAGCATCAGCGTGCACGGCTATCGCGGGCGCAAATCGCTTGGTGAGTTGGCGTTCATCGATGTCAACGCGCACTACAGTGCCGCCGGGTTGCCAGTCATCGGCGCCTAGCTCAGAGTCTCCGAGTTCGGAGCCCAACACCAGGAGGACGTCAGCAGCAACGATTTCCTGCTGGGCATCCGGCAGGTCAATCGTTGCGCCGAGCGTCAACGGATGGGTCTCCGGGATGACACCCTTTCCACTGGCAGTCGTCACGGCGATGGCGCCCACCGCCTCGACTAGCTGTGTGGCTGATGTCGCAACCGTTCGCGCTCCACCGCCGAGCACGACCACCGGCCGCTGCGCGCTCTCTAGCAACCTCGCCACCTGCGCGACCTTCGCTGCGGACGGCGTCGGACGTTCGGTCTGATCGCGTGGTGGTTGCGGCGCTCTTGATGCTTCTGCCTGCTGACTTCCCGCCTGGTATTCACCGTCCAGCACATCCAGCGGAATTTCCAGGTAGGCCGGCCGTTGGCGCCCCTCACGCCAGGTCGCGAATACTGAGTGGACAAAGTCGGCCGCCTGCCTGCCCGACACCGCGCGCAGGCTGCGATCCGCGATAGCGGCCATGTGCCCGAACTGATCTTTCAGTTCGTGTAGCTGACCGAGGTCTTTGCCCACCGTTCCGGTCGGCATGCCTGGGGCAATGACGAGTATGGGAATCGAGTCGGCATAGGCCGTACCAACTGCGCTGCATGCGTTTGTGAGACCCGGCCCGCTCGTCGTGATCACTACCCCGGGGCGGCCTGTCGAACGGGCGTAGCCGTCCGCTGCATAGCCGGCGCCTTGTTCGTGTCGTGGCGCCCAATGACGAATTCCAGAGTCTCCTAACGCTCGGTACAGCTCGAGATTGTGCGTCCCCGGAATACCAAATACGTCCTGCACGCCCTCTTCCCACAGCGCTGCGACGATGGACTGCGCGCTACCGGTTGGCTGGTTGTTGACTTGTGTCATGAACGTCCGTTCGGGTTGATCGAGCAGAGGACTGACGGCACCGTTGAGATTGACGGCCGTGAAGGGCTCCAGTGACCGAGGCCGCTGACACGAAGCACGCCGTCAACCCGGACCTGTGAGCTGCGCGCAATCTCGTGCCGTCATCGTGCGTCGTCGCGGACATGCCCTCGACTGGCAAGGGCGCGGCGCTGCTTACAGGAGGCACCGCGCCGGCGTGCGATGCGCTGAGAAGCGATGAGTTGACCTCTGTACGTGTGAGAACCTCGGAGGCGGCCAAATTGGCGCTATGTTGGACCGAACACAAGCAGTATTGTGCATGATCGGATTCCCTGCAAGCGATCGCGTCTACATAGCCCGCTCTCGACCGATGGGATTGACTTTGGGACAGGCGTACAGCCGTGCCTAGTCAGGAACGGTCTGCTTCTTACCTTCGAGGACACCCACTATGACTCGCTACGACCTTGATGACACTGACCTGGCGATCATCGAAATCCTGCGAAAAGACGGTCGAGCGGCGTTGGCGAAGATCGGGGACGCGGTGGGCTTGTCCGCAGACGCGGTGCGAATCAGGCTCGCCCGGCTGACTGCGGATGGCGCTGTCCGGGTCGTCGGTATCGTGCATCCGTCCAGCCTCGGCTACGGAGTTCTGGGCACCGTGATGATCGAATACCACGGCCCGCTATCGGAACTCGTCGCGGAGCTCGAGCAATATCCCGAAGTCACGTTCATGGCCTCAGCGCTCGGTGACTTTAATGCTATCTGCGAGGTCGCCGCGCGCGATGATCAGGCGTTGTCAGACTTTACCAACAATGTCATCGGACAGGTCACAGGCGTACAACGGATCGAAGCATGGCGAATGCTTGACGTCGTAAAATGGGCGGTCCAGGGGCGGCCGCCACCGGCAACGGATTCGATCACTACTCGGGCGCCGTTGGACGAACTGGACATGAGTATCTTGCGGATGCTCACCGAGTCGCCCCGATTGACATATCGTGAACTGCAGCATGCCGTCGGAGTCGCATATTCGGTAGCCCGCCGTCGCGCTCGGGCACTGTTTCAGTCCGGTGCCATCATCGCGACCGTCGTCGTCGACCTCGTTAACACATACCCACGGGTTATGGCATTGATCTGCATCCAGTTCGGGGGTGGCTCTGAGGCGACGATGGAATATTTATGTAAGGCGAGCGAGGTCCACATCCTCGTTCGCGTCAGCGGGCGGTACAACGCGATAATCGAGGTCTCCTGCGACTCTCACGAGCACCTAGCTGACTTCATCGGTGGCCTTCTCGACCAGCCTGGCGTGCAGCAGGCGGCGTCGTACTTGATGACACAGTTCTCGATCCTGCCCATGCCGTGGGCGCTCGCCGGACACCGCCCGCCTGGGCCCGATGCCGCGATCGCCACAGGCCTGCCTGATTCAACGACCAACTCGATCCACAATGGCCGGCCTATTGCACTGCCGGCCGACCGAGACATGAGGCCATGAGCACCGTCGAGGTTCCGCCGGAGTTGATCGGAGCATGGCGGCGTAGCGGCCTGTTCATCGATGGCGTACGGCAAATCGACTACTGCGACGTCCTGTGGCTACAAAGCTCGACGTGGTTCGCCGACATCCGCCTTCGGCTCGATCCTGCCGCCGAGCCCCTCAGCCCTGCCGCACGCCGTATGGCCCGGCCTTTCGCGAGCGCCGGCACCGCAACGTGGGCCGACCCGATTTTCACCTGGACGTCTACGTTGGGTAACTCGGGGCCTCCTGATGCCAACAGCCTCAACTGGGAAGACGGCGTCGTGGTAGAGCGAGGCACTATCGCGCTCGACCACGAGACGTTCACATTCGCCGAGGAGTGGCTGCGCATGAACGGTGAATCCGATGAGCCGATAGTGACCTGCCGCGACCGTTATTTGCACATCGCGGTCGGGAAGTGGGCCATAGCGGCATCCGCCTCGGATAACGATGGGCCGCTGATCGCTAAGCGGCTCAAAAACAATGGTCACACTTGGACCGAGGTCGGATCGGTCCAAGTGTGACCAGAGCTGTTTTGTGGTTCGCGCCCTACACGAGTGCTCCCTGCTCGAGCTGATCCAGCGAGTACAGGCTCGCCGCGTTGTCACGAAGCAGCTTCTTCTGCGTCGTACTAGGTAGGTGACCCACCAGTTCCTTGATGATCATCTGGCTTTCAAGAAAGGTGCCCTCATCGTGCGGCCAGTCGTTGGACCACATCAGATTGTCTTCGCCCAGATACTCCAGCGTGTCGATGGCCACCTGGTCCTCGAGAAATGTCCCCCAACCCTGCCGCCTGAAGTACTCACTCGGCTCGAGCTCAAGGTTGATCATCGCGAAGCGACGGCGCTTCTGCATGAGGTCCAAGGCCTGAAGCGCCCATGGGATCCAACCCGCTTCTGACTCGACCAACGCGAACTTCAAGTTCGGATGGCGGTCCAGGATTCCTGAGCCGATGAGATGCATCATCGGCGACATGTTGGACGCCATGCACATTACGGTCGTGCTGAGCCGCTCATCGACCCGTTCCGCACGAAAACGCGCTCGGCCCACTTCCGCCAAGTCCGGCGGGATCACCCACAAGTTGCCGAAGTCCACGCCTTGCGCAGTGTTGCCGGTAAAGACATGGAAATTGACGACAAGGTCGAGTTCCTCGAGCGTTCGCCACAGCGGTGCCCAATCCGAGTGCCAGTAGGGCAACCACGGCACGATTGGCGGCAGCATCACGCATACGTAACCCAACTCCTTGGCCCGAATCGCCTCGGCCACCGCATCCGCCGGCTCGAGCGTCGACAGCAGCGCCGACGGCGCGTACCGGTCGCGGTGCGCCGCGCTCGCCAAGAAGGTCTCGGCACAGAAGTCGTTGTAGAGCTTCGTCATCTCTCGCTGGTAGTCGGCGTTCGGGTGAGCGCTCAATCCGAGGAATGAGTGCGGAAAGACGACTTCACCCCATACACCATCGCGCGCGAGCTGCGAACTGCGCTTCTCAAGGTTGCGCCCGCCGTCGGGATCGTTACGGAACTCGCGCTCCCGCTCGGCGATATTGCCGTCCCCCTGCATCATGCCGTCGCTAAACGCCTTGCTGATCGGTGCAAGACCCGGAATATCGATATATTCGACACCATCGCGCACGATGGTTTGCGGAGCGAACTGCCGCAGGTGCTCGGGAAGCTTCGCCACCAGATCGTCGCCCGGCGGATCGACGTGACAGTCCGTCGAGATGATCCTGAAGTCGTAACCAGTAACTGGATTGGTTGCCATCATGACTCCCTACGATCAACAACCCCGGCTCTAGGCCGGCGATCGTAACCTCCGCGCTCCGCCTGTTTGGCGGCTCGCTCCAACGCTAGAAGAGTTGCAAGCCACGAGGAAGTGGCGTAATCGTCCAAAATCGAATGTGACAACACTCCAATCTGTCCAACTACACTCACCAGGCGCGTCCCGATAAAATCGGGCTGCCCGCAAAGATCGCGGCTGATCAGCGCACCGTCGGTGGGAGGTCCATGCCTGGAGCCACAGAGGACCTCCACAGCAGGCTGCCCAAGGAGCTGACGGCTACCCTTCCACTTCGCAGTCTCATCCGTGACACAACCTTGGGCTTGGAGGTCATCGGAAGCGCTGATATTTCTGAACGGCTGATCACCTGGGTCTATGTGAGCGAATTGCCCAATCCCGGACCGTGGCTCGACGGCGGAGAACTGGTGCTCACCCTCGGATTGTGGCTTCGCAACGGAAGTTGCACCGCAGATCTGTACGTACAACGGCTCGTCGAGTCCGGGGCGGCGGCGTTGGCGGTCCTCGCCGCTCCTCAGACCGCGGACCTCGCCACATATCCAGAAGTCCCGCCCGAGCTGGTGGCCGCGGCCAATTGCCACGGCCTGCCGCTGTTGCGGGTGCCGGGAGAAGTTACCTTCCTGACCGTCACCAAAACGATCGCGTATGCGCTCGCCTCCCAGAGCTTGGCTCGACTGTCGGAAACCCTCGACGCGCAGGAGCTGCTCGCCCGGGACGCCGTGGGACGAGGTGGCCTGGCAGGGATGACCGCCCGGCTCGCAACGTTGCTGAACGCATGGATCCTGGTGATTGGGCCGACTGGAACGATTCTTGACTCGACACCGAATGCACCACTTGATCGTGTGGAGGAGTTGTTGAGCGGTGTTCGGGCGTCTCTGAGTGCGCGCGGCCCGAACGTGCTTCCGTTGTTGTCGGCCACCGAATCGGTCCTTGCCTACCGCCTGCAGGCCGGAGATCGCCACTGCGGGTCCCTCATCATCGGCCGTCAAGTGCCGCCGACCGCCACACAGCGTCGCGTGATCAACCTCGCCAGCGTCATAATGACCTTGATCTTGGATCGCGAGCAAGGCGAACTCGACCTGAGTCAGCGGCTCCGGACAAAGTATGCCCAGGCGCTCCTTCGCAGTGACAACCGCACCGCCGAGCTACTGGCCGCCCTCATCGGAATCGCCGTGCCGACTGGACCGGTTTTCGTGCTGGCGGCCGGGAGCCGAGTGGCCGGCGACCAACCTCGGCAACGGGCATGGTTAGCGCTGCGTGAGAGTTTGGGCACTGCGGTAGTAGCCGCCGATAACGAGAGCCAGGTCGCGGTGCTCGACGCACCGGCGGGAGCGGGGCTGGACCTGGTTAAGCCCATCGTGAGCGACGTTCCCGACCTCGTCATCGGTCTGGCCGGCCCGGTCGACCCCCAAGACCTCGGTCTCGCCCAACGTCAGGCTATGTCCGCACTCGCCGAGGCCATGCGAACCGATTGTCAGGTGATCGATTCCAATCGGCCCGCCCCGAAACGACTACTCGATGTGCTTCCTCGCGCAGCCGCTCGCGCATTCGCCGCCGAGGCGTTAGGCCCACTGCTCGAATACGACCGGACCCACCGAGGCGACCTGATTCTGACCCTGCGGTGCTGGCTTGAGCACTCCGGTCAATGGGAACCGACGTCGGCCGCGATGGGTGTCCATCGACACACGTTGCGAAACCGGATCGGGCGAGTAGAGGAGGTTCTCGGGGTACGGCTGAGCTCAGCCGATACCCGGATGGAACTCTGGGCGGCGCTTCAACTCCGCCACGATGAGGTTTGACACCAACTCCCGGTGATGACCTTGCTCGCGAGCGACGGTGACTGTCGTGTTCAGGTGAGTGATGCATCCGCACTGCGGCCAGGCGGTCCCAGGTCATGAGGCAATTTTACTGGCCATCAGGCAGGTGTAACGAAAACGTGCCTTGCGTAAGCGGCGCTTCGTGACTATGTTGCTAGCAAGTGCGGGCCTCGGCCTGCAAATTCGTAGTTGTGACGAGTAGGAGCTGGCGTCCACGGTCCGGTGAGAAGGGATTGGGCTAGTTCAGCTAGATGCGATGCGCGCCTTGGAACCAGGCGAGGTGGCAGGTGGTCTCATGTGGCCTCTAGACAGGCACGTGGGTAGCTCAGTGCGACCAGTCTGGCTCGACGAAATACTTCACGCGAAGGATGACGGTGACAGCGGCTCGGGACTTCGAATCACGGCCTACCGAGGACCTTGTTCGGCGGGCCGTGCGCGTTCACCGAAACAACAAGCCGATACGCAGCCCCGGCTGCGGCCTTGATGAAGGACGGCGGTGACTGCTCAGACGGTCGCGTTCCTGCTCGCGCACCACACACCGCTTTCGCAGAACGTGAAACACCAGTCGTCTCGCGGCTGGCCAACCCATCCGGTGCACTCCGAATTGGACATCCAGGCTGGGCGGTAGACCCGATTTCTAAGGCATCCTAAGGAGGAAGCATGTTGAGTAATGTCCGGGTGCGGGACCGTGGGTCGGTCGGCCGCGGCAAGGCTGTGACCGTCGCGTCGTCACTGATGGCAGTGTGCCTATGTGTCTTAGCAGCGGGCTGCGGCAGTAGTAGTAGCGGCAGCGGTCCTGCGTCGAGCTCCGGAGCGCCCAGTAGTTCGCCGAACGCGAGTGGCGGCGCGACAACCGGTGTCGTGGAATCGGCGAGGAAACTGCTGCCGGCGTCGGTCCAGCAGTCGGGCGTCCTTAACGATTACGTCAACATTCCTTACGTGCCGATGGAGTTCTACGCCCCGGGAACACATAATCCAGAGGGCATCGATATTGGCATGGCGCAGGCGCTGGCAGGCGTGCTTGGCGTGAAGATCAAGTTCACCAACGTCTCATTCCCGGACCTGTTTACAAGCTTGCAGTCCGGGCGCGCGCAGTTTGTGATTTCGGGAGCATACGATGCGGCGTCGCGCCGAGGCACCTTCTCTTTCATTGATTACTTTAAGACCGGCACCCCGATCTTGACCACCAAGGCCAACGCGCAGAAGTACAATATTAAAGACGCCAGCGGATTGTGCGGCAAGTCGGTGGCTACCGTCGATGGGACCGACTACATCCAGGAGATACAGGCGCTGAGCAAGAAGTACTGCGGTTCGAGCTCGAGTATTAAACAAGTATTGTCGAGTTCGAATGCACAGGATTATCTGAGCGTGAAAGACGGGCGATGTGTCGCAGTGTTCGATGAGGGCATCGAGGCTGCTCGGTATTTCCTCGGGCACCAGCAAGGTGTGGCGGACTCGGGGCAGTGGCAGATTGTTGGACCGTCGTATTACCCGACGGATTACGGTGTCATTTTCCTCAAGAACAGCCCGCTCGAGCCGGCCCTTATGGCAGGGATGAATGCGATCATCGCCAATGGACAGTACGCGAAGGTGCTTGCCAAATGGGGTGTCTCGGACTCGGCCCTGTCCCAAGCCACTCTCAATCAGGGCCCGCCGATTCCGTGAGCAGCCAGCATCCGCTCGGCCGCGTTCTCGATGATCGGGAACGGTATTCGAACAGATGAGGAGAATCGGTGTCCCGGCCAAGATGACCGAGAACCAGGCGCCCACCCTGGGCGCAACCGCCCTGAGCGAGCTTCCGCGCCGGAAGCGAGTCTCGATAGCACGGGTGATCAGCGGCGGCGTGGTGCTAGCTGTGCTTGGGTTTTTCTGCTACTCCGTTGCGAGTGCCAACTTTAACTGGAGTGCAGTAGGCCACTATTTCGGCCAGCACGAGATCACTACCGGAGTTGAACGAACGGTTCTTCTCACCGTGCTCGCCATGGCTCTCGGACTGCTGCTCGGGACGCTAGGCGGAGTTTGCCGCTTGTCGACAAACCGCGTGCTTAGCGGCACGGCATGGCTGTATGTATGGTTCTTCCGAGGCACTCCTGTACTGGTACAGCTACTGCTGTGGTTCAACCTCGCCTTGATCTTCCCGAGCATTTCCATTCCGGGTGTCTTCCATGAGCAAACCATCAATATCATTTCACCGCTCATGGCGGCGCTCCTCGGACTCGGCGTGAACGAAGGCGCCTACTTGAGTGAGATCATCCGGGGAGGCATTCTGGCCGTTGATCCCGGCCAGCGAGAAGCCGCGATGGCGCTCGGAGCCGCACCGACCCATATGTACCGCCGGATCATTTTGCCGCAGGCGCTGCGGATAATTCTGCCAACCCTAGGCAACGAAACGATCGGAATGTTGAAGTTCACCTCCCTCGCCTCGATTGTCTCCTATTCGGAGCTGCTCGAGAGTTCGGAGCAGATTTACCAGGTCACCACCCAGGTCATGGAGCTGCTGATCGTCGCGAGTGCTTGGTACCTGATCATGACGTCAATACTGACGATTGGTCAGTACTACTTAGAGCGTTACTACGGCAGGTCCTCGCAAGGAGGGCGCCCCCGGGCGCTCGTCGAGCAGTGGATCTTGCGGGCCGTCACGCACACCATGAACTCCCGCAAAGAGCGGAGCGTGAGGGTATGAACGAGCGACCGCTTGTGGAGGTGGCCGGACTGGGAAAGAAGTTCGAATCCCAGTGGGTACTGAGGAACGCGTCGCTCGAGGTCAAGAGGGGCGAGGTTGTGGTAATTCTTGGTCCTTCGGGAGCAGGAAAGACGACCCTTGCCCGCTGTATCAACTTCCTCGAGCGCCCAGATGAGGGCGTTGTCCTCATCGACGGCGAGCTGATGGGTTATGAGCTGGTAGGAGACACGCTTCACGAACTGGCAGACCGGCGTCTGCGTCAGCAACGTGCTCATCTCGGAATGGTGTTCCAGCGATTCAACCTGTTTCACAACCTGACCGTGCTTGAAAACGTGATGGAGGGCCCGAAGTACGTCAAGCACCTTCCCAAGCAGGATGTGGAAGAAAGGGCGAGGACCTTTCTGGCCCGGGTCGGCATGGCTGGGAAGGTCAGTGCATACCCGGCACAGCTATCAGGTGGACAGCAACAACGAGTGGCCATCGCTCGAGCGCTCGCCA
Organism: Mycobacteriales bacterium; assembly: GCA_036268295.1. Classification (GTDB taxonomy): domain Bacteria; phylum Actinomycetota; class Actinomycetes; order JAFAQI01; family JAFAQI01; genus DATAUK01. The sequence continues at coordinate 11,810 of DATAUK010000047.1, read as the reverse complement.
TGGAGCCAAAGGTGATGCTGTTCGACGAGCCGACCTCAGCCCTGGATCCCGAACTGGTAGGCGAGGTCCTGCAGGTGATGCGGGAGCTGGCCGAGTCAGGGATGACGATGATCGTCGTGACGCACGAGATCGGGTTCGGCCGAGAAGTCGGGGATACCGCGGTCTTCATGGTGGACGGAGAGATCGTCGAAACCGGCCCGGCCAAGCAAGTATTCTCGGCGCCTAAACATGAACGGACCGCTGCATTCCTCGCGTCCGTGTTGTGAGCCAGACACCTCGGTCGACCCAGTGCCGAGTGATCTTCTACCGGGCTGGCCACCGCCGCTCCACCGTCAGGGGCAACAGCGGCAAACAACCTGATCACCTAGGCCGGTACTGGCTCCGTTTCGCTGGCGTGTCCGGCTCCCGCTGTAGCCGATCCGAAGTGATGCCCCCGGGCCGCGAGTGTTCGACCTTGGCGCCGGAACCGGCAAGCTCACCGCCTCGCTGATCGCGACGAGCGTTGAGGTCGTCGCCGTTGTGCGTGTGATCACCTGACCTGGCCCTACTTCGGTCTTCGTTCTGCATGAATGTTGGCGGCCTGGGGTGGTGGTCATCCCGCCGGGTGGTGCGGTGTGTCGTCACGGATGTTGGCCCCACCTCTTCGTTCAGATCGTCCCTGTCGTCGGCGGCAGGGAGGTCGGTCAGGGTGCGGTCGCGGGTGGGGTTGTTCGAGCAGGTCAGGAGGGATCGGCGGCTGGGGCAAGTGTCGATCCGTGAGTTGCAGCGAGACGGACCGGCAGGCGTCGTCCTGCAACGGTGTTCTCCCAGCTCAGAGGGCATTTTCGGGCCAAACGAGCAGGTCAGAGATCCACGCACATTTAAAATCTCGTAATACATCCTGGACTAAGGGTTTCTAGCGTCCTGCGCCTTTGCTCAGCAAATGATCTTGGGTTGCTCTCTGGTTGCGCTGGGAGACAGAACGACCGTGATCGACCAGCAACCACCGGTAGTGCGGAGCCGGTCCGATCGGTGAATCCGAGTTGTGGGGGAGTGGTGTTAGCCCTCGTCCCACGGGTCGACAACGTTGACGCCGAGAGGCTCGAAGTGCGGGACGTTGCGGGTCGCGAGGGTGGCGCGTCGAGCGAGCGCGATCCCTGCGATTTGGCAGTCGCGAATCTCGGCGGGCCGGCCGCGGCGTTGGGCTGCTGCGACGGCGATGCAGGCCGCGTTCGCACCAGCGGTATCGAACGCGAGGACGCGACCGTCCAGGTCATCACGGAGAAGCTGGTCGAAGGCAAGCTCTAACTGAGTGCGGCGACGACTCGCCCGCAGCAGCTCCAGGCCGGCTCGCACCTCGAGGACGGTGATCGCGGTAGTCCAGATCGACTCGGTCGGTTGTTCGTCGAGCCAGGTGATGACGGCGGTGTCGGGTCGGTCTCGCATCAGGGCTGAGAGCACGTTCGTGTCAAGGATGATCACGCGTCGAACTGAGCAGGTTGCACCGTCTGCCCACGCAACTCGGCGATGTCCTCGCGCAGCCCGTGTCCACGGAAGCGGCCCGATATCACCGACCCAAGCTTGACCGGAGCGGGCTGCCCTGCGTGGACTGCGGCGCGGAGAATCTCGCGGACCTCTTCCTCAGTCGAGCGGTCGTGCGCTTTTGCACGTCGCTGCAAAGCGAGCTTCACGTCCTCGTCGAGCTGACGAACAATCAACTGAGCCATGCACACGATGATAGCGCGATATCAAATATTCAGCGCATTGAGGCTACTGTTGACATAGGCAGTCCGTGCGAGAACACTTACCGTTCGTGGTTGCTTACCATCCGGCTGACGGCTGGAACGCCCTCGGCGATCCGACTCGGCTTGCCATCATCGAGTGCCTGGCGGACCAACCACGTCCCGTCGGCGAACTAGCAGACCTGCTGCCGGTCAGCCGACCCGCGGTGTCCCAGCACCTGCGCATCCTCAAGGACGCGAACCTGGTCACCGAACGCCCGGTCGGCACCCGCCGGATCTATCGACTGAACCCCTCTGCTGTCGCTGCGTTGCGTGACCAACTCGATGCCTACTGGAACCAGGCGCTGTCCAGCTACGCGGACGCAGTAGAGGGAAATACGGAACTGGCCTCGAAGGAGAAGAAGGCATGACCACTGATGGCAGCGCTGTAGTCCGGAGGCAGATCGTCGTCGCCGCGTCGATCGACGACGCATTCGCGGCGTTCATTCAGCGGTTTGGTGACTTCAAGCCTCCTGAGCACAACCTGCTCGGCGTGCCGATCGCTGAGACGGTCTTCGAGCCCCGGGCCGGCGGCCACATCTATGACCGCGGCTCCGACGGCAGCGAATGCCGATGGGCCCGCGTTCTCGCCTACGAGCCACCGAACCGGGTCGTGTTCAGCTGGGACATCGGGCCGACCTGGCAGCTCGAAACCGACGCGGAGCACGCGAGCGAGGTTGAGGTCCGTTTCACCGCAGAGGCCCCGGACCGCACCACGGTCGAGCTCGAGCACCGTAACATCGACCGCCACGGTCCCGGCTGGGAGTCGCTCGCCGACGGCGTCGGTCACGACCAGGGATGGCCGCTCTACCTCGACCGCTACGCAGCGCTGTTCGGCAAGGGCAGCTGAATAGCCCCTATCACCGTGACCACCGACATCGCACGCCCAGCGGAGAACGTCTTCGCCTACGCCACCGCCTCAACCTTCGTCGAGTGGCAGAAAGGTGTCGTCTCCGGCCACTGAGGCTGGTCAAGGGTCAGCGCCTGACCGATGTGTCACCGTTCGCCGGATCGGCTTCGCCGACCGGGCGAACACTTCCGAGGTCGTGCACTGCGATGCGCTGCGGCACTGGCGGGTCCGCGGCATCGATGGACCGATCCGGGCTCAGGTCGACGTCACGGTCGAGCCGCTGGCCGACGGCCGGTCACCGCTCAGCATCGCGGTCGACTTCGAGGGGCATGGCATCGGGAGAATCCTCGTCCCGTTGATCGTGCAGCGCGAGGCCCGCAACGAGATGCCGGCCAACAACGCTGCCTTGAAGACTCGACTGGAGGACCCGACCTAACCCTGTCGCTCCTACTCGCGGGCGCGCGTCCGCGCCTCGGCCACCGCCTTCACCCGCTCGACCGTCTGCGTGATGCCACGACCCAGCTGCTTGTCGCACGGGATCGGAGCTTCCGCGAGTCGACTGACGACCGGACACCAAATGAACTCATACGACTCGGTCAGAGTCGTCGCCGCGTCGTCACTATCGATGACGTAACGCCACCGCGTCGAGTCCCGCTCGCCGGCGAGCACCACGAACGCGAACTCCCGACCCGGCTCCGCGACGGTGACGACCGACGTTGTCGACCATCGCAGCAGTCCCAGCCGGTTGTGTCCCTTGGACCGTGCGCCGACGGTCGCCGCCGATGCGCCGTCGAGCCATTCGGAGCAATAACACTCGGGCTGCGCTCGCCAATCGAGGTGACATCGGAGACGACGTCGTACACCTCTTGCGGTGAAGCGGCGATGACTATCCGCGCTACACCGCGCGTTGCGCTCGGCACCTCTCCGATCTTGCCAGACCCGGCCGTCACCGTCGCCTGAGGAGTTGTCCGGAGATGGCTGGTGACCCAGCTTGACCGGGCGCCCTGCCCAGTGGGATCGCCGCACGGAGATCTCGCGGCCTTCTTTTCCGTTGGGCGATCAGGCGTTTTGCGCGTCGCTGTCACGCGAGCTTCACGTCCGCGTCGAGCTGACGAACGATCGACAGATGATAGCGCGATATCAATTTACGAACGTTGGCTTACAGCGGAGTTCCAACAGCATCGTGTCACGCCAGACGCCGTGGTGCTGGCCGATGCGTTCCCGGTGTCCGACAACCCGGAAGCCGCCGGCTTCGTGGAGTACGAGGCTGGTGGTGTTCTCGGGGAAGATGCCGGTCTCGATCGTCCAGACGCCCGCTGTCTTGGCGGAGGTGACCAGCTGCTTGAGCAGGGAGCGTCCGACGCCTTGGCCGTGAGCGGCGGGTGCGACGTAGACGGAATGTTCGATGACTCCGGTGTAGACACAGCGGCTGCTGACCGGGCTTGCTGCTACCCAGCCGACGACCTTTCCGTCGTCGTCGACTGCCAGATACCGGGGCGGGCAGGCGGTTGATGTCCCAGGTCTCCCAGTTGGGCGTGGTGGTCTCGAAGGAGGCGTTCCCGGTGTCCAGTCCGTCCTGGTAGATCGCGAGGACCGCGTCGGCGTGCGCCGTGGTCGTCGGCTCGATCCTCATGCGGCTCCCATGAGTTCCTCGACGAGGGCGCGTACCCGGTGGTCGATCTGGTCGCGGATTGGTCGTACCTGCTCGACGGCGAGTCCGGCTGGGTTGTCGAGGGTCCAGTCGAGGTAGCGCTTGCCGGGGAAGACCCGGACAGGTGTCGCCGCAGCCCATGGTGATGACGACGTCGGAGGCTTCGATGGCGTCGATGGTGAGCAGCTTGGGCTGTTCGGCGCTGAGGTCGATGTCGAGCTCGCGCATCGCCTCGACGACCGCGGGGTTCAGGGAGTCGGCGGGTGCGGATCCTCCGCTGGGACGTCGACGCGTCCAGCGGCATACCGGGTGAGGAGCGCGGCCGCCATCTGGGAGCGGCCGGCGTTGTGGACGCAGACGAACAGGACCTCCGGTTTGTTGCTCATGTGGTCGGCTCCAAGATTTCGTGGGGGACGACGATGTCGGCGGCGGCTTGTGCCGCGGTCGGGTACAGCAGGGCGAGCAGACCGAGTCCGACCGCAGCGCCGACGAGCTGCGCGGCAATGAAGCCGGGCAGGGAGATCGGGGCGATGCCGGTGAAGGTGTTGGTGAACGCGCGGCCGATGCTGACGGCCGGGTTCGCGAACGACGTGGAGGAGGTGAAGAAGTAGGCGGCGCCGATGAAGGCACCGACCGCCCATGGCGTCTGTGTGGACTTGCCGGTGCGGGCGAGCGCGACGATGACCAGCAGAAGGCCAACGGTCGCGACGACCTCACCGAGGAGAAGGTGTGGCTGGCTGCGATGGTGTTGTGACCAGGACACGAGGGGTTTGGCGAACATCGCGTCGGCGAGGATCGCGCCGCCGATCGCCCCGCAGATCTGAGCCGCGATGTACGGCGCGAGGTCGCTGCCCGCAAGCCCGGTACGGGTTCGCCGGCCGAGCATCCAGTCGGCGAGAGAGACGATCGGATTGAAGTGCGCGCCGCTGATGGGACCGAAGATCAGGATCAGGACGGCGAGGCCGCCGGCGGTGGCCAGTGCGTTCTCGAGCAGCGCCATCCCGATATCAGGGGTGAGCGTCTGCGCGGCGATCCCGGACCCGACGACGACCGCGACGAGCAGGCCGGTGCCGAGGAACTCGGCGAGCAGCCTGCGTCGACGGTCGGTCACGTCCGGGTGAGGGTGCCGGTGAACAGCTCGCCGACGGCGTTGAGAGCCTCGCGTCTGGCGCGGTACCAGACCCAGGTGCCGCGTCGCTCGCTGTCGACCAGGCCGGTGTCGCGCAGCACCTTGAGGTGATGGGAGATCGTCGGTTGTGACACGTCGAACGGTGCGGTCAGATCGCACACGCATGCCTCATCCGCGGCCGCGATCATCGACATCAGTCGGACCCGAACCGGGTCCGACAACGCCTTCAGCAGATTCGCGACCGTCTCGGCCTGGTCGGCACTCATGGCCGCGGCACCCAATGGCGTGCAGCAGGCGAGAGCGTCCTCGATGACGGTAAGCACCTGCGGCGACTTCGACATTTGTCTATATTGACAGTCGCCGATGCAGCATGCAAGCCTTCTACATAGACAGTTTTCGATTCAAGCAATGGAGCGCTCATGTCACGTGTGCAACTGGCCCTCAATGTCGATGACGTTGACGCGGCCGTCGTGTTCTACAGCAAGCTGTTCGGCACCGAGCCGGCGAAACGTCGCCCGGGCTATGCGAACTTCGCGATCGCCGAGCCGCCGCTGAAGTTGGTGCTGCTCGAGAACCCGGGCTCGGGTGGGTCGTTGAACCATCTTGGTGTTGAGCTCGAGCAGGCCGCCGATGTCGAGGTGCAGCAAGCGCGGCTGACCGCCGAGGGGTTCTTCGCGGACGAGGAGAAGGGCACGACCTGTTGCTATGCCGTACAGGACAAGTTCTGGGTGAGCGCGCCCGACGGTGAGAAGTGGGAGCACTATGTCGTGCTCGCTGACTCCCAGCCCGACCTCGAAGGCCAAACCGCGAGTGAACTTTCGATGGTGGCCGGCGACGGCACCTGCTGCACCACAGACGAGGCCGGCGCGACGGTCTGTTGCTGACCGGCGCCGAAGGGCACGGTCAGATTGCTTGTCTACGCGGCTGCGGTCGCCACCACTGACGATTGGAAGCGCACTGCGTAGGTGAGGCGAGCGCGCCGCTTCTTGGCGACGAACGCGATGAACTGCTCGACCTCGCCCGCGTCGATCATGTCAAGACAGGAAGCGCCTCGATCGTCGCAGGACCCCCCTTCGCTTGCTGACGAGCTAGTCGATGTCAGCTTGGCCGTAAGACGCTGTCCAGGGCCAAGGTCCAGTAGGCGACCGGGAACCAAGGCATCGTGGAGCTATCGATCGCCAAGGGCCAGTCGGGCTGACCTCGGACGCGTCCCGGCCCGGGCTCTCGGCGACAGCATGGAGAGTCGCCGCGACTCGCTGACACCCGAGCCTGTCAGTTCAAGGGGTTGGGTCGGAGGACGGCGAGGCTTAGGGCTGCGATCACGAGCGCTTCTGTGGCGCTGAGTGCCGCTGCTGGCCTGGTGTGCAGGACGAGTGCGGCACCACCGGCGGCGCCGCCGAACATGGTGAGGACGGCGAGTGCTCGGCGTGTCAGTACTTGTCGGGGCTGCGTCTTGATGTCGGCCGCGATCCCGGTCAATGTCATGGTCAGCACCGAGGTGGTGAGGTCGGGCACCTTTAGGTGGCGGGCGATCGCGTTCTGGCTGCCGAGAGCTATCGCGAGAACGGCAGCCGTAACATCCCGCGACGCGGTATCCAATGTGTGGCCGCTGAGGACGGCGATGGTCAGCGCGATGCCGATGAGGATCATGTCGAGGGTTAGGGCGATTCGGATCAACGCGGGTCTTTGGTCTCCGCGGCGCAGCAGGATGCGACCAGCGATCATCGCTCCGACGATGAATCCGGCGAGCGCGGCTACCGAGGCGGCCAGTGAGAACCCCGGGGCGCCCACCAACGCGAAGGCGATGAAGACCACGTTGCCGGTCATGTTGGCGACGAACACTCGGCCGAGCGCGAGGATGCTGACCGCATCCACTGCACCGGTGACGATGGTCAGGATGAGCAGGATGGCGGGTAACGGGCCGTGTTCGGGGTCGGCGAGTAACCCGTGTCTCGTCGTCACCCTCGGCCTCATCGACCAGCCCGATGGACTCCGGAGTACGCGGTAGGATCACCGTTGACCGCCAAGCCGGATGTCTCAGCGGCCCCATGGCTGGCTTGCCGGTTCTGAGAGCGATCCGCGCTGCTCAGTGGCTGCTGGAACAGGCCCAGTCGGGCCGCGCTCACGTCGAGGGTCGCCGCGCCGTGGTCGGCCAGCATTCGCCAGCGCCGGGATATGGCACCGGCAACCGGGATCCCGCCGGGTGCCGCTGCTGATTCGGCGAGTTCGAGGTCTTTCAGCGCCCAGCCGAGGGAGAAGTCCGCCTGATCGTCCGCAATCTGGATCTTTTGCAGTTTGCTGGCCGCGAGCGGTGAGACCAGCGGGCTGCCGGCTAGGGCGTCGGCGAGGACGGTCGGACCGATCCCGAGGTGATCGGCGAGGGCCGAGGCCTCCGCGGCGGCTTCTACTTCGAAGGCGAGCCAGGTGTTCATGACGAGCTTCATCCTGGTGCCTGCGCCGGCGGGGCCGAGCCACAGGGTGCGGCGGCCGAGCGCGGACAGGATTGGCAGGACGATGTCTTTTGCCGACTCGGGTCCGGAGCCGAGGACCAGCAGCTCGCCGGCTTCTGCCGGCGCCCGGCTCCCGGACACCGGGGCGTCGACGAACCGGATGTCGGGGCGAAATGAAGTGACGGCGGTCGCCAGTGCCGCGGTGGCGTCGATGCCGATGGTGCCCATCTGGACCCATGCCGCGCCCGGCGCCAGGGCGCTGACGGCGCCGCGGTCGAACATGACCGAGTGGGTGACGTCGCCGGTCGGCAGCAGCGTCAGGACGACGGTCGCGCCGTTGACCGCCGAGCGCGGTCCGGCGTGCACTACGGCGCCGAGCGAGGCGAGCTCGCGCGTCGGGCCGAGACTGCGGTTCCACACGTTCACGGCTGCTCCGGCGCCCAACAGTCGATGGGTCACGGCGCTACCCATCGTGCCGGTACCGATGACGGCGACGCGTGTTCCGGACAGATCCGGCGGACGGTGGTCGGCGTAGTTGTTCATTTGATGGTCTCCGCTTCGATTCGGTGGGTCAGGGCTCGGGCATCGCTTCCGGGGATGGCCCGGAAATGGGATGGGTGTTGCGGGTGATCGCGTCGATGCGCTCGAGGATCGCCGGGTCGAGCGTCACATCGGCGGCGGCGAGAGCCTGGTCGACGTGGTCCGGGTCTCGGGTGCCGAGGCTCGCGACGCGGACCGCCGGGCTGGCGGATTCCAGGCGATCGCGAGTTGGCTGAGGCTGATGCCGAGCTGGTCGTGTGCGAGCCGCTCCAGTTCGGTCGCGGCAGCCAGGTTGCGGCGGTAGGCCTCGCCGCGGAAGTCGGGGCTGCTCGCGCGCCAGTCGCCAGCGGCGAAGTGCCGGTCCTCGCGCAGGGCGCCGCTGAGGATCCCGTGTGCGAGTGGTCCGTAGACCAGCACGCCGATGTCGTGGGCCGGGTGTAGGGGAGGATCGAAGCCTCGATAGAACGGTGGAGCAGGTGGTAGGGCGGCTGCAGGGTCTCGACCGGCAACGTCTCGCTCAGCGCCGACATCTGCTCGGCGAAGAAGTTTGACACACCAACGTGGCGCACCTTGCCCTCCTCGATCAGTTGGACCAGCGTCTCGGCGGTCTCCTCGAATGGGGTGGCGGGGTCAGGCCAGTGCAGCTGGTAGAGATCGATCGTTTCGGTGCCGAGCGCGCGCAAACTCGCCTCGACCCCGTAACGGATCCAGGCCGGGTTCGCGTCGCGGGTAACCCCGCCGTTCTCGGTGGGGCGCAGGCCGCCCTTGGTGGCGATGACCAATCCCTCGCGTCGGGTGCCCAGTGCCTTGGAAAGCAACCGTTCCGAGGCACCGAAGCCATAGCCCTGCGCCGTATCGAACAAGGTCACACCGCCGTCGGCGGCCCGGCGGATCGCTGCCACCGCTTCGGCCTCGTCAGTGGACCCCCAGTCGCCACCGAGTTGCCAGGTGCCGAACGCGATCCGCGACACGGTCAATTCGCTGCGGCCCAGCCGGATCTGTTTCATGGTTTTCTCCTCGTCTGCGATGCGCTACCATGACGAAACGAAACGCACCGTTTCACTATTCCCTGAAGGATTGCTGATGGCTCCTGGCGATGCCGCTTCGCAGGGCCCGGATCCGGCTATCGCTGCCCCCGCGCGTGGCCGCCCCTTCAGCCAGCGGACGGATCAGGCGATCCTCGAGGCAACCGTCGACCTACTCGCCGACCGCGGCCTGTCGGATATCTCGATCGAGGACATCGCCGCCCTGGCACGGGTCTCCAAAGCGTCGATCTACCGGCGCTGGCCGTCCAAAGGCACACTCGCGTTTGACGCGTTCATGACCGAGTTCCTCGGCACTCAGCCCCTACCCGACACCGGTCGGCTCGACGAGGACCTCCGGGTCACGCTGCGCAACTGGGTCCGGACCGTCGACGGGACAACGGCAGGCCGCACCCTGCGAGGGCTGATCGCCGAAGTGCAACGTGACCCGGATCTGGCCGCCGCGTGGCGCGAACGGTTCGTCGAGCCGGTGCGCGCCGCTCATCTGACGATGACCGAGCGAGCGATGGCGCGCGGCGAACTCCGCCGGGACGCCGACGCCAACCTCCTGCTCGACCTTCTGTTCGGGCCGGCGTACCACCGGCTGCTCCAAGGACATCTCCCACTCGACGCCGCGTTCATCACCGGAGCAGTCGCGGCCATCACAGCCGCCGTAAAGGCCGGCGCGATCTGAGCTCGCCGGTTAGTACCGTCAATCCGAGCAGCAGCAAGGGAAGCGGACCGTGGCTGGGGTCGTCGGTCAGCCACCCGAAGCCAGCGTGTCGCAACATGTATCTCATCACCGACATGATCCGCCTCAGGCAGTCCAGTAGTCCCACCCCACGCGCCGGACTGATCGCAGAGGGACCCTCTCGGCAACCTGCCAGGTTGCGTTCACCGCAGGGTCAGCGTGGACGGCGACCATCAGGGTCTGAGCAATCATCAAAAGGAGCGCAAAATGTTTTCGCGCATACGCACCAAGTCGATCGCGGTCGGCGTCGCGGCAGTCACGGTTGCCGGCGGCGCCTACGGGATCGTCAGCGCAACATCGAGCGGCGGCTCAACCAACGCTGCCAGTACCGCCTTCGCTGGTGGTCCCAAAGCCGGCGGGGGATCCAATGCTCGGTCCGGACCAGCCGCCGGAGGTGCTGTCGGCACCATCAGCAGCACGTCCACGTCAGGGTTCACCCTGTCGACATCGGCAGGTCAGAAGGTCACCGTCAATGAGGCGTCCGCCACCGCCTACAAGAAGGGGACGAGCTCAATCTCCCCAAGCGCTGTCACGACAGGCGAACCTGTCCTCGTACTCGGGACAACCAGCGGGACAACGATCACAGCCACGCAAGTCATCGTGCAACCGGCTGGCGGCACCAGCGCGGGGACGTCCACGGCGGCGCAGGTGGTTCCCTTCCAACAGGGCTCGCCGAGCACGGCAAAGCAGATCGGTCAGATCCCAGCGGACTACAGCGAGGGGTCAGGGACGATCGTCAGCGGAACAGTTGCGAACAAGGCGACGGAAGCTGCGCTGGCCGCCTACCCGGGTGGTGTCGTTGACCGGGTCGTGAAGCTGAGCAACGGCGAGTACGAGGTCCACAACATTGGCGTCAACTGGCCACACCACGTATTCGTCAGCCAGGACTACAAGGTCGTCGGCGCGGAGTAGGGGCCCGTCGGATTGCTTGTGTAAGTGGCGCGGTGGTAGCGCTTGCGCGATTGGAAGCCCACCGCGTAGGTCCGGCGCGGGTCGCGTTGCTGCTTGGCGACGAACTGCTCGACCTCGCCCGCGCCGAACACGTCAACGACAGGCAGCGTCTCGATAGTCGCCGTCCCGCCCGAACTCCGCTTACTCGCGAGCTCGCGGATATCCGCCTCCCCGGAGGACATTGCCGCGGTCGCGGTGTGGGTTCGCAGGCCACCGGGCTCTCCTATCGATGTTGGGGATTGCGCTCCGCATCAGGATTCCAGGCCGTAAGAGCGAACCGCGCACTCGGACCGCGCCAGTTCTACTTTGGTTGCTCTCTGATTGCTCACAGAAATGACGACTGCCTGATTGCCGGCGCAGCCGGCATGCTCCCAGAAAGCGTTTGTGCAGGTCAGCGTCTCGGCGCCGTTGGCGCACCGTGGTGCGCGAAGATTTGCTGGTGGCTGCGGCTGGCGGTGCTGGTGGCGGCGGTGGACACTGATTGGTGTTCGTCGCGGTCGACCGCGATCGCTCTGTCCAGCGCAAGATGCTCACCACCAACTGGCACATGAGCCGCGACGGCACCTTCTACGACGACCCCGGCGCGGACTACTTCACCCGGCTCCACCCCGAACGCGCCAAGAACCGGGCCATCCACCAACTCGAGGCAATGGGCTACACCATCACCCTCAACCAAGCCAGCTGACACCGCTCACGAAGGGACTCT
>DATAUK010000046.1:0-1904 GCA_036268295.1 Mycobacteriales bacterium | reverse complement strand
CACCGCGGCCGGCTTCCGGATATCGGCCATCACCGAGCCGGCCGTCGCGCCAGATACGCGAGCTGCTCCCTGACGACATCGCGGACAAGCGCCGCTTCCTGTGCTTCGTCCTGCAGGGCTGGGAAGACTCTGGTTGCTGTCCGTGACTGACTTCCCCAGCAGCCTCCCAGGCTCGGTCGCATGCGACCGACTGCGATGCGGAAAGCTTGGAAAAGTCTTGGCCGGGGTGTCGTATCGACGCGAGTGCGTTCGTAGAGAAGGTGAGCGGCAGTCGTTGGGCTGCCCGTGAGCAGAGGAGCTTGAGATGGCGCTGTATCTGATCGCCTTCAACGACGAGTGGGTGCCCGACCTCACGTTGGAGGAGCTGCGCGAGAGGGGCACGTCCGCCAGGGCCGTGATCGAGGAGATGACGGTCGCCGGTGTCTTCGTCTTCAGCGACGGCGGTCTGGACGCGTCGACCGCCGTGTGCAGCGTCGACCCGAGCAGCGGCGAGCCTCTCTTCACCGACGGGCCGTTCGTCGAGACCAAGGAGCACCTCGGCGGTTTCGCGGTCGTCGATGTGCCCGACGATGCCGAGGCGCGGTATTGGGCCGGCAGGATCGCGGTCGCGGTCGGCTGGCCGCAGGAGGTGCACCGCTTCCCGCATCGCATAGCGCTGAGCGCTGACACGCAGTCTGAAGCCTTGTCTTAACTGCGATGTTCGGATGGTGCATCCAGAGTCGCCCGCGCGCTAGAGCCGCCCGGCGAAGCCGCAGGCCCGCAGCAGTTCCTCCCGGCTGGCCAGCTTGACCCGGGCCCCGCGGTTCAGGGTGGCGGCGAGTTCGCGCTCGGCGGCCTCGATCCGCAGCCAGTCGTCGTAGCTCACCGGCTGGATCCCGCGCGCGGCCAGCAGCTCCTCGAACCGCGACGCGGCCTCAGCGGCCGCGTCCGGCACGGTCTCGGGATAGCGCAGCAGGCCCGCCCGCGGCAGCGGGGCGTCGTCCGGCCCCGGGCCGCCCGCCAGGTCGGCCAGCAGCGCCCGCACGGTCTGCGCGGCGTCGGACTTGTTGGTCCCGATGACCCCGGTCGGCCCGCGCTTGAGCCAGCCCGCGACGTACTCCCCGTGCAGCGGGGCGCCGTCGGGCCCGAGCACCCGGCCGTCCGCGTTCGGCACGATCGAAGAGCGCTCGTCGAACGGGACGCCGGGCAGCGGCACGCTCTGGTAACCCACGCTGCGCAGCACGAGCTGGGTTTCGAGGGTCTCGGTCTCGCCGGTCCCGATGAGCCGACCGTTCTCGTCCAGCCGGGTGCGCTCCAGGACCAGGCCCGAGATCCGGTCCGTGCCGAGGATCTCGACCGGCCGCAGCCAGAACCGGAGGGTGAGCCGCCGTCCCCCACCCGAGCGCGGCCTCGCGGCCCAGTCGTTGATCACCGCGTAGTTGCCGCGCACGTGCCGGTCGGTCGTGGCCAGCCGCGCGCTCTCGCCGCTCGGGTCGAACGCGTCCAGATCGGCCTCGCCGTCGCCGACGACCACGTCCACGCCGTCAAGCTCGCCCAGCTCGCGCAGTTCCTTGGTGGTGAACTTGGCCTGGGCCGGCCCGCGGCGGCCGATCATGTGCACCTCGCGGACCTTGCTCGACATCAGCGCCTCGAGCACCGGCTGCGACACGTCGGTCTCGCGCAGGTCCTCCGGGTTGCGGGCCAGGATCCGGGCCACGTCCACGGCCACGTTGCCGACGCCGATGACCGCGACCGACTCGGCGTCCAGCGCGAACGCGGCCGGGTCGACGTCGGGATGCCCGCAGTACCAGTTCACGAAGTCGGTGGCCGCCACGCTGCCCGTCAGGTCCTCGCCCGGGATGCCCAGCCGCCGGTCGCGCATCGCGCCGGTCGCGTACACCACCGCGTCGTAGCTGGCCAGCAGG
>DATAUK010000045.1:0-38531 GCA_036268295.1 Mycobacteriales bacterium | reverse complement strand
ACGTCCTTGTAGTTGCCGGAAATGGCCTGGGTCAGGAACGGGAATCCGCCGATCGAGGCGCTCGGACGATTCGCCAGACCCTCATCGGTCTGCACCTTCCCGGCCAGGACATGCGCGCCGACGATCGCACCGACTCGATCGGCCACCACGAGGACGGCGATCAGGAAGATCAGGACCGCGATCAGGAACCGACGGAACACTCAGCCTCCAGCGAAAGGCGGCAGCACCTCGACGGTGCCCCGGTCGGAAAGTTCGATCACCGCATGATCACGAATTCCCACAGGTGCATCGTCGACGACGTAGGAGCATCGCCGCAGCACCTTCGCCAGCGTGTCGCCGTGCAACGTTCGCGCGTGCTCGAGCGCCTCGGCAAGGCTTAGCGCGTCGTACTGCTCCTCGTCGACGCCGGCCGCCTCGCGCGCGGCGGCCCAATAGCGGATCGTTCCGGTCGCCATCAGCGACCGGGACCCCGACTGACCAACACCGGCAGGTGAGCGCCGATCCGGTCGAGCAACTCGGGTGTCGCACCCGACTCGGCGTGACCGAAGCCTTCGATGAGCCACAGCTCCTTCGGCTCGAGGGCCGCTTCGTACAGCGCCTCTGGGTGCTCGAGCGGGAAGTAGTGATCTTCCTCGCCGTGCACGAACAACAGCGGCGTCGGGCTGATCCGCGGCACTACCTCGACCGGCGACTCCGGCAGTGCGTCGGGATCCCATCCGACCGGCGAGATGCGGGTGCGCAGGGCGCGGCGCGCGACCAGTCGACCGAGCCGGGTCTCGATCGTCCAGTGGACCCGTTGCATCGGCTTGGTGTCGCGATAGAACCAGCGCGACAACGCCGACACGCTGATCACCGCATCGACGCCGCGGTGCAGCGCGGCGTGCCGCAGCACCACGCTTCCCCCCATCGACCAGCCGCAGGTGACGACGTCGCGGTAGCCGAGCCGCCTCGCCGCCTGCACCGCGGCATCAAGGTCGAGCACCTCACGATGGCCGACCGTCGACTTGCCGGTCGACCGGCCGTGACCACGAAAGTCGAACGCCAACACTGCGGCGTATGCCGAGAACGCCGACACGACTGCGCGTACGCCGGGTCGGGTGATCGAGCCGGTAAACCCGTGAGCCACGACCACCGCGAGCGGCCGGCCGGCAGCCGGGCCGTCGACGTGCACTGCTTCGAGTCGTTCGCCGTCGGTCGTGCGCAACCCGAGTTGATCCCAGGTCCGGTCGGGCGACGTGGACGGCACTCCGCTATCCTTGCCTAGTCGGGCTTGGGCAGCGCCGCCCCCCGTGGGATCGGCGCCGCATCGGGCCCGTTCCCTTTTTGGAAGTCGTCGACATGGGTAACTGGCGGTCAACGAAGGGATCTCGCGATGGCGCGGTTGTTGCTGCTGACCGGCACTGCGGGCACCTCTGCCGACGTGCTCCCCAGCCTTGCGCTGCTCGGCCACGTGGTGCGGGTCATGCCGCTGGAAGCCGCGCCGTTGCTCGACGCACCGCCGAGTGACGTCATAGTGATCGACGCCCGACGCGAGCTGGCGTCGGCCCGCCAGATCTGCCGGCTGCTGCGTACCACCGGCATCTCAGTACCACTGATCGCGGTGGTGACCGAAGGTGGACTGACCGCCATCGCCGCCGACTGGGGCATCGACGACGTCATCATCGAGACCGCCGGGCCGGCCGAGGTCGAGGCCCGGCTGCGGCTGGCCATCGGACGGGCCGATGCCGCCCGCGAGACGACCGCCGGGAGCAGCGAGGAGATCCGGTCGGGCGATCTGAGCATCGACGAGGCGACGTACCAAGCCAGGCTCGGCACCCGCCCGCTGGATCTCACCTTCAAAGAGTTCGAGCTGCTGAAGTTCCTCGCCCAGCACCCTGGCCGGGTCTTCACCCGGGCCCAGCTGTTGCAGGAGGTCTGGGGCTACGACTACTTCGGCGGCACTCGGACTGTCGACGTCCACGTCCGCCGGCTGCGGGCCAAGCTCGGACCCGAGCGTGAAGCACTAATCGGCACCGTGCGCAATGTCGGCTACAAGTTCGTTGCCGAGCCAATGATCCCGCTGCCGCCGCTCGGATCCGACGACGAGGTCGTCGACGCCCCAGCCACAATGCCCAGCTTCGAGGTTCTCAGCCAGTCGTAGCCCGGCGACCGCGGTCCCGTTATCGTCGCGCTGTGCCGGATTCGCGGATCGATCAGTCGCCGTCGCTGAGCGGTGAGCAGCGCGACCAGGTGCTCGCGCTGGTCGAGAACGTCACCGACGCGGAGTCGGTCACGCCGCTCTCCGAGCACGTGCTGCTCGACCTTCGACGTGGCGGCACGCAGGCCCGCCACCTCCTGCGCTGGTCCGGTGACGAGCTGACCGGTTATGCCCACCTCGATCCTGATGGCAATGCCGGTTCGACGCTCGAGCTGGCATCGCTCGACTCAGCCGCCATCCGCGAGCTGGTCGCGGCAGCCACGGCCGAAGCCGGCGATGAACTCGGCGTATGGGCGCACGGCGAGCGCTCTCGGGCGGTGAAAACGTTGCGGGAGCTCGGGTTTCGCGACGCACGGGTGCTGCTCCAGCTCCGCCGGCCGCTGACCGGAGCACCCGCTGAGCTGCCACCGCCGAGCTGGCCGCGCGGTGTGACAGTACGGACCTTCGTCGTCGGCCAGGACGAACCGGCATGGCTCACGGTCAACAACAGCGCGTTCGCCAGCCACCCCGAGCAGTCCGGCTGGACCATCGAGGATGTCGAGCAGCGCGAAGGCCAACCGTGGTTCGACCCGGCTGGCTTCTTCCTGGCAGAGCGCGACGGCGAGCTGGTCGGTTTCCACTGGACGAAGGTGCACCGGGCCGCGGCTGGTGGTGAGCCGATCGGTGAGGTGTACGTCGTCGGTGTCGCACCGGCCATGCAAGGCCAACACCTCGGCTCCGCACTGACCCTCGTCGGGCTGATCCATCTGCGCGACCAAGGCCTCGCCAACGTCATGCTCTACGTGGACCAGTCGAACACCGCGGCGGTCAATGTCTACCAGCGACTCGGGTTCACTCGCTGGGATGCCGACATCAGGTTCGAGCGCTAGCTCATTCGGTCCTGCGGCGGAGCCGGTCGGCCCACTTCCTTGCGGTCGGCGACACGGTTTGCGCCACGATCGGCGCGGAGCGCGGCCCTGCCGTCGGATGGGACGGCGCCGAGGGCGACGGCGGCGCGTCGTAGTCGGTCGCTGCGATGATCGCGACGATCGCATCGGCATCGAGGTCGTCGCTGTCGGGGATCTGCGGCACGAACCCGACCAGGATGCCGTCGCGCAGCACCATCGCCTCGAGGCCGGCTGCGCCGTCGTTGTCCCAGATCGCCTCGCGGCCGTCGGGGATCACGACCCGGACCCCGACGTTATAGACGCCGACCCGGCGATTGACGTGCGCGAAAATGCGCTTGGCCTGCAGTTGGGCCACGACATCCTCGGCGATCGACTCTTCCATGGCTGCATACGCTACGGCGTCAATCGAACAACCGGCCTCAGGTGAGGTCCGCGTCGACCTCGAGTGTCCGGCGTGGCTTGGCCGCAGGCAGCCGGTCGACGAGACGGCCGAGCCGCTCGCTCGCGCCCTGCAGCGGCGTCATCGTCGTGGTGAGCGCCGACGCCGCGGTGTTGAGTTGCTTGACCGCGTCGCCGAGCGGGCCAATCGTCGTGGCGATGTCGCCCAGCCTGGTGATCGCCGCGACTGCCGAGGCGAGATCCTCCTGCCGGGCGGGATCGGCAACCAGCCGGCGCGCGTCCGCCGCCAGCGCGCCGAGCGCCTCGATCGCAGGTGCCGCGTCGGCCAGTCGGCGTACGTCATCCGCGGCGTCCGCGAGGCGCTCCAGCGCAATCGCGATCCTGGGCAGCGCCAGTGCGACATCGACGGCGCGCATCGTGGTGGAGACGCCCAGCCGGACAACGTCGCCAGGTCCCATAACGGCAGGGTACGGCGGATCAGTGATGACCGGCGACGCGGTCATGGTGTGGCTCGCAGCGGTCGCTGCCACCGCCGGTTAGGGTCGCGGCGCGGGCCGATCGACGAAAGGCACGGACAGATGGCGCGAGGCGGGCCTCCGGACTCCCATCCGGAGTTGGCGCTCGACCCGGATCCGGGTCCGCTGAACCTCGCGCCAATCGCTCTCGTCGGTCTCGGTGGTGCGTTGGGCACCGCCGCGAGATATGGACTGGCCCAATGGCTGCCGGCAGGCGGCGGGCTACCTCGCGGGACCCTGATCGCCAACCTGATCGGGGCGCTCATCCTCGGCGTGCTGCTCGAAGCGCTGGCGCGGCGCGGACCCGACGTGGGTGCGCTGCGGCGGGCACGGCTGCTGATCGGTACCGGACTCTGCGGGGGGCTCACGACGTACAGCACCGTTGCGGTCGAGACCGACCTGCTGATCCGCGCCCATCGCGAGGGATTAGCGGCCGGCTATGCGGCCGGCACCGTCCTCGCCGGCGTCGCACTCGCCGGGCTAGGGATCGCGGTCTCGGCCCGGGTCCACCGGCGTTCGGCATGATCGCGTTGTGGCTTTCGCTCGCCGGTGGCGCCGGCGCGATCACGAGATACGTCCTCGACACAGTGATTCGGGCTCGATGGCCGTTGGAGTTTCCGGTCGGGACGCTGTTGATCAACGTCAGCGGCTCACTGATCCTCGGCGTACTCACCGGTTTGGTCATCGCGCATGGTGCGTCGAGTGACCTGAAGGCCATTGCCGGCACCGGGTTCTGCGGCGGCTACACGACGTTCAGCGCAGCAAGCGTCGAGACGGTCCGGCTTGCCGAGCAGCGCCGGTGGCTGGCGTGTCTGAGCTATGCCGCCGGCTCGCTGGTCCTCGCCCTGTTGGCGGCCGGCGCCGGGCTCGCAGTGACCGGGGCCTGAAACTCTCGCCAAACTTGCGCCGATCAACCGTTCTGATCGCCACAACCGTTGATTTGCGCAGGTTCGACGATCGATCGGATCCGTTCGTAGCCGGGATGCACTCCCGGGGTCAGGCCTTGCTGGTCGGCGATCCGGGTCAACATCGCGGTCAGGTCGCGGCGCTCGGCTGCGGTCAGCGCGGCGAACATCGCCTTCTCCGCCGAGCGAGCGATCGCGGCGAGTTCCACCAGCATTGCCTCGCCGGCCGCGCTGAGGTGGAGCAGGTGAACCCGCCGGTCACGCTCGTCACGCCGTCGTTCCACCAGCCCGCGCGCTTCGAGGTCGTCGATGAGCGCCACCATCCGGCTCGGCGGCAGCCGGAACACGTCCGCCACAGCCTGCTGGCTTCGACCGGGGTGAGCACCGATGGCGTGCAGGATGCCGATGTGCGGTGGGATCAGGCCGAGCGGCCAGATCCGCTTGGCGAACTCAGCTGAGGCGTGGGCACCGAGCGCTGAGATCAGGAAGCCGGCGCCGATCAGCGGCCGCTGCTCGGCAGACGCAGCGGGGCGCACACGGCGGGCCATGTCACCGATACTACATTTTGAATAATCGTTCTGCCCGTGAAAGGTTCTATACAGGAACGGCATGACCGATAGAAGCGAGAGGCACCATGGGCGAGTCACTACCTGGAACACCGCGGACGGTCTTCGGCCGGATCGCGGAGTTCGTTCTCCACCACCGGAAATGGGTGATGGTCGGCTGGCTGCTCATCTTCATCGGCGGTGGCGTGGCAGCGTCGAAGGTGTCGAGTCGGCTATCAGTCGACTTCTCACTCCCGGGTCAGCCCGGCTATGAAACCGCCAAGCACCTGACCGCGGTGTACGGTGCGAACGGCACGCTCGGCTTCACCAGCATCGGAGTTCTCACCCCGCCGGCGGGACACACCGCCGCACAAGAGACGGCCGCTCTCGATTCGAGTGCCGCTGCTATCGAGCACGCGATCCCGGGCAGTCGGGTGGTGGACTACGCCAACACCCACGACCAACAGCTCGTCGGTTCGAACCACCGCACCACCGTTGCCCTGATCTTCAGCCCGCCGCCGACCTCGTTCGCCTCCGATCCGACCAACAAAATCACCCGCACCCTCTCGACCTCGCTGCCCGGCTGGCAGACCGGCGTCACCGGCCTCGATCAGCTGTCGTCGAGCGGCAACACCCACGGTCCCGGTGTCTTCGCCGAGACGCTGATCGGTGGCGCCGGCGCCTTGATCGTGCTGGCGTTCGTGTTCGCCTCGTTGCTGGCGTTCCTGCCGATGCTCGTCGCGGCGGTGTCGATCCTCACGACGTTCCTCGTCGTACTCGGGCTGACCGAGATCACCGAGGTGTCGTTCATCGTCGAGTTCCTCGTCGCGCTGGTCGGCCTCGGTCTCGCGATCGACTACAGCCTGCTGGTGGTGACCCGTTGGCGCGAGGAACGAGAACACGGCCGTTCGAACCACGAGGCGGTGATCCGCGCGATCGAAACCGCCGGCCGGACCGTTGCGGTCTCCGGGCTGACTGTCGCGATCGGGTTGCTCGCGCTGATCGTGCTGCCGGTCCCCGGCCTGCGTAGCGTCGGGATCGGCGGTGTGCTGATCCCGCTGATCTCGACGATCGTCGTGCTCACGCTGCTTCCCGCGTTGCTGGGCGGCATCGGGCCGCGGGCCGACTGGCCGCGGATCCGTCATGAAGCGACGGCGAGCCGGGTGTGGACCAAATGGGCGCGGCTCGTCGTCAACCGCCGCTGGATCGGTGCGGGTGCCGCGGTCGTGGTGCTCGGGCTGTTCCTCAGCCCGGTGTTCGGGATGAAGGTCGGGCAGACCAGCGTCGCAGCACTGGCGCAGACCGGGCCGGCCCACACCGCCTACGTACAAATGACCGACCAGGACATCAGCCCAGGAATCCTTACCCCGCTTGAGATCTTGACCAAGTCTGAGGCGGCGCCCGCCGTGCTTCGCGCTGCCAGCGGCGCCAGCGGTATCACGACCGCGACGTTGCCTGATGGGCCGACCGGCTCACGCGAGGGCTTTGCCGACATCATCGCGATCCCCAATGTCGTCACCGTCAACAGCACGACGCTGGAGCCGGTGCGCAGTCTGCAGGCCGCGGTGAACGACCTGCCCGGCGTCATCGGCGTCGGCGGTGACGGGCCGCTGCAGCAGGACTACATCCATGCCGTCTACGGCAACTTCCCGCTGATGTTCACGATCATCGCGATCGCGACATTGATTCTGCTGATGCGGGCATTCCGCTCATTCCTGCTGGCCCTGAAAGCTGTGCTGCTCAACGTCGTCTCAATGGCCGCGACGTTCGGGCTGCTGACGTTCTTCTGGCAGGAGGGCCACGGCTCGTCGGCGCTGTTCGGCATCCAGGCGACGGGCGCGGTCACGTTCTGGATCCCGCTGATCTTGTTCGCGTTCCTGTTCGGACTCTCGATGGACTACGAGGTCTTCATCCTCAGCCGGATCCGCGAGGAGTACGACGGCTCGCCGACTCTCGGCACCAACGGCGCCGTCGTCCAGGGGCTTGGCCGCACCGGGCGGTTGGTGACCAGCGCGGCGCTGATCCTGTTCCTCGCGTTCGCCTCGCTCGCCTCCGGACCGGAGACCGACATCAAGGTGCTGGCGACCGGGCTCGGCGTCGGCATCCTGCTCGACGCCACCGTGGTTCGCGCCCTTTTGGTACCGGCGTTGATGGCCCTGATGGGCCGCTGGAACTGGTGGCTGCCGGACTCGTTCGCTCGAGTGCTCCGGGTCAACCGAAGCGCGCTCGCCCCAAAAGCCGCCGCGACGACGACGTAGATCTCAGACGACCGAGATTCCGACGCCGCCGCGGGTGGTCGCGCCGAACTTCGCCTTCTCGGCTGCCAGGTCGAGCCGGCCGATCGAGGTGCGGGCCTCGAGTGCCACCTCGGTGAGCAGGTCAGCCGGGATCAGCCAGACGATCTCCAGCTCGATGCCGTCAGGATCCTTGGCGTACAAGCTCTTCGTGGTGCCGTGATCGGAGGCGCCGACGAGCGCGCCCGCCTCGGTCAGCGCACCGGCCAACCGGTCGAGCTCGTCCAGGTTGTCGACCTCCCAGGCGAGGTGATACAGACCCGTCGTCGAGCGACCGGCCTGCGACGGCGCGGCGCCGCCGCCGATCTCGAACAGGCCGAGGTCGTGGTCGTTGGTCGAGCCTGGTGCGCGCAGGAATCCGGCACCCTTGAAGCCCGCCGGGGTCATCTCCTCGATCCGCCGGAACCCGAGCACGCCGCAGTAGAAGTCAAGGCTGCGCTGCAGGTCGGCGACGTAGAGAACCGCATGGTTGAGACGAACGATGCCCATCCATCGACGCTACGCCGACGCCTCCGTCCCGCGCCGGCTACCCAACCGGGTGGACCGGCGTACCGTCACGCCTGTGACCTCCTCGACGCCCGACCGATCCCGGGTCCTGCTGCCAGATCTCAGCCCACGCGCCTACGAGCATCCCTCCGACCGCGCCGCGCTCTCGGCGCTGCGAAAAATTCGCGGCTTCGACCAGGTGCTGCATTGGCTGTCGGGGCTGTTCGCCGGGCGCAGCCCGCGGTTGCTTGCGCTCGCCTCGACGGTGCGGGTCGAACAACGCCAGTTCCCGGACATCCTGCGGCTGATCCAGGACGGCGCCCGCATCCTCGACCTGCCCGATGTGCCGGACGCGTTTGTCACGAACAACCCGATCCCGAACATCGCCACGGTCGGCATCGACAAGCCGTTCCTGGTCATTAACAGTGGCCTGGTCGACCTGCTCGACGAGGAAGAGCTCCGGTTCGTCATCGGCCACGAGCTAGGCCACGTGCTGTCCGGACATGCGGTTTACCGCACGATGCTCAACGCGCTGCTGACGCTGTCGCGCCGGGTGTTCTTCCTCCCGGTCGGCTACCTCGGGCTGCGGGCGCTGATCACGGCGCTCGAGGAGTGGTACCGCAAGTCCGAGGTGTCATGCGACCGCGCCGGGCTGCTCGCGGCTCAGGACCCTGAGGCGGCGTTGCGCGCGCTCATGAAGGTGGCCGGCGGCGCGCGGCTGGCCGAGATGGACGTGACCGCGTTCCTCGAGCAGGCCCGCGAGTACGACGCGCAGGGCGACCTTCGCGACGGCGTACTCAAGCTGCTCTCGCTGCAGGGCCAGCTTCATCCGTTCGCGGTGCTGCGGGCGGCTGATTTGCGGCGATGGGTGGACGATGGCAGCTATCAGGCGATCCTCGACGGCGACTATCCGCGACGCGGCGAGGAGCACGATGCCTCGGTCGGCGACGACGCGCGCGAGGCGGCCAAGTCCTATAAGCAGACGATGGACGAGTCCGCAGACGCCCTCATGGGCCTGTTGCGTGGCCTCGGCGAGGAGGCCGCCTCAGTCGGTCAGCGGGTTGCTGACCGGATCTGGCCGAAGCCTGCCGACGCCGACCCAGACGCTGAGACCGACACCGAGTCTCAGGACACCAGCGAGTAGCGACGTACGCCGTCGACCAGCTGCACCGTCGCGCGCCCCTGCGCCACCAGCAGGTCGAGGTGCGCGCCGGTCTCGCAGACCGCGAGGAACTGGTTGAAGATGTCGAGCTCGGCAAGCGAACGAGCCCGGCGGGTCCACGTCACCTTCGCCGCAACGTCAGCGGCGGTGTCGGCACCCCAGCCCAATGCGGCGGCCATCGCGTCGAGCCTGACCCGGTGGTGCTCCACCAGCTCATCGACCCGGTCGTGGGCGCTCGCGGCGACCGGACCATGCGCCGGAAGCAGCATCGCGTCCGGCCGCTGCCGGACTATCGCGAGCGACCGAAGAAACGCCCCCAGTGGATCGCTGGACAGCGCCGGCTCGAACCCGATCGACGGCGTGATCGTCGGAAGCACATGGTCGCCGGCAAACAGCAGAGCGGCCGGGGTGTCGTAGAAGACGACGTGGCCGCGAGTGTGGCCCGGCGTGGCGACGACCTCGAGCGACCTGCCGTGCGCTGGCACCACCTCGTCCGGTGCGAACCAGTCGTCAGGCAGCTCCCAGTCGGTGAGGTCGATGCCGCTGGTGTGCCGTTCCATCTGATCCGCGATCGCGGCGGCGCCGAGCTCGCGAAGGTAGGTGATCTGCTCCTGCGCGCTCGCGCGGCCGGGACGCATCGTCGTCTCCAGCGACCAGCGCTCGTCGGCGCCGAGAGTCACTCTGGTGCCGAACTCGCGGCGCAGATGGATCGCCTGGCTGTAGTGGTCGCGGTGCATGTGAGTCACCAGGAATCGCTGCACGTCGGCGAACTCCGCGCCGAGCTCCGCCAAGCCTTCCTGCAACAGCTTCTTCGCTTCGGGGATCGACCAGCCGGAGTCGATCAGGATCGGTCCACCTGAGCCGGTCAGCGCATAGACGTTGACCGCCCGAAGGCCGTCGTTGGGTAAGGGCAGCGGGATCCGGTGCACGCCGGGCGCGACCTCGTAGACACCGGGCGCGGTCCAGTCGTCGTTCGTCACCCGTTCTGTTTACACGGACCCGGGTCAGAGCCGGCCGCGGGCACGCCAGCGGCGCTACTCAGGGGGAGCGACGAAGCTAGCCTGCGCGGAGGCGTGGGCCTGGGTGCGCGACAGGATCACGCGGTAGTGGACGTCGTGCTTCGGCGGGATCGGGACGCTGAACGTCGCGCCACCACTCCCATCCAACGCTGCAGTGGAGACCTGCTGCCAGCGCCCGTTCGATCGCTGCTCCAACGCCACCGTGTCGCCGGCGTTGCCACCGGACGTGCTGACCCGCACCGAATAGCTCGTACCCTGCGCCGTCACGCCGGCCGAGACGGTCGGCACCACAACAACGCCGAGCGAGGCGCTGCGCAGCCGGTGAGCTGCCGCCAGCCGGAAGCGCGCGTTGTGACTGAGGACCGGAGAGGTCAACGTGATCGAGCCGTCGGCGCCGGTCAACCCCATCGCCACCTGGGTGACCGCGTCCTCACCGGTGATCCGCTCGAGCAGCCAGACCCGGGTGCTGGCGACCGGTGCGCCGGTCGAGGTCGCGAGGTGGCCGAGCACTGACACCGTGCCGCCGGAAGTAACCCGGCTGCTTCCCAACGTGATCGTGATCGACGCCGGGAGGGGCGCCGCCGTCACGGTCGGGGTCGGTGTCGGAGTTGGGGTCGTCGTGGGTGTCACGGCCGGGGTAGGAGTTGGCGTCGCGGTCGGAGTCGAGCTCGCCGTCGGTGACGCCGACCGGCTCGCCTTGGACCTCGATTTCACCTTCGAGCCGGCCGCCGCCGAGTGATGCCAGGACGATGCCGGCGATGGGGTCAAGGTCGCGATCACGGACACCGTGTGCGGCGAGGGCGTGATGAACGTGCTCCTCGACGCGGTTGGCGTCGGACTCGAGCCGTGGTCCCCGGCCACCAGCAGCTTGTGGTGGTGATGCTGCGGCGCCGGCACGCCGGCCCAGCTGCCGACGTCGTACGTGACCCGCTGCACCGGCGTCGGAAGTGAGCCGGAGTACGCCGCTGCAACGCCGCCGGACAAGGCGATCGCGATGCCGAGAGCGGAGCCGCCGATGCCGAGTCGGCCGGCGTACTGGCGCCGTGATCGTAACGGCACCGCGGCGCGGAACGCCGCCAGCGCCTCGGCCTCGCCGGCGAGCTCGTCGCCGGACGCCGGACCGGTCAGTGCCCGGAAAACCGGGTCGTCCTGCCAGCGGCCGAGGTCATCGTCATGGGGTGACACCTAGATCACCTCCGACTGGATGCGGGGATCGCGTGAAAGCGCGCGCAGCCCCCGATGGACGCTCACTCTGACCGCTCCTGGTGTCTTGCCGACCATCTCAGCGACTGCTGAGACGTCAAGCCCGGCGATGACCCGCAGGGCGACCAACTCTGCCTGCTCGGCGGGCAGGGTGGCAACCATCGAGAGCGCCTGGTCGGTCGACAGTCGCTCCATGGCGACGTTCTCGGCTGAGGGGGCTGAGGCCGCCGGCCCGCCCGCGTTGACGTCCGCGAGAGCGATGACCGGCCGAGTGGCGCGAGCCCGGCTGGCATCAATTGCTCGATGCCTCGCGATGGTGAACAACCAGCCGCGGAAGCCGTCCGCGGTGCCGATGAAGTTCGGCAGGTCACGGACGATTTGCAGCCAGGTCTCGGCCGCGATGTCCTCGAAGCCTTCACCGTTGTGCACCCGCAAATAGCGAAGGAGTCGTGGCTGCAGTGCCCGCCACAACTCCAAGAACCCAGATTCGTCTCCGGACCGCGCTCGCCGTAAGGCGTCGTCGAGCACCTCGTCGGCCTGACCCCCTGGAAGGTCAGGCCGACGGGTGCGCGAAGGGAGGTCCGAACCGATGTGACCAGTCCCCTCTTGACGACTGCGGAGTACAGAACGACTGCCTAGTGCTCAGACCACGTTGACAGTGACGACACCACTCTGGCAACCGCTGAACTGCCCGCCACCGGAGAAGACCAGCTGGTAGTTCTCGTTCGCGGTCGGCGCCGGCACCGAGAAGCTGACCGCGCCGCCGTGACCGGTGGCCTTGGTGGCGACGGTCGTCCAGGTCGACGTACCGAACGCCTCGTCCTGAAGTGTCACATTACGGTGGGCGAGGGCGTGACCGCCACCGCGCAGGTCACCACTGATGAACTCCTTGCCGTGGTTCGACCGCGCCCGGATCGACAGCGAGCTCGTCTTGCGCACGTGCACCGTGACCGTGGCACTGCGGGCGCCGCTGTTGGTGGCGTTCTTGTAGAAGGCCAGCGCGTAGTGGTTCGTCCCGCCGGGCTTCACGGTGAAGCTGACGCTGCCGTCGCTCGCGGTCACCGCGGACTGGCGCTTGGTCCAGCCGTGGCCGTTTCGCTTGCCGAGCAGGTGGACGGTGTCTCCGGCGAGCGGCGTTCCGTTGACACTCAGCACGCCGCTGATCGTGTCGGTCTGGCCCGCGGTGATCGAGGTGGATGCAGCGGAGATGGTCAGCGAGGTCGCGTCCGCGCGGACCCGAACCTGCACGACGCCGCTGTGCGAACGCTGCTGACCCTTGTTGCCGGCGAAGACGAGACGGTAGCGCGTGGTCGCAGCCGGGCTCACCTGGAACGCGACGAATCCGCGCCGATTGGTGCGGTGGGTGGCGTCCGTGCTCCACGTCGTGGCGCCGCTGGCCTTCTCGAGCAATGTGATGTTGTGACCATTGGTGTGGTGATGCGGAGCGCGCAGCGTGCCGCTGATGGTGTCGCCGCCGCCGGGGTTGATGGCGTTCTTCGCGGTACGGATGGACAGCGACGTATGCGCGCGTTGGGCAGCGCTTGCCGAGGTCGCGCCAATGAGCGCTACACCACTGAAGGCTGCGACGGCCACTGCCATCACTGCCGCGGCGCGACGCGGGAGGCTTGACGTCATGTGCGATCCCTTTCTGTGACAGGCCCGGTGGCCTGTGTCGGGGTCCCCGTGAAGGGCGAGACGTGCATCACCACAGACAGCGGATCGACCCGCCGGAGCGTTACAGCACGGCACCGGCAGGTTGTTGTCGTAGCGTTGGAATCGCTATGGAATCCCTGCCCGAGCTGGCCTTTCGCGATGCGATGGACGGCGATGTCGAGACGATCGTGGCGCTTGTCGAGTCGGCGTACCGGGGCGATGCCAGCCGGGCGGGCTGGACGACTGAGGCCGACCTGCTCGACGGTCAGCGCACCGATCCCGAAGCGGTCCGGGCGATCGTCGACTCCGCTCGCACCCGGATGCTGTTGGCGGTCACGCCCGACGGCCAGGTGGTGGGCTGCTGCCAGCTCGAGCGACGGGATCACGGCGTTTGTTACTTCGGAATGTTTGCCGTCGACCCGTTGCTGCAAGCCGGCGGCATCGGGCGCGCGTTGCTCGCCGAGGCGGAGCGGATCGGCCGCGATGAGTGGGGCGCGCGCTCGATGAAGATGACGGTGATCACTCAGCGGCAGGACCTGATCGCGTGGTACGAGCGACGCGGCTACACGGTCACTGGCGAGACCGAGCCGTTTCCGCACGGCAACGACCGGTTCGGCCTGCCGCGCCGGATCGATCTGTCCTTCGACGTACTCGTCAAGCCGCTTGGCTGAGTTTCCCGGTTTGGCACTGCGGCAGATCCATGCGGCCATAGGCTCTGGCCGGATGAGCATTAACGCGCCCAGCAGCGTCGGCTCGGTCATCGGCGATACCGACGTGATGTCGGTGATGATCGAGCGCCACCGCGCCGGCACCCGCCCGGGCCAGCACCAGGACGGTTACCGGGTCGCGCTGGTCATTGAGGGCGGGGGCATGCGAGGCGTGTACGTCGGCGGCATGGCTCGCGCACTCGGCGCACTCGGTCTGCGCAACAGCTTCGACGAGATCGTTGCGGTGTCAGCCGGCGCCTTCACCGGCGCCGGGCTGGCGTCCGACCGCACCGATCACCTCGCGCGCGCCTACTACGACGACCTCGCGGTCGGCGCGTTCGTGGACTACCGCCGGATGCTGTCGCGCCGCGGGCCGCTGGTGTCACTGGACTTCCTGCTCGACGAGGTGATGATCAAGCGATACGGGTTCGAGTGGTCGATGGTGCTCGACAGCGACCTGCCGCTGCGGCCGGTCGCGACCGCGCTCGACACGCTGTCGAGCTGCATGCTCAGCGATCTGCGCACCCCTGATGACTGGCGGAACGCGCTGCTGGCATCGGCCCGGATCCCGTTGTGGGCCGGTCCACCGATCGAGCTGCACGGCCGGCGTTGGGTGGACGGCTTCGTCACCGACCCGCTGCCGGTCGCCAGCGCAGTCGAGGCCGGGGCGACCCACGTCCTCGTGCTGCTGGCTCGTGCACCGCATGAGCGGCTCTCACCGTCGAGCCGGGTGACACCGCTGATGCGGAGCCATCTGAACCGACTGGCGCCAGGCCTCGCGGCGGCGATGGCGCTGCGCGGCCTGCGGCATCGCGAGTCGACCTCGCTGATCGGCGGCGGCGGGCTGCGTCGGGGCGCGGCGCGGATCATGGGACTGCGACCGGTACGTGGCTTTGGCATCCGGTCACTGACGAGCGACGTCTCCCGACTTCGCCAAGGTGGCGAAGCCGGCGAAGCCGTCGTACACCACGCGGTCGAAGCCGCCCGAGTCGTTCACGAACCCGCCCAACACAATTTGATCAGGCGCGCGGAGCCGCGAAGCTGATCAGGGTGGCGCCACCGGCGCCGACGTTGGCCCACTCGGCTGCAACTGAGAAGACGGCGATCCCGCTGGTCGGATAGGACCGTGCAATCGCCTCGCTCGCCTCACTGTCGCCGGCGCCGTCGTCCAGAGTGAACGCCAGCTCTCCGATCGACGGGCTATGGCCGACGAGCACCAGAGTTGAGATGCCAGCCGGCGTACAACGGATCACCACAAGCAGATCGTCAATCGTGTTGTCGTAGATCCGCTCGTCGATCGCGAGCTGAGGTGTCGAGGCGATCATTGCGGCCGCCGCGTGCCAGGTCTGGCGGGTCCGCAATGCGGGTGAGACGGCGACCAGATCAGGCAAGACCTGATGCGCGGTCAGCCACTGACCCGCCGCCGCCGCGTCGCCGAAACCGCGATCCGCCAAAGGGCGATCGACGTCGGGGTTTCCGGCTGCCGCCTTGGAATGACGGAACAACACCAACCTTCGCATCGTCATGGGTCGAGTCTGCCCGATCCTCTCGCTACGGCGTGCCGTTGTGGGCTTTCTCGACGACGTCAACCTCTCGCTGCGCCTGGACTCAGACGAGGAGGCCAAGCGGCTCGACTAGCGTCGGACCATGACGACGCCGACCGCCGAGCAGCCGCCGATCGCCCGTCGCGAGCCATTCGTCCGCGAGCTACATGGCCAGCGCGCCGCCGACGACTACGCCTGGATGCGCCACGGCGGCGAGGAGCTGGTCGACTACCTCAACGCCGAGCGGCGCTACTACGAAGCGATGACCGCTGACAGCGCGCCGCTTCGCACTGCGCTGTTCGAGGAGATGCGGCGGCGAGTCCCCGACGCTGAGGTGTCGGTCGGCTGGCGGCACGCCGGCCACATCTACACCACCCGGTTCGTCGAAGGCATGCAATATCAGCAGTTCTGTCGCCGCGCGGTGGATGCCGACCCCGACGAGGTGGAGCTCGTACTCGACCTCAACCTGCTGGCGGCGGATTCGGCGTACCTCGCCGTCGGCGTCCGCGAAGTCAGCCCGGATGGATCGCTGCTTGCCTACTCAGTTGACCTGACCGGCGACGAGGTCTTCGAGCTCCGGTTCCGCGACCTCGCGACCGGCAAGGACCGCCCGGATGTGATCGCGCGCAGCTACTACGGCTGCGCGTGGAACGCTGACTCGAGCGCCGTCCTCTACCTCGTGCACGACGAGGTCTACCGGCCGCACAAGGTGATGCGCCATCACCTCGGCACGCCGGCCGCCGACGCCACCTTGGTGTATGAGGAGACCGACGAGCGCTTCGGCCTGCAACTGGCCGCGGCGCGATCCGGTGAGGTGATCGTCATCTCCTCGTTGAGCAAGAACAGCACCGAGGTCAGGCTCGTCGCGACTGCCGACATCGACGCCGAGCCATGGCTGGTCGCGCCACGACGCGAGGGCGTGGAGTATTCGGTCGAACACATCCCGGGCGCCAACGGCGGTGACCTTTACGTCGTCACCAACGACGGCGCCGAGGAGTTCCGGCTGAGGCGGGCGCCGGCCAGCCGCGACGGCGGCGGACCCGATGCCTGGGTCGACGTGATCGCCGAGGACCCGGCGGTACGCCTGGTCCGAGTCGATGCTTTCGCCGGCCACCTGATGGTCACGCTGCGGCGCGACGGCTATCGCCTGCTTCGCACTCTCGACGTCGCGACTGGCGCGATTCGCGACCACGACGCCGGGCTCCCGGCCGGCACCATCCGGCTCGGCTGCAGCGATGACGAGCGAGAGCCGGTCCTCGATCCGTACGACAGCACCACCGCCACGATCGTCACGGAGTCGCTGACCGAGGCGCCGCGCTGGTGGTCGCTCGATCTCGCGACCGGCGACCGCAAGCTGCTCCAGACCGCATCGACGCCGAGCTACGACCCGGCGCGCTACGTCAGCTCCCGGATCAGCGTCTCAGCGGTGGATGGGACGACGGTTCCGGTCACCGTCGCGCATCGCGCGGATGTCAAGCTCGATGGCACGGCACCCTGCCTGCTCTACGGCTACGGCGCGTACGAGATCTGCATCGACCCTTACTTCAGCCCGACCTTCGCCAGCCTGCTCGACCGCGGCGTGGTCTACGCGATCGCGCATATCCGGGGCGGCGGCGAAGGTGGCCGCAACTGGTGGCGACAAGGCAGCCTGCGACGCAAACGCAACACCTTCACCGACTACATCACCGCGGCTGACGCGCTGGATGACGGCGGCCTGGTCGATGGCACCCGGATCGCCGCGCAGGGAGCATCCGCCGGCGGGCTGCTCGTCGGCGCCGCACTCGCGCTCGCTCCACAGCGCTGGCGCGCGATCGTCGCGTTGGTGCCGTTCGTAGACTGCCTGACCACGATGCTCGACCCGACCATGCCGCTGACGATCGGTGAGTGGGAGGAGTGGGGCGATCCGCGTACGCCGGATGACTATGCCTACATGGCGTCGTACTCGCCGTATGACAACGTGCCGGACGGACCGCGCCCGGACATCCTCGCGACCGGCAGCCTTCATGACTCCCGGGTCATGATCCACGAGCCGGCAAAATGGGTAGCCCGGCTGCGGGCCACCCAGACCGACGACAGCACCGTGTTGTTCCGGGCGGAGACCGGAAGCTCCGCGCATTTCGGCCCGTCCGGCCGCTACGACAAGCTGCACTATCAGGCCGAGATTCAGGCGTTCGTGGTGAGCAGTCTCGGGGCACTACATCCGGTGGGGGACGGCGCGAGAGGATGAGGGCATGGCGGTAGCCGAGGTCCTGGTCGATGCGTTCAGTCGCATCCGCGAGTCCGTGCACGACGCCACCGAGGGGCTCAGCGCCGACGACCTGCTGCTTCGGGTCGACCGCGCGGCCAACCCGATCGGCTGGCTGGTCTGGCACCTGACCCGGGTCGAGGACGACCACATTGCCGATGCTGCCGGCATCGAGCAGGTCTGGACCTCACAGGGCTGGGCCGATCGCTTCGATCTTCCTTACGACCGCTCCGATCACGGCTACGGCCAGAGCAGCGACGAGGTCGGCGCCTTCCAGGTTCGCTCCGCCGACCTGCTCCTCGGCTATCAGGACGCCGTGCACCAGCAGGCCGTCGACTTCGTCGGCGGCCTCCGCGATGCGGACCTTGACCGGATCGTCGACAAGCGCTGGGATCCGCCGGTCACCCTCGGCGTCCGGCTGGTCAGCATCATCTCCGACGGCCTGCAGCACGCCGGTCAGGCCAACTTCATCCGCGGCATCGCCCGCCGCGACTAGGTCGCGGTACGCCGGTCAGACGCAGGCGGGATGGTCCTTGGTGACTCGCTCGGTCGAAACCGGGTAGAGCTCGAGCAACCGCTCCGGACGGGTCGGGCGCATCACGAACTCACCGCCGCAGTTGGGGCAGCGACCGCTGAGCCGGCTCTCGACGCACTGCTCGCAGAACGTGCATTCGAAGGTGCAGATCCTTGCCTCCGGCGCGCCGTTCGGCAGGTCGCGGTCACAGCACTCGCAGTTCGGCCGCATCTCCAGCATCGACACGCCTCCTTATAACGGGGTCACGTAGGCACCGCTGATCCCGCCATCGACCAGGAAGGTCGACGCGGTCATGAACGACGAGTCGTCGCTGGCGAGGAATGCGACCGCGCCGGCGATCTCCTCGGGCTCGCCGAACCGGCCCATCGGCACATGCACCAGCCGCCGCGCCGCGCGCTCCGGATCCTTGGCGAAAAGCTCCTTGAGCAGCGGGGTGTTGATTGGTCCAGGGCACAGCGCGTTGACCCGGATGCCCTCCCGAGCGAACTGCACGCCGAGCTCGCGCGTCATGGCCAGCACCCCGCCCTTGCTTGCGGTGTAAGAGATCTGGGACGTCGCCGAGCCGAGTACGGCGACGAAAGATGCCGTGTTGATGATCGAGCCACCGCCGTGCTCGCGCATGTAGCCGATCGCGTGCTTGCAGCACAGGTATACCGACTTGAGGTTGACGTCCTGCACCCGCTGCCAGGCTTCGAGGCCGGTCGTCAGGATCGAGTCGTCGTCTGGCGGCGAGATCCCGGCGTTGTTGAACGCGATGTCCAACCCGCCGTACCTGCTGACCGCGAGGTCCATCATCGCCTGCACGTCGGGCTCCGATGCGACGTCGACCTTGATGAAGGCGCCGCCGACGTCATCGGCGGCGGCGTGGCCGGCGGCCTCGTCGATGTCGGCGCAGATCACCTTGGCGCCTTCAGCGGCGAATCGCCGGACCGTGGCCAGGCCGATCCCGCCGCCCGCCCCGGTGACGACCGCGACCTTGTCGGCCAGCCGGCCGGACCCTTCTGCCATGACGCCGCTCCTTCGCGAGTGCTGGTCAGGAATTGGAGATGAAGACGTTCTTGGTCTCGGTGAACGCAAGCGGTGCGTCCGGTCCGAGCTCGCGGCCCAGCCCGGATGATTTGAAGCCGCCGAACGGCGTCCAGTAGCGCACCGAGGAGTGCGAGTTGACGGACAGGTTGCCCGACTCGATGCCACGGCTGACGCGGATCGCCCTGCCGACGTCTCGAGTCCAGATCGAGCCGGACAGCCCGAAGTCGCTGTCATTGGCGATCCGGATCGCGTCCGCCTCGTCGTCGAACGGTACGACGGCAACGACCGGCCCGAATATCTCCTCGCGCAACACCCGGTCCAGCGGATCGGTCGGGGTCAGCACCGTCGGTGGATACCAAAATCCGGGTCCGTCCGGTGCAGTGCCGCGGAAAGCCACCAGCGAATCGTCCGGCACGAATGACGCGACGGTCGCGCGCTGTGCCGCCGTGATCAGCGGACCCATCTCGGTCGCCTCGTCGGCAGGGTCCGCCACGATGACGCCACGGACTGCCGTCTCGAAACGCGCCATGAACCTGTCGTAGGCACTTCGCTCGACCAGGATCCGCGACCGCGCACAGCAGTCCTGCCCGGCGTTGTCGAAGACGGCGTACGGCGCGGTCGCCGCCGCCTGGTCGAGGTCCGCGTCGGCGAAGATCACGTTGGCGCTCTTCCCACCGAGCTCCAAGGTCACCGGCTTGATCCGCGCCGCGCAGCCGATCATCACCTGGCGGCCAACCTCGGTCGAGCCGGTAAAGACGATCTTCGCCACGTCCGGTGAGTCGATAAACCGTTGCCCGACAACGCTTCCCTTGCCAGGCAGAACCTGAAACACACCCTCTGGGATGCCCGCTTCGAGGGCGAGCTCGACGAGCCGCATTGCTGTCATCGGGGTGACCTCGGCGGGTTTTAAGACAACCGCATTGCCGGCCGCCAGCGCCGGTGCGAAGCCCCACGAGGCAATCGGCATCGGGAAGTTCCACGGCACGATCACGCCGACCACGCCGAGCGGCTCGTGGAACGTGACGTTCATGCCGTCCGCGACCGGGATCTGCTGGCCGATCAGCCGCTCGGGCGCCGCCGAGTAGTAGGCGATCACGTCGCGAGCGTTGCCGGCCTCCCAGCGGGCATTGCTGATTGTGTGACCGGAGTTGGCGACCTCGAGGCGGGCGAGGTTCTCGCGATCCCGATCGACCGCCTCGGCGAATGCTCGCATCAATCGCGCTCGGTCGCCGGGACTGACAGTGCGCCAGGACTCATACGCCGTGCGGCCGGTCGCAATGGCGGCGTCGGTCGCCGCCAGGTCGTTCAGCTCAACCGTCGTCACGATCTGCTCGTTGGCCGGGTTGATGACGTCGTACGTCGAGGTCACGGTGCGCTCATTTCCAGATGCTCGTTTCCCGCTACATCCGCTCGAAGCTTCGGAACCGCTCCCAGTCGGTGACCGCCGCGTCGAACGCCGTGACCTCGACCTTGGCGGCATTTGTGTAGTGGTCGACGACGACGTCACCCAATGCCGCCCGGGCTATGGCACTCGCCGCCAGCAGCTCACCGGCCTGCGTCAGCGATGTCGGCACCCGCGGCGCATCCGAGACGTAGGCGTTGCCACCAAAGGGCGGGTCGAGCGGCAGTTCGTTGTCGAGACCGTGCAACCCGGCGGCGATCATCGCGGCGACGGCGAGGTAAGGGTTGACGTCGCCACCGGGCACCCGATTCTCGAAGCGAAGGCTCGGTCCGTGACCGACGACTCGAAGCGAGCAGGTGCGGTTGTCCAGGCCCCACATGACCGCGGTCGGTGCGAACGACCCGGCCTGATATCGCTTGTAGGAGTTGATGTTCGGCGCAAAGAAGTAGCTCAGCTCGCGCATGCCGGCGAGCTGTCCGGCGAGGAATTGCTCGAAGACCGGCGAGACGCCGTGGTCACGGTCACCGGCGAAGACCGGCTCGCCATCGGCGGTCCGCAACGACAGGTGGATGTGACAGGAGTTGCCCTCGCGTTCGTTGTATTTCGCCATGAACGTCAGCGCCGAGCCCTGCTGCGCCGCGATCTCCTTGGCGCCGTTCTTGTAGATCACATGGTTGTCGCACGTCGTTAGGGCGTCGGCGTACTTGAAGGCGATCTCGTGCTGGCCGGGGTTGCACTCCCCCTTCGCTGACTCGACCTGCATGCCGGAGTCACGCATGCCGAGCCGGATCGCGCGCAGCAACGGCTCGATCCGGCTGGTCCCGAGGATCGAGTAGTCGATGTTGTACTGATTAGCTGGTGTCAGGTCGACGTACCGCTTGTCCCATGCCTGCTCGTAGCTGTCGTCGAAGACGATGAACTCCAACTCGGTGCCGACCATCGCCTGCCAGCCGCGCTCGGTCAGCCGGTCGAGCTGTCGCTTGAGGATCTGCCGTGGTGACTCGACCACCGGGGAGCCGTCGAGCCACTCCACGTCGGCGAGCAGCATCGCGGTGCCCGGCTGCCACGGCATCCGTCGCATTGTCGCGAAGTCGGGCGCCATCACGAGATCGCCGTAGCCGCGGTCCCACGACGACATCGCATAGCCGTCAACGGTGTTCATCTCGATGTCGACCGCGAGCAGGTAGTTGCAACCCTCGGTCCCATGAGCGACGACCTCGTCGAGAAAGTACTCCGCGTCGCAGCGCTTGCCCTGCAACCGGCCCTGGATGTCGACGATCGCGATGATCACGGTGTCGATCACGCCGCTCGCCACGTCGAGGCGCAGCTCTTCCAGACTCAGCGGTTCAGCCGGCATCGCGTGGGTTCCCTCCCCTGAAGGTCTGCTGACCGTACCTCCTGAGGCGCACCCGGCGTTAGCGAATCAGCAGCCGGATTAGTTAAGCAGGCCACGCAGCAGAGCGGCGGTGCCGTCGACGTGCTCTTCCATCTCGCTTCTGGCGCGGTCCGGCTGACCGGCGAGGATCGCCTCGACGATCGCCGCATGCTGCCGGTCGGAGTGATGGATGTTGGCGGGGATCACCGGGATCTCCCGCAGCAACTCGGTGAGTCTCATCTGTACGTCGGCAACCACCGCCGCGACCGATGCACTCTCGCTTGCCGCCGCGATCGCCATGTGCAGTCGGCAGTCAGCGAGTCGGCGGCTGTCGGCCGTGCATTCGGTCGCGTCGCTTAGGCAGCGATGCAGGGTGGCACGGTCGGCTGCCGACAGCGTCCGGCTGGCAGCAAGCGCCGCAGCGCCCGGTTCGACGATCCGGCGCAGGTCGAGGGTGTCGTTGATCGGTGGCCGCGCCGCCCCGTCGAGAACCTTGGTCCGAAGCGACGACGACGCGACCGGGGCGACCACGAACGTGCCGCCACCACGGCCGCGCCTCGACTCGACCAATTCCGCCGTCCGGAGCGCCTTGATCGCCTCACGCAACGTGACCCGGGAGACGCCGAGGGTGTCGGCAAGCTCGCGTTCGGGCGGCAACCGGTCGCCGCCGACAAGGACGCCGAGCCGGATGCTTTGGGCCAGTCGCTCGACGGTGACCTCGAATGCGTTGCGCACCGGCACCGGCGAGAAGACCGATCGCGCCCAAAGCGCCTCGACATTGCCGGCGGTCACGCCGGCACCTCGGCGGTAGCACCGGCATGCGCGGTCCGCCACTTGGAGCTGGCGTCGACGAACGCATTGAACAGCGGCAGCCCGTCGTACACCTCGGGGTGCCACTGGACGCCGATCGTCCAGGTGGTGTCACAGACCTCGAACGCCTCGACGGTGCCGTCCTCGGCCCAGCCGTTCGCGATGGTCGAGTCGGGAAGGCGCTCGACCGACTGGTGGTGATAGGTCGCCACCTCGGTGTGGGCGCCGAGCCAGTCTGCGATCCGGCTGCCGTCCGCGAGCCGCACCTCATGGCGGCCGTGTACGCCGATCGTCGGGCTGTGCGAGTCATTGCCGACCGCGTCCGGTAGGTGCTGCAAGAGCGTCCCGCCGAGCGCGACCGCGAGCACCTGCATGCCCCGGCAGACACCGAGCAGCGGCAGGTCGCGGGCCATCGCCGCCCGTACCAGCGCGATCTCCCAGCCGTCGCGATCGGCGCGCTCCGGGCCGGTGTGCTCGTCACGCGGCGCGTCGTACCGCGACGGATTGACGTCTGCCCCGCCGGTCAGCACCAGTCCGTGCAGCCCGTCGAGCACCGCCTCGGCGAACGCGTTCACCTCGGCGGGGCGCGCGGCCGGTGGCAGCATTATCGGCGCACCGCCGGCAGCGACGATGGCGTCGGCGTAGGTGATCGGCAATAGGTCGGCCGGCTCGTTCCAGACCCCGAAGGCTGCGGGCTCGCGATAGGTAGTGAGACCGATCCGCGCCGGCACCCCCCTCATCACCCGAGTCCCTTCGCACCCAACACCGGCTCGGTGACAACCTCACCGATCACCGGCTCACCGAAAAGATCGATGCTGATCGCAGTCCCCGGCTTGGCATCGCCGATCGCCAGATATGCATAGGCGATCGAGCGCCCGACGGTGTAACCGTAGCCGCCCGACGTCACCCGGCCGCTCACCCGTCCGCCGACCATCACCGGCTCACTGCCGAGCACGATCCGGGTCGGATCGTCGAGCACCATGGCGCACAGCTTGCGCTCCAGGCCGCGTTCCTTGGCGGCCACCAGCGCGTCGCGTCCCTCGAACCCACCCTCCTTGTCGAGCTTCACGCAGAAGCCGAGCCCGGCCTCGTACGGCGTCGTCTCCGGCGTGATGTCAGTCCCCCAGACCCGGTAGCCCTTCTCCAGTCGCATGGTCTCGATCGCGCGATATCCGCCAGCAACCAGACCGAAATCTCGCCCTGCGGCCCACACCTCGGACCACAGTCGTGCGCCGTACTCAGCGGGTGCGTAGAGCTCCCAGCCGTGCTCGCCGACAAAAGTGACCTGCAGTGCGCGCACCGGCACATCGGCGACGGTCAGCTCCTGCGAGGTCATGAAGCCGAACCCTTCCTTGCTCAGGTCGGCCGAGGTCAGCTGACCGAGGATGTCCGGCGCACTCGGTCCCCACAGCGCGTAGCAGGAGTAAAGCCCGGTGACGTCTGCGATCCGCACGTCGGCGGCTCGCCGTCGCGCCTGCTTGCCTAACCATGCCATGTCATGTGTCCCGTACGCCGTGCCGGTCACGACCAGGAAGACGTCGGTGGCGGTGCGGGTGACCGTAAAGTCGGCCTCGATGCCGCCGCGGCTGTTGAGTGCCTGGGTGTAGGTCAGCGCCCCGACACCACGGGCGACCCGGTTGTCACACACCCAGTCGAGAAAGGTAGCCGCATCCGGGCCGCTGATCTCCAGCTTGGAGAACGACGTCTCGTCGAACAACGCCGCAGTCCGGCGAGTGGCCATGTGCTCGGCGCCGATCGCCGGCGACCAGTACATCCCGGCCCAGCCGGCCGGCCGCACCGACTCGTCACCGCGAGCTGCGTTGGAGTGGTAGTAGTCGACCCGCTCCCAACCCGACTTCTCGCCGAACTCGGCGCCGTGCGCGCGATGCCATTCGTAGGCCGGCGAGGTCCGAAGCGGCCGCCCGGCACGGTGCTGCAACCCCGGGTACGGGATGTCGTAGTAACGCTGATAGCTCTCGATCGCGCGGGCCAAGGTGTAGCCGGGCGAGCGCCACTGCCGCCCGAACCTGTTGATGTCCATGTGCCAGACGTCGAAGCTCGGCTCGCCGGCGACGATCCACTCGGCCATCACCTTGCCGATGCCGCCGGCACCCGCGATGCCGTGAGCACAGAAGCCGGCCGCGACGAAGAAGCCCGCGACCTCGGTCTCGCCGAGGCAAAACTCGTTGTCGGGCGTGAACGCCTCAGGACCGTTGATGATCCGGCGTACCCCGACCTCGCCCATCGACGGCACCCGCCGCTGCGAGTT
Organism: Mycobacteriales bacterium; assembly: GCA_036268295.1. Classification (GTDB taxonomy): domain Bacteria; phylum Actinomycetota; class Actinomycetes; order JAFAQI01; family JAFAQI01; genus DATAUK01. The sequence goes on along the minus strand of DATAUK010000045.1, from coordinate 13,350 downwards.
GGTCGCGAGCTCCTCGAACCGCGGCCAGTCCTCCTTCAGCAGCTGACCGTTGAAGTCCGGCGGGACCGCGTCGACCTGCGTCATCGTGGCTGTGAACGGCGCCGGGTCGCGCTCGTAGCCGCCCATCACCAGCCCGTCGACCTCCTGCCGGAAGTAGACCAACAGATCGGGGTCGCGCAGCGTCGGCAACGGCTGGTCGCGCCGCTCCAGGAACGCCTCGGTGATGAGGTACTGGTGCGACATCGGCACCAGTGGGATCCGCACCCCGGCGAGCCGGCCGATCTCCGCCGCGAACATCCCGCCGCAGTTGACCACGACCTCGCAGTCGATCCGGCCGTGCTCGGTCTCGACCCGGCGCACCCGACCGGCGTCGACGTCGATCCCGGTGACCCGGGTGTGCGTCAGGATTCGCACGCCGCCCGCCCGCGCGCCGGCGGCCAGCGAGTAACACAACTGTGAGGGGTCGAGATATCCGTCGGACTCCAGGTACGCCGCCCCGAGCACTCCGTCGGTGTCGATCAAAGGGAACCGCTCGGCGGCCTCCGCCACGGAGATCTCGTGCAACGGCAGGTCGAAGGTCTTCGCCCAGCTGATCTGGCGGCGGATCTCGGCCAGCCGCTCCGGGCTAGAGGCGAGCTTGATGCCGCCGCTCTCGGTCCAGCCGGCCGGATGGTCCGTGGTCTGTAGCCGTCGGTAGAGCTCGACCGAGTACATGTTCATCCGGGTCAGCGTCGGATCGGCGCGCAGCTGGCCGACCAGACCGGCGGAGTGGAACGTCGAGCCGCTCGTGAGCTCGTCGCGATCGAGCACGACGACGTCGGTCTCGCCAAGCTCCGCCAGGTGGTAGGCGACGCTCGCGCCGCCGACCCCACCGCCGATAACCACAACCTTTGCCGACGTCGGCAGCTCCCGGTCCGCGCTCACGTCGCACATCATGCAGCTTCGACACCAGAACTAAAAGGTTTGGGGGCTAGACCTTCCGGCTGCAAGGCCCTAGCATCCGAGCCACCTCGGCCAGAGTGTCTGATTGACCGATCAGCCAACTGAGGCGGGACCGCGGAGGGGACGCCGTGACAGCTGCGCGCTCACTCACCGAGCCGCCATGCCCGCCGGCGTCCGAGCCACCCGACGATCAGGCTCGCGTTGCGGAGACCGTCGCGCGAGTGCCGAGCCTGGCCGGGCAGAGCATCACCGCCAGCGTGCTTCCCGGCGGGCTGACCAATCGCAACTACCACGTGACAGCCTCGAACGGCACTGAGCTTGTGGTGCGTCTGTCGTCCGCCCAGTCGGCGCTGCTCGCCATCGACCGCGAGGCTGAGTGCGCCAACGCCCGCGCCGCTGCCTCCACCGGTGTCGCACCGGAGGTCCTCGCATTCGCGCCCGACCTCGGTGCGCTGGCGATCGACTGGGTCGAGGCCGACACCTTCACCGAGGCGGACCTCGACGACAGCGCCAACCTGGCGCTGGTCGCGACGACCTGTCGCGCGCTACACGCCGGGCCCCGGTTCGCCTCGGACTTCGACATGTTCGCGCTGCAACGGCGCTATCTAGACCTGGTGGTCGCGAGCGGCTTCCGGCTTCCGCATGCCTATCTCGACCTCATGCCGCAGGTGACCGCGATCCGCGGCGCGATGTCGGCACAGGAGCAGGGCACGGTGCCCTGCCACAACGATCTGCTGGCCGCGAACGTCATGGCGCGCGACGGCCGGATGTGGTTCATCGACTTCGAATACTCCGGCAACGCCGATCCTTGCTTCGAGCTCGGCAACCTGTGTAGCGAGTCACACCTCGACCGCGATCGGCTGACCGAGCTGGTCGCGGCGTACTACGGATCGGCGACGCCGGGCAAGGTCGCCCGCGCCGAGCTGTTCGGTTTGATGTCCGACTACGGCTGGACCCTCTGGGCTTCGATCCAGGCAGCGACCAGCGAGCTGGACTTCGACTTCTGGGCCTGGGGGATGGAAAAGTACGAGCGAGCGCTCGCGCTGTTCCGCGGCCCGGACCTGCACCGCCTGATAACCGATGTCCAGCAACCGTGAACTAAGGGGAGAGCGTCAGTGTCCGACACCACGCATCTAAACGCCGATGAACAGCGGCTCGCTGAACTCGGTTACAAACAGGAGCTGAACCGATCGTGGTCCGGCTTCTCCAACTTCGCGATCTCGTTCTCGATCATCTCGATCCTGGCCGGTTGCTTCACCAGCTTCGGTCTCGGCTGGAACAACGGTGGCCCGGCGGCGATCGCGTGGGGCTGGCCGATCGTCGCGATCTTCATCCTCGTGATCGGCTTCTGTATGTCGGAGCTGGTCTCGGCGTTCCCGACCTCGGGCGGCATCTACTGGTGGGCCTCGAAGCTGGGCGGGCCGAAGGCCGGCTACTACACCGGCTGGCTCAACCTGATCGGCCTGTTCGCGATCGACGCATCGGTCGCCTACGGCTGCGCGACGTTCTTCGACCTGTTCCTCGACACGGTCAGCACGTCGTGGGCGAGCCACTACTCGCTGCACCGCGTGTTCGTGATCTTCGTCGTCGTACTCGTCCTAGCCGCGCTGGTGAACATCTTTTCCAGCCATCTGCTGGCCATCATCAACAACGTTTCGGTGTGGTGGCACGTCTTCGGCGCCGCGCTGGTCATCGGGATCCTGCTCTTCGTGCCCGGTCACCACGCCTCGGCGAGCTTCGTCTTCACTCACAAGGTCAACAACACCGGGTTCTTCAGCGGGAGCATGCACGGCGCCGGGTTCATCCTCTACGTGCTGCCACTCGCAGCGATTCTCACCCAGTACACGATCACCGGGTACGACGCCTCTGCGCATCTGTCCGAGGAGACCAAGAGCGCCGCGGACGGTGCGGCGAAGGGCATCTGGCGGTCGATCTTCTACTCGGCGATCGGTGGCTGGATCCTGCTGCTCGCGTTCCTGTTCGCAGTGCCCAACAAGGCGGGCGCCGACCAGGTCACCAAACTCGGCGGCGGCGTCAACACGATCTTCAGCGAGTCGTTGAGCACGAACTGGCACGGCACGATCCTGTTCATCTCGATGGCCGGCCAGTTCTTCTGCACCGTGGCGTGCATGACCAGCACCACCCGGATGCTCTTCGCATTCAGCCGCGATGGCGCGGTTCCTGGGCACAGGTACTGGCGGACGCTGAACGCCAACAAGGTGCCGGTCTACAGCGTCGTCCTGGCCGCCGTGGTCGCCCTGATCATCACGCTGCCGGCGCTGGTCACTGTCAACATCCCCGGCATCGGGCCTGAGCCGATCGCGTTCTTCGCCGTCGTCACCATCGGTGTCGTGGGCCTGTACCTCGCGTTCGCAATCCCGATCTTCCTGCGCTGGCGACAGGGTTCGAGCTTCGTCCCAGGTGCTTGGACGTTGGGATCGAAGTACAAGTGGATGTCGATCGTCGCAGTCGTCGAGATTGCGGTGACCTGCATCATCGCGTTGCTCCCGACGTCGGTCGTGGGGCTCCCGTGGGAGACCGGCTTCGCCTGGAAGTACGTCAACTACACGATCCTCGTCGTGCCAGGCGCACTAATCCTGCTCTGGATCTACTGGCATCTGTCGGTGAAGAACTGGTTCACCGGCCCGAAGACGACGATCGACGACCCAACCGTGGACGCCGCAACCGCCTCGTAGCGCGGTCAAGCTCCAGCGGCCCCGGTGATCTCGAGATCGCCGGGGCCGTTCGGGCGTCCGGGACCAGTCAGGCCAGCGCGATCGGGCGGTCGTGGCGATCCGCCGGCAGGTCACCGCCGCTGGTTGCGGTCACCGCGAGGCTCACCAACGTGGCGATGCCTGACGTCACCGTCGCGAACGATGCGTCGGCGGCGTCGCGGCCGGTGGCGACCCGGACCAGGGTCTGGCGCGGCACCAGTCGGGTGGCGTCGTAGGCCCACCAGGCGCCGTCGTGCCAGGCCTCGAAGACCGCGTGGAAGTCCATCGGGTCGAGGCCCGGCGCATAGACCGAGGCGAACCGCGCCGGCACGTTCAGCGCCCGGCACAGCAGGATGCCGAGGTGGGCGAAGTCGCGGCAAACCCCGCGCCCGGTCAGCAGGGTGTGCTCGGCCGAGTCGTGTACGTCGCTGACGCCGACGACGTACTCCACCCGGTCATAGATCCACGCGGCGATCGCCGCCACCCGGGCCGCCGACGCCTCGAGGTCGCCGAACTCCGAGAGCGCCAGCCCGACCACGTGGTCGGACGGGCAGTAGCGGCTGGGCCGGATCATGTCGAGCTGCTCGAGCTCGCTGCCGGCCGGGCGACCCGTCGGAGCGACCGGCAACGCTGCCGCTTCGAGCTCGGCGAAGTAGCTCACCCTCAGCTCACCCGCCGCCGGGAGCAGCCTGTGCAGCACCCCGCCGTAGTCGGCCTCGATCGTCACGCCCTCGATCGGGGCGCCATCCAGGCTCACGTCGAGCCATTCGGTGCGGACCAGGCCGGCAGAAGCCGCCGCGCGAAGCTGCAGCACCACGGTCGCCGGTGCCTCGACCTCGAATGTCAGTTCGGCGCCGACGGTCCGGGTTCTGATGATGTCCACCCCACCACTGTGCCCGGCCGGTGCGAGGATCACCAGGTGGCAGCCGAGGCACGCGACGAAACCCGTGACGTCGTCGCGTTGTGGCGGTTGCTTTCCTCGTATGCCGACGTCGTCACTCGCCGAGCCTGGTCGGAGCTCACGGACCTCTTCGTTGCCGACGCCTCCATCGAGGTAGACACCGTCACCGCCGCGCCGCGCCACTTCGACCGGCCGGCCGCACTTGGCGAGTTCATCGGTGCCGCACTCGAGCGGTTCGACCACTTCGAGTTCGTGATCCTCAACCGGGTCTTCGACTTCGATCCCACCGATCCGGACGTCGCGCGCGGCCGGGTCTTCATGTCGGAGATCCGGCGCGAGAAGGCCACCGGCGAGTGGTCGACGACGTACGGCCTCTACCAGGACAGCTATCGGCGCAGCGAAGGCCGCTGGTGGTTCGCCGACCGGCACTATCGCTCGCTCGCGCGCACCGGGAGCAACGAGGGAGCCTTCGGCCTTCCCGACGGTCTCGAGCCGTTCGACCGTTGACCGAGCTAGACCGGGCTCGGTAGCTCCGCCACTTCGGGCTCGACCTCGGCGCCTGGCTGGCGCGGGGTCGCGATCACGTGCTCGAGCAGGATGAAGACCAGCCCGCCACCGACCGCGAGCAGCACCGCCCCGACCCGGAACGCCAGGACGTAGCCGTGGGTCACGGCGAGCGCATGGCTCGCACCGTTCTCAGCGAGTGACTTGGCGTGGCGTAACCCGAGGGTCACCAAGACCGCGAGCCCCAGCGCACCGCCGACCTGCTGCATCGCGTTCTGAACCCCGGAGGCGAGCGAGGAGTCCTGCCCGGTCACCTCGTGCAGCGAGGCGTTGCCGATCGCCGGGAAGCACAGCCCCGAGCCGAGGCCGAGCACGATCATGCCTGGCATCACGTCTGCGACATACGTCGAGTGGAGGTCGATCCGGCTGGTAAGGAACATCCCGACGGCGCAGATCAGGAAGCCGCCTGTGAAGATCGGCTTCACGCCGAGTCGCGGCATCAAAGCGGTGCCGATCCCGATACCGGCGCCGATGCTCAGCCCGAAGGGCAGGTAGCCCAGACCACCCTTGAGCGGCGAGTAATGCAGCACCTGCTGCTCGAACAACGTGAGCAGGAAGAAGTAGCTGAAGAACGCCGAGGAGAAGAACAGGGTCGTGAAGTTCGTGACGACGCGGGTCCGGTTCTCGAAGAACTGCAACGGAATCAGCGGCGCGTCCGATCGCGCCTCGATCCACACCATCAGTCCGAGCAACCCGAGACCGCCGAGGAACGGCAGCAGCACCGTCACCGAGCCCCACGAGTGGGTCGCGGCCTGCAGCAACCCGTCGACCACCGCGATCAAGCCGGCCGTGCCGGTCACCGCTCCGGCGTAGTCCGGCCGTACGGACTCGCGGACCATCCGGCTCTCCGACACCAGTCGCGGCACCATGACCAGCGCGAACAACGCGACCGGCAGGTTGATGAAGAAGATCCACCGCCACGATGCGAAGTTGACGAGTACGCCGGAGATCACCGTGCCGGTGGTGCCACCGAGCCCCGCGATGCCGCCCCACATGCCCAACGCCTTGATCCGCTCGTGCGGATCCGGGAAGAGCAGCGCGATCAGGCCGAACGCGGCCGGCGCCGCCATCGCCTCGCCGGCTCCCTGGACGAATCGCGAGACCACCAGCATTGCCGGGTCGACCGCAGCACCGCAGGTCGCCGAGGCAATCGCAAACAGCCCGACGCCGAGCAGGAACAGTCGGCGACGGCCGAGGATGTCGGCGAGCCGGCCGCCGAGCAGCAACAGCCCGCCGGCCATCAGGACGTAGCCGTTGACGACCCACGCCAAACCGGACGCTGAGAACCCGAGGTCGTGCTGGATTCGCGGCAACGCGACGTTGACCACGGTGATGTCCAGGACGAGCATGAACTGCACCAGCCCGAGCACCCCGAGCGCCTTCCAGCGGCGGGGATCCGCGATCACGTCGACGGGCGAGGACACAGCACTCCCATTGGTCATAGCCAGAGACTTTCAGAGACCTCTGACACGAACCAGCACACAACTTAAGGTCCCATGCCGTGCAAAACGGATATACGGCCACAGAACGCCGCGTCAGCGCTCCGGCTGTGTGCTCAAACGGTCAGCCCGGGCGATCGCGAGCTGCCGCCTCGGCGAGCCGGGCGTGCAGCCGTTCGCGCACCTCGTCGGGGGTGAACGCGCGCCGCTGCCGCTCGCGGCGAGCGATCACGACTCCGGTCGCGGCAACGCCGGCAACTCCGGCGAGACCGACAACCTTCCACCACCGCACGCCTTCACGGTAAGCGACGGCGCGGCGCGAGACACTGATCCGATGACCGCCGCGTCGACACCGATCCCGCTGGAACAGGCGCTGGAGCTGACCCGCACCGGCGACCTCTGGCTCTTCCGCGGCACCAGCGCCGCCGACCGTGCGATCCGGGTCACCACGAACGCACCGGTCAACCACGTCGGCATGGCGGTGGTCCTCGACGACCTGCCGCCGCTGATGTGGCATGCCGAGCTCGGCCAGGCGCTGGTCGACCTGTGGACCGGCAAGCATCAGCGCGGCGTGCAGTTGCACGACCTGCGCGACTCGGTGCTGGTGTGGGCCAACCGCTACGGCCAGCGCGGCTGGTTGCGTCAGCTCGACCGCCCGGTGACGCAACAGAGCGAGGACGCGTTGCTCCGGACGATCGCGCGTCTAGACGGCACACCGTTCCCCACTACTGGGGCGCTTGCGAGAGGCTTCATCAGCGGCCGGGTCCCGCGCCGGCGTACCACGAACGACGCGACCCGCGAGACTGCTTACTGCGCCGAAGTGGTCGCGATCAGCTATCAGGACATGGGGCTGCTGCCGGGGAAGCGACGACCGACCTGGTATGACCCGGGCCGGTTCTGGAGCGGGGACTCGCTACAACTTGACGGCGGCTACGCGCTCTCCGGCGAGATCCCGATCGACATCCCGGCCGAGTAGATCCGGTCAGCGACGGCGCAGCGACTTGTCGGTCAGCGACGGCGGCGTGTAGCCGTGATCGGCCGAGGAGATTGTGGTGCCGGGTGGCACGATCTCGTCGATGCGATCGAGCAGATCGGCACCCAGGGTGACCTCCGAAGCGCCCAGCTGGGTCTCGAGCTGCTCCATCGTGCGCGGCCCGATGATCGGCGCGGTCACCGCTGGGTGGTTGGCCACAAAGGCGATGGCGAGATGGACCAGTGAGATGCCGCTGTCGTCAGCGAGCTTGCCGAGCGCGTCCGCAGCGTCGAGCTTTCGCTGGTTCTCCGGACGCAGCAGGTCGTAGCGCTCGGGCAGCCGCTCACTGCGACGGCTGCTCAGACCAACCTTGCCGCGCCGCCACTTGCCTGATAGCCAGCCACCTGCCAGCGGACTCCACGGGATGACGCCGATCCCGTACTCGCCGGCGACCGGCAGGACGTCGCGCTCGACGCCGCGCACCAGCATGGAGTACGGCGGCTGCTCAGTGACGAAGCGCTCGCGAGCCCGGTCGCGTGCGACGTACTGCGCCGCCACGATCTCGTGCGCCGGGAAGGTGGAGCTGCCGATGTAGCGGACCTTGCCGGCCCGCACCAGATCAGTGAGCGCGCCTAGCGTCTCGTCGATATCGGTGTCCGGGCTGGGCCGGTGGATCTGGTAGAGGTCGATGTAGTCGGTGCCGAGCCGGGTGAGGCTCGCCTCGACCTCGCGGGTCAGCCAGCGCCGCGAGTTGCCCTGCTGGTTGGGGTCATCTCCCATCGCCGCGTGCGCCTTGGTCGCCAGCACCACGTTGTCGCGGCGGCCTTCGGCCAGCGCCTTGCCGACGATCACCTCGGACTCGCCGCCGGAATAGACATCGGCGGTGTCGATAAAGTTGATGCCGGCGTCGAGCGCCCGATAGATGATCTTGATGCAGTCATCGTGATCGGCGTTGCCCCACGACCCGAACATCATCGCCCCGAGGCACAACGGGCTCACCTTGACCCCGGTTCGTCCTAAAGTTCGCATTTCCATCCCTTAACCATGCCCTTTGACTCCGGTCGACAACCGTTCGGGGTCCCGATTCGGGGTCACTTGGGGCCTCGAGCCCGGCGACACGTCGCGACGGTGCCTTGATCGGGATAATCGAGGCCCAAGCGGGAATGAGTCTCCTTGACGGCCGCGATGACGCGACCATGAGGAGGCTCGAGATGAAGACGCGAAGGACCCACGCGCGACGCCCCAACCGGATGGTCATGGCACGATCTCGCGGCACGATCAGCGGCTTGCTGCTGATGGTGCTCGGAGCATGGGGCGCGATCATCCCGTTCATCGGCCACTCGTTCGGCTTTGGCTTCACCCCCGACAACACCTGGACCTGGACCGCGGCACGCGGTTGGCTCGAGGTCTTGCCGGGTGGCGCGGCGTTCCTCGGCGGGATGCTCTTGGCGGCCAGCGGCAACCGGCTCAACGCGATGATCGGCGGCTGGCTTGCTGCCGCCGCCGGCGCCTGGTTTGTCGTCGGCACTGTGTTCAGCCCGTTCTGGAGCGCCGGCAACATCGGCATCGCGACCGGAAACGCGCACCACGCGGTATGGGAGCAGCTCGCGATGTTCAGCGGGCTCGGCGTGGTGATCGTCACCTTCGCCGCGATCGCGCTCGGTCGTACCAGCGTGATCGGAGTGCGTGACGTCGCCGCTGCCGAGGCCCGGCAGGACGTCATCGACCTCGACAACGACGATCGCCCACCGGCCTACCCCACACAGACCGCGGAGCCGGCCACGACGACCACTACCAAGACGAACGAGCGGGCGGCCGCCGGGTAGCAACCAACGATCGGCTGATCTCGCAGCTGGTGACTGATGTGACCAAGTCGCGTCGCGCCGGTGCCGGCGGCATATCTGGCGCCGCTGCTGGCGCGGCGCGTCGTCGCACGACCAAACCAGCAAGCGTCAAAGCCGCGAGCACCATGATCACGGCGGCATATCCACGTGCGGTCGGCAAGATGCCAATGTGGTCGATGATCACACCGGCGATGACGGCCGGTACGCCGAGGGCGATGTAGGACACCACGTAGATCGCCGAGAGCACGCCGGCCCGCTCGTGCGGCTGGGCGAGTGGCAGGACGGTGCGTAGTCCTCCTTGGAAGCCACCGCCGAAGCCGACGCCGGCGACCGCAGAACCGACGAAGAAACCGACGGTTGAACCGGTCGCGATGGCGATGAGCGTCACTCCGACACCGAGCAACAACGCGATGCCACCGAGCAGCATTACGCGATGCGCCGCAAGATCGCGGAACAAGTAGATGGTCACGGCAGCGACGCCGGCCAGCACGAACAGCGACGATCCACCGAGCACGAAGGAGTCGGATCCAGACAGCTGCCGGACCAGGATCGGGCCGAGGGCGGCGTAGAAGCCGCCGAGCGCCCACACCCCGGACAGCGGGGGTACGGCAGCAATCATCGGCACCCGGATCGGGGCCGGTAGGGCGAGAGTCGGCCGCAGTGACGCGAGCGCACCGGCCTTCGGAGCCGAGGTCTCGGACATGAATCCGACCGCGACGATCTCGAGCACGAACACGGCGAGAAGCACGACGAAGATCAGCTTGGTCGGTGCGGGGAGGTATTGCACCGCCGCACCTGAGATCAAGGCGCCGACCGCGGTGCCGGTAATTGGCGCGACGCCGTTGGCGATCGTGCCCTTGACCTTGTCGAAGTCCAGCAGACCCGCGCCGAGCGCGCCGAGCGCTGCGCCGGTCGACAGGCCCTGGACGACGCGGGCAACCAACAGGTCGGTGACGTTGCCGGCAACCGCAAACACCAGCAATGCCAACACCTGCAGCACCAGCGCCGTCAGCAACACCGGACGGCGGCCGATGTGATCGGAGAGCTTGCCAACGGTGAGAAGTGTCGCCAGGACAGCAACGGCGTACACCCCGAACACCACGGTGATCGTGATCGGCGTGAGGCCCCACTCGGCCTGGAACACCGAGTAGAGCGGAGTAGGCGCGCTCGAGGCGGCCAGCAGCAACACCTGCAACGAGACCTGTACGCCGAACCCGGCACGGCGCGAGAGCCCCGGCAAGGCTCGGCTTGTATCGGTCGCCGTGAGATCGGCACTGCTCGACATGAGGTAGCCCCTCTACTCGACAGACAGGTCTGTCTGGTGTTATTGGTGACACTAGACAGATCGGTCTGTTATTGTCAAGGCTATGGCCACTCACACACCTGAGCAGCTCAGCGCCCGCGAGCGGCTGCTCAACGCCGCAGACGAGCTCTTCTATGACCAGGGCGTTCACACCGTCGGCATCGACCGGGTCATCGAGCGGGCCGGCGTCGCCAAGGCAACGCTGTACAGCACCTTCGGCAGCAAGGACGGCTTGATCCGCGCCTACCTCGAAGGCCGCCACGATGAGCGTGCCGAACGGATCAACCGCGGGCTCGGCCGGTTCGACAATCCGCGCGACCGGCTGCTCGGGGTCTTCGACGTTCTCTCCGAGTCGATCGCCAGGCCGACCTTCCGCGGCTGCGCCTTCATCAACGCGAGCGCCGAGTCAGCGCCCGGCAGCGTCGTCCAGCAAGTGTCCGATAGCTCGCGGACCTGGATTCACACACTGCTCACCGACCTTGCCCGAGATGCCGGAGCCCCCGATCCTGACGGTCTCGGCGCGCAGCTCGCGATGCTCTACGACGGTGCTGTCGTCACCGCCCGGATGGACCACAACCTGCAGGCCGCGACCATCGCCAAGTCGGTCGCCACCGCCCTGGTTGATGCGGCGATCGTCCCTACCGACCCGGCGGACCAGCGGCGATCGCGGCGTGCACCACGTCGGCATCGATAGTGAATGGGTCGAACGACGTCAGCAGCCAAGTCGCGCCCGCGCTTTCCCACGGCGCTGGGTCGGCCCCTGGCGAGTCCTCCACCACGACGTCGTAGTCGCTGAGTCCGACAGGTCGATGCTCGGCGATGACCGCCAGGGCAGCCGGCAGGTCGGTAACGGCCATCTCGATGATGAACGCCCCGTCGTACGCCGCTGCCCGGTGTAACGGCCGCTGGTTCGGCCAGCGGGCGGCCACCCAGATCGGGAGCGGGGCCTGCACGGCGGTCGGCAGGAAGCGCACCTCGGCCGCTGTGTAGTGGCGGCCATGATGGTCGACCTCCTCGCCGGCCAACAGCGACCTGAGCAGGCCGAGCCCTTCGTCGAGCATCTCGGCGCGGATCCGCGGATCGGCCTGCTCTCCGAACGCTGCGAACTCCCCGCCGCTGTTGTCCAGGCCGAGGCCGGCGCCAAACACCATCCGGCCGTTCGAGAGCCGGTCGAGCGCCACGAGCTGGCGGGCGAGGACGTGCGGCCGGCGCCGCGCCACCGGGGTCACCATCGCGCCGAGCCGGATCCGTTCGGTCCGCGTCGCCATGGCGGCCATCGCAATCCACGGGTCGGTCGCCGCCGTCAACGGCGCTCGATATCGCAAGTGGTCCCAGACGAAGACGGCGTCCCAACCGGCCGCTTCCGCTTCGGCGGCGAGGTCGGCCAACAACGACGGGTCGGCCAGTTGGTCGAAGATCGGCAACGTCAGTCCGAAACGCATCCGCCAAGTATCAACGTCGCTTGTTCCGATGCCCCCTACTGCCGGTCACTGTTCGTGCGAGGTGACCAGGCGTTGGCTGTCGTTCGAGCCGAGCAGGAGCTGGCCGATCGCCTCGTAGAACTTAGTGGTCGGAGTTGATACGCAGGTAAGCACGGCGGCGCCCGGCACTGTCTTGATCGGGCCCGGCTTGCCCCCGGCGAGCGTCATGAGGGCGGCCTTCGGAGCTGCGCCGCCCGTCGATCCCACGACCGTGCACGTCTTCGTCGAGGGACAGGAGACTGCGTAGGCTGACATGGTCTTTAGCCGATGCACGCTCGTCACCGTCCGGGCCGGCAGTGCTGCGACAAAACCGCGCCCTGCCACACTCGATCCGGAAATCTCGCAATGCCCGGGCCTCGGACAGGAGATCGCGTTCAGCCCGAACGACGCAGCGGTGTTCGCCGCTGACGGGCGGCCAGAGTTCACGGTGATCGCAAAGCCACGCAGCTGTTGTGACGCCCCGGTTCCGACCGGATAGCTGCCGACCGCCCGGCACCGGGTCGCCGAGAGACATGCGATCGCGGTGCTCTCGATGAATGCGCCGTCCGCCACGGACACCGTCCGTGGCGTGGCCGGCTGACCGTTGTGCAGTGAAAGCAGCGCGACGGCGTTTCCATCGAGGGCCTGACCGACCGCCTCACACGAGGCGATCGAGCGGAAACAGGAGACCGCGTCGAGGTTGTCGCCGCTGGCGGAGGTCACCGTCTTCACGGCGCGCGGAACGCCGGCGCGACTCACGGCCAATGCGATCGGCGCATAGGACGGACTCTGGCCGTACCCGACCGCCTCGCATCCTGACGTGGGGCTCGGGCACGAGATGCCGTTGATGCCCCCGGCGTCGGGAACGGTGCGGTAGGCAGTTGGCTTGCCGTTGACGATCTCGGCGATCTCGCCGACCGACGCGTTGGCGTTTTGACCAACGACCAAGCAGACCTTGGCCGACACGCACGAGATCCCCTCCGCCGCAAATCGCAGGCGATGCCTGGGATCGGGGTGAGATCCAATGGCAGCTGTACGGCCGTGCAGCGGCATCGCGGCTGCGCTCGTGGCGGCGGTACCGATCGCCAGCAGCGTCGCGATCAATGCCAGGAAGACGCGGCCATGAATGCAACGGCGGCCATCTGAACGGCCAGCTCTTTTCCGCACGGTGCAGGACGTTAGTCACGCCGGCGGGCCGGGTCAATTCAGC
>DATAUK010000044.1:0-12938 GCA_036268295.1 Mycobacteriales bacterium | reverse complement strand
CTAGGGATCGTCCTGACGATCTGGGATGTCATGAGTGGCCGCGCCCGGTTCCCGGTCGCCGGCGAGCCGGCCTGCCGTACCGGCCTGGACGGCCGTCCACTCGCCGTTGAGCAGAGCGGGACGAAACAGTTGCCGCTGTTCGTCAACCAGCTAATCGAGCCGTTCGCTCGCTGAGCGTCATCTCCGGGTGGTCGCAGCCGGGTCGGCGATGAGCAGGCAGTCGCCGACGGCGATGACCGGATCGTGGCCGATCCCGAGGGTCAGCGTCCCGCCTTGCACCAGGCCGAGCACGAGACCGGCGCGGCCGTTGCGCACCGCGCTCAGCGGCTTGCCCAGCTCGGCCGAAGCGCACTCGATCTCGGACAGTGCATGCTCGTTGGAGTCCATCAGCTGGATCAGCATGTCGCCGGCATGCGGGGTTTCGAGGCTCTTGGCGAGGGTGTGGGCGACCAGTTCGTCGAGCGCCAGGGCCTGGCGGATCCCGAGATCGTGCAGTGCCTCGCGCACCGACGTCGACCGCACGAGCGCCGTGACTTCGAGGTCAGGCGCCTCGGCATGAAGGAGTACGGCGCTGACCAGCACGTCACCGTCATTCTCACCAGTGATGAGAGCCTGGCGGGCACCCTTCGGCCGGGCAGCGCGAATCGCGGCCGGGTCGCCGGCCGCACCGCGGACGACGTGGACTCCAGCCGGTGCCTGCGCCGGGTCGATGTCGGCCACCCACACCACGGCGTCACCGACCTGTCGAAGCTCCTCGAGGATGGTCGGCACACTCGGATGCGTGCCGACCACGAGGCGGTAGGCGCCGGTCGGGAACGGGTTGCCCATGGCCAAGATCCTCCGTAGTCCGGCGGCCGCAGCCGTGCCGGTGACGAGCGCGAAAATCGCGGCGAGCAGCGGGATCGTGGTCAGCATCACTGCGACCGCGATCAGCCGGCCGGCACCGTTGTGCGGGATCACGTCGCCGTAGCCGACGGTCGTCGCCGACGTCACCGCCCAGTAGAGCCCGGTCGTGACCGCCACGTGCTGGCTGGCCGCAAACGCCGCGCCGCCGGCGACGACGCAGATCACCACGGCACTGAACAGAATCCCGATATGGCGTCGATGGTTGCCGCTCACCATCCGTGCGATGAACGCCAGCATCTCGCCATCGTGCCGCACCGCGAGCGCCGCGAGGCCGATCTAGTGCCAAGCCGCGACCCGCGTGTTTCAGGTCGGGAGTGCCGCCGGTCAGGCGCCGTCGGTCGGCCGGCCGAGGTCCGACGGTGTGACGCCGTCGACGAACGCGACGGTGTCGAACCAGCCGCATCGTGGCTCGCCGTCGGGCCGGTCGAACCGGCCGACGTAGGGCTTGAGGTCGATCACCGGTGTGCCGTCGATCAGGTCGACGCCGCCGAACTCCACCCGGTTTGCGGCAACACCGCGCAGCCGCACCAGGCTCAGCCCGATCGGATTGACCCGGCGTGGCCCGCGGGTGGCGAAGATCCCGAGCCGTCGCTGCTCGGCTCGCAGCAGAAATGGCACCTGGGTCAGCGGGGATGGCCGCGTCACCTCGTCGTTCGGGTCGTGCAGCCAGGTCAACAGCCAGGCGTAGTCGAACCCGGTGAGGCCGGCGAGGCCGGCGGCGTAGTCCGGACTGATCTCGATAACGCCGCTTTCCCTCGGGTTGAGTGCCGACTGCACCGGAGTGGTCTCCATGCTGGCGCGCGCGGTCCGAACGACGCCGATCACCGGCAACGGACAAGCCAACCCCATCCCGGGAGTATCTCGCGTCGCTCGGTTCGCGGGCATCGGTTCCGTGAGCGTGACGCCCGCTCTGAACCAACCTGATGAAGGGATGCGTACAAGTGTGCGCAGGGAGTACGTTGAGCGAAGGTTCAGCAGTGACAAGAGCGCCGACGGCTGTGGCCGAGTCGGCTCGGTCCGACCGGAGGGGTGATGCGCCATGCGGATGGAATCCGATGGTCACAGCCAGGACAACCCGCGGCTCTTCGAGCTGGTTGAGCATTCCCCCAAGACCGGCAGGAGCCCGACGGTGTGGGCCTGGCCGGAGCTGATGGATTTCCTCAAGATCGCCGGCCAGCCGGTGCAAGGGCCATGGCCGCCGCACCAGGAGCCGCGGCCCGATCCTGAAGAGGACTCGCTGCCGGTCGCGGTCGCGGATCCCGAGAGCTCACGCCGCCGCCGCCCCGGTTCCCGCAGCTAGCCGCGACGTCGATAGCCAGGAGGATCGTTTATGTATCCGTCTCGGTTCCGCTACGAGGCACCGCGCTCGCTGCTGGAGGCAATCGAGTTGCTGCACACCGGCGGCGGTGAGGCCAAGGTGCTCGCCGGCGGCCAGAGCCTGGTGCCGTTGTTGAAGCTGCGGTTCGCCTCGCCCGAGCTGCTCGTCGACATCAACCGGATCCCCGGTCTGGACTACCACCTCGCCGATGCGGACGGCACCATCCACGTCGGTGCGCTGTGCCGGCATGCCACCCTCGAGCGATCGACGCTGCTCGCGGCCAACCAGCCGACGATGGCGCAGGCGGCGCCGTTGATTGCCGATCCGATCGTACGTAACCGCGGCACGCTGGTCGGCTCGCTGTGTCACGCCGACCCACAGGGTGACTGGGCCTCGGTCGTCACCGCGCTGGGCGGCCATGTCGTCGCGCAGGGGCCGAACGGTCGCCGCAACATCGCTGTCGCCGACTTCGTGAGCGGACCGTTCCAGAACACGCTCACGATGGATGAGATCGCCGTCGAAGCAGTCATCCCCGCACCAAAGGGCAACCCGGCCGGCGGCTACCTCAAGCTCGAGCGCCGGGTCGGCGACTTTGCCACCGCCGGAGTGGCGGTCGCCCTGGACCTGTCCGGTGAGGTCGTGGTGCGCGCCGGGGTCGGCCTGACCGGAGTCGGTGGATCCACGATCTCGGCGAGCGAGGCCGCGGCCGCACTGGTCGGTCAGCCGCTCGGCGCGTCGACCATCGCGCGGGCCGCCGACCTGGCCGCGGCAGCAGCCAAACCGCGCACCGACCACCGCGGCAGCGCGGATTACAAGCGGCACATCGTGCACACCTTCGTCGTACGGATCCTGAATCGGGTCAGCGAGTCCGTGGAAAGGGCCGCCTGATAATGAGCAGCCTCTATGAGGAGATCGCTGACGAGCCGACGGCGGGCACTCCGGTACGCCGGGTCACGATCAGCGTCAACGGCGAGACCCGCCGCGCCGACGTCGAGCCGCGACTGCTGCTCGCGCATCTGCTCCGCCAGGGCTTCAAGCTGACCGGCACCCACACCGGATGCGACACCACGAACTGCGGCGTGTGCACGGTGCTCGTCGACGGCAAGGCGGTCAAGAGCTGCACGATGCTCGCGGTGCAGGCTGACGGTTGCGAGGTCACGACGGTGGAAGGGCTCGCGACGGCCAGCGAGCTGCATCCGCTGCAAGAGGGTTTCCGCGAAGAGCACGGGCTGCAGTGCGGGTTCTGCACGCCGGGCATGATGCTCGCCGCGAAGGCGCTGCTCGAGGAGAACGACGACCCTACCGAGGATGAGGTTCGGTGGGCGCTGTCCGGCAACCTGTGTCGTTGCACCGGCTACCAGAACATCGTGAAATCGGTGCTCTGGGCGGCGGCCAAGATGCGATCCCAGTCGGCTAGCTGAAGCACTGATAGGAGCAAACGACGTGACGACGCAAGCACTGGACGAGATCAAGATCGGCGGGATGGGCGCGAGTCGGCTTCGCGTCGAGGACAACCGCTTCATCCGCGGTCGCGGCAACTACGTCGACGACATCGTGCTGCCGGGCATGCTCCACATGGAGATCCTGCGCAGCCCGCTCGCCCACGCCAGGATCAAGTCGATCGACGCCTCCAAGGCGTGGGGGATGCCCGGGGTGCGCCTGGTTCTCACCGGCGACATGATGGCGACCCGCAACCTCGCCTGGATGCCGACGCTGTCCTATGACACCCAGGCGGTCCTCGCCACCGACAAGGTGCGATTCCAAGGCCAGGAGGTCGCCTGCGTGGTGGCCGACGACCCGTACATCGCGAAGGACGCCTGCGAGGCGATCGTCGTCGACTACGAGCCGCTGCCGGTGATCGTCAACCCGATGCAGGCCAAGGCCGAGGGCGCACCGATCATCCGTGACGACAAGGAAAACCAACACGACAACGTCTGCTTCGACTGGGAGGTCGGCGACAAGGCAGGCACCGATGGCGCGTTCGAGAAGGCGGATCTGGTCTCCAAGCTCGAGCTGCACTACCCGCGCTCGCACCCGTCGCCGATGGAGGCCTGCGGGTCGATCGCCGACTTCAACCGGGCGACCTCGAAGCTCACGGTCTATATGACGACGCAGGCGCCGCACATCATCAGGGCGGCGGTCGCGCTGGTCGCCGAGCTGCCTGAACACATGATCCGGATCGTCTCGCCCGACCTCGGCGGCGGCTTCGGCAACAAGGTGCCGGTCTATCCCGGCTACGTTATGTCGATCCTCGCCTCGATCCTGCTCGAGGTGCCGGTCAAGTGGATCGAGGACAAGTCCGGCAACCTGATCTCGACCGGGTTCGGCCGCGACGTCTATCTCAAGGGCGAGATGGCGCTTCGCAAGGACGGCAAGATCCTCGGCGTCCGGATGCACACCGACTCCGACCACGGCGCGTTCTTCGCCGACGCCCAGCCCTCGAAGTTCAAGATCGGCCTGATGCACTCGGCGTTCGCCTGCTACGACATTCCGTACGCGCACCTGACGGCTCAAGGCACCTACACCAACAAGGCGCCCGGTGGCGTCGCGTACCGCTGCTCGTTCCGGGTGACCGAGGCGATGTTCTTCCAGGAGCGGATGGTGCAGGCCGCCGCGGACGACCTCGGTATGGATCAGGCGGAGTTCCGGCGGATGAACTTCGTCAAAGACGACGACTTCCCGCACCGCACACCGTACGGCTTCTTGACCGACTCCGGGCAGTACGCCAAGTGCCTCGACGTCGGGCTCGAGGCGGTCGGCTACCAGGACTTTTTGAAGCAGAAGGAAGCGGCCCGCAAGAAAGGCCGGCTGCTGGGTGTCGGGATCTCGTGCATGACCGAGCCTCTCGGTGCCGGCAACAGCCGGGAGTACGACATCCTCGGCATCAAGATGTTCGACTCGGCTGAGCTGCGGGTCCACATGACCGGCAAGGCGATCCTGCGAACCGGGGCCAAGACCCAGGGCCAGGGACACGAGACCACGTGGGCGCAGATCGTCGCGCACGAGCTCGGGCTGCCGGCCGAGGACATCGTCGTCGAGGAGGGCGACACCGACACCGCGCCGTTCGGCATGGGCACCTACGCCTCACGCAGCACGCCGGTCGCCGGTGCGGCGGTCGCGATGGTCGCGCGCAAGGTCCGCGCCAAGGCGCGCAAGCTGGCCGCGCACCTGCTCGAGGTTTCCGAAGAGGACGTCGAGTGGGAGCTCGGCCGGTTCTACATCCGCAGCGCACCCGACCGCGGCGTCACGATCCAGGAATGCGCGATGGCGGCGTACGGCAACATGCCCGATGGCATGGAGCCCGGGCTGGAGAACGTCGCGTACTACGACCCGCCCAACCTGACCTGGCCGTTCGGCTGCTACATCGCGACCGTCGAGGTCGACCCGGAGACCGGGGTTTGGGACGTGCTCAGCATGATCGCGGTCGACGACTGCGGGGTGCGGATCAACCCGATGATCGTCGAAGGCCAGATCATGGGTGGGCTGACCGAGGCCTACGCGATGTCGAGCATGCAGTTCATCACCTTCGACGCCGAGGGCAACTGCGTCGGCTCCAACTACATGGACTACCTGCTTCCCACCGCCTGGGAGACGCCGGGCTTCGAGCTCCATGAGGTCGTCACGCCGTGCCCGCATCACCCAATCGGGGCCAAGGGGGTCGGTGAGTGCGCGACTGTCGGCGGTCCGGCCGCATTCGTCAACGCGGTCATGGACGCCCTCAGGGGGACCGGCGTCCGCAACATCGACATGCCGCTGCTGCCGGACCGGGTCTACGAGGCGCTGACGATGAAGCACGACGTCTCCGGGCATCCGCCGGTCAGGTCGGACGACTGATGGCGAGCAACACCGATCCGAGCCGGGAGGGCCAGTGCTGATCAAGAGCGACTTCGAGGTGGGCCAACCGGTCGACAAGGTATGGGCATTCTTCGACAACATCGCCGGCGTCGCGGCCTGCCTTCCGGGCGCCGAGCTGACCGACGATCTCGGGGACGACAAGTACCTCGGCAAGGTCGCGGTCCGGATGGGCCCGGTGAAGCTGGCGTTCGCCGGCACCGCGAACATCACCGAACGCGACAACGAGGCCAAGCGAATTGTGATCGATGCCGCCGGTGCAGATGAGAAGGGCCGCGGGCAGGCCGCGATGCTAGTCACCGCGACGTTGATCCCGGCTGGGCAGAGCACCAAGATCGACGTGGTCCAGGACGTGCAGCTCTCCGGTGCGGCGGCGCAGTACGGCCGCGGCATGATCTCCGACGTCACAGCAGTGCTGATGCGTGACTTCGCGACGAACCTGCAGAACCGGATCGCCGCGGTCGAGCGCGGCGAATCACTCGACGGGATGAAGACGTCGGCGGCCAGCGGCTTCGCCATCGGCGTGCGGGCGATGCGGATGGCGCTGATGCGGGTCTTCCGTCGTTTCTTCATGCCCTATCAGCCGGCAGCGAACTGAGGAGGAAACGCCATGACCTTGTGGTGGATCGGCAACGCGGTGCTGCTGGTGGCGGTAGTCCCGATTCTCGTCGCGCTGCTCAACCGAGTGCTGGCTGCGCTCGAACGGATCCGCGGCGCCGCCGACGACATCCTGGCCGGCGGAGTCGCCCTCACCGGATTCCTTGACGACGTACCAGAGATGCTCGCCGTCACCGACACCACGATCGACGAAGTGGCTGTTGGCGCAGTCCGCTACGCGGGCTCCGTCGCCAAGCTGCTCGGCTGAGCCGGAAGGGACACGTCATGCCAGCTGTCGCCTGGGTCACCATCGTGCTTGCGGTGCTGATCATCGCTGCCGCCGCACTCGGCCTCGCCAGGGTGATCCTGCATCTGAAGGTGGTGCGCTACACCCTCGGCACGGTCATCGTCGGCGTCATGGTCGTCGCCGAGCAGACCCGCACGGTTCCCGACGCGCTGTCGTCGGTGAATGCCAGCTTGAAGCCGGTCCGCGACTTCTGCGAAACCGTCTAGGACCGGGACAGGGAGGGCGAGGAAGATGATGGAGTTCAGCTGCGGCAGCCCGGTGTGCAAGACGCACTTCACGGCGCCGACCACGCATGAGCTGATGGCCAAGGTCGGCGCGCACGTGGTCGTGAAGCACCGGATCCCGGCTCCGACGAAGTCGCTCGTCAACTTCGTGGTCGCCAACTGCGTCTCCGAGGTCCAGCCGGCCGGAAAGGCGGGCTGAGATGCATCCACTCGCCGCCACCGTGCTCGCCGCGAGCCCGTCGAACAACGGCTGGATCGTCGGGTACGTCGTGACGATCGTCGTCGTACTGGTCGTCGTCGCGCTCGTCGTGCCGATCCTCTTGCTCGCCCGCTCGATCGGCAAGGAGGCAACGATGATCAACGACTCGTTGACTCAGTCGGTGCACAACACTGCGGCACTCGCCGAGCTGAACACCACGATCGAGCACGCCGGGATCATCATCGCCGGGCTCAATCGGGGCCGGAAGAGACTGGGAGGCTAGGGATGGGTCATCACTTCGCCTTGCAGGCGGTCACGCTGACCTCGACGCAGCGCCACCTGTGGTGGGGTGCGATCATCGGCGGCTTCGTGATCGTGCTCGCCGTCGCGGCGCTGCTCACCACCCTGTTGGTGTTGGTCCGCACGATCGACCGACGGGTCGTCATGGTGCGAGACACCCTCAAGGCGGCGGCGGCCAACACCGCTGACACCGCCTTGATCGCGACAGTCGCCGGCGGCGTCGACGCGGTCCTCGCTGAAGGTCTCGAACATCATCTGTTCCTTGGCCGAGTACTCGGAAAAGTGAGGACCTGACCGCGATGATCATCCTTTCCGTCGCCGACATCGTGCTGCTGATCGCGGGACTGGCGTTCTATCTGTTCGTGGTCGGCGGCCAGCTCAACCGGATCGCGGCAAACCTCGAGGAGTGCGCTGATCTGGTCCGTGAGATCCGGGACAACGCCGAGGTGATCGCACCGGGTGTCGACCACATCAACCGGACCGGCGGCGTCGTGGCCGGCGCGCTGCCGCTGCTCTACGGCATGGCCGAGGGCATCGTGGCGGGCGCGACGTACCAGCCGTCGACCGAGGAGCGCCCGCCTGCGCTTCCGGCGATGGGTCGCCGCCGCTCGCGGCTGCACGACGGCGTCGGCTACGCGCCGGTGGCCCCGAAACATCGCCGGGCCGCGAAGACCAAGTCCTAGCGGTTCAGCTGCCGGACGGATCGCGACCGGTCGTCAGCGGGCCGGTCGTGGGAGCGTTGTATTCGCCGATCCACTCGTCTTTCCAGGCCGAGTCGTACTGCTGGTCGTTGCAGCTCGGTTGGTAGACCGACGCGAGCTCACGGGCGATCTGCTCACGATGAGAGCGAAGCCCGCCCGGCACCTCGAAGGTGCAGATGTAGACCTTCCACTTGCTGCCGGCCCGCTTGACCCAGCACGGCGCGCTCGGATGGTTGAACGGGAGCCGCTCGGCCGACAGGTCATCGGCATGGCCGACGTAGATCACGGCGTACTTCTCGGGCTTGGTCTCCTGCTCTGGTTTGTAGACGATCGCGAAGACGGCGGGAGTCGCGGGCGGCGTCCAGCCGGCGAGCACCCGCGGTCCTTCGAACGGGTAGCCGGCGAGCGAGCCGAGCCGGATCATCCGGCCTCATCGACGTCGAGGTCGGCGTAGTCGTCAGCTTCGCTGATCACCTCGGTGCTCACGACCGGCCATTTCGGGAGCCCGGCTCGCGCGGCAGCGGCGGCGAACTCAGCGGTTGCCGCCTCGATCGCCTCGTCGAGGCTGTCGGCCTCGACGAGGAGCTGGGCGCCGTAACGCGACGTCCCGATCCCACTCGCGATCCCGCTGCTGGTGGCGACCGCGTCGGCGAGCTCGACGATCTCCTCGCGGGTCAGCAAGCGATCGCCTTCCGCCTCGATCGCCACGCTCCACTGCACCCGATGCGCTCCTTTACTTCAGGCTCGGAAGGAGTTCGGCGAGCTCTTCCAGGCTGTTCAGGTCGTGCCCGGACAACACCAGGTCGATGTGCGGAGCGGCGACCATCATGCCGAGCGTGCTCGGCGCAAAGTCCACGTTATTGCCCTTGTGCGGGTTCATCCAGACCACTCGATGGCACAGCCGCGACAGCCGTTCCATCGCGGCTGCCAGCACCGCCGGGTCCCCTCGGTCGAGACCGTCGGAGCAGATCACCACGATGCCGCCGCGACAAAGCCCACGGCGGCCCCAGTCGCGTACGAACGCGCCGATCGAGTCGCCGATCCGAGTGCCACCCTCCCAGTCGAACACCACCTTCGCGGCGCGCGCCAGGGCGTCGTCGACGCGGCGACGCTCGAGCTGCCGGGTGATCCGGGTCAGCCGGGTGCCGAAGCAGAACACCTCGACCCGAGTGGAGGCCCGCTTGGCGGAGTAGGCGAACTGCAGCAGGTTGCGCGAGTAGTCGGCCATCGACCCGGACACGTCGAGGATCAGGATCAACGGCCGCAGTCGCAGTCGCCGGCGGCGCCAGAACAGCTGCGACGGCTCGCCGTGCATCCGCATCGTCTCGCGGACGGTGCGCCTCGGATCGGGCCGGCGACCCGAGGTGGCGGACGCGGTCCGGCGGGTACGCCGTCGCGGCGGGCTCAGCCGGATCTGGGCCATGATCCGCCGGAGTGCCGCGAGCTCCTCGGGGGTGCAGGCCGTGAACGCCTTGCCTTTGATCACCTCGATGTCGGAGCCGACCAGCCCGAGCCGGGTTTCCTGCTCGTCGCCGCCCGCAACGCCGGGCTCGGTCGCCGGCACATTCAGCACGGACCGGAGCTCGGAGTGGCTGCGGATGTCCAACTTCAGCTCAGCCGGGAGATCGTCGGCCTCATCGAGGAAGAACCGGCGGAACACCGAGTCGTACGTTGCGATGTTGTCCCGCCGCGTCACCAGCGTGGTGCGACCGCCCCAGTAGAGATCGATGAGGTTGGTGGGGTCGAGCGCGGCCATTGCCGCGCAGTAGCTCAGGACGTCGCCGGAGCCGATCGACAGCTCGGCGAGGCGGAGCTCATTGGCGAAGTCGACGAACAGCGCGACGTAGGAGTCGGCCTCAGCCACCGGCGGTGATTTCCTCGAGGTTGTCCCGCACCAGCTCGAGGTCGTCGCGCTCTTTGATCACCGCGCCCAGCGTGTCACCGGCGACTCTTGCGTCGAGGTCGTTCTCGCCAAGAACGTCGAGCGTGCGGACCCAGTCGATGGACTCCGCGACGCCGGGCGGCTTCGCGAGCTCGAGGCCGCGAAGCCGGTTGACCGCGGCCACGACCTTCTGCGCCAGTGCCTCAGAAGCGCCCGGCTCGCGGACCATGACGATCGCGACTTCCTGCTCCGCCGTCGGGAAGCCGATCCAGTGGTAGAGGCAGCGACGCTTAAGCGCATCGTGCAGCTCGCGGGTCCGGTTGGAGGTGAGTATCACGATCGGCTTGGTCTCGGCGGCGATGGTTCCGATTTCCGGAATGCTGACCTGGAAGTCGGAGAGCACCTCGAGCAGGAACGCCTCGAACTCGTCATCGGCGCGGTCGACCTCGTCGATCAGCAGGACGGCGCGGTCGCCGGCCCGCACCGCCTCGAGCAGCGGCCGCTCGAGCAGGTAGTTCGGCCCGAACAGCTTGTCCACCGAATCCTCGTCGGCGAGGTTCTGCTCGGAGAGCGCCCGGATCGCCAGCATCTGGCGCGCGTAGTCCCATTCGTACAGTGCCTGGTTGACCTCGATGCCCTCGTAGCACTGCAACCGGATCAGCTTGCGGCCGAAGACCTCGGCGATGACCTTCGCGACCTCGGTCTTGCCGACTCCGACCTCGCCTTCGAGCAGGATCGGCCGGTCGAGCGAGAGCGACACGAACAGCGCGGTCGCGAGGCCACGGTCAGCAAGGTAGTCGCCGTCGCGCAGCGTCCTGGTCAGCTGGTCGACAGTCTGCGGCCGGTCCATCGAGCGCTCCCTCACCGTCCGCAGGCGCAGCGTCAGCGGGAAGTGTCGTTGCCGAGCACCAGGTCGCGAATGCTGCCGCCCGAGCTGCTCAGCTTGCCCTCTCGTGCCAGTCGGTCGCGCCAGGCCTGGCGCAGGTCGCTGCCCGGCTCGGCCATGCCGTCGAAGCTGACGTCCTTCATGTTGCGGCAGACCTTCTGGGCGGGGGGATCCTCGTCGTGGCTCTCGCGGATCGTGCCGTGGACGTTCCAGACCGATCGGAGCACTTCGACCGCTTCGTCAGAATTGCGGGTCATCGTGGCATCCCTTCGCCCGGCCGTGATGTGCTCAGTCTACCCGTCGGCATGCGAACCGAATGGCCGATCGGCCCGCGGCGCTCACCACAGCAGCATGGTCATAACGGGTGGTTTTGCCGCTCGCGTCTCGTGTGAACGAGCCAGCGGCCCGATGGTTCTTTTGTGATCCAGGAGGTACGTCGCCGGGGGACCGCTGTTGGTCGGTCGTTCATCGCCGCCGCTGCCAGTGTTGGTGACGGCTCAGTGTCGTCCGCTGCGATCCTCGGCGTTGTCCTGCTCGCCTTCGCCGGCGCTCTCGTGTGTGCCACCTGTGTGGCGTTGCATCTGCCGCCCAAGACCGCCGAGATTCTGCTCTGCATCGGTGGGATCGACATGCTCTCGGCGGTCGGGCTGGCGGCGCTGCCGTGGCAGCGGATGTCACGGCGCACCCTGCTCGTCTTCCCGCTCGCAATCCTCGCGACCTCGGGGCTGGCCGCGCTCAGCCACCCGGCGACCGGAAGCACGTTCGTCGGTGGGATCGGCATCGCGGTCGTCTATCTCGGCCTGACGCAGCCCTGCGGCACCACGCTGCGCTTCCTGCCGCTGTTGTCGCTCGCGTGGTGGCCGACCAGCGCGCCGCACGATCTTCGTACCCTGGTCCGGCTCGGCATGGCCATGGTGACGTGGTCGATCGTCGGTGAGGTGCTGGCTCACTACCGACGGGAGCAGCAGCGGGTGCAGACCCAGTTGCTGCGTGCCTCGGAGACCGATCCGCTGACCGGCCTCGGCAACCGCCGGGTGCTGGACCAGGCGCTCGAGGACCTCGGCGACGGCGGCCGGGTGATCATGTTCGACCTCGATCACTTCAAGGAGTTCAACGACCGCCGTGGCCATGGCTGCGGCGACGATGTGTTGCGCGCGTTCGGGCGGGTCCTGGCCGGTTCGGTCCGGGTCGACGATGCGGTGTGCCGGTACGGCGGCGAGGAGTTTGTCGTCGTGATCTCGGAGCCGACGAACGGCGCCGACGTGCTGGACCGGGTGCGGACCGCCTGGCAGCGGCTCGACCCGGAGGTGACGTTCTCAGCTGGTTTGGCCAGGCGGCACGGCACCGAGTCGGCGCAGGAGACGTTGCGCCGGGCGGACGCCGCGATGTACGCCGCGAAGCGCGGCGGGCGCGACATGGCGGTGCTCGACCTGTTCCCGACCCAGCGCCCGGAGAACTCGCCGAACCGACGCAGCGCCACCGCCTGAGCCTCGGATATGCGGCCTAGTGGTCCAGACAGACCACTAGCTCCTCGCCAGGGTGATCAGGCGGTCGAGGATCGCGGCGCCGTCGGTGCGCAGCGCGCTGTGCTGGTGTGCCTCGGAGCGCCAGGGACGCAGCCCGTTGACGGCGGCCGCGGTGAGCTCGGAGAACTCGGCCGCTACGTACATGTCGTCGGTGTAGATCGCGGCGGCGGCCGGCACCCGGTTGTCGGCAAGGCGGGCGGCGTCGTACAACGCCGGCCACGGGTGGGCGGCGAGCAGGTG
>DATAUK010000043.1:0-32162 GCA_036268295.1 Mycobacteriales bacterium | reverse complement strand
GAGGGTTTTGTTGATGAATCTGGATAGTTTGGTGCAGCAGGGCCACCTGCCTTGGTCGCCAAACGCTGCCGTGACGGGCATCGACGTATGGCAAGAGTACGAGATGCCTCTTGTCGGCACGTTCGAGAGCGCCGGGCATTTCTTCCTTTTCACGGTCATCGGCACTCCCACCGAAAACGGTGGTTCAGTCTGGGCCTACGTCGAACTCTCCGCACCAGCGCCAGAGTGCTTTGGTTCTCTGGACGAGATGCGCGGTTTCGTCACTGATTCCTTTAAGGGCAATGAGGCGGTGTTCGCGCTCGCTTCGGATCTCCTGATCGTTCGCTGGTCGCGTGTCTTGGTAGACGACCTCTACGGCGCTGCTAACACGTTCCTAAACGGTGTGATCGAGGCCATGGCGGACCCGCGCACAAGTTTTCACGCCCGACTGGCCGGTATCGATGACGCAACGGCCTACGCCGAGATGCCAGGCGGAGAACTAGTCCTCGCCTAGTTTGCGAATAGCGATAGCGCTATACGTCACTACGACGTAGCGGTCAGTTTCCTTACGGCTTTGCGCCACTGACGATTGCCGTTAGCGCCCAACTCACACACTTCGCACGGCACCGTGTCGATGTTCGTGCCGGATTCCATCTGTGGGCGCTCACCGGCCCTCAACCAGCCGTAGTGACCGCAGTTCAGCAAGTACCAGTCAGGATTCATACGCCGAACGGTACTCAGCGCGTCCGACACGCCAGGGTTTGTCAAGTCACACGTCACCCGGTTGCCTCCATTTGATTGTGTTTAGAGATAGTAGATATCGATCGCTAGAAGTCAATAGGCTGTGTTTGCCTGTGCTTAATCGGTCGGTGGCACACTGCTCGGCGTGCGCTGGGATCGACTTTTTGAGGACCTCGAAGCGCAGCTCGAGGTCGCGGAGCGGGAGGAGTTTGCCGCCGAGGTGAGCGACCGAAGCCGCCGCGAGGTGGCGCTGGTCCACCTCGCCGACCGGCTTCGCACGGCACTGGGAACGCCGGTCGAGCTGACGATCGTCGGCACCGGGCCGCTCGCCGGCGTACTCCGGCGGGTCGGCGCTAGCTGGCTGTTGCTCGACGTCAGCGCGCAGCCAGCTGCCCTGATCCCCAGCGAGGCAATCCTCGCGGCTCGCGGCCTGCCAGGTGGCGTTGTCGAGCCGGCGAGGGTCGGCGTGGTGGAGTCGCGGCTGGACCTCGCCCATGTCCTCCGGGCGATCACCCGCGATCGGGCTCCGGTGACGCTGTGGCTTCGCGACGGAACTCAGTGCACCGGAACGCTCGATCGGGTCGGCGCTGACTTCGTCGACCTCGCCGAGCATCCGGCCGGTGAGCCGCGCCGTGCCGGGCAGGTCAGCGCGGTGCGGACCGTGACCTTCGCCGGGATCGGTGCCGTCCGGCCGGGCTGATCCAGCCGGCAGCTAGTGGTCCGTCTGCGATCTGGCCTGGCGCCGGCTGTGGCGCCCAAGCGGTGGCTGGTTGCGTTCTCGTCGTCGGCAATGGTGCTGCCATTGCGCTCCTCCTCCGCCTTGCCAGTGATCCGCCTGGATCACCACATCCCCCACCGCAGATCGCAGGCAGACCGCTAGGGGTCGGTCTGCTCCTCCGGCGCGTCGTCGCGACCGAACGGGTGCTTTTCGACGTACGCCCGGGTCTGCTCGTGGGCCTGCGTGATGTAGGACTCGAGCTCCTCGCGCGCCACCCGCCATTGGCCTCGCCCGCCGACCTTCATTGCTTTGAGGTCGCCGCTTCGAACCAGGGCGTAGGTCTGGGCTGCCGAGATGTTGAGGATCTCGGCGACGTCAGACAGCCGCAGGAACCGGGGTTCGGTCACGCCGCAAGTCTGACATCCCACGGCCGCGAGCGGGAGCCCGTCCACAGCGCGCCCTCGTGCGCGGCGCCCGATCCAGCGCATCGTCCGGCTGACGCCGAAGGATGAGCCAAGCAAATATGGCACTCGGACCCGCGACGGTCAGCCGCGCCGGTTGCGGGTGTCCCGTCCCCATTTCCGTGCCCGAGCCCCGATCACCAGAGATGCCATGACGATGACGGCGATGACACGATTGTTTCGGCGATGTCATTGCTCTACCCGGCGTCCGGCCGCTGCATTCCTGGCATCTTAACTCCGGGTCACCGCCGGTTTCGCCTGCTGTGGATAACTCGGCGCAGCGATTGGCGGAATCGGGCACGATGGCCGCCGCCAATCCATTCGGCCCAGAGAGGGAGATGTGTCCGAGGCCTCGCCGCGCGCTTCCCGGCTTGCCCCGCCGCGCTGGCTGGACGCCCGGCTGGTGATCGGCGTCATCCTCGTGCTGCTCGCGGTCGTGGCGGGAGCGCGGATCTTCGCCTCGGCTGACCGCTTCACCAGCGTCTACGTCGCGCGCCACCAGTTGGTGCCGGGCGAGCGGCTCGGCGCACCGGACCTTTCGGTCGGGCAGGTCCGGTTCAACGGCGAGGGCGGATCGTACGTCGCGGCGGCCAGTCGGCCACCGGTCGGCTATCTCGTGACCCGATTCGTCGCGGCCGGCGAGTTCGTGCCGATGGGCGCGTTGTCGGCGAGCGCCGGCGTCCTGGCAGCCAGCCGGCTGGTGACCGTGCCGGTCGAGCCGGGCCACCTGCCCGTTGGCCTCGCTCACGGCGATCTGGTCGACATCTATCTGACGCCGAAGGTCGGCGCGCAGACCAAAGTTCCGGCACCGGTCGAGGTGCTGTCCTCGGTCGCTGTCGAGGCCTACGACAGCGGGTCTAGCGCGTTGTCGGGCGGATCGGCGGTCAGTGTCGTCCTCGCGGTACCTGCCAGCCGGGTCAGTGCGCTGGTCCAGGCCGTCGAGAGCGGCACCATCGACCTGGTGGGGGTGCCGCCCGCTGCAGCCGGCGCGGCGCCCTCACCGGTGAGCTCGGCAACGCCGTGAGCATCCCGGTGCTGACAGCGGTCGGCGATGCGCGTTGGGAGGCGGACCTCGCCTCGGGGCTGAGTCGCGAGGATCACGGTGTCCAAGTGGTGCGGCGTTGTGTCGATCTGGCCGATCTGCTCGCTGCGGCTGCCGCCGGGCTGGCCCGAGCCGTCATCCTGACCGCCGACCTGCGCCGGCTCGACCGCGACGCGCTGACCCGGCTCCGGGCGGCCGGCGTCGCCGTCGTCGGGTTGTACGCGGCGGGCGACGAGGCGGCTGAGCAACGGCTGAGCCAGCTTGGCGTCGCGCGGCTATTGCCTCACGATGCGGCCGCCGACGACGTGTCAGCCGCGGTTCAGGCCGCCGTCGGTGAGCTCACCCGCCCATCGAGCAGGTCGAACCTTGACTGGGGCGATCCGGGTGCCGCGCTCGCCGAGTCCGGCGATCTTCCGCCGCTAGACGAGGTCCCGACCGGTGCCGGCCAGCTGATCGCGGTGTGGGGACCGGTCGGCTCACCGGGCCGGTCCACCATCGCGGTCAACCTCGCCGCCGAGCTGGTCGGCCTCGGTCACCCGACGCTGTTGCTCGACGCCGACACTTACGGCGGGGTCGTCGGCCAGCTGCTCGGCGTGCTCGACGAGGCACCGGGACTCGCCGCGGCCTGTCGGCTGGCCAACCTCGGCACCCTCGACGTCGCACGACTGGCCGCGGTCGCCCTCGAGGTGCGCCCGCAGCTGCGGCTGCTGACCGGCGTCACCCGCGCCGATCGCTGGCTCGAGCTACGCCCGACCGCGCTCGCTGTCGTGCTCGCGCAGGCCCGGGCGCTGGCGGCCTACCTCGTCGTTGACTGTGGGTTCTGTCTCGAGCAGGACGAGGAGCTGGCCTACGACACCCTGGCGCCGCGCCGAAACGGCGCAACCCTGGCCGTCCTCGAAGCGGCCGACATGGTGGTGAGCGTTGCCGCGGCAGATCCGGTCGGCCTGGCGCGTTACGTGCGCGCGCTGCCGGACTGCGTCGAGCTTCGCGAGGCGGACCCGCCGATCACCGTCGTCAACCGGCTGCGCCGCGCGGTCGTCGGTCCCGGTGATCCGCGGCGTGCAGTGCTCGCCGCGCTGGAGCGCTTCGCCGGAATCACTGACGTGCGAGTCGTGCCCGACGACCGTGACGCGGTCGACGCCGCGGTTGCGGCCGGCCGGACCCTAGCCGAGGTCGCGCCCAAGTCATCGGCTCGGCTCGCGATCCGCGAGCTGGCCGCGCACCTCGCGGGTGAGCCGCCGGCCCGCGGTCGCCGGAGGCGCTAGCGCGGCAGGTACTTCCCGAGTTCCTGGCGCGCCACCGACCGGACATGAACCTCGTCCGGACCGTCGGCGAGGCGCAGGGTACGCGCACCGGCGTACATCTCGGCGAGCGGGAAGTCGTCGCTGACCCCGCCACCACCATGGATCTGGATCGCTCGGTCGATGACCTCGCACGCCATCCGCGGTGCGAGGACCTTGATCGCGGCGACCTCGGTGCGAGCGCCCTTGGCGCCGACCGTGTCGATCAGCCAGGCGGTCTTCAGCGTCACCAGCCGGGCCTGCTCGATCGCCATCCGGGACTCGGCGATCTGCGCCTGCACGACGCCCTGTTGGGCCAGCTCCTTGCCGAACGCCACCCGCGAGACCGCCCGCCGGCACATCATCTCCAGCGCCCGCTCGGCCATGCCGACCGCGCGCATGCAGTGGTGGATCCGCCCCGGCCCGAGCCTTGCCTGGGCGATGGCGAAGCCGCCACCCTCCTCGCCGATCAGGTTCGTCACCGGCACCCGGACATCGTCGAAGGTGATCTCGCAGTGGCCGTGCTGGTCCTGGTAGCCGAAGACCGGAAGCGGGCGTACGACGGTCACCCCTGGCGTATCCATCGCCACCAGCACCATCGACTGCTGTTGGTGCGCCTTGGCGTCGGGGTTGGTCTTACCCATCACGATCATGACCGCGCAGCGCGGGTCGGCA
Source organism: Mycobacteriales bacterium (assembly GCA_036268295.1). Classification (GTDB taxonomy): domain Bacteria; phylum Actinomycetota; class Actinomycetes; order JAFAQI01; family JAFAQI01; genus DATAUK01. Next base: position 27,266 of record DATAUK010000043.1, on the reverse strand, counting down.
GAGCCGCTGATCCACCACTTCCGACCATTGATGACGTAGTCATCGCCGTCCCGGCGGATCTCGGTCGAGATGTTCGTCGCGTCCGACGACGCCACCGCCGGCTCGGTCATCGCAAACGCCGAGCGGATCGCACCGTCGAGCAGCGGTGTCAGCCAACGTTCCTTCTGAGCGGAGGTCCCGAACAGGTGCAGCACCTCCATGTTGCCGGTGTCGGGTGCGGCGCAGTTGATCGCCTCCGGCGCGATGTGCGGTGAGCGGCCGGTGATCTCGGCCAGTTGGGCGTACTCCACGTTGGTCAGCCCGGAGATGTCCGGCAGGAACAGGTTCCACAGGCCGCGGCTGCGGGCCTCGACCTTGAGGTCCTCGATCACCGGCGGGACGTGGTTGAGCTTGCCGTCGGCGACCAGCGCGTGCCGTTGCTCGTGGTAGACCGGTTCCGCTGGATAGACGTGTGCGCCCATGAAGTCGTTGAGCCGCGCGACGTAGTCGGCAGCGACCGCCGAAACCGCAAAATCCACAGTGCCCTCCTCAAGGCCGACCCACAGTCTCCTACCATCGAGTGCCGTGACGATCCCCGGGCGTGGTGACCTCGCCCCTCGACGCCACCAGACGCCGCTCGGGCGCTGGCTGATCACGCTGCTCGTCCTGGTGCTTCTCGGAACTGGCGGCTACTTCGCCTACCTCGGTTTGCGAGGCGGTTCGTCGCCCACCCACCCCGCGGCGGTCTTGCCGGCCTGCCCCACTGCGGCGCCGGTCGGCCCGACCAACCCGCACCAGGTGCGGCTGGTAGTGCTGAACGGAACGCTGCAAACCGGCCTGGCGGGTCGGGTCTCGGCGGCGCTCAAGCATCGTGGCTTCAAGGTGTCGCAGCCCGCAAACACCGTGCTATTGGTCAACGGGGTCGCGACCGTCCACTACCCCTCGGGCCGGCTGCGTGACGCGCAGGCGGTCGCCGACCAGGTCAAGGGCGCGCGCCTGGTCGAGTCTTCGGGGTCCGAGCTCTCCCTGGACCTCGGCCAGAAGTTCCACGCTTTGGCGAGCGTTGCGCAGGCGCGAGCCGCGCGTGCCCGGCTGGTCAAGGCCGCGACGGCGAGCACCGGTCCGGTGTCGACCCCCACCGCCAGCCCGACGTGCCGGGCGTAGCCGCCCGGATGGCCGAGCTACGCGCGTTGATTGTCGACTGGGGCGGGGTGCTGACCAGCCCGCTGCAGGACGCGATGGCGTCGTGGTGCGAGGCCGACGGTCTCGATCTCGACGGCTTCAGGGCGGTCATGAAGGAGTGGCTCGGATCGTCGTACGGCGAGCAGGCAGCGCTCAATCCGGTGCATGCACTCGAGCGCGGCGAGATCGAGGTGCCGGACTTCGAGATCGAGCTGGCCCGGCGGCTTCGCACCCGCGACGGCAGCGAGGTCGAGGCAACCGGCCTGCTGACCCGGATGTTCGCCGGCTTCGTGCCGCAGCCGGCGATCGCCGACGCGGTGCGACTGGCCAAGGCCGGGGGGTTCGCGACCGCGTTGCTGTCGAACTCGTGGGGCAACGAATATCCACGTGAGGGCTGGGACACGATCTTTGACGTCGTGGTGATCTCCGGCGAGGTCAACCTCCGCAAGCCCGACCACGAGATCTACCAGCTCACCGCAGCGCGGCTCGGGCTCGATCCGGCGCAATGTGTGTTCGTGGACGACCTGAAGCCGAACATCCGCGGCGCGACCGAGGTCGGGATGGTCGGTGTCCACCACGTCACGCCGCAGCAGACCATCGACGAGCTCGAAGCGTTGTTGAAGATCCGGCTGCGTGCATAGGTTTCAGCCGGCAGTTTGGAAGCACGCTGCGGCGCCGCGGCGCCGAATGGGAGACTTGAACGTGTGACCGAACGGCTCTCCGCGCTCGACGTCTCCTTTCTCTATATGGAGACCGCGACGACCGCCATGCACGTCGGCGGGGTGGCGCGCTTCGAGCCGCCGGCCGGCGAGGCGTTTGACTACGACGCGCTGTGCGCGTTGGTCTCGCGGCGGATCGGGCTGGTCCCGCGTTATCGCCAGAAGGTCCGCTGGGTGCCTGGGCATCTGGCCAACCCGGTCTGGGTCGATGACGACGACTTCGACATCAGCTACCACGTTCGGCGCAGCGCGCTGCCCAAGCCGGGAACCGACGACCAGCTGCGGCAGCTCGTCGGGCGGCTGATGTCGCGCCAGCTCGACCGCAACCGGCCGTTGTGGGAGATGTACCTCGTCGAAGGGCTCGCCGACGGCCGGTTCGCGATCATCACCAAGACCCACCATGCAATGGTCGATGGCATCAGCGCGATCGACATCGGTACCTTGATCCTTGACCTCGAGCCGACCCCCCGCGAGACGCCGGAGGACTTCTGGGTGCCGGAGCCGGAGCCGTCCCGGCTTGATCTGGTGACCGGTGCGCTTGTCGACACGCTGCGGCGGCCGACGCAGGTCCTCGACACGGTGAGCAGCGGGGTGACCGACGCCCGGGCGACCGCGGCTCGCGTGCTCGGTGCGCTAGGGGGCGTGGCCGCGGTCGCCCGGATCTCGTTGAAGTCCGCGCCCGACTCGCCGCTGAACACCGAGATCGGCGAGCAACGCCGGTTCGGCATGGCCGCGACGTCGCTCGACGACTACAAGCGGATCCGAAAGACCCACGGCGGCACCGTCAACGACGTCGTCCTCGCGACCGTCGCCGGTGCGCTGCGGATCTGGCTGCTGACCAGGGGTGAGTCCGTCGTACCGAGCACCACGCTGCGCGCGATGGTGCCGGTCAGCGTGCGCAGCGGGTCGCAGGGTGGCGCGCTCGGAAACCGGGTGGCATCGCTGTTCGTCGACCTGCCGGTCGGCGAGCCGCGGGCGGTGATGCGCTTGCATCAGGTGAGCTATGCGATGAAGGGCCACAAGGAGTCGGGCCAGGCCGTCGGCGCGGAAGCGCTGGTGCGCTTGACCGGCTTCGCGCCGCCGACGATCCACTCCGCTGCGGCGCGCTTAGCGTCCGGGTTGACCCGGCGGTTGTTCAATGTCGTGGTGACCAACGTGCCGGGCCCACAGTTTCCGCTGTATGCAGCCGGGGCACAGATGGTTGATTGCTATCCGGTCGTTCCGCTCGCCAAAGGCCAGGCCGTCACGATCGGGCTGACCTCATATAACGGAGGCGTTTACTACGGCATGAACTGCGACCGTGATTCCATGCCGGACGTCGACGTCCTCGCCAGCTGTATCGAGGAGTCGCTCGCCGAGCTGCTGGAGACGGTGCGATGACGGCGGCGAGCCAGCCACGGCGCGGCCTGGTGCTTGGCGGCGGCGGCGTGCTGGGTGCGGCCTGGATGATCGGCGCGATGGCCGCGCTGAGCGAGGCAATTGCCTGGGAACCGCGTGAGGCCGAGGTGATCGTCGGCACATCGGCAGGCTCGGTGCTGGCCGCGCTGCTCGGCAGTGGCATCGGCGTCGAGACGCTGATCAACAACCAGCGCGGCGTCATCGTGCCGGGCGATCCGAAGATCGACTTCGACCACGACCGGGCGAGTGGCGGTGCGCTGCCGCCTCGGCCACAGCTGCGGATGGGGTCGAAGTCGCTGGTGGCGAAAAGCGTGCTGCACCCGCGCCGGACGCCGGTGTTGGCTGTGCTCGCGGCGCTCGCCCCTCGCGGTCGCGGCAGCCTCGCGGCGATCGGCGATCTGGTCGACGCCGCGAACCCGGACAACGTCTGGCCGACCAAGCCGCAGACCTGGATGATCGCGATGGACTATGACAGCGGCCGGCGGGTCGCGTTCGGCCGCGACGGTGCGCCGAGTGCGCGGATGTCCGAGGCGGTGATGGCCTCCTGTGCGATCCCGGGCTGGTACGCGCCGCTGCTGATCGGTGGCCGGCGCTACATCGACGGTGGCACGCTGTCGCCGACTTCGATCGACCTGCTTGCCGACGCCGGGCTCGATGAGGTCTACGTGCTCGCGCCGATGATCTCCTTCGACTACGACGAGCCGGCCACGGTCGTCGGGCGGATGGAGCGCCGCTTCCGGCGAGCGATGACCAAGCGGGTGCTCCACGAGGCCGGCAAGGTACGCCGGCGTGGTGCGCGGGTCACGCTGCTCGGACCCGGCCGCGAAGACCTCGAGGCGATCGGTGTGAACCTGATGGACGCCCGGCGGCGCGCCTCCGTGCTCGACACCTCGCTGCGGACCACCGCGGCCGCGCTGAGCGACACCATCCCGCCGCTCTCCGCCGTCGGCTGAGAGCAGCGCTGGGTGCGCATCTATCTTCCTGCGACGCTGCCGCTGCTCGAGCAGTGGCTCGAGGCCGGCAAGGCCGAGGTCACGACGGCATACGCCGTCACTCCGACGCTGCGCGAGTGGTATCGCGAGGCCGACCTCGACGAGCTCGAGCACGCCGCCCAGCTCGACGCCTCGGTCGGCTCGCTGGAGCTGCTCGCGGCCGACGCTGGCGCCCCTCGTCGCCGGGTCGTGGTCGCGGCCGACATCGAGGAGTCCGCCGTCACGGCGGCGTACGGCAGCGGCCGCGCGGTCCTCAGGCTGTCCGGGCCGGTCGCGGTGTCGCGATGGGGGAGTGCGCTGGTCGACGATCCGGACGCCGACCTCGTCGTGACGAGGGCGATCGCGAGCCTGGCCGGAGCGGCCCGCGGCGAGGATGATGCGCAGTTCGACCTCGGCGAGGCCGAGGCTTACGAGCTGGGCTGGTACGCCGTCCAGGAACTGCGCTATCTCGCCTGACCCGCGACCCGGCGCCGTCCGGTCGCGGCCGGTGGCAGGATGGCGAGATGGACGCGACGATGACTGTTCCGATCCCCCGAAACGAACCGGTGCTGACCTACCCGCCGGGTTCGGCCGAACGGGCCTCGCTCGAGGCCAAGATCAAGGAGCTCGGCTCGGCCGGTCCGGTCGACTTCCAGGCGACGATCGGCGGCAACCGGGTTGCGGGTCAGGGCGAGCCGACCGCGGTCGTGACGCCGCACCGGCACGCCACGGTGCTCGGCCATACCTGGAACTCCACGCCGGCTCAGGTGTCAGCGGCGGTTGACGCCGCGCTCGCCGCCGCGCCGGCGTGGCGGGCGCTGAGCTTCGAGGATCGAGCCGCGGTGTTCCTGAAGGCAGCGGACCTGCTGGCCGGGCCGTGGCGTGACGAGGTCAACGCCTCGACCATGCTCGGCCAGTCCAAGACCTGCTACCAGGCCGAGATCGACGCCGCCTGCGAGCTGGCAGACTTCTGGCGGTTCAACGTCCACTTCGCCCAGCAGATCTATGCCGAGCAGCCCGAGTCGGCGCCCGGGGTGTGGAACCGGTTCGACCACCGCCCGCTCGAGGGTTTCGTGCTCGCGATCTCGCCGTTCAACTTCACCTCGATCGCTCTCAACCTGCCGACCGCCCCGGTGCTGATGGGCGTGCCCGTGGTCTGGAAGCCGTCGGTCACTCAGAGCTTCTCGGCCGACGTGCTGATGCGGCTGCTCGAGGCGGCCGGCCTGCCGCCGGGTGTGATCAACCTGGTGACCGGTGACGGCAAGGCGGTCAGTGATGTTGCGCTGGTCCACCCGGACCTCGCCGGGGTCCACTTCACCGGCTCGACCGCGACCTTCCGCCACCTGTGGCGGACGGTCGGCGACAACCTCGAGCGCTACCTCAGCTATCCGCGGTTGGTCGGCGAGACCGGCGGCAAGGACTTCGTGATCGCCCACCCGTCAGCCGACGTCGACGCGCTGCGGGTCGGGCTGATCCGCGGCGCGTTCGAATACCAGGGCCAGAAGTGCTCGGCTGCCTCGCGGGCCTACATCGCCGACTCGGTCTGGCGCCGGCTGCGCGATGACCTGGCGGCCGACACCGCCGCGTTGCCGATGGGCGATCCGTGCGACTTCGCCAACTTCCTCGGCGCGGTGATCGACCGCCGCGCCTTCGACCGGCTCGCCGGCGTACTCGGGCGCGCGCACGGCGATTCGGCCCTCGAGGTGATCGCCGGCGGCACATCGGATGACAGCGAGGGCTACTTCGTCACGCCGACCATTCTGCTTGGCTCCGACCCGATGCATGAGGTCTTCACAACCGAGTTCTTCGGCCCGATCCTCTCGGTCTACGTCTACGACGACGCGGACTTCGGCGCGGTGATGGACCAGGCCGCGGTCGCCACGCCGTACGCACTGACCGGTGCGGTCTTTGCTCAGGACCGCGGTGCACTTGCCGAGGCGAGCGAGGCGCTTCGCTACGCGGCCGGCAACTTCTATCTCAATGACAAGCCGACCGGCGCCGTCGTCGGTCAGCAGCCCTTCGGCGGTGCCCGATCGAGTGGGACCAACGACAAAGCGGGGTCGGCGCACAACCTGTTGCGCTGGACCAGTCCGCGGGTGATCAAGGAGACCTTCGCGCCCGCCACCGACTGGCGCTATCCGCACCTGGGATAGCCGGCCGTGGTTAGTCGCTGATCCCCTCATCGGCTGTGCCGCTTGCCTCATCGACTGTCCTGCCTGCCTCATCGGCTGTGGCCTGCTCCAACGCCTGCTGGACGTAGGGCGCGAACCGCTGTTGGGCGGCCTGTTTGGTGACGCCGAGCGAGCCACCGATCGCCACCCATGGGGCGCCGTGCGCCCGGGCCTCGCCGACGAGGGAGAGCATTGCCCAGTTGACCCGCTCCGCGATTGCGGCGAGGTGCGCCAGCCCGGCGAGCAGCGACTCGGTGTCCTGCTGGACCGGCTCGCCGGTTTCGGCGACCGTCGTGCGGACTGCCTTGACGACTGCCGCCAGCGCGCGGTCCTGGCCGCGCTCGCCCCCCAGCCAGCGGAGGTCGGAGTACGACGGATAAGGCCAAGGTGAGCTAGCCATCGGGCCTCCAGCGGCTCCGCAGTGACCGGGGGAAACCGGCGTGGATCCAAGTGGATCAAGGTTCCCGAGGCCACCGAGGCGTGTCAAGCACCGTTGACCGGCGATCCGGCGCCGGTCTCACCACGGTTCACCCCCGCGATTGCATCAAGGAGGCACCGAAATCAGCCGAATCAACCCGCGATGGGCAGCGTGTGGACATGGCGGCGGTGGGGTGGGGGTTCGATGCCCCGCGCCACGGCGACGGCTGCCGTCCTCGTGGTCGCCACCAGCGCGCTGCTGACGCTCACACCCGGTCCGGCCGCCGCCGCGACCGGCGGCTCCAACGGTGGCTCGGCAACCCCTGACGTGGCCGCCGGTCCCACCCCGCCGGCGAGCCCGGTCGTCACCGCGGTCGTGCCTGATGGGCTCTCGGCGGCTCCGAGCTTCACCGTCACCGGAATCGTGGCTGGTGCGACGTTGAACTGCTCGGTGACCCAGCCGGCCGGCGGCCCGGCAGTGACGGTCCAGAAATGCGCGGCCGCGTCCAAGCTCGACCTCGTCGGCGGCGACGATGGCACCTACACCTTCTCGGTCAGTCAGACCGACAAGGGCAAAACGAGCCAGGTGGCGTCGGCGACCTACCGGCTGGATGTCAACACCCCGACCATTACCGCCGACACCGCGGTCGGCAGCGCCTCGACGCCGACCTTTACCGTGGCGAACATCGACCCCGACACCACGCTTCAGTGCTCGGTCACCGATCCGGCGACCGTCACGGTCACCACGTGCGGCCCGTCGACCGCGATCGACTTGGGTGGTGCACCGGACGGCACCTACCCGGTCACCGTCGACGCCGAGGACGCCAGCGGCGACGTCAGCGCCTCGGCCACCGCGAGCTATCAGTACGAGTCCTCGCCGCCGCCCGCTCCGATCGTGATGGCACCGTCAGAGATCGGGCAGGACAAGACGCCGACGTTCACCGTCTCGGATTCGGAGGACGTCGACCTGACCTACACCTGCACGGTCGCGGGACTGCCGCCTCGAGACATCACCTCCTGCGGTCCGTCGACGACCCTCGACCTGACCAGCGCCGGCGACGGCTCCTACAACCTGGACGTCACCGTCACCGATGGCCTGAACCAGACCAGCGACGACAGCACTGCCGGCTATACGCTCGACACCTCGACCCCGGCGCCGGTGGTGGCGCTGCTCTCGCCGGCGTCCTCGCCGTCCTCGGAGATCGAGCCGACGTTCTCGATCAGCGACCCGGAGACCCTCGACGGTCCGGACACGTTCGGCTGCGAGTGGGATGCGCCTGATGGCTCGATGATCGGCGTCGGCCCGTGTCGGTCGGGCGATGCTTTCGGTGCCGGCGACGGCGACGGCACGTACCGCCTGATCGTGACCGCGACCGACGGTGCCGGCAACTCCGCCACTGCCGCCCCGGTGCCCTACATCTACGAGTCCGGTCCGCCGCCGACTCCGGTCGTCACCATCGTGGGCCAGCCTGCCGGTCGCGGATCCTCACCGTCGTTCCAGGTCACGGACAGCGAGAACGTCGATCTGACCTATAACTGCGCCGTGCCCGGGTTGCCGGACTCGGACATCACCAGCTGTGGCCCGATGACGACGCTGGATCTGAGTAGCGCCGCGGACGGCAGGTACCAGCTCAATGTGACGGTCACGGACGGCCTTGGAAACGTCAGCGCCGCCGGGTTTGCGACGTACACCTTCGACACCGTCACGCCGGCGCCGGTTGTGTCACTCACCGCACCGCTGCGGTCGCCATCGAGCGACACCACCCCTAGCTTCGCGATTTCCGACGCCGAGCGGCCGGACGGGCCGGACACGTTCTCCTGCGTCTGGACTCCGCCGGCCGGCCTGCCGATTGCGATGCCGTCCTGCCTCAGCGGCGCGACGTTCCCGGCCACTCGCGGCAACGGCGTCTACACGTTGTCCGTGACCGCGCAGGACTCGGTCGGCAACACCGCCACCGCAGCCCCGGTCTCCTACGTGCTCGAGGTCGGGGCGCCGCCGGCGCCGGTCGTCACCGCCGCCTCGACGCTGGGCAACAGCCCGACGCCGTCGTTCTCCGTCACTGACAGCGAGAACGTCGATCTCACCTACAACTGCTCGGTGGCGGGTCTGCCGGCGGCCGATGTCACGAGCTGCGGTCCGACGACGACGTTGGACCTGTCGAGCGCTCCGGACGCGAGGTACACCCTCGCGGTCACCGTCACGGACGGGCTCGGCCAGACCAGTGACCCTGGGCTCGCGTCGTACACCCTGGACACCTCGACGCCGGCGCCGGTCGTCATGCTGCGCCCACCGTTGGTCAGCCCGTCGAGCAACGCGACCCCGATTTTCTCGATCAGTGACGCCGAGACAGTGTCCGGCCCGGACACGTTCTCGTGCGTCTGGGCGCCGCCGGTCGGCCTTCCGATCGACGTCACCCCATGCCACAACGGCGAGATCTTTGCCGCCGGTGAGGGCGACGGCGACTACACCTTGTCGGTCAGCGCGACCGACCTGGCAGGCAACACCTCGATCGCCGCTCCGGTCACCTACACCCTCGACACGGTCGCTCCCAACGCACCGACCGTCGCGTTGAGCACGCCGACCCAATCGCCCGGCAACGTCACCGACCCACAGTTCACGGTGACCGACCCGGACTCTTCGCCCGGCGCGGGCCTGAACTACACCTGCACGGTGACAGGCGCGACCGCCGTGCCCCAGTCCGAGATCAGCTGCGGTCCGACGACCACGCTCGACCTGACCGGTCGCGGACGAGACGGCGCCTACACGCTGTCGGTGACCGCAACCGATTCGTCGGGGAACGCCAGCCCGGCCGGCACCGCGATGTACACGCTGGACACCACCGCGCCGGTCGCCCCGACGGTCCGGCTCGTCACCCCACCGGCATCGCCGGGGAACGTGACGACCCCGGGCTTCACTGTCAGCGACGTCGACCACTCGCCCGGCAACGGCCTCACCTTCGACTGCACGGTGACCGGTGCAACCCCGGTCCCGGCGTCGGCCGTGACCTGTGGCACGTCGACCACCATCGACCTCACTGGCGCCAATCGTGACGGCTCCTACACGCTGTCGGTGACGGCGACCGACCCGGCCGGAAATGTCAGCGCCGTTGGTACGGCGTCCTACGTCCTCGACACCACGGCGCCGCTCGCCCCGGTCATTGCGCTTCCGCCGTCTTCGACCAAGCTGCCGACCTTCGGCATCTCGGACCCGGACTCGACCGCGACCCTGACCTGTCTGCTGATCTCACCGAAGAACCGAACCGTCTTCCCGACGTCGGGGCCCGGGGTGTGCCCGGCAAACGGAGCCTTCGACACGACGGCTTTCAACGACGGTGCCTACACGCTGACCGTGACGGCCACTGATCCGGCTGGAAACCTCACCTCGACAACCGTCACCTGGATCCGGGACACCACCGCGCCGTCGGCTCCGACCGTGACGCTCTCAGCTCCGGCCGCCTCGCCGGGCAACGTCCGCAGCCTGCAGTTCACGGTGTCTGACTCGGACAACTCACCGGTGCCCGGTCTGACCTACACCTGCTCGGTCGCCGGTCCGTCACCCGTGCCAGCCGCCGCGATCAGCTGTGGCGCTCCGACGACGTCGGTCAACCTTGGCGCCGGGGCGGCCGACGGGATCTACACGCTGTCCGTCACCGCGACCGATGCGGCGCTGAACTCGAGCGCGCCGGCTGGCACCGCGACGTACGCGCTGGACACCACCGCACCGAACCCGCCGGCCGTGACGTTGTCGTCGCCGACGAGCTCACCGGGCAACGACACCAGCCCGCAGTTCACCGTGTCCGACTCCGACGACTCACCGGTGTCCGGCCTGACCTATTCGTGCTCGGTCACCGGTCCCACGCCAGTGCCGGCATCGGCGATCTCGTGCGCGGCACCGACCACCTCGATCGATCTCGGCGGCGCCGGGCGGGACGGCACCTACGTCCTGTCGATCACTGCCACCGACACCGCGCTCAACACCAGCCGGTCTGCCGGCACCGCGACGTACACACTGGACACCAGTGCGCCCAACCCGCCGACCCTGACGTTGTCGTCTCCGACCAGCTCGCCGGGCAACGTCACCGACCCGCACTTCACGGTCGGGGACCCCGACAGCTCGCCAGGGCGAGGCCTGACCTACAGCTGCTCGGTGACCGGAGCGACGCCGGTGCCGGCATCGGCGATCTCGTGCGAGGCGCCGAGCACCTCGCTCGATCTCAGCGGCGTCGGGCGGGATGGCGGGTACTCGCTGTCAGTGACCGCGACCGACGCGGCTGGGAACTCGAGTCAGGCGGCGACGGCGGCGTACACGCTTGACACAACCGCGCCGCTGGCGCCGGTCGTGGGGCTGGCGAGCGCAACCCGCTCGAGCAGCGAAACCCCGCTGTGGACCTGGCAGTTCGACTTCGCCGACGTCAACACCACGCTGGACACCGCGACCTGCACGTTGAACGGACCGGGCGGCTGGACCGCGACGAAGTTCGGCTGCGGTCGCCACGTCACGATGAACCTTGGCGGCGGCGACGGCGCCTACACATTGACCGTGACCCTGACCGACGAGGCCGGCAACACCGCCGTCGGGACCTCGCCGGTCTACACGCTCGACAGTACGGCGCCGGCCGGACCGACCGCCTATCTCTGGCGCCCGATCGGCGGCGCCGGGCTCAGCCGCCATCCGCTGTTTGTGGTGAAGGGCCCGGCGGCGTCGAGATTGATGTGCACGCTGCTGCAAGGCGGCCACGACGGCAAGCCGGTGGCCCCGGAGTCGGTCTGCCCAGATCCCGCGCGATACAGCCTGGTCGGACTGCCCGACGGGATGTTCACGTTGCGGGTGGTCGCGGTCGACTCTGTCGGCAACCGCAGCTTCCCGGCATGGGCGTCGTACGCACTGATTCCGCCGGCTCCCCGGGTGCACCCTCCGACAAACCAGCGGATCCACTCGGTCTGGACCGTGACCGGCAACCCGGACGACACGTTCTCCTGCACGCTGAGCCACGCCGGCCACGCGGTCGCCGGACCGCGCGCCTGCGGCGGTCACCCCAGCTTCGACATGTCCCCGCTGCCGGCCGGCATCTACACCCTTGACGCGGTCCAGCTCGGATCGGCCGAAGTGCCGAGCGCCCCCGGCTCGGCGAGCTGGAGGTGGAAGGGTGTGGTCAGCCCGATCGCGCCGATCACCCCGACCCTGCCACCGGCCGCCCACCATCCGGCCGCGGTCAAGAAGCCACCGGCGAAGCCGACCACGCCGTTGACAGTCCTGCCCGGGGCAGTACGCCGGGCGGTCCACCGGATCAGTCACCTGCCGAGCCCGCTCAACTTGGTCTATCCGCGGGTGCATCCGAACCGGGTGAGCGAAGCGGTCGTCTCCGCTGTCCAGGGAGTCGTGCACGAAGTCGGCGCAGCCGGCGGTGGCACCGGCTTCCCGTTGCTGCTGGTCGGGCTGGTCTTCGCGTTCCTGCTCGCGCAGAACCGAATCGATCGACGCGATCCGAAACTTGCCCTGGCCTCAGTTGCTGCCGATGACATGGTGGAGTTCCATCCACCGCCAAGCCGAAGGAACCGGCAATGAAGGCCGCCGCACATCGCAGCAGTGACCTGGTGCCGCTTAGCGAGCGCCTGGTCTATCTACGTGTGCTTCGCGCGGTGCTGGCGGCCGCGACCCTGATCGACGCCGCGCTCCTGCCGCATCTGCTGCGGCGATCGTTCGTGTTCGTTGCGTTCCTGGCGCTGGGCTACGTCCTGCTCTCATGGGCGATCGAGGGGATCTGGCGACTGCTCAAGCAGCGCGGCCTGTGGCTGTTCGGCGGCTTGCTGCTGATCGACGGGATCTACCTTGCCGCGGCGACCTACTGCGCCGGCGGCTCGGGCGGTCCGGTGCGCTATCTGGTGCTGGTCTATCTCGCGGCCGTCACGCTGCTCGGCTCCTACCGGACCGGTCTGAAGGTCGCGCTCTGGCAGTCGCTCATGCAGTTGAGCGTGTTCTACGCCGAGCGCGGCGGCATCCTCGCGCGGTTCAGCAACAGCACGGCGGCCAACACCGAGTGGTATCAGCTGGTCGCCTTCATCCTGGCGTTGTGGGCGCTGACATTGACGACCGCGTCGCTGGCCGCAGTCAATGAGCGCGAGCTGCGACGCCGCCGGTTCGAGCTCGAGCAGCTGGCCCAGATGGGTCGCGACCTCGAGGACGCGAACGACCCGCTCTCGGTCGGTGACGTCCTGCTCGAGGCGCTGACCGACACCTTCAACTTCCCGCGGCTGGCGCTGTTCGAAGTGACCGACGACGCCCCGCGGATGTTGACCTCGCGAGGTCTCTACGATGCCGCCGTCGCGGACTTCGCACTCGGCGAGGACTCAGTGCTGCGGGTCGCCAACGACCGCCGCCAAACGATGCTCGTCGCCCAGATCGACGAAGCCGTAGACCCTTGGCTTGCTGCCGTGATGCCGAACGCCCAGAACCTCGCGGTCGTGCCGCTGGTGGCCGACGGCGTCGTCGGCGTACTGGTTGCGGAGACCGGCCAGCGAGCCGGCGCGCGGATCGAGCGACGGGTCATCGCCACAACCGAGCGGTACGCCGGCCATGCCGCGCTGGCGATCCGCAACGCCAATCTGCTTGCCCGGGTGCAGCAGATGGCGGTCACCGACGGCCTGACTCAGCTGGCCAACCGCCGCGCCTTCGACCGCGCGCTGGATCGCGAGCTCAACCGGGCAGCGCGCACCGACGGCCGGCTCTCCATCGTGCTGCTCGACATCGACCACTTCAAGCTGCTCAACGACAACCACGGGCACGTCGTCGGCGACGCGGTGCTCCGGCAGGTGGCGCACTCGTTGCAGCTGTGCGGTCGGGAGTACGACACCATCGCGAGGTACGGCGGCGAGGAGTTCGCAGCGGTGCTTCCCGGCTGCTCGTCCGGGCTTGCGATGCAGGTCGCCGAGCGGCTCCGGCTCTCGGTGCAGGATGCGGCATCGGAGGTCAGCGTGACGGCGAGCGCAGGCGTCGCGACTTTCCCGTTCGACGCGGTCGATGTCGCCGGCTTGCTGAGCGCCGCCGACCGCGCGATGTACGCGGCGAAGCACGCCGGCCGCAACCAGGTGCGCTCAGCCGAGCAGCTGCGGACCGAGGATCTGCCCGTCCCGAATACCGGCTGACGCCGGGCTTCGAGCCGCCGGCTCAGCCAGCTGGAGCTGGATCGCCGTGCCGGCGCTGGTGAGCCAGCCCCGACCCGGCGGATCCCCGCCGCGAGTGCGCCGTGGCAACGTGATGCCGAACAACTCGCCTTCGTGCCGCCCGGCCGGGCACAGCAATACAGCGACTCTGCTCCGGCGGGCCGCGGCCATCGGGCCTCGAAACGCCGACGCAATCGCCTCGGTGCGCCCGCAGACGACGATCATCGGCCCGCCATCGGTGCTGTCGTCCTCGTCATCATCTTCACCGCGCAGAAGCTGCTCCAACCTCAGCCACAGCGGGCCTTCGGTGAGCAGATCGAGGTCGTCGATCATGATGTCCGGACGGCTGGCCGCGGCGCCGGACAATGACTCGAGAATCGCGACCGCGTGCTCCTGATCCTGGCGGGGCAGCGCGATCGCGCCGTCGAAGCCGGCAAGCGGCGATCGCCGTGAGCAGCTGATCGCCAGCGGTCGACCGGTTAGCTGCTGTGCCACCAGCAGCATCGCCGAGCTTCGCCCCGACCCGGCCGGCCCGGCGATCACCAGCGATCGACCGACGTCGGGCCGTCGCACGTGGACCTGGCTCAGGTCCGCTGCGGCGATCCCCAGCCCGATCTGGTCGGCCGACCGACCGACGCCGAGGAGGTCGTCGAACGACACCCGCTGCGGAAGCGGCGCGAAGCTCGGCAGCGCGAGGGTTGCGGTGGGCCAAGCCCGGGCTGCGGAGATGGCGGCCTCGTCGAGCTGCGCGACCTGGACAAGGCTGAGATCGGCGGCGCGGATGCCGCGCCCGGGCGGCAGGTGGCTCGGCAGATCGCGGCCGGCAAGGCCGATCAAGGCGAGATCGGAAGGGTCGGCGAGGCGGAGCACGATCTTCTCCGACATGACCGCGCCAAGTCGCCCGACGAGCCCGCCGCGATCGGAGGTGATGACGAGGTGAAGGCCCGCCGACGGCCCGTCCGTCGCAAGTCGAAGAACGGAGTCGAGCAGCCGGCCGCCGTCACGGTCGTCGACAGCGGCGCTGAGTCGCTCCCAGCTGTCGAGGACAAGCAGCAACGAGCCGGTCTGCCGGCCGAGCGCCTCCCGTCGGCGGGCGACCAGGCCGGACAGATAGCCCAGCAGTCGCTCGACGCGGTCGGTGTCGGCGGCGGGCACGACCGCGCCACAATGCGGCAGGTCTGCCAGTGCGGCGAGACCGGCGGCCGCATCGATCGCCCAGATCTGCAGCTGATCCGGTGACCGCCGACCCGCCAGAGCGACGGCCAGCGTCAGCGCCGCACCGGTGCGACCACTTCGCGGCGCACCGGCGATCAACGTGTTGCCGGCGCGGGGCAGATCGACGACGAGTGGCTTTTGCTGACCGGTCGCCGGCAGATCCACCAGACCCCAGGGAGCCGCCTCCGGCCCGCTCACCGCCGGCAGCGTGGCGCACGGCAGCAGATCCGGGAGCGGCGGCAGCCAGGGCGGTGGCGGCAACACGCAACGCAACGTCGCGGTGAGGTCGACCGCGGCATCGACCAGTGCAGCCAACTCGGTGTCTCCGAGAGTGTCTGCGTCGTCGTCGCCCGACTCCGGCGGGTCGCCCAACGCCGCTGCTGGTGAGAGCGTGGCCGACGCGTCGCAGCGGGCCAACCTGCTGCTGCGGACCCGCGCGGACTGGAACTCATGCAGCTCGCCCGGCCCGACCCGCAGAAAGGCCCGACCCGGCGTCGTCCGGCTGATCGACGCTGCGGCGGGGGAGTCGATCACGTCGCGCGACTCGTTCTCGCGTGCCACCCCGAGGCAGATCCGCAGCCTGGTGTTGGCGCGGATATCGGCGCAGACGACGCCGTCCGGACGCTGGGTGGCGAGGACCAGATGGACGCCGAGGGATCGGCCGCGTTGCGCGATGCCGACCAGACCGCCGACGAACTCCGGCTGCTCATCGGCGAGGACTGCGAACTCGTCGACCACGATGACGAGTCGAGCCAGTCGCTCGGCAGCGGTGGCGAGATAGCCGTCGAGGTCCGCCGCGCCGACGGCGGCGAACAGCGCCTCACGGCGACGAAGCTCGGCAGTGAGCGACAGCAGCGCCCGCTGGGTCGAGCTGGCGTCGAGGTCGGTGACTACTCCGACGACGTGCGGCAATCGGTTGCAGCGGCCGAACGCCGCTCCGCCCTTGTGGTCGATCAGCAGCAGCGAGAGCTCGTCGGGCCGATTGCGCGCCGCGAGGCCGGCGACCAGGGTCAGCAGCAGCTCGCTCTTGCCCGATCCCGTCGTACCCGCGATCAAGGCATGCGGTCCGTCGCGGCAAAGGTCGATGCGGACGGCGCAGTCGGCGTCGCGGCCGATCGCGATATCGGTCGAGGCGGCGAGTGACCACTGGTGGGCCAGCGCCCGGGCTCCTTGATCACGGCCGTCGAGATTGATCTCACTGACCTCCGACCACCGCACGCTCGGCGGTAGCCTCGAGCTGTCGGGCTCGTCGCCGGCACGAAGCGGCGCGAGTGCCCGGGCGGTTGCGTCGGCTGTTTCCGCGCTCAGCAGGTCAGGCGTCGCCGTGACGGAGCCAGCCGTGTCGGCTTGCGTCAGCCGCAACGCGAGCCGTGGCTGGGCGGTCAGTTCCACGACGGCGCGACACTGTGCCGGCGGTCCGACGGCATCGCCGGCGCACCAAATGACGCAGTGGCTGGCGTCGGCGTGGTCCAACAGCAGGCCGGCCGCCGGCGAGGATCGCAACGCCGGCGTGGCATCGACGATGATCAGGGTGCGACTCGACCGGTCGCGCTCTCGCGCCTGGTCGCCGAGGATCTCGTTGATCCGGCGCAGCGCCTGCTCGTCGTCGAACCCGACCAGCCGGGTGCAGGCCTCGCCGCGACGCGGCACCACCTGCGGAAGCCAGCGTGCCCAGGCCCACTGCGACGATCGGCCCGGCGCGATCACCACAATCTCGAGTGCGCCGGGGCTGTGCAGCGTGGCGGCCTGGATGACCAGCGATCGGGCCAACCCGGTGGCCAGGTCATGTCGGCCGCAGATGCCGAGTACGCCGACCGAGGGCAGCGTGATGCATACCGGCACGTCGGGGACGGTCACGGCGCGGTGACCGACGATCTGGATCGCGCTCGGCAGTGCCCCCCGGCCGAGTCGCAGCGAGAGGGCGTCGGGATCGGCTGCGCCGCGATGCCACAGGATGCTGGTTCGCCGCGACGCTGCGGTGCAGAGCTGCGCGAGATCGGGAGCCGAAGCGTGTCGGCTCAACCGCTCAGCGGCCAGGGCGGTGTCAAGTCGCTGGCCGGCGTTCGCGGTCGCCTGTTCGTAGTCGGCCAACGCGGCCCGCGAGGTTCGTCGGGCCGACCAGCGATCGCTTCCGGCCTGCCCGAGGATCATGATCGGAGACAGCGCGGTGAACGCGAGGAACTGCCACTGGTGCAGCACGAGCGCCAGCGCGACTCCGGCGACCAGTGGAGCGGTCGCCGCTAGCAGCGGAATCCTGGTCGGCGGCGACGGAGCCGGTCGGGCTGGAAAGCTCACCTCGACGGCCGCCGCCGGCGCCAGGAGCCGAGGCGCGCGGTGAACCATCTCATCGGAAGTTCGCCGGCCGCTGATGGCGCCGCCTTCCAGCATGAGCACCAACTCGCTGTCGCCGAGCCGGATCCGCTCGCCTATCGCGGACTCGAGCGCTGCGCCGGCCGGCAACGGCTTGCCTGCGACGAAGGTGCCGTTAGCCGAATCGAGATCGGAGACCGTGCTCTGCTCCGCCGCCACCGTCACCCGCAGGTGGCGACGGCTGATCGCGGCGTCGGCGATCGCGAGGTCACACTGCGGGTCGCGCCCGACGACATACTCGCCGGGCACCATCGCGAGTCGCCGGCCGGAATCGGGCCCGCAGCTGACCACCAGCTCCACGAGCGGCGACTGTTGCGGCGTGGTCGGTGGTCCGGCCGACACGACGACACCACTGGCAAGGCCGCAGTCCGCGGCGGTTCCGTCAGCGATGACTGGAACGCCGTCGATGGACAACGCGACGTCGCGATCCAGACCGACCGCCCGCCGCAGTGCGGCGAGCAGCTTCGATGCCGGAACATCTGCGGCGGCCGTCAGCGCGACATCCGCCGCCCCGCCGCTCGCCGCGTCGACCATGGTGATCGTGACGTCCATCAGCGGACCCTAGGCATGACCGTCCGGCGGCGCGACCGGCTGTCCACAGCCAGCTGTGACGGCCACGAGGGAGCGGCCTTGCCGCAATGCAACGCGGCGCGCACACTGAGTCGGTGAGCATCATCGAGATCGAGCACCCGAGGTGAGCGCCGAGTCTGGCTGGGACGAGGAGTTCATCGCCGCTGACTTCGCCGACGTTCCGGCGGCCGACGCCGCCGCCGTGGTTGATCCCCACTGGCTGGAGCTACGAGGCGACTCGCTGCTGCCAAGCCTCTACATGCCGCCGACGATGGCCGGTCAGCGCTCGCCCGTGATGCGCTTCGTGTCCTCCGGGCTCATCGCGATCTTCATGCTCGCGACCTCGCTCGGTCTGTGCCTGACCTACGGCCCGCCGCCGACCTAGCGGTCCGACCACTAGAAGGTCGAGACGGTTGCCGAAACGACGAAGGTGGGCGCCGGATAAGCCGGCGCCCACCTTCGTCTTAGCTGGCTAGAACTTCGCCAGATCCTTGACGAACGACGGTCCAACGACGCCGAGTCCGGTGAGGGAGTCGTAGCCCTTGGTCGTGTTCAGCGTCACGTTGCGCGTGGCGCAGTTGCCGGTGCCGTCGCAGTACGTTTCCGGACCTTCGTAGTCCAGAACCCGAAGGCTGACGTTGTAGCCATCGGTGTTGTCGACGGTGTTGGCGTAGTCGACCCTGACTGTCGCGGCGTTCAGCGGCTTCGCGGACGGAATGATGTCCTTGAATGCCGCCGGGAACTCCTTGTACGCCTTGTACAGCGTCGGGTTGAGGAAGCCCTCGGACTGACCAGCTGCCTGGTCGGCGTCAGCAATCGCGCCAGCAAGCAGCGGTGAGGCGAGGCTGGTGCCGCCCTCCTTGAACTGGTCGTAGTAGACGCCGTCCGGGAAGGTCTGCGTCAGACCGATCAACATGCCGGTCTGGGCGTCGGCATCCATCGAGATGTCCGGCACCGTCCGCAGCGGCTGCGGCCCGAAGATCGCCGAGTTGCGCTCGGAGATCGAGTTCGGCACCACACCAGCCTGGTAGAACGGCTGGGTGTAGTTGTAGCTGGTGCCGCCGCCGCCGCCCGCGTTCCAGGCCATCGCGCCACTCGGCGTGGTCGCCGAGCCACAGTTGGTGCTCGGAACGCCGGCGCACATGGTCTGCTTGCCGGTTGACCAGCCGAGCTCAGCGAGGCGGGCACCCGCCTTGTTGACCTCGAGCGCGGTTCCGCCGACTGCGGTCACGAACGGGCTGGTCGGCGGGTAGTCCGGAACCGTCAGGCCGAAGTCGGCGAAGTTGTCGCCGTCGTCGCCGCTGGAGAACAGGACACTGACGCCGGTGGAGTCGGCCAGCATGAACGTGTCGTCGAACGCGGCCTTTGCGTCCGCGTCCTCGAGCAGGTCGCCCAGCGTGTCGCCCCACGAGTCGCTGACCACCGACGCTCCGCTGGTCACAGCGGTCGTGAGGGCGGCGAGCAGGCTGTTGTCGAGGCAGTCCTGCGCACCGACGTAAAGAATGTCGGCACCAGGGGCCATGGCGTGCGAGGCCTCGACGTCGAGAGCCTGCTCGTCGTACCAACCGCTGGCCGCACACTCACCCTCGTTGCCAACCGTTGCCGGCTGGTCGTTGAAGAACTGCGAGGACGCGAGCGGGTGGGACGGGTCGTTCAGCGACTCGTAATGCTGTGCGTCGCTGAGCAGAGTCGGCGAGTCGTAGGCGTCGACGATGGCGATGGCAACGCCACTGCCGTTCGACGATGCCGACTGACCGACGCCGTACGACGAGCGGAACTGGCTCGGCTGATAACCGCAGATGTCATACGGACGACCGGCGCCATAGGGCGCGTAGAGCGATGGCGAGTCCGCCTTGTCAACCTTGCCGCCCCACGTCGCCGAGCACGGCTGCGGGTTGCGGAAACCGGCCGGCGGGGCGGGCTCGGCATCAGCCGGGCGGGCCGCTGCTGGGGTCGCACCCTTGAGGGCGAGGTCCGGGCGGTTGAGGTACTGGTTCACGCCGACAACGCCGGACGCGGTGCCCAGGATCGCCGTCGGGAGCTTGAGCTTGGAGCTGGCGAGGCGGACCCGGTGACCGTCGACCTTGTAGTAGCCGAGGTGGGTCGAGAAGGCCCGGTTGATCTGCCGGGCGGTGCCGCGCGCGGACACGAACAGCCGGTCGGAGGCGACAGCGCCGGCCGAGAAGCCGTTCTTGTGCAGCCACGACTTCGCGGTAGCGACCTGGGCGTGGCTAGGCGCGAACCGGTTCTCCCACTGCGCGTCGGTGAGGTAGTGGTGGTAGCTCTTCGAGGCCGGGTTGGAGACCTTACGAACGAAGGCGTTGGCCTTGGCGGCGTGACGCAGCTTCAGGACGAGGTCGAACTTGATCCGGCTGGCGGGCGCTACCTTGCCGTCTGGCTTGGAGCGTTCCGATGCCTTCGCGTGACTCAGCGCTTTCGCGGCTGAGCTGTGCGCTGGCGCGTGGTGTGGGCCGCCGGCTGCGGTTGCAGCGGGCGCGCCCATCGCCGCAGCTGCGGCGGACACGGCAAGACCCGCTGCACTCAGCGCGACCCATGATCTGGCAGATCTCATGGATGCCTCCCTCTCCGGCGTATCAGTCCGCCGGAAGCTTTCCACCGCCCGATTGGCGGGGAACTTCTCGAAACCTAGACCCCTGCCCGACTAAGGACAATCCCTACCCCTCCGGGACAGACCCCCCGGGCCGACCCTGGCGGGTCTCCTGAGCGTGCCGAGCAGTGGAAATTCACCCGTTTGGCCTAATCAGTTTTGCTTCTGGCTGCCGAAAAGCGTGCCCCGCGGGCCGGCGAGGGTCCGGCGCGGATCAGGACCGGTTCGGCGGCCGAATCTGGCGCCGTTTGCCGATCCGTCGTCCGGCGTACCTGGCTCCTCCGGTTTCAAGAAACTCGACACGGCGGCCGGGTTATGGGTGATAGTGAAGGTATGGACAGCGTCGAAGTTGAGCGGGACGGTCGTTGGTGGCCGGGCGTCATGGGTCTGTGGCGCGAGGACGAACGAGGCTGGGTGGCGACGGTTCGCTACGCCACGGAGAGCCGGCGATACACCGAGACGGTGGTCGCGGATCGGCTCCGCGTGATCGCCGAGGACAAGGTCTGACGCGGCCCTGCTAGCTGGCCACGAGCGCCTTGACGGCGCTGATCAGAGTGGCCAGACCGTCTTTCGCGTCCGCGAAAAACATCCCGGTCTTCGGATCGGTGAACAGCTCGTTGTCGATGCCGGCGTAGCCGTACCCCATCGACCGCTTCATCACCACGATGTTCTTCGCATGGTCGACGTCGAGGATCGGCATCCCTGAGATCACCGAGTCGGACCGCCGCGCGGCCGGGTTGACGACGTCGTTGGCGCCGACGACCAACGCGATGTCGGCGCGGCCGAACTCGGGGTTGATCTCTTCCATCTCCTTGAGCAACGGATAGGGGACGTTGGCCTCGGCCAGCAGGACGTTCATGTGCCCGGGCATCCGGCCGGCCACCGGATGGATCGCGTAGGAGACGTCGACCCCTCGCTTCTCGAGCAGATCGGCGAGCGCTGCCATCTCGTGCTGTGCCTGCGCGACGGCGAGACCGTAGCCCGGCACGAAGATCACCTTGCTGGCGTAGGCGAGCTGCAGCGCGACGTCGTCGGCGGCAACCGCGCGGATCTGGTCGGCGCCGGCAGTCGTTGCGGTCGCGACGTCCGAGGTGCCGAAGCCGCCGACGATGATGTTGCGGATCGAGCGGTTCATCGCGGTGGCCATCAGCTTGGTCAGGATGCTGCCGGATGCCCCGACCAGCGCTCCGGCGATGATCAGCACGCTGTTGTCGATGACGAAGCCGGCCATCGCCACCGCCGTGCCGGTGAAGGCGTTGAGCAGCGAGATCACGACCGGCATGTCGGCGCCGCCGATCGGCATCACCATCGTGACTCCGAAGACCAGTCCGAGCACCAGGATGATCGCGAGCACCAGGATCGAGCGGTGGTCACCCCAGATCAGGACCGCGCCGCCGGCGACGGCGCCAAGGGCGAGTACGCCGTTGAGAAGCCGGACCGCGGGAAAGGTCACCGGGGCGCTGTTGACGATGCCCTGCAGCTTGCCCGCGGCAATCAACGAGCCGGAGAACGTGACGGCGCCGATGACGACATCGAGGACGGTCGCGACCGAGGTGCGAGTCGACAGATCAAGTGAGTGATGCTGCGCGATCCGGACGAACTCGGTGATGGCCACCAAAGCCGCCGCACCGCCACCTGCGGCGTTGAACAGGCTGACCAGCTGTGGCATGTCGGTCATCTTCACGCCGCGCGCGCCGACCAGCCCGGCGACGCCACCGACCACGACACCCGCCGCCACGACCGCCCAGCCGAGACCGGTGATAGTGCCGACGTGGGCGACGTCGATGATCGTCACGATGATCGCGAGCGCCATTCCGCTGGCCGAGATCGTGTTGCCACGCCGCGCCCTCGCGGGGGAGTTCATCAGGTGCAGGCCGAGCACGAAGCAGACCGCTGAGACCAGGTAGGCCAGGCGCACCACGGTGGTGAAGTTGCTCACGCCTCACCACCCGGCAGCGCGTCGGTCGGTTTGGTGGCGGCCGGTCTGCGCCGGAACATCTGCAGCATCCGGTCGGTGACGACGTACCCACCGACCACGTTCGCTGTCGCGAACGCCAGCGCGATGAAGGCGAGGATGTAGCCCACCGCGTCGTGCGCGGTCGAGGCCGCCAGGATCGCGCCGACCAGCACGACACCGTGGATCGCGTTGGCGCCGGACATCAGCGGTGTGTGCAGCGTCGCCGGGACCTTGCTGATCACCTCAAAGCCGACCAGCAGGCTCAGGACGAAGATGCTGAGGTCGGTCAAGAGTGCTTCGCTCACCGCGATCCCTCGCTCATTGTTGCGGCGTCGATGCGTGCGACGACGGCTGGATGGACGACGGCGCCGTCGTGGGTCATCACCACTCCGGCCTGGATCTCGTCCGCGAGGTCAATGACGAGCTGACCGTCGACGAGCAGGTGGAGTAACAACGCGGAGATGTTGCGCGAGTAGGCGGCCGACGCGCTCGTCGGCATCGTCGATGGCAGATCGTCCGCGCCGATCACCGTCACGCCGTTGTCGGTGACGATGACCTCGCCGGGCTGGGACCCCGCGACGTTGCCGCCGAGTGGACTGCTGGCCGCATCGACGACGACCGAGCCGGCTTTCATCGCTGCGACCGCTGCCTCGGTGACCAGCAGCGGCGGGGTGCGGCCGGGGACCTGCGCGGTGGTGATGACGATGTTGTGACGGGCGACGTGAGTGGCGAGCTCGTCGGCAAGCGCGGTCTGCTCTTCAGGGGTCAGCGCTCTGGCGTAGCCACCCTCGCCGGCGGCCGAGGTGATCGCCGCGATCTCGAGGAACCGGGCGCCGAGCGATCCGACTTCGACCTTGGAGTCGGGGCGTACGTCGAACGCACTGACCGCGGCGCCGAGCCGGCGAGCGGTGCCGATGGCCTGGAGCCCGGCAACCCCGGCGCCGAGGATCAGCACCTCCGCCGGACGCGCGGTGCCGGCGGCGGTGACCATCATCGGGAGGTAGCGGCCGAACGTCTCGGCCGCGAGCAGCACGCTGCGATAGCCGGCAACGTTGGCCTGTGAGGTGAGCGCATCCATGCCCTGGGCCCGGCTCAAGGTCCGTGGCAGGCCCTCCAGGCTGATCGCGGTGACGTGGCGAGCGGCCAGGTCACCGGCCAGGCCGGGATCGCTGAGCAGTCCGAGCAGGCCGATGACGACCTGCCCGCTGCGCATCGTCTTGGCAGCCTCGGCATCCGGCGGCCGCACTGACAGCAGCACGGCGGCATCTCGTCGTACGACGCTGGCGGCCGCAATCTTCGCGCCGGCATCGATGTAGGCCGGATCCGGGAACCAGGCGGCTGCGCCCGCGCCGGTTTCTACGATGATCTCGCAGCCGGCGGTGACCAGTCGGGCAACTCCATCGGGGTCGAGTGCGACCCGTTGTTCGCGGGGGGTTGTCTCCTTGACGACCCCGACCGTCAGTGCATCCATCGAAACCTTCCGCGAGCAGTTCACCCCTGGTGCACTCATTGTGGCGGCTCCGACCGGCTTCGTGGTTGTTAAGCCCTGACAACGCGCGGTCGGGAGTTTGATGGCGCGGTGATCGGCGCGACGATCTCGGCCGATCTGTCGTCGTTCGTAGACAACTGGCGATCACCTGGCACGCTTGAGCGGTGACGGGACGGGTGCCGACGCGATCGCGGCGACTGCGCTTGCTCGCGGCCGGCCTTGTGCTCGCGACGGCAGCAGTCGGGGTGCTCGAGCCCGCGCATGCAACCTCGCCGCGACGGTCCCGGCAGGCCGCGGCACTCGACGACGCCGATCTGCGGTTGGCCGCCGCCGCGGTCGAGGCCCAGGCGCTGAGCAGCGGCGCACTCAGACGTCCGATCCATCGATCATCGCCGGCGGCGATGCTGTTGGCATCGGACGTCGCGCTGATCACCAAGGCCCGCTCGGCTGATCACCGACTCGCGCCGGTCGACACCCGGCCCGTCATGGGTCCGGTCCCGTTTCATCTGGCGCACCTGGAACGTCATCGCCCGTCGCACTTCGCGATCACCGCGACTCATACCTTGCAGCGCTTCACCCACTCGGTCGCTGTCGGCGGCTCGGCCGGCGTTGGCATCGAGACCCGGTTCCGTGGGGTGACGCCGGCCAAGTTCCGCAAGCCCGACGCCGGGTACGTCGACCCGCGGCTGCCGAGTCTTCACCGTCCGACGGTCGGCGAGGTGGCGCTGCGCGCCGCCCTCAAAGAGCTCGGTCAGCCATATGTATGGGGCGGCGCCGGTCCGACGACGTTCGACTGCTCAGGGCTGGTCATGCGGTCCTATGCGCGCGCCGGCGTACGGCTGACTCATTTCAGTGGCGACCAGTGGAACGAGGGCAGGTTGATCCCGGCCCGCGACGCGCTGCCTGGCGACCTGATTCTGTTCGGCCATCCGATCTTCCATGTCGCGATCTATCTCGGCGCCGGGTGGATGCTCAACGCGCCGTTCACCGGTCACTACGTCGATGTGTTGCCGGTGTGGAGTGGTGTGGCGGGAGTGGTGCGTCCCTGACTCAGTGCCCCGGGCTGCGACGTGACGGCTTGCCGGACCACGCCACCGCGATCGGTTCCTGGCCCAGCGACACGAAGCGCAACGGCTTGCCCTTCTGCGCGATTCGTCGATAGCCGAGGATCCGCCAAGTCGCGCCGTGCCGGTCGATCGCCCCGGTCAGGACGGTCTTGTGGTTGCACCGATAGGTGATCGGGTGACCATTCGCGGAATGCACCGAGCCGAGATCGACGAGGCACCGGGTGTTCGTCGCGATCCGCAGGCCCCACGGCGCGTGCACGTGCAGGAATCCCGGGGCGTTGTCGAAGCCGCGCGTCACGTGCAGCTGCACCACGTCGTGCATCCACGGCTTGACCAGGCAGGCGACCAGACCGGGCGAGGCCTGGACCCAGCAGGAGTCGAAGATGCCTTGTGGCGCCTGCGGAGTGAAGCACTGGTAAGCCTTGCCGGTGGTGGGCGAGCCACTCTCGCAGTTCGCGTTGCCGTAGCGATGCTTGACTCGGTATGCCGGGTCGAGGTGCCCTTGCGCGTCGAGCGGGCGAACTGCCCTGACCGATGTCGGGGCCGTGGGCGCCGCCGTTCCCGAGTGGCCGGTCGCTGAACCGGTCACCCCCAACGCTGCCGCCGTGACCGCAACTGCCAGAACCGTGCCGATCATGTCGCTCACGCTAGCCAAGGTTTCTGACGGCGAGGCGAACGCGGAGCCACCGGGCTACTGGTCCGAGCCGATCCGCCAGGCAACCGCAGGTGGACCGATCGTCGCGCAGGCGGGATTGCCCTTGTCGTCGGTCAGTCGGACCTCTACCTCGATTGTGCCGCCGGAAATCGCGTGCTGCAGCACCGGCTCCGGGAGGGCGTCCAGCCGGATCTTGCCGCGCCGGAACATGCCGAGCGGGCCTGGCCCGTGGTCGCTGAGCCACGACAGATAGATGAAGCGCTGACCCGGCGGGCCCTGGACGTAGGGACCGGTGAAGTCGAGGCCGTACGCAGTTTCGCGGACGGCGCACTCAACCGTCCACTCCGCCGCAGCGGCGTCTCCCGCGACCGGATCGAGAACCTGCATCGCGTCACCGCGGCGCTGCACGCCGACTCGCAGGCCGCCATGCCCACCCGGCGCGTCCGGTCCCGGGCCGCAGCGGGATCCCGGCAGGTCTCGGCCCTTGATGCGCAGATTCATCCTTCGATAATGCGCTTCGGCGAAGCCACAAATCGAGTCAGCCGAAGTAGTGCCCGGTCGTGACGTCCTCGACCCAGCCGGGGTGCCTCGGTTCCCAGCCGAGCACGATCAGGATGATCCGACAGCCTTCCGACGACTGATGGACGAGACCCTGGAGGAGCTCCGGTCGGTGACCACCGACAAGTAGCCGACGTTCGCGAGTGCATGAGCAGAAGCCAACGGACTGATTCCTGCTGGCTGCCGGCCTGGTTATCCACAGATCGGAAATTCGGCGTTGTGGTGATCGCGCGACGGCCGTAGCGTGCGCGCTCTACCGCTTGCGGATAAAGGGATTCGCGAGCGATTGGGCGAGGTGTCGACGTGGATGCGGTCGGGGTTGTCGAGCACGAGGTGCGCGAGCTGGTGCGCCGCCGGGGCCTCGATCCGGCGAGTGATGTCGGCGCTGTCCGCAGCCTGGTCGACGACGTCATTGCCGACTACGACGACCGCTCGCTGACCGGCTCGATGCCGTCGTTGGTCGACCCGGCTGAGGTCGCCCGTCAGGTCTATGACGCGGTTGCCGGCTTCGGTGCGTTGCAGCCCTACCTCGACGATCCGCTGGTCGAGGAGATCTGGATCAACGCCCCTGGCCGCGTCTTCATCGCGCGACGCGGCCGCAGCGAGCTGTCGACCACGATCCTGCGACCGGACGAGGTCCGCGATCTGGTCGAGCGGATGCTGAAACCCTCCGGGCGCCGGGTCGATCTGAGCACCCCGTTCGTCGACGCGATGCTGCCGGACGGCAGCCGGCTGCACGTCGTGATCCCCGACATCACCCGACGCGACTGGGCGGTGAA
>DATAUK010000042.1:0-85147 GCA_036268295.1 Mycobacteriales bacterium | reverse complement strand
CGCTGAGCGGGCAAGCGCTGCACAACCTGCTGTTCATGCCCGGCTTCACGATGGCCGATGAGATCACCGAGACCTCAGGCCGTGGCATCGGTCTCGACGTGGTCCGCGGTGCGGTCGAAGGTCTCGGCGGTCTGGTCGAGCTGACGTCGTCACCTCGTGGCACGACGTTCGTGCTCACCCTTCCGGTCACCCTCGGTGTCCTTCGTTGCCTCATGGCTCGGCTGGGCGGCGAACGATTTGCGTTGCCGGTGCCTGGCATCGTCGAGTCGTTGTCGCTGAAGAGCGCGGAGGTTCATTCGCTGGCGGGCAACCCGGTCGTGATCCGCCACGGCGAGACGCTGCCATTGCTCGACCTCGGCGATGCGCTGGGGATCGACACACCACGTTCACCGACGGCTGCGGTCGTCGTGCGTCACGGCGAGCGGCAGGTCGCGTGGGCCGTCGACGTGCTCGACGGCGAGCGCGAACTCGTGGTGAAGGACCTCGGTCCGTTCCTCGGCCGCCCGCCGGTCATCAGCGGCGCCACGATCGACGGTGACGGCAGCGTCGTGTGTCTGGTCGATCTTCGTGAGCTCGGCGAGGAGAGCTCCGAGCGCGGGTCCGCGTCGTACTCCGCAATGTTTGCACCGGCCGGCCCGGTTGAGGCTGCGGCCCAACGTCGCGCCAGGGTGCTGGTCGTCGAGGACTCCGTCGGGGTGCGCGAACTGCAACGAGCAATCCTCGAGAGCGCGGGGTACGACGTCACCACCGCCGTTGACGGAGCTGAGGGCGCGGCGCGCCTCGTCGACGAGCCCGCCGATCTCGTGCTCTCCGATGTGGAGATGCCGGGCATGGACGGCTTCGCGCTGACCCGCACCATCCGCCGAACCAAAGGCTGGGAACAGGTTCCCGTCGTGATCATGACCAGCCGAGGTAGTGACGACGACCAGCGTGCCGGGCTCGATGCCGGCGCGAGTGCGTACTTGCTGAAGACCGAGTTCGACCAGGAACAGCTCGTCGAGACGGTGCGCCGCCTCGTCGGCCGATAGAGGAGCAGCCGATATGCCCAGCGTGGTCGTAGCCGACGACAGCCCGACCCTGCGTCGCATCCTGACGTCCGTCCTGACCAAGGAGGGGTTCGACATCGTCCCCGCCGAGGATGGCGTCTCTGCGGTGCAGCAAGTGTTCCGGACCATGCCCGACGTCGTCGTGCTCGACGTCCAGATGCCGCGTGTCTCCGGCTACGTCGCTGCCCGGCTGCTCAAGGACGACTGGCAGACCGCGGACATCCCGATCATCCTGCTGACCTCACTCGACGGCGCCAGCGACCGGTACTGGGGTGCGCAGACCGGTGCGGATCGTTACTTCACCAAGGACTTCGAGGCGCCGCAGCTGGTGGCCGCCGTGCGCGAGGTCATCGACGCCGCCGCCGATGCTCTTGGTGGCCGCGCATTCCTGCGACCCGAGCCGGTCGAGCTGACCGATGACGACGTGCTGTCGCGGGTGTGCGACCTGCTCGACCGCAAGCTGTTCGAGACCTCGGTGGCCGCCGAGGTCACCTCCCTCGCCGCCACCACCCACGGCTTCGAGCAGACCCTCGCCGGCGTGCTCGACGTACTGAAGGGCTTCGTCGACTACGACCTCGCCTCAGTGCTGCTGGTCGAAGAGCGGACCGCCTATGTCGCCGTCGCGCACGAGACGTCACAGGCGCAATACTCCGGCATGCTCAACGCCGCGGTCGATGCGCTTGCCGCGGTCTCGGGCCTGTCGGTGTCGGCGGCTGATCTCGAGCTCCGGCTGGCAGATCCGAACGGGCTGCTCGGCGACGAGGACGACCGCAGCATGGCGACCTTCCTGTCGATGCCGCTGAAGGGTCATGGCGGCCACGTCATCGGCCTGGTCGCGCTGTCGAGCGGTCTGAAGAATGCGTTCGGAGAGACCGCGCTCGCCACGCTGCGGCTGATCGACGGCCCGGCGGCGCTGGTCATCGACAACGCCCGGCTGGCCGGCGTCCACGCACCCGCCGGCTCCTAGCGACCTCAGGGCGTCGCGCCTCAGAGACCTGCCGGCAGCGGCTGAGCCGCCGGCTCGCCGACCTGACCGCGTCGCCGCGACGAGGTCGAGTCGACGGTGAAGACCGCGAGCGCGATCCAGACCAGCAGGAAGCCGATCAGCCGAACCGGGCCGAGCGGCTCGTGACGGACCAGCACTCCGATCAGGAACTGGATGCACGGCGTGAGGTATTGCAGCAGCCCCATCCGCGACAACGGCACTCGCGACGACGCCGCGGCGAAAGCCAGCAACGGCAACGCGGTGACCGGCCCGGCGGCGGCTAGCAGCAGCGAGTGACCGGCGCCGTGAGAGCTGAAGGTCCCGGTGCCGCTGATCCCGATCACGATGAGGTAGCCCAGCGCGATCGGCATCAGGACCGCCGTCTCGACGACGAGCCCGGCGACCGGCTCGACGCCGACCACCTTTTTGATCAGGCCGTACGTGCCGAACGTGCAGGCGAGCGCGAGGGCGATCCACGGTGGCCGCCCCGCCTGGACGGTCAACACGATCACACCCGCTGCGGCGACGGCCACGGCAAGCCATTGCAGCCGGCGCAGCCGTTCGCCCAGGACGAGCACGCTGAGCGCGACGGTCACCAGCGGGTTCACGAAGTAGCCGAGCGAGGTCTCCACGACGTGGTGGTGGTTGACGCCCCAGATGTAGAGACCCCAGTTGATCGCGACCAAGGCTGCCGCGAGAGTGAGCAGGCGCAGCGGCCGGCCGGTGCGGGGCAGCCGGCGCCAGGCGTTGCCGGACAGGAGCAGCAAGCCGGCGACCACAACCAGTGACCAGACCACCCGGTGCGCGAGGATCTCGAGCGCTCCGGCCGGCTCCAGCAGTGGCCAGAACAGTGGGAACAGGCCCCAGATCAGGTACGCCGCGATCCCGTAGATCGTCCCGCGCCGCGACTCACTCACCGCCTGACGTTACGGGTCGATCAAACCTGACCCGCGAATTCAGCGGGCACAAACCCGGTGGTGCTGCGAAGCCTTACCTGATACGACCGTGCGGTGGAGCTCACCAAGGTCGTCGATGAAGCGGGGCTTGCCGCCTGGCGGTCGGTTCTCGCCGCCAGCCTCGGGGCGGACTTCGTGGCGTTGCCCGCGCCGTCGGTGGCCGACAGCCGAGTTCTGCTGAGCGGGCCGGTCGGCGGCGAGCAGACCGACCTGTTTATCGCGCAGATCGATGGCAAGCCCGTCGTCGCCGCATCGACGCGATGCCCGTTGCACGACAACTTGACGATCGCGAACCTCGGGCTCGACGTGCATCCCGATCATCGTGGTCGCGGCTACGGGCGAGTCGCCGCGGGCGGCCTGCTGGAGATCGCGCGCGGCCTGGGTCGCACCCGGGTGCTGTGCGAGGTGGCTGCGGCGACCAGGACCACGTCGCCCTCGCCCGGTGAGGCGCTGGCGAGATCCTTCGGCGCCCACCCGATGCACGCGGAGACGCGTCGGCTGCTCGAGCTCGACGCGATCTCGGACTCCGATCTCGAGCCGCTACGAACCGCATCGGTTGCGGCATCGGCCGGATACTCGCTGGTCGCCTGGGGTGATCACACCCCCGCCGAGTACGTCGAGGACATGGCCGAGCTCCAGGCGTTGATGAGCACCGACCCGCCGCAGGGCGAGCTGGACCTCGAGCCCGAGAATTGGGACGCTGCGCGCTATCTCGAGCGTGAGCAGTCAATCATCGATCGAGGCCGGATCCATCTCAGCGTTGGCGCCGTCGAGGATCGCAGCGGCAAACTGATCGGATTCAGCGACCTTGCGCTGGCCAAGGAGGATCTCCCGATCGGCTTCCAGTGGAGCACCATCGTGCGTGGTGAGCATCGCGGCCACCGGCTCGGGATGCGGCTGAAGCTCGCCAACCTCGACGAAGTCCGGCGCCAACTGCCTGAGGTCCGCTATCTCAACACCTGGAACGCCGATGAGAACGCCTACATCGTCGGCGTGAACGAGCGGCTCGGCTACCGCCCGATGGAGTCCTGGACCGAGTGGCAGCTCGACCTCGAACCCGAGTCAGCCGGGGATTGAGCCAGGTCGCTCGGCGACTGCTGCGTCCAGGGTCTCGTTGATGGCGAACACCTTCGTCAGTCCGGTGATCTCGAAGACTTTCAGCAGATTGGGGTGGGTGCAGACCAGCGACAGGTCTCCACCGCCGCTACGGGCGCGCTTGACGGTGCTGACCAGGACCCCGAGACCGGTGCTGTCGAGGAAGTCGACGCCTTGCAGGTCGACGATCAGATCGACCTTCCCGGCCGTGACCAGCTCGACCAGTTTCGCCTGCAGGCTCGGGGCAGTGGCGACATCGATCTCGCCGGTCACCGCCACGACGGCGAACGGGGATCGGCTCTCATCGACCGCGAGACCAAATTTCATCGCGCGCAGCCCTTCATGTGCTCTCGGTGGTGGCGAAGCCGTCGCGGTCCGGGTCTCGAAAACGATTGCTTTGGTTGATCAATCTTAGTCCGTGCGATTAATACACGTTAAGTTCAGGTTGTATCAAGTAGCGCGGGTGCCAAGGGACCATGCAGAGGTGATATCGGCGGATGGCTGAGTCCGAGTCGGGTCGACTTGAGCTGCTGGCCGACCCCAGCGCCGCCGGTCGTGCCCGGGCGTGGTTGAAGGCTCGGCTGCCGGACTGGTCGCCGGATGGAATCGAAACCGTACAACTGCTCGCCTCCGAGCTGGTCACCAACGCGATCCTCCACACCAACGACGTGGTCGAGGTGTCGGCGCAGATAACGGCTAATGGGATCACCGTTGAGGTGACCGACCGGAATCCGACGAAGCCCATCGTCAAGACGTACGGCGCCGAGGCGGCGACCGGTCGCGGTCTCCGGCTCGTCGAGGCGCTCTCGGATGCGTGGGGCGTGCGGGGCGACGGTCGTCGCAAGGCGGTGTGGTTTCGCGTCCTTGACGGTGTCCCGCGCCAGGCCTCAACGGCATCGGCTGATGACCTGCTTGACGCCTTCGACGACGACGACGATGCCTGGCCCGCGATCGACGGTCCGGCGGCTGCCCCGCCCGGCAGCGCCGGCGGGCCACAGATGACGGTCTGTCTCAGCGCGCTTCCGGTGGCGGTCTATCTGGCTGCCGAGGAGCACCATGACGCGTTGATGCGTGAGTTCGCGCTGCTGCTTCGAGCCCGCCGGAGCACGAAGGTCTCGCCCCGGCTGATGGAGCTGGCGGCCAGCCTGGCAGAGCAGTTCGGAGTCGGCAACGAGCAGCGCCGCGCGCAGGTCGAGGCGGCGCGGCGCTCGGGCCAGCGGACCGTCGACGTCGTCATGTTGTTTCCCGCCGGCTCACAGGACCGCGTGCTTGCCGTCGCCGCTGCGCTTAACGAGGTGGACGCGTTCTGCGCCCGCGGCGATCTGCTCACCCCGCCGTCGACACCGGTGGTCAAGCGGTTCCGGCGTTGGTACACCGACGAGGTGGTTCGCCAGATTTCCGGCCTGGCGTCACGGTCGTGGTCCTACTCCCTCGAGCCATCCCCGGGCGACCTGCCGTGAGGCGCGGCGTCCGTGGTCTCAGCCTGGCCGTCCTTGCGGTCATGGTGATCATCACGGTGGTCGGCGCGGTCGCCGCCAGGGCGGCGGTGAAGGATCAGGAGTCCCGGCTACTCAAAGAGCGGACCAACGAGATCGGCTTGGTGCTGACGTCGTCGATCAGCTCGTTGCCGGGGCCGCTGGACGTACTTGGGGGAGTGCTACGAGCCACCAACCAGTCCGCGTCGGCGTTCGGTCAGGCCAGTGCGGCAGCTGA
This sequence comes from Mycobacteriales bacterium, assembly GCA_036268295.1. GTDB lineage: Bacteria > Actinomycetota > Actinomycetes > JAFAQI01 > JAFAQI01 > DATAUK01. Next base: position 79,352 of record DATAUK010000042.1, on the reverse strand, counting down.
GGTCGGGACATCGGCGAACTCGACGTTCGCGTTGGTCCGAAAGGCGGACAGCGGCTACGTGGTCGTGATGGCCAAGGGACCAGGGCTGCGCCCGGGCGAGATGCTTTCCGGCGTTCGCGCGGCCGCGTTTCAGACCGCCCTGACCAACCCGCAAATCGTCCCGACTGGGGTGATCGGCAGTGGCGCCAAGCGCTCACTCGGCTTCGCCCTAGGTCCGCCTGTCGCGCCAGCGGGGACCGTGCTCTATCGAGAGGACCCGCTCGGGCCGATCGGCGCGCCGCGATCGGCCAAGACGGCCCCATTCAGCGAGCTCAACGTCGTCATCTACGACTCGCCGCGACCGGCTCGCAGCGAGGTGCTCGCCGAAACAACGACTGCACTGCCGCTCAAAGGCCAGGTCCGCACCCAGCCACTGCCGGCCGGCGCGGCGACCTGGACGTTGCAGGCCTCCGCGGCGAGCCCGCTCGTGGGGACGGCGACCGAGGATGCGCCGTGGATCGTGCTCGCCGGTGGCATCTGCCTCGCGCTGCTCGTGGGGCTCGTGACCGAGGTGGAAAGCCGTCGTCGTCGCAGCGCCGTGGCGCTTTATGACAGCGAGCATCGGGTTGCGGAGACGTTGCAGCGAAGCCTGCTGCCCTCGCTCCCCACGCTGCCGGGACTCGATCTGGCGGCGCGCTACCTTCCTGCCGCGCTTCATCAGGAGATCGGCGGCGACTGGTTCGACGTGTTCGAGCTTGCGGACGGCCGGATCGGGCTCGTGATCGGCGATGTCGTCGGTCATGACGTTGCCGCGGCCGCCGCGATGGCCAAGGTGCAGTCCTCGCTGCGCGCCTACGGGTGGAGCGGTGCGCCGCCCAACGAGGTGCTGGACAGACTCGACGGTTTCATCGCCAACTTCAGGATCAGCGATCTCGTCACGGTGTTCTACGGCGTCCTGAGCGCCCCCGACGATTCGGGCGGGCGGACGTTGACCTTCGCCAACGCCGGGCATCTGCCGCCGTTCGTGCGCGACCCGGACGGTTCGGTGCGCGACCTCAGTGCGGCGCCGTCGCTCCTGCTCGGCGCGCCGAGCCAGGCCGGCGCCGTCCGGCCGCAGGGCGCGGTTGTGTTGTCGGCCGGCTCGACCTTGCTGCTGTTCACCGACGGGCTGATCGAGGTGCCGGGTGAGTCCCTCACCACGTCTCTGGCGCGGCTCGGGGCGCAGGTCGCGGCGGCCCCAGCCGGCGCTGATGCCGCGTCGGTGTGCGACCTGTTGCTGACCAACCTCAGCCCGGAGCGGCTGCGCGACGACGTCGCAGTGCTCACGATCCAGCTCGACGCTGTGGTGGCGGCCGCGCGGCCGCTACTGGCCCAGGACACTCGGGCGTAAATTCCGCGCTGGGTGGTAGAGATACCGCATGCTGATACGTCGATCGTGCCTGTTCGTCGGAATTCTGTTGGTCGGCTCCGCCACCCTGCTGGGCTCCTCGCCAGTAGGCGCGGCCGCCGGTCGGGCTCTGCCGACGAAGGACCCGTTCTACACCTACACCGGTCATAAGCCACTCGCGAAGATCGCGCCAGGGACGGTGCTGAACAAGCGCGTGGTAAAGGTGGCGATCAACGGCAGCTCGTCGCCGATCAGCGCCGACCAGCTGCTCTACCGGACCCGGAACGAGCGCGGCAAGCCGGCAGTCACGGTGACGACCGTGCTCAAGCCGCCGACTGCCACGGTCGCGCCGCGCATCCTGACCTATCTGAGCTTCTACGACGCGCTCGGCTCCCAGTGCGACCCGAGCTACACCCTCGCCGGCGGCGACCCTGGCTCGACGAACCAGTCGCAGGCCAACGAGGAAGAGCTCCTGATCGGGAGCTACCTCACCCAGGGCTACATCGTCACCATCCCGGACTACGAAGGCGAGAAGCTCGACTGGGCGGCCGGGCAGGAGTCAGGCTCCGCGACCCTCGACGGCATCCGCGCGACCGAGTCGGACCTCAAGCTTGCGCACAGCACCAAGGTCGCGCTGAGCGGCTACAGCGGCGGCGCGATCGCTGCGGATTGGGCCAGCGAGCTCGCGCCGCACTACGCGCCAGGGCTCAACATCGTCGGTGTCGCCGAGGGCGGGATCCCGGTCGACTTCGCTCACAACACCAACTACATCAACGGCTCCAAGGACTGGTCGGGCGTCATTCCCGCCGTACTCGTCTCGCTGACCCGCGCCTTCGACATGAAGCTGGCGCCGTACCTGTCGGCGAAGGGCAAGCGGATCACCAAACAGGTGCGCCACGAGTGCATCGGCGCGTTCCTCGGCAACTACCCGGGCCTGAAGATCAAGTCGCTGCTCAGGCCGCGCTACAAGCACTTCTTCGCGATCCCGGCGTTTGCCCGGATCGCCAACCGGCTCCTGATGGGCAGCACCAAGGGTCACCCGAAGGGCCCGCTGTTCATGGGTGTCGGCGACTCCGACGGCACCGGTGACGGCGTGATGGTGACCAAGGACGTCGAGGGACTCGCCCATGAGTACTGCACCCAGGGTGTGCCGGTGCAGTTCTCGACCTATCAGGGTGCCGACCACACCGAAGCGGCGCTGGAGTTCGAGCCGGCAGCGCTGGAGTTCCTGCAGGCGCGATTCGCCGGGACCCCGTTCGTCAACGGCTGTTCCTCGATCGGCAAGGGCAACTCGCTCAAGCCGGTCCCGGTCCACAAGCACCACAAGAAGAAGTAGCTAGCCGGTGGCCATCTCGCGGTAGAGGTAGTCGTGGTGGACGGTGTAGCCGAGCCGTTCGTACAACCTGATCGCCGCCGCATTGTCTGTGCTGACCTGCAGATAGCTACGACGGCCGCCGCGCTGCCCGGCCGCGCGCAGCGCCGCAGCGCTCACCACCTCGCCGAGCCCGTGTCCGCGGTGCTCGGGCATCACCTCGACCGCGAACAGGCCAGCCCAGCGATCATCGACCGCGGCTCTCGCGACTGCAACGCTCTTGCCATCCCGCCGTACCGAGGCGAACGTCGCGGCCGGGTGGTTGGTGAGGATCGCCCGCGCGGTCGGCAGCAGTGCGTCGGTGACGCGCGCGTAGCAGGAGATCCAGCCGGCATCCGGGGTCTCGTCGACCCGCACGTCGAGGTCGGTCGTTGCGGTCGCCGCGCGCAGCACATGACCCAGCTCGGCGGTCATTGTGTGCACCGTCGGCGATGTCGTCCAGCCGCGCCGGTCGAGCGCGTCCGAGAGCCCGGCCGGCGCGTCGCGGCTGGTGAGCTGGATCCGGGCGGGCAACCCGCGTTCGGTGTACCACTGCTCGACCTGGTCGATCGCAGGTTCGAGATCGGTCCCGGGATCGCCGAGCGCGAGGGCCGAGTTGCCCCGGCTGGTGAAGCCGCTGCTGGCTCGGAGCAGCCACTCGCCGAGCGTGCACTGGTCGAGGCCGCGCCAGCCCAGCGCGCCCATTCGCTCCACCTCGTCGACGCTTGCCAGCGTCGAGCGTGGCGGCGGGACGACTCGGCAGGCGGTGATTGAGGCGACGTTGAGGATGCTGGTCGAGCCGTCGCGGCGGCGTACTGACCAGGTGTCAGCTTCGACACCGACGAGCACGCCGACGACGCCGATCGGGCCGACCGGTGTCTCCACGCGGAGTGTGACGGTGGTCCCAACGGCGAGCTGGTCAGGCGGCATGAACGCCACAGACGACTCCCGGGTTCGCATCAGGCTGTTGTGATCGCGATACTAGAAGTCACCATCAGGGAGGATTGGAACCGTGACCTACGTCATCGCCGAGCCGTGCGTTGATCTGCTCGACAAGTCGTGCATCGAGGAATGCCCCGTCGACTGCATCTACGAGGGCAACCGGATGCTCTACATCCACCCTGACGAATGCGTGGACTGCGGTGCGTGCGAGCCGGTCTGCCCGGTCGAGGCGATCTTCTACGAAGACGACACGCCTGAGCAGTGGAAGGACTACTACAAGGCCAACGTCGAGTTCTTCGACGATCTCGGCTCGCCGGGCGGCGCATCCAAGACCGGCAAGATCGACAAGGACCATCCGTTCGTCGCGGCATTGCCTCCGATGGGTGAAAAAGCGGAGGGGTGAGAGCCCTTCCCGATTTCCCCTGGGACACCCTCGCGCCCCAGGCAGAGATCGCGCGAGCCCATCCGGACGGGATCGTCGACCTGTCGATCGGCACCCCGGTCGACCCGACGCCGGCGATCATCACCCGGGCGCTCGCCGACGCGGCCGACTCACCCGGCTATCCGCTGACCGCCGGCTCCGTCGCGCTCCGCGAGGCCATTGCCGGCTGGCTCTCGCGCCGGTTCGGCGCCACGCTGGCGCCCGATGAGGTGCTGCCGGTCATCGGCACCAAGGAGCTGATCGCCTGGCTTCCGACCTTGCTCGAGAGCCGCAGCGTCGGCTACCCCGCGCTTGCCTACCCGACGTACGCCGTCGGCGCTCAGTTCGTCGGCGCCAGTGCGATGGCGGTCGACTCGACGCTGTCGGTCGGCCCGCAGCGTCTTGACGTGCTGTGGATCAACTCGCCGTCGAACCCGACCGGCCGGGTGCTGCCGGTCGATCATCTGCGCAAGCTGGTCGCGTGGGCGCGCGAGCGAGGCACGCTTCTCGCCAGCGACGAGTGCTACGCCGACATCTACTACGGCGACGAGCGACCCGCCTCGGTGTTGTCACCGGAAGTCTGTGACGGTGACCACCGAGGCCTGCTTGCGGTGCATTCGTTGTCCAAGCGCTCCAATCTCGCCGGCTATCGCGCCGGTTTCGTTGCCGGCGACCCGACGGTGATCTCGGCGCTGCGAGACGTGCGCAAGCACCTCGGCATGATCGTGCCCGGACCGGTGCAGGCGGCGATGATCGCGGCACTCGGCGACGATGACCACGTCATCGAGCAGCGCTCGCGCTACGCCGCCCGTCGTACCTCGTTGCTTGCCGCGTTGCAGGCGGCGGGCTTCGAGGTCGACGACTCCGAGGCGGGACTGTATCTGTGGGCCAGCCGCAACGAGTCCTGCTGGGACACCGTCGGCCGGCTCTGCGGGCTCGGCATCCTGGTCGCGCCGGGGGCGTTCTACGGCGTCGGGGGTGCGCAGCACGTCCGGTTCGCGTTGACCGCGACCGACGAGCGGATCGCCACGGCGGTCGCGCGCCTCGGCGCCGCCGTCAATTGATTGACGCTGCGCTACGACCGATGTAGCGCACAGCGTGATCGAAGCTCGCGCGCGAGTTGAGCCTGCGAGCGTAGGAACCCGGCATGGCGGGCGACGTTGTGTGCTACTTCGGTTGGGGCCGGGAGCGTTTGTGGACCGTGACCGATTTCTTGGCTGAGGTCGATGCAGTGAGGTTGGCGCTACCGTTGTAGTGCGCGACCAGCGGGTGCTTTCCGGGCCGCAGCTTGTCCTTCGTCAACCGGCAGCTGCCCTTGCCTGCCGCGAGCGAGATCGTGCAGAGCGTCTTGGCGCCGGCCCTGATGGTCACGTGGCCGATGAGGACGGTTCCGCTCGTCGTGACCGACAGCCGCTCTACCTGCTCGTGACCGAACCGGAGCTTGACATGGGACAGCGTGAGGGCGAGCGTCGCTTTCGCCCTGGCGATCTCCAGGCGCTTCGAGGCCGAGGTCGAGGCGCTTGAGGCGGCGTCGCCGGCGAATGAGGCGACTAGGTGATAGCTGCCGGCGTGAAGCTGGGTGTTGGCGAGCCGGCAGGAGCCGCTGCCCGCGTTCAACGTGAGCGAGCACAGCGTGGTTGCGGACTCGCTGACCTTGACCGTGCCGGTCGGGGCCGCATCGGAGGAGGTTGCGGGCACTGTGACCGACAACAGCTCGGCCCGCTCATCGCCGTACGTCGAGGTCGAGGCGGACATCGTGAGGGCAACCGTGCTGGTTGCCGGGCTGACGACGCTCGTGACACCTGGGTCGTTGCAGCCCGACGCCGACGCATCGTTGTCGGCGTCGCCGCCGTACGCCGCGACCCAGCGGTAGGTGCCGGGCACGGTAGCGGTGAAGGACCCGGACGGATAGTCGCCGTCACCCGAGACCGAGGCGCTCGAGGTGAAGGCCGGTGCCTGAGCGCAGCTGCCGTCACCAGGGCCGTAGGCATCGAAGGTGACCTTGCCGGTGGGATTGCTGCCGCCGGCGAGCGAAGCAGTGTCTGAGATCGGGCTTCCCAGCGTGACGGTGGCGGTGGCTTGCGACGTGAGTGAGGTGACCGACGGCGCCAAGACCGTCACCGATCCGTCGGGGTCGGTGCAGTTGGTGGCGGAGCCGGCGTTGCTGTAGTCGCCGCCGTAAGTCGCGATCCAGCGGTAGGTGCCGGGCGTTGTCGGCGCGAAGGTGCCCGAGCTCAGGTCGCCGTTGCCCGCAACGTTCTTGGTGGCGCTGAACACCGGCGTGGTCGAGCAGGAGGCGTCGTTCGGGCCGTAGAGGTCGAAGGTGACGGTTCCGGTTGGGTTCGCGCCGCCAGACAGCGTCGCGGTGTCCGAGACCGTGCTCCCCACCGAGACCGTGCCAGAGCCTTGGTTGGTGATGGTGGGTGTCGCCTGGCTGACGGTCGTGGTGCTGTGTGCGGAATTGCAGCTCGTGGCGGAGCCCGCGTTGTTGGTGTCGCCGCTGTAGGCCGCGGTCCAGCGATAGGTGCCGGCGGTCGCGGCGGTGAACGTCCCCGAGCTGACCGTGCCGTTGCCGGTGACGTTCTTGCTGGCGGTGAACGCGGGGGTCTTCGAGCAGCTGGTGTCGCCCGAGCCGTAGAGGTCGAAGGTGACGGTTCCGGTTGGGTTCGCGCCGCCGGACAGCGTCGCGGTGTCCGAGACCGTGTTCCCCACCGAGACCGTGCCGGAGGCTTGGTTGGTGGTGGTGGGTGTCGCCTGGCTGACGACCGTGGTGCTGTGGGCGTCGTTGCAGCTGGTCGATGAGGGCGCGTTGTTGGTGTCGCCGCTGTAGGTGGCGGTCCAGCGGTAAGTGCCGGCGGTCGCGGCGGTGAACGTGCCCGAGCTGACGGTGCCGTTGCCGGCGACATTCTTGGTGGCGGTGAACGCGGGGGTGTTCGAGCAGCTGGTGTCGCCCGGGGCGTAGCCGTCAAACGTGATGGTTCCGGTCGGGCTCGCGCCACCTGACAGCGTCGCGGTGTCCGAGATCTGACCGCCCACGACGACGGTCGCCGACGCCTGGGTGGAGATAGTGGTCGGGGTCGTCGTGAGGACCGTCGCTGACTGGTTGGCGTCGTTGCAGTTGGTGGTCGAGCTCAGGTTGTTCGGATCACCGCCGTACGTCGCTGTCCAGCGGTACGTACCGGCGCGGGTCGGTGTGAACGAACCCGAGCTCAACGTGCCGTTGCCGTTGACGAGGGCGGTTGAGGTGTAGGCCGCGGCATCACCGCAGCTGGCGTCGTCCGGGCCGTAGGCGTGAAAGGTGACGGTCCCGCTCGCGCCGACGCCACCCGCCAGTGTTGCGGAGTCGGTCAGCACGCCGCCGAGCCCGACCGCCCCCGAGGCTCGCGCGGTGAGGGTCGTAACCGCCTGGGTCACCACGACGGAGCTGCCCGTGGCGGTGCAGCTGGTGGGGCCGGCGGTGGCATTCTTGGCGTCACCGCCGTACGACGCGATCCAGTGGTAAGTGCCGATCGACGTCGGAGTGAACGGCCCGGACGAGTAGCCGCCGTTGCCCGACACGGTCGCCGTCACGGTGGCCACCGCTGGCTGGGTGCAAGTGGCGTCGTCGGCGCCGTACGCCTTGAACGTCATTGTTCCGGTGGGGCTCGAGCCCCCCGAGAGTGTTGCGGAGTCGGAGATCGAGTTGCCCAGCGTGGTACTGCCGGATGCTTGCGCGCTGAGCGCGGTGACGGCCTTCGTGACGGTGGTGACCGCGCTGGTCGTCGAGAGCCCGGTCGCAGAATCGCTCGTCGCGGTGCCACTGGCGGATGAGATCTGCGCGGTCTGCAGCCCGGGTGCGCTGGTGCTGGCGTCTTTGCTGGGTGCCTTGAGCACGCTGAAGGTGAAGTCGATCACGCACTGCGCTGTCGGCGGGCCGTTGGCGGCGAGGGTCACGGTAGTAGTGGGCGTGAAGGAGACCTCGCCGGTGGTGCTATCTACGATCGAGGTCGTGAAGGTGGTCCCGGGGCAGCCGGTGCCGGCCTCGCCGGTGCCGGCCGCACCCACTTGGAACACGCCGGGGTCGGCGGACTGGCAGACCCCGCCCGGAGCCGTTGTGGAGCCACATGAGGGGACCAGGTCAATCGCCGTCAGCGTGACCGTGCTGGTGCCCTCAGGCGAAGTCGAGTTGTTGGCGATGGTCAGCTGCCCGGCCAGGCCGGTGGCGCCGACGGCCATCGTGCTGGGAAAGGACGAATAGACCGTGAAGGTCACCGCCGCGTCCGCGGATGGCACAGCGAGCAGGCACGCCGTCGCGGCCACGACCCCCGCAACGAGCGCGCGCGATGTCCAGCGACGGCCCATTCGCTTTACGTCGGCTGTTCGGGCGCCTGCCTTGAAGCGCAGTAGGGTCGATTAAGCCTAGTTAGTTACTCAACTATTAGACCGACGATCGAGAGAGGTAAACCGATGTCCGTCACTGACGAGCTGGTGGCCAACAACGAGAACTACGCCGCGAACTTCCCAGGTCCGTGGCCGATGGCGCCCGCCAAGCCCGCCGCCGTACTCGCCTGCATGGACGCCAGGGTCAACCTCTACGGCGCGCTCGGCCTGCATGAGGGCGACGTGCACCTCCTCCGCAACGCCGGTGGCGTCGTCACCGACGACGTGATCCGCTCCCTCGCGATCAGCCAACGGCTGCTCGGCACCCGGGAGATCGTGCTGGTCCACCACAGCGACTGCGGCATGCTGACGTTCAATGACCAGGACTTCGCGAGCAGCATCAAGGCCGACACCGGCGAGGAGCCGGGATGGGCCGCCGAGTCGTTCACCGACATCGATGCAGACGTCCGGAGCTCGATCGAGCGGATCAAGTCCTCGAAGTTCGTCCCCCACACCGACCAGATCCGTGGCTTCATCCTGGATGTCGAGACCGGCCGGCTCCGCGAGGTTTCCTAGCCCTTCTGGCAATCGCCGGCCAGGCTCGGGGGTTGGAACGTGTCAGAAGCACCGGGCGCTCGCGCGCCCAGTGCTTCTGACACAACGGTGGGGGCTAGCCGGGAGCGCGAGTGGCGTGGCCGTCACTGCGCGTGGAGTGCGGCGTTCAGACCGCCCCACGAGCCGCTGCGCGGCCGTGCTTCGAGCGCGCCGGTCGTGCTGTTGCGCCAGAACAGCATGTTGCTGACCCCGGCCAGATCCCGTGCCTTAACGACCTGCCCGTCGGGGAGCAGCAGCTTGACACCAGCGGTGATGTAACAGCCGGCCTCGACGACGCACTCGTCACCGAGCGGGATGCCGATGCCGGCGTTTGCGCCGAGCAGGCAGCGCTCGCCGAGCGACACCTGGATCTGGCCACCACCGGACAGCGTCCCGATGATCGAGGAACCACCACCGACGTCGGTGCCGTCGCCGACGACCACGCCGGCCGAGAGTCGGCCCTCAACCATCGACGTACCGAGGGTTCCGGCGTTGAAGTTGACGAAGCCCTCGTGCATGACGGTGGTGCCGACCGCGAGATAGGCGCCGAGCCGGACCCGGTCGGCGTCGGCGATCCGCACGCCGGCCGGTACGACGTAGTCGGTCATCCGCGGGAACTTGTCCACGCCATAAACCTCGAGCCGTACGCCGGCGTGACGCGCCCGGAGCCGCACAGCGTCGGCCTCCTCGGCGGCGATCGGGCCCAGCGAGGTCCACGCGACGTTGGTGAGCAGCCCGAAGATGCCATCGAGGTTGGCGTCGTGCGGGCGGATCAACCGATGCGAGAGCAGATGCAGTCGCAGGTACACGTCGGCGGCGTCAGCAGGCGGGCCGGACAGATCCGCGATCCGGGTCTCGATCGGTTCAGCCTTAACGGCGCGGAGCTCGTCGACGATCGGTTTCAGCGCTATCGCCGGTGCCTCCGGCGAAGCGGTGAGAGCGGGCGCCGGAAACCAGGCGTCGAGCAGTCGGCCGGAGCGGTCGTAGGTTGCCAGTCCGATCCCGGCGGCGGGTGCTGAGCGGTACGCCACGCGGTCAGCCTACGGTGGACGGGTGATCGACCTGAGCCTGCCTGGTGACGCACTGACCGCTTCGATCGTCGACATCCCGTCACCGTCGGGCGGTGAGACCCGGCTCGCCGACGAGGTCGAGAAGACGCTGCGCGGGCAGGGTCACCTCAGCGTGGAGCGCGACGGCGACGCGGTGATGGCGCGGACCAGCCGCGACGCGGATCGGCGGGTCGTCATCGCCGGTCACCTCGACACCGTCCCGGTCGCCGAGAACCTCCCGAGCCGCCGCGACGGTGACCGGCTCTACGGCTGCGGCAGCTCGGACATGAAGTCCGGCATCGCGGTGATGCTGCGACTGGCCGCGACGGTGCCCGAGCCTCGCCATGACCTGACCTGGCTGTTCTACGACAACGAGGAGACCGATTCGGCACACAACGGCCTCGGCCGGGTGCTCGGCAACAACGCGGAATGGTTGCAGGCCGACCTTGCGATCCTGATGGAGCCGACCGCCAACAAAGTGGAGGCAGGCTGTCAGGGGACGTTACGGGTGCTCGTTGTCGCGACCGGCAAGCGGGCGCACTCGGCCCGATCGTGGCTCGGCCAAAACGCGATCCACGAGGCCGGCGAGGTGCTCACGCGGCTCTCGGCGTACCAGGCTCGCCGGGTGACGATCGACGGCTGCGAATATCGCGAGGGGCTCAACGCGGTCCGGATCGAAGGCGGCGTGTCCGGCAACGTAGTGCCCGATCGCTGCACGATCGCGGTGAACCATCGCTTCGCCCCTGACCGCACCGAGGCCGAGGCGCTCGCTCACGTGCAGGAGTTGCTCGATCCGTTCGAGTGCGTCCTGACCGACTCCGCGCCGGCGGCGCCGCCGCGTCTCGGCGAGCCCGCCGCGGCGGAGTTCCTGGCCGCAATCGGCGGCGAGCCGCAGGCAAAGCTCGGCTGGACCGACGTCGCTCGCTTTGCCTCGCTCGGCATCCCGGCGGTCAACTTCGGCCCGGGCGACCCCAATCTCGCCCACACCCGCGAGGAGTACGTCGAGCTGCCGCTGATCGGTGAGTGTGAGCGGATGTTGCGCGGCTACCTCACGGGCTGACCGGCGTTCGGCTAACCGCTGTAACCTCGCGCCTCGTGAAGCAGATCGATCCGGAACGGATGCCGGAGAAGCAGCGCGGCCCGGTCGTCCTGCGCCGCGCCCAGGTCCACGCCACGACCACCGACCAGCGACTGCTCGACACCCGCGGCGCCTCGGACTGGGTCCACACCGACCCGTGGCGGGTGCTGCGGATCCAGGCCGAGTTCGTCGAGGGCTTCGGTCTGCTCTCCGAAGCTCCGCGCGCGGTCTGCGTCTTCGGCTCGGCCCGCACCCACCCGGATTCCCCGGAGTACGCCGCCGGCGAGCAGCTTGGTGCCGCGCTGGCGAAGGACGGCTGGGCCGTCATCACCGGTGGCGGTCCCGGTGTCATGGAGGCGGTCAACAAAGGCACCACAGAAGCCGGCGGGGTGTCGATCGGGCTGGGCATCGAGCTGCCGTTCGAGCAGCGGCTCAACGACTGGGTCGACATCGGCGTGAACTTCCGCTACTTCTTCGTCCGCAAGACGATGTTCGTGAAGTACTCGCAGGCGTTCGTGGTCCTGCCCGGTGGCTTCGGAACCATGGACGAGCTGTTCGAGGCACTCACGTTGGTGCAGACCGGCAAGGTCACCTCGTTCCCGGTGATCCTTTACGGCTCGGACTACTGGAGCGGGCTCGTCGACTGGCTCCGCGCCTCGATGCTCACCGAGGGCAAGGTCTCGCCGGACGATCTCGACCTGATCAAGGTCAGTGACGACATCGACGAGATCGTCACGATCATCCGCGACAGCCAAGCCGCCCGCCCGGTCGACCCACCGACGCGGCCGCTCGACAGCTACTGACCGATACGTAACCGTCATGGCGACGATCTGTGTCTTCTGCGCGTCCAGCGAGCTGATCCCGTCTCACTACGTCGACCTCGCCGCCGATGTCGGCACCGAGCTGGCTCGCCGCGGCCACTCGTTGGTCAGCGGTGGTGGCTCGGTGTCATGCATGGGCGCCGTGGCCCGGTCCGCGCGTGCCGGTGGCGCTTTGACGGTCGGGGTCATCCCGGACGCACTCCGGCTGCGCGAGGTCGCCGATCTCGACGCCGACGAGCTGATCGTGACGCCGGACATGCGCACCCGCAAGGCAGAGATGGACCGCCGGGCGGATGGCTTCCTGGTCCTTCCTGGGGGACTCGGAACCCTCGAGGAGCTGCTCGAGATCTGGACCTCGCGGGTGCTCGGCATGCACCACAAGCCGGTCGTCGTCCTCGATCCCGATGGTGTGTTCGACCCGCTGCGTGAGCAGATGGCGGTGCTCGTCGACAACGGCTTTGCCCGAGCCGAGGCCGCCGCCGAGGTCGGCTGGGCTCGCGACGTGGTCACGGCGTTCGAGTTACTCGACTCCGGCGGGATCTGAGTCATTCTTCAGGTACGGCGTGCCACGATGCTGGGGTGGGATTGATCGCGATCGTGCTCGTCGGCCTCGGCGTGCTGCTCGGCGTCGGTGTCCTGCTCTCCCGCGCCGACGGCGGGCTGTACGACGAGCCGATCGACCACGCCGACCTCGGTATGCCGGACCGGCCGCTCACCGCGGACGACATCGCCGGGCTGCGGTTCCGCACCGGGCTGCGGGGATATCGCATGGAGGACGTCGACGCCGCGCTCGAGCGGATCACGACGGCGCTTCGCGGGCCGGGGCCAGCGGTCGTGCCGACGGCTGCTTCCGAGTCGGCGACCGAGGTGCCGCCGCCGGCTTCCCGGCCAACGCTCAAGCCGGCTCGGCCCGCGCGGCGGACGCCGAAGGAGTGACCACTCGGTCGGAGGCACCTCAATGAGCGACGCGGTGCGTGGTGAGGACGGCAGGCGGCGCTGCCCGTGGGCGGTATCGACACCGGACTACGTCAGCTATCACGACGAGGAGTGGGGCCGACGACTGACCAGCGACGACGCGATGTTCGAGCGACTGACACTCGAGGGATTCCAATCCGGCTTGTCGTGGCTGATCATCCTGCGCAAACGCCCAGGCTTTCGAGCCGCGTTCGCCGACTTCTCGATCCCCAAGGTCGCGGCGTTTGACGATGCCGACGCCGAGCGGTTGCTCAACGACGCCGGCATCGTGCGCAACCGTGCGAAGATCGCGGCGACCATGGCGAACGCTCGTGCGGCGCTGGAGCTGCCGGGCGGCATCCTCGCCTTCGTCGAAGGCTTCGCGCCAACCGGAAGGCGCGCCGCACCGAAGCGGATCGGTGACCTGCCGGCCGTTTCGCCGGAGTCGACGGCGATGTCAAAAGCGTTGAAACGGCACGGTTTTCGCTTCGTCGGACCCACCACGGCGTACGCCCTTATGCAGGCCACCGGGCTGGTCAACGACCATCTCGCCGACTGCTGGTGCCGCTGAAGACTACCGCCCGGCGAAAGCGGCCGGCTTCTTGGCGAGGAACGCCAGCACCGCATTGGTGTGATCGGTCGTCGCCCCGCAACGCGCCTGCGCGGCCGCCTCATTGACCAGGCTCTCGGTCAGCTCGTGGGAGGCGGAGAACGCGATGGTCGACTTGATCGCGGCGTAGGCAACCGTCGGTCCGGCGGCCAGCTTGTTGGCCAGCGCACCTACCACCGACGGCAGGTCGGGCGGCGGCACGACAGCGCTGACCAGACCCATCTCGAGGGCTTGCGAGGCGGGGATCGGCTCAGCCAGCAGGAGCATCGCCGTTGCCCGGCCTGATCCGATCAACCGCTGAAGCGTCCACGACGCACCACTGTCGGGGCCGAGCCCGACGCGGGCGAATGCCATGAGAAACGCCGCTGAGTCCGACGCGATCCGCAGATCGCAGGCGAATGCGAGCGACGCGCCCGCCCCCGCCGCCATCCCGTTGACTGCCGCGATCGCCGGCTTGGGCATCGAGGTGATCGCCTCGATGATCGGGTTGTAGTGCTCGGTGACGGTGCTCAGCTGCTCGTCACCGTTGGCCAGATCTTCGGCATGCTCGCGCAGATCCTGCCCGACGCAAAACGCCCGGCCGGCACCAGTCAGGACGACAGCGCGCACTTGGACGTCGTCAGCAGCGGACCGCAGCGCGGCGAGCAGCGCGACCTTCATCGCGGTGGTCAGCGAGTTCAGCGCTTCTGGTCGGTCGAGGGTGATCGTCGCGATCTCGTCGGCTACCTCATAGCCGATGCCGTCAGTCATGAGCTCTCCGTCCGTCCTGAGGTCCGCCGGCGTCCAGGCAACGGTCGATGAAGCGGGCCGCAGCCGGGAGCAGGCGGGTGGCCTGATCGTCGAAGTATCGCGCTGCCTCACGACCGACCCAGTCCGAGGGCAGCAGGTCATCGGGCAGCCTGGGGTCGGTGAACAGGAACTTGCGCCACTCGTGGACCAGCCGGCTACGGGCCGTGAACGCCGACTCATCCGATCCGCCGGGATCGACGGAGGACACGATCCCCCGAGCGGCGGCTAGCCACTGCAGGTACGACGCGGCCAGCGCGTCGAGGTCCCAGACCTGTCGCACCAGCGCCACCGGGTCACCATCGTGCGCGGCGGTGAACCGCTCGGCCGACACCGCTTCGGCGTCGAGCAGCGCGTCGAGCTCGGTCGAGGCACGGGCGGCGATCCAGGTGGTGTCATCGATCGCGCCGTAGCCGAGATAGCGAAGCCCGGCGCGTAGCCGCTCCCGCCGCGAGCGATCCCGTACTGCGGGAACGGTGAGTAGCGCCCAGTGGCCATCCCAGGGCGAGTCGCGGGTGCGGTAGATCCGCGCGCCGGCCTCGTCGAGCCGGCGTACTGCTTTCGGCGTGAGGGCGTAACCAGGCCCGGTCGTGGTCCGGACCGCGACCAGCCAGTCCTGGCTGACCATGCGCGAGATCGCGGTCCGAACCGCCGGCGCAGCGATATCGAGTGCGCCGAGACAGCGCACCAGCGCCGCGACCGGAGCCTGCTGACCGCGGCTGACCAGGTGGTCGCCGTACAGGTCGAACAGCGCAGATCGTGCGTTCACGAGGGCAGTCTGCCGCTCCCGGGCCCCTGCCGAGCGGCCGGTCCGCGATAATGGTCTGTAAGCACGCGATTGGACGAACGAAGGAGCACGCGCATGGCCGCCATGAAGCCACGGACGGGCGATGGTCCGCTCGAGGTGACCAAGGAAGGACGTGGCATCGTGATGCGCGTTCCGCTGGAGGGTGGCGGCCGTCTGGTCGTCGAGCTGACGCCCGCCGAGGCGACCGCCCTCGGCGACGCCCTCAAATCCGCCGTCGGCTGATCCGCGCCGGGTCGCGCCTGTGACGCTCACTGTCGCGGCAACCGCCGGCCCGCTGCTCGCAAGCGGCGCCGTTCTCGGCGTCCCGGTGACCACCGGCCGGCGCGGTGCACCGGTTGTCGGGGCTGGAGCGGAGGCGTTGCAGTCGTTGGCTGTTGATGCGGCCGCGGCACTCAAGGCCGACAAGGCGACCGGCAAGGCCGGCGAGGTCGTCGTGATCCCGGTCCACCGCGATGGGATCGACCTGGTCCTGCTCGTCGGGATCGGCGACGAGTCACCGCGGTCGCTGCGCAAAGCCGCTGCCGCAATGGTCCGCAAGGCGGCCGGATCGAAATCGCTCGCGACGACCCTCGCGAGCGGTCGGAGCGGTGAGGACGTCAAGGCGATCGCCGAGGCCATCGGCCTTGCGTCATACAAGTTCAGCGCGAAGAGCGATCCCAAGCCGCCGCGGCTGAAGCGCGCGAAGCTGGTCGTCGACGAGCCGGCGGCCGTGCGCCGAGATCTTGCGCGGGCCGCTGCCGTGACGGCCGCCGTCCACCGGGCCCGCGATCTTGCCAACACCCCGTCGTTGACCAAGTCGCCGGACTGGCTGGCCGAGCAGGCACGGGCGATGGCTATGGCGAGCGGTGTCGACATCAGGGTGCGTGACGAGACGCAGCTTGCCGATGAGGGCTTCGGCGGTGTGCTTGCGGTGGGCATGGGCTCGGACCGTCCGCCGCGGTTCGTCGAGCTGACCTGGGCGCCGGAGGGTGCCGATCGGCACGTCGTCCTGATCGGCAAGGGCATCACGTTCGACTCCGGCGGTCTGTCATTGAAGCCGTCGGACTCGATGGTGTGGATGAAGACCGACATGGCCGGCGGCGCCGCCGTCATCGCGACGATGACTGCACTCGCTGCGCTCGACATCCGGGTGAAGGTGACCGGCCTGGTGCCGATGGCTGAGAACATGCCGGGCGCCGCATCGGTTCGCCCGGGCGATGTCGTGACCCACTACGGCGGCCGCACCGACGAGGTGCTCAACACCGATGCCGAGGGTCGGATCGTGCTCGCCGACGCACTGGCGTACGCCGCCGGCACCCTCGCGCCGGATGTCGTCATCGACATTGCCACCCTTACCGGGGCGGCATCACTCGGGCTCGGTCGGCGTCACGGCGCGCTCTATGCGACGACTTCGTCACTGCGCGACTCGTTGCTGGCGGCCTCCGAGGCCGGTGGCGAGCGGCTGTGGTCGATGCCGCTCGAGGATGACTACCGCGAGGCTCTCAACTCCGATATCGCGGATCTCCGCAACATCGGTGACCCGTCCTTCGAGTACAGCGGCGGCTCGATCATCGCCGCGTTGTTCCTGCGGGAGTTCGTCGGCAACGCGACCTGGGCTCACCTCGACGTCGCCGGCCCGGCCCGGGCGGAAGCCGATGAAGACGAGGCCACCAAGGGCGCGACCGGTTTCGGGGTGCGAACCTTCCTGCGCTGGCTCGAAACCGTCTCGGCGGACCCTGAGGCACTCGCCGACCTGAGACACTGAGCCGGTGGCACAGGGACGGGTGCTCGGCATGGTCCTCGCGGGTGGTGAGGGCAAGCGACTGTGGCCACTGACCGCCGACCGTGCCAAGCCCGCCGTACCCTTCGGCGGCATCTACCGCCTGGTCGACTTCGTGCTGTCCAACCTCGTCAACGCCGAGCTCGGACGCATCGTCGTCCTCACCCAATACAAGTCGCACTCGCTCAACCGCCACATCTCCGTCAACTGGCGGATGTCCTCGCTGATGGGCGACTACGTCACTCCGGTCCCGGCGCAGCAGCGGCTCGGCCCGAAGTGGTTCGCCGGCTCGGCAGACGCGATCTATCAGTCGCTCAATCTGATCTACGACGAAGGCCCGGCCTACGTCGTGGTCTTCGGTGCCGATCACGTCTATCGGATGGACGCCCGGCAGATGATCGACCAGCACGTCGCCTCCGGTGCCGGCGTCACAGTCGCCGGCCTGCGGGCGCCGCGGGACCAGTCCTCGTCGTTCGGAGTCATCAATACCTCGGACGGCCGAACCATCGACGCGTTCCTGGAGAAGCCGGCCGACCCGCCCGGGCTGCCCGATGATCCCGACAGCGTTCTCGCCTCGATGGGCAACTATGTCTTCACTACCGCGGCGCTGCTCGACGCGGTGAAGCTCGACGCCCAGAACGAGGACTCGAACCACGACCTCGGTGGCGACGTCATCCCGGCGCTCGTGGCGGCGGGCCAGGCGCAGGTCTATGACTTCGCCGACAACGTCGTGCCAGGTGCGACCGAGCGCGATTCCGGCTACTGGCGCGACGTCGGAACCCTCGATGCCTATCACGAAGCGCACATGGATCTGGTCGCCACCCGGCCGGTCTTCGACCTTTACAACCGGCAGTGGCCGATCCTTGCCTCGACCTCCTCGCTGCCACCCGCGAAGTTCGTCCACGGCGAGCCAGGCCGGACCGGAAGCGCGATCGAGTCGCTGGTGTCGCCGGGCTGCATCGTCTCGGGTGGCACGGTCCGCCGGTCGGTGCTTTCACCGGGCGTGAAGGTCCACTCCCGATCCGAGGTCGACGAGTGCGTGCTCCTGCACGGCGTTGACGTCGGGCGCGGCGCGGTGCTGCGGCGCGCGATCATCGACAAAGGCGTCCTCGTCCCGCCCGGCACGTCGATCGGGCTCGACCACGAGCACGACCGGGCGCGTGGCTTCCATGTGAGTGAGGGCGGCGTCGTCGTACTCGGCAAGGGGCAGATCGTCCCGGTCGACTGACGGCCTTCGCGGCGAGGCCCCGTCAAGGCCTTCGGAGGGTGATGATGGACGGCGTGGGTCACGACGAGCTGGACGTCGGCGGAGTCGGGTCGTCCGGCGCCGAGGAGCTGACGTCGGGACCCTCGCGGGGTCACGGACCTCGTCGGCCGGCGATGATCCTGCTGGCGGTCGCCGCGCTCATCGCGGTTGCGGTCATCGTGCACGGCGGCGGGTCGAAACGTCGTCCCCTCGCCTCGCCGCCGCCGCCCGCCGCTGCATCCGCCGCGCCGGCACCGCCGCATGGTCCGGCGCGGGCGGCTCCGCCGTTGACCAGCCGGGTCAAGCTGCCGCTGCTCGGCGTCACGGCCGGATGGGAGCTCTACGGCCGCGGTCCGACTGACGTCGTGCGGATCCAGTTCGCTCGTGGCGTCGTCACCAGAACCACGGTCCCTGCGCTGGGCAGCAGCGGTCCGGTGTCGTTCGGCGTCGGTCCGCAAGGCGCGCTGATCCGGCCACTGGACTTCGTGTCCGGATATCTGGTGCCGGACGGTCATTTCGCGCGGCCACTTCCGGTCACCGAGAGTCACGGCGGTCAGTTGGTGCCCGGCCCGCGACGCGGTCAGTTCTGGGTCCAGGACGCCACGCATTCGCGACTGACGGTCTCGCTGATCGATCGCAACGGCGAGCCGACCGGCGTGGGGCTCCGGCTACCTTTCAGCCAGTTTTCGCTTGCCTCCGATGGCAGCGGTTATCCGCTCGTGATCACTCGGAAGGGCGGGTACGACGCGCGACCGGGCCGGCTGCGCAGGATCTCCGGCAACGTGCAGGCGGTCGGCCGGGCCGGGCTGCTGACCTTGCGCTGTGACCGGCGCAGCCGTTGCGAGAACGTCTTGATCGATCCTCGCGACGGCAGCCGCTCGGCGCTGCGCCACGAGGTCGACAGCGACACCGGCGAGCCGATCGGCGTGATCGCGGCGGACGGCAGGTTCGCGGCCGTGCCCAACCCGATCTCTGACGGAGCCGGGACGGTGCGGTTGGTGAATCTCGCTACCGGTGAGGGGCACACGCTGCGCATGGCCCTGCCCGACCAGGACTTCGACACCGAGCTGGCGTTCTCGCCGGACAGCCGGTGGCTGTTCGTCGCCACCGCGAACGGCAAGCTGGACGTCGTACGGACCAGCACCGGACGCATCCGCAGCCTCCGGGTTTCTCTTCCGCCGGTGACCCAGCTCGTGATCCGTCCGGCCGACCAAAAGGGCTGAACCCGGCAACGGCCGGTCCCGACGACAATTCCTGTCGTCGGAGCCGGCCGCGGCCCTACCGGTTATCTCAGGGCTGGTAGTAGCTCAGGATGGTGTGACCACCGTTGGTGAAGGTGAGCTGAGCCGCGACGTCGCGATACCAGTGGGTCACGAACTTCGGCTTGGCCCAGCTCTTGATGAGCGTCTGCTGCATGATGCCGCTCTTCTTGGACTTCGACGCCGGGTCGACCCGGGTGAACGCGGCGTGCAGGTGCCCGGTGCCCTCGTTGTAGACCAGCCGCAGCGAGCTGTCGTGCGTCGTCGTGTGCGCCATCGGGACCACGCCGAGCCAGCCGGAAGCGGTGCCGTGGTCGAGGAACAACGTGTGGGTGCGGCCGGAGCTGCCACGGGGCCGGTAGAGACCGACCCAGGTCGAGTAGCGGTAAGACGTGAGCGCCTCAATCGTGTAGTCCGAGGTAGGGCTGTTGAGCGTCGCCAGCTTGACCGGCGCCGACCACGTCGAGCCGTATGGGTCCTTCATGACGGTGTAGATGGCCTGGTTCGCCCCGTCCATGCCGGTGCCGATGACCACGACCTGGCCGGAGGTACCTGTCGTGATCTGCACTGGGGTGAAGCCGTCGGTGGTGGGCAGCGCCGCGCCGGGGACGAAGCCGGTGTTCGGAAGTCCCTTCCACAGTGCGATTTTGTTGTCCTGCGCCGGGTCGGGAAGCAACACACCCATGTCGTTGTAAGGGAAGACCATCGACCGGGCGATTGGTGGGTTGTCGTTGCTGGCGTTCGGGCGGCCGCAGGTGTTTGTCGTCGCGGTGATCTGAGTCGGCTCGGGGAGCCGGACCGCATTGATCCCGGCCGCGCTGGCGAACACGCCGTCGCACTCGTAGAACACGACATAGACGTGCCTGCCGTCAGGGCTCAGATGTGCCTCGATCTGGATCTTCCCGGCTGATGGCCGCAGCCCCGGAATCGCGTGGCTGGTCCACTTCCCCGCTTTGGACCGGCGGGTCAGGTAGACCACCCGCGACTTGCCTGGCGTCGTGCTCGCGACGCTGGTCACGATGTGTTGAGTGCTGTTGAAGTCGCGAAGAAATGCCGAAGGTGTCGCCGCCTTCGTGATCCGGCCCTGCTCGCTCACGAACAGACCGGCCGGATGTGCCGGTTTCTTCGAGCTGGTTGCGTGACTGTGCTGTGCCGCGACCGCGCCGGTCGGGGCGGCGATCAGCAACGCCGCGCCGAGACCGGTGAGAAGTGCGCCCGCGGTGCGGGCTCGAGAAGTCCTCATGACCGTTCCTCCTGCTCTCGACGCGGTGTGCGTCACGCCTGCCCAACGCGCGACGGTGCCGGCGGGTTGACAGCGGGTTGCGGGGAATTTGGAAGGAGCTGGTTCAGCAGCGGTGCGGTCAGGTCCGTTCGTCGACGACCCGGCGCATCTTCCCGGCGGAGCGCTCGATCAGTCCCGGCTCGACGACCTCGATGTCCAGGCTGACGCCGATCGTCGCTTTGGCTGTCGCGACGAGAGCGCTGGCTGCCCGGTTGGCTGCGGCTGCCTCGGATCCGCTTCGCCGCTCGACTCGCACGGTCATTGAGTCCAGTCGGTCGCTACGGCGTAGCACGCACTGAAAATGAGGCGCGAGCTCCGCGGTGCGAAGGATCAGCTCCTCGATCTGAGTCGGGAAGACGTTCACGCCGCGCAGGATGATCATGTCGTCGGAGCGGCCGGTGATCTTCTCCATCCGTCTCATCGAGCGCGCGGTGCCCGGGAGGAGTCGGGTCAGGTCGCGGGTCCGGTACCGAATGATCGGCAGCGCTTCCTTTGTCAGCGACGTGAACACCAGCTCGCCTTCGGTGCCGTCGGCGAGCGCCTCGCCGGTCGTCGGATCGACGACCTCCGGATAGAAGTGGTCCTCCCAGATGTGCAGGCCGTCCTTGGTCTCGACGCACTCGTTGGCGACGCCCGGCCCCATCACCTCGGACAGTCCGTAGATGTCGACCGCATGCATATCGAGACGCCGCTCGATCTCGTGACGCATGTCGTTGGTCCACGGCTCGGCGCCGAAGATCCCGACCGCCAACGACGTCGTACGCGGGTCGATGCCCTGGCGCTCCATCTCGTCGACGATGGCCAGCATGTACGACGGCGTGACCATGATCACGTCTGGCGCGAAGTCGCGGATCAGGAGCACCTGGCGCTCGGTCATACCACCCGAGACCGGGATCACCGTGCAGCCCAGCGCCTCGGCGCCGTAGTGCGCACCCAGACCGCCGGTGAACAGGCCGTAGCCGTAGGCGATGTGCACCCGGTCGCCGGCGCGGCCGCCCGAGGCGCGGATCGACCGTGCCATCACTGCGGCCCAGGTCCGGATGTCGTTGGCGGTGTAGCCGACGACCGTCGGTTGGCCGGTCGTGCCCGACGACGCGTGGATCCGCGCGATCCGGTCTTGCGGCACCGCGAACATGCCGAATGGGTAGTTCGCGCGAAGATCCGCCTTGGTAGTAAAGGGAAATCTCGCCAAGTCGCCCAGGCTGCGGAAGTCGTCAGGATGAACTTGTGCGGCGTCGAAGGCGGCGCGATAGTGCGGCACGTTGGCATAGGCGTGATGAAGCGACCACTTGAGCCGGTCGAGCTGGAGGTCGCGCAGCTCGTCCACGGACGCCCGCTCGATCGGATCGAGATCCGCTGCTTTCGGTGTGCGGTCCAGCACCCGGGTCCTACGGCTTGAGCACTGCGGCGAGCAGACCGTCACCGCTCGGCAGCAGGACCGGGACCAGCCGGTCGTCCTCGCGCAGCTGGCGGAGCAGTTCCCGGATGCCTACGGTGTCGGCGTCGCGGCTCGACGGGTCGGCGACCCGTCCGTGCCAGAGCGCGTTGTCGATAGCCACGATGCCGCCGGGTCGGAGCAGTCGCTTGGCCTCGACCAGATAGCCGGCGTACTCCGACTTTGCGGCGTCGATGAACACTAGGTCGTAGGCCCCATCGCTAAGACGAGGCAACACTTCCAAGGCCCGGCCGCTGATCAGCCGAACCCTCGAGTTGGCGAAGCCGGCGCTAGCGAAGGTCTGCTTCGCCACCCGCTGGTGTTCTGCCTCGAGGTCGATCGAGGTCAGCATGCCGTCCCCGGCCATGCCCCGCAGCAGCCAGGTGCCGGAGACACCTGCCCCGGTGCCGATCTCGACGACAGACCTGGCCTGGATGCTCGCCGCGAGGAACCGCAGAACCGCGCCACCGCCGGAACCGATCGGCACGGCGCCGAGCTCGTTGCCACGTGGCCTGGCGTCCGAGAGCGGCTGATCCTCACTGAGCCAGCTCTCCGTGAAGGCGCGGTTGGCGAGGGCGATGTCGGCCTCACTGCGCTCGGTCACGGTGCCAGCGTAGTGACTCGGGCGGACTTGGCCGACAATGGTTGTTATGACCGAGCCTGGACCGTGGTTGCCGGTGCCGCCGCTGCCTCAACAACCACCTGCCGGCTGGTGGGGCGCGCCGCCGAACCCGCCAGGCACCGGGTGGACGCCGATGGCGCCGCCGCCACCGCCACGGCGGCCTCCGAATGGCCCCGGCTCGTGGGGGACGGTCGCGATCATGGTGTTGGTGTCGGGGTTGCTCGGCGGTGCAATCGGCGGGCTCGTCGCCCGTAACCATGGCAACAACGGTGAGGTCGGCTCGGTCACCCTCGGGTCGTCGTCGCCGCAGCATCAGATTGTCGAACGCGCACCGGGCTCGGTCGCCGGGATCGCCGCGAAGATCCTGCCCAGTGTGGTCTCGATCCAGGTCAAGACCGGCAACGGCGGCGACACCGGCTCGGGCATCGTCCTGAGCAAGACCGGCTACATCATGACCAACAACCACGTGATCGCTGCTGCACGCACCGGCGGGACGCTGTCCGTGGTCCTGCCGGACAAGTCGAAGGTGTCGGCGCGGATCATCGGACATCCCGATCCGGTCGATGACATCGCCATCGTCAAGGTGTCCGGCGAACAGAACCTCACCCCGGCGGTACTCGGCGACTCCACCACGATGGCGGTCGGCGATCCGGTCATCGCGGTCGGCTCGCCGCTCGGCCTGGTCGGCACCGTCACCAGCGGCATCGTGAGCGCTTTGAACCGTCCGGTAGAGGCCGGCGGCGAGTCCGGCGTGCCCGAGGACGTCATCGACGCGATCCAGACCGATGCCGCGATCAACCCCGGCAACTCCGGCGGTCCGTTGGTCGACACCGCGGGCGCGGTGGTCGGCGTCAACTCCGCCATTGCGTCGCTGTCGACTGACCAGCTCGGCTCGAGCCAGTCGGGCAGCATCGGCCTGGGCTTCGCCATCCCGATCAACGAGGCGAAGCGGATCGCCGAGCAGATCATCACGCAGGGTTATTCCACCCACGCCATCATCGGCGTCAGCCTCGATCCGAACTTCTCCGGATCGGGCGCGCAAGTGACCCCGACATCGAGTGGTGCGCCTGCGGTCGAGAAGGATGGTCCGGCCGGCAAGGCCGGGATCCGGCCCGGTGACGTGATCGTCGCGGTCAACGGCGAGAAGGTCACAACGGCGGACGAGCTGATCGTCGCGATCCGCTCCCACGTCCCCGGCCAGCGGGTCACCCTCAGCTACGAACGCAGTGGCCACCGTAGGACGGTCAGCGTCGTGCTGGGATCGGTGCGCAGCGAGTAGCCGGCTGCGGGTCAGGGTGCGGGGCCGGCGAGCGCGACGTAGGCTTGATCCGTGCTGGGCAATCTGGGCTGGGAAGAGATCCTGGTCATCGCCATCATCGGCCTCATCGTGTTCGGCCCGGATCGGCTTCCGGCGGCGATCCGCGATGCCAGTGCGATGCTCCGTCAGCTCCGCACAATGGCGCGCGGCGCGGCCAGCGAGCTGAAGGCCGAGCTCGGTCCTGAGCTGGCAGACTTCGATCTGAGCTCGCTGCACCCGCGGCGGTTCGTCGAGGACGCGCTGTTCGGCGAGGACGATCCGTCCGCGCCGGTCGCGACCGCTGCCGCGCCGGTGGCGCTTGCCGCCAACGAGCGCCCGCCCTACGACTCCGACGCTACGTAGCGGTGTGTGCTTTAGACCGGGGTCAGCGAGAGCGACCGGCCGGCCAGCCCTCTGGTGCGCGCACCGAGTGCGGCTGCGATCGCGCGCAGCGCCACTGATGCATCGGCGGTCGGGTCGTCCATGACGATCGGACGGCCGTTGTCGCCACCCTCCCGCACCCGCGGATCGATCGGCACCGAGCCGAGCAACGGCACCGGTGAGCCGAGCAGGTGGCTGAGGCTGTCCGCGACGGCCTGTCCGCCACCAGCACCGAAGACGTCGATCATCTCCCCGCAGTGCGGGCACGGTAGCCCGGCCATGTTCTCGATCACGCCGGCAAGTCGTTGCTTGGTCTGCAGCGCTATGGAGCCGGCGCGTTCGGCCACTTCGCGGGCGGCGAGCTGCGGCGTTGTGATGACGATCAGCTCGGCGCTCGGAAGCAGCTGCGCGGTCGAGATCGCGATGTCGCCGGTGCCGGGCGGCAGGTCGAGCAGCAGGATGTCGAGGTCACCCCAGTAGACGTCGGCGAGCAGCTGCTCCAGCGCCTTGTGCAGCATCGGACCGCGCCAGGCGATCGGGCGGTTGCCCTCGACGAACATCCCGGCCGACACGACCTTCACCCCGTACGCCTCGGGCGGCACGATCATGCCGTCGACCACGGACGGCGGGTTGTCGATGCCGAGCATCCGCGGCATCGAGTGGCCGTAGATGTCGGCGTCGACGACGCCGACGGTGTGGCCGTTCTGGGCCAGCGCGACGGCGAGGTTGACCGTCGTCGAGGACTTGCCGACACCGCCCTTGCCGCTCGCGATCGCATAGACCCGGGTCAGCGAGCCCGGTTGGGAGAACGAGATCTGCTTGGTCTCGCGGCCACCCTGCAGCGTTGTGCGCAGCGCCTGCTTCTGGGCGTCGCTCATTACATCGAGGCTCACCCGGACGGCGGTGACGCCGGTGACGGCGGTGACCGCGCCGGTGACGTCAGCGGTGATCCGGTCCTTGAGCGGGCAGCCGGCGGTCGTCAGCAGCACCTTGACGGTGACTGCGCCAGCATCGGAGATCGCAACGTCGTCGACCATTCCGAGCTCGGTGATCGGCCGGTGGATCTCGGGGTCCTTGACGGTAGCCAGCGCAGCATTGATCAGCTCGATGGTCGGGAGCGCAGCGTCGGTCATGATGGGTCAAGCCTACGTGCGCGTCGTTGTAGTCAAGAGCCGGCTGCGGCGGAGCCCTCGCCGTTGGCCCGTTCGTCGAGGTCCTCCAGCAGCCGTTGCAGCTCACCGCGCAGGAAGTCGCGGGTGGCGACCTCGCCGAGCGAGACGCGCACCGAGGCGATCTCGCGGGCGAGATATTCGGTGTCGGCGACCGCCCGCTCGCTCAGCGCCCGGTCCTGGTCGTACTGCACCCGGTCACGGTCGGCCTGGCGGTTCTGAGCGAGCAGGATCAGTGGTGCGGCGTACGACGCCTGCAGCGAGAGCAACAAAGTGAGCAACGTGAACTTGTTGCCCCACGCGTCGAACTGGCCATGTCCCTTGGGAGCGATCAGGTTGTAGGCGATCCACACGATGATGAACAGCGTCATGTAGCCGATGAACCGCCAGGTGCCGAGGAAGCGTGCCACCCGCTCGGACACCCGCCCCATCGACTCGGGGTCGTAGCGCGGCAGCGCGATGCCGCGACGGGCATCCTGCGGCTGATCGAGCCGGGGCCGCCGGCGCGCCTCACGCGCCATGGGAGTCTCCGACGACCTCGCCGGCCGGGTGTTCGCGCCAGTCCTCAGGCAGCAGGTGGTCGAGGACGTCATCGACGGTGACCGCGCCGAGCAGGTGGTCGTTCTCGTCGACGACCGGGATCGCCACCAGGTTGTACGTCGCGAGATGCGCGGTGACCTCGGCGAGCGGGCAGTCCGGGTCGAGCGGGTCGATCTGGGTGTCGACGATGCCAGAGACCAGCGACGAGGGTGGCTCCCGAAGCAAACGCTGGATGTGCGCGATCCCGACGTACTTGCCGGTCGGGGTGTCGGTGGGTGGCCGGCAGACATAGACCTGCGCGGCCAGCGCGGGTGAGATCTCCGGGTCCCGGACCCGGGCCAGCGCCTCGGCGACCGTGGAGTCCGGCGAGAGGATGACCGGCTCGCTGGTCATCATGCCGCCGGCGGTGTTCTCGGAGTAGGTGAGCAGCCGCCGGACCGGGCCGGCCTCACCGGGCTCCATCAGGCCGAGGAGGCGCTCGGCCTCATCGGTCGGCAACTCACCGAGCAGGTCGGCGGCATCGTCTGGGCCCATCGCCTCGAGGACGTCGGCGGCTCGCTCGCCTTCCAGTGAGGCGAGGATCTTGATCTGGTCGTCCTCCGGCAGCTCCTCGAGCACGTCGGCCAGTCGCTCGTCGTCCAGCGCAGCGACGACTTCACCGCGTCGCTTGTCCGAAAGCTCGTGCAGGACGTGGGCGAGGTCGGCCGCGCGCAGCTGGCCGAAGGCGGCCAGCAGGCTCGCGACGCCCTGCTCGGCCTCGAGTTGCGCGAAGCCGGTGACTGCTTCCCACTCCACGGTGCGCAGCTGGCCGCGACGGCGGAAGCTGCCGCCGGAGCGAACCGCGACCCGGGTGAGGAACCAGTCGCGGGTGCGGTTGTGCTCCATCCCGACGTCGGCGACGGTGACCAGGCTGTTGTCCTCGATGACCGTGACTTTGCGGTCCAGCAGCTCGGCGATGACGAGGGTCTCGCCGTCGCGGCGCTCGAACCGTCGCAGGTTGATCCGGCCGCGCACGATCACCGCGTCGGCATCAATCGTGGTGACCTGGCCCATCGGCACGAACACCCGCCGGCGCGGCTGCACCTCGACGGCAAGCCCGAGCACCCGCGGCGGCTGGTTGCCGGCCCGCAGGCTTACGACGATGTCGCGCACCCGGCCGACCTGATCACCGTTGGGATCCAACACGGTCAGACCGGACAGCCGCGCCAAGAAGATTCGCATCGTGGTGCCGGTCGCCATGCTCCGGAGGTTACCGCTGCGAGGGTCTGAGATCGCGGACGTTGAGCACTCCGAGACGAGCGTTCATCGAACACTCACTAGTGTCCTCGGCATGACTGTCCTCGACATGTTTCGCCTCGACGGCAAGGTGGCGATCGTCACCGGCGCCTCGTCCGGTCTCGGTGTCGCGTTCGCGCGTGCGCTCGCCGAAGCCGGCGCCGATCTGGCGCTCGGTGCCCGCCGGGTCGACAAGCTCGAGGAGACCAGGAAGATGGTGGCGTCGCTCGGACGCCGGGCGATCGCGGTGGCGACCGACGTCGCCAAGCCGGAGGACTGCGCGGCTCTGGTCGCGGCCGCGGTTGACGAGCTCGGTGGCGTCGACATCCTGGTCAACAACGCCGGAGTCGGTACCGCGGTGCCGGCCACCCGGGAGACCCCCGAGCAGTTCCGGGCCGTGATCGACATCAACCTCAATGGCTGCTACTGGATGGCGCAGTCGTTCGCCCGGGCAGCGACCCGCGGTGGGTCGATCGTCAACATCAGCAGCGTCATCGGGCTGACGACCGCTGGTCTGCCGCAGGCGGCGTACGCCTCGTCGAAGGCCGGCCTGATCGGGCTGACCCGCGACCTCGCCCAGCAGTGGACGGTGCGCAAGGGCATCCGGGTGAATGGCCTCGCACCCGGGTTCTTCGCGACCGAGATGACCGACCAGTACGACCCGAGCTATCTGGAGATGATGAAGCCGCGGATGGTCAGCGGCCGGCTCGGCGAAGCTGAGGAGCTAGCCGCAACGTTGGTGTGGCTGGCGTCCGACGCCGCCGGCTATGTGACCGGTCAGACGATCGCCGTCGATGGCGGGGTGACGATCACGTGAGTGAGCCGAGCGCGCTCGCCTACCGGATCGTCGACGTCTTCACCGACCGCGCTTTCGCCGGCAACCCGCTCGCGGTCGTCCTCGAGGCCGATGAGCTGAGCACCGAGCAGATGCAGCGGATCGCGCGCGAGTTCAACCTGTCCGAGACCGCGTTCCCGATCACGGCGTCGACCTCCGATGCCAACTACCGATTGCGGATCTTCACGCCGGCCGCTGAGCTGCCATTCGCCGGACATCCGTCGGTCGGCGCCGCATGGGTGATGCGTTCGCTCGGCCGGGTGTCCGACGGCCCGATCGTGCAGGAGTGCGGCGCCGGGTTGCTCCCACTCGTGATCGAGGGCGACTCGGTGACGCTGACCGGCGGTGCGGCACACCTCGACGATGTCATTGCGGATCCGTCGGCGATTGTCGCGGCCATCGGGCTGACGACTGCCGACCTGGCGGGCGATCCGGTGCGTTGGGCCGGAGTCGGCATCGACTTCGGGTTCGTGCACGCCAAGCCGGATGCGGTGGCCCGGGCGCGTCCGAACGCCACGCTGTTGGCCGACCTTGATGCCAAGGCCGGCGTCTCGGTGTTTTCCTTCGCCGACGGCGTCGCGCACGCACGGGTGTTCGCCGGCCGGCTCGGCGTGGCCGAGGACCCGGCCACCGGGTCAGCCGCACTCGGTCTCGGGGTCTGGCTGGCGGCAGCTGGCCACGTCGCCGCGGACGGTGAGACGCCCTACATCGTCAACCAGGGGCTCGAGATAGGGCGACCGTCGCGGCTGGACTGCGTGGTGCGGTGCGAGGCCGGTGTCGCGGTCGGGTCGCGGGTCACCGGCAGCGTGGTTCCGATCGCGGACGGCCGGATCCGCCACCCGATCGGCTGACTCGCTCGCGGCCTGCCGCGGGTGCGCGGCCGGCGACGTTAGCCTCGTCGGGCATGAGCGATAGTGATCCACTCGACCGGTTGGAGAACCTCGTGCGTTCGGGTTCGCGCCGCCTCGACCTGTCCGGGTTCCGTACCTTCATTCTGCGCGGCAATGTCGTCGATCTCGCAATCGGCATCGTGATCGGCACCGCATTCACCTCGGTCGTGAAGTCACTCGTCAACGACTTCATCACCCCGCTGGTCGGGATCCCGCTGGGCAACGCCAAGGACTTCTCGACCAGGTACTGGACGCTCGGCGGCTCGAAGTTTCTCTACGGCGACTTCCTGAACTCGCTCGTGTCATTGCTGCTGATCGGCATCGTCATCTACTACTTCGTGGTCCGGCCGGTCAACCATCTGATGAGCCGGTTCAAGTCCTCGACCGACAGCGACACCGAGACCAAGGTCTGTCCCGAGTGCAGGAGCTCGATCCCGTACGACGCGACGCGATGTGCCTTCTGCACCGTGATCCTGCCGACGACGGCAGCCGGCTCAGAGGACCCGCATCCGGCGTAGCTCGTCGAGCAGTCCGGGCGACAGTGTCATCGCCGGGACCGCCGCCGGCTCGCACCAGCGGACGTCGCTCGCGTCGTCACCGGCTTTCAGGCTGCCGCCGATG
Source organism: Mycobacteriales bacterium (assembly GCA_036268295.1). GTDB lineage: Bacteria > Actinomycetota > Actinomycetes > JAFAQI01 > JAFAQI01 > DATAUK01. The sequence continues at coordinate 49,602 of DATAUK010000042.1, read as the reverse complement.
ACGGTCGCGGCGAAGTCGTGGACGACGTACCCGAAGACGTCGACGGTCTGGATCAGCTCGCCGACCTCGACCACGAGACCGGTCTCCTCGAGTACCTCACGGGCAGCCGCCTCGGCGAGTGTCTCGCCGGCTTCGACGTGGCCGCCGGGCAGTGACCAGGTGCCGACCGCGGGCGGTTGACCGCGGCGGACCATGAGGAGCCGGCCGTCGTCGCGGATCACCGCGCCGGCGCAAACGACCGGCTCGGTCGGGCTCGACGGCGCCGTCAGGTGACCTTGAGCTTCAGCCGCTGCGACACCCCGGCCACGTTCGCCGAGGTGGCCGACCGAGAGACTCGAAGCGTCTCGGTTCCCTTCTTCACCGGCTTGACCGACAGGAGGAAACCCACCGTCTTCTTGCCGTTCGGCAGCTTCTGCCGCTTGATCGTGGCGGTCGTGAGCGTCTTCCACTTTCCTTTGAGCAGCTCCTGGAGAGCCACCGACTTTCCGGTCTCACTCGGTGACACCGTGCCATAGATCCTTGCCCGCTTATGTGCCTTGACGTGCGAGGCGGACAACGCGGCGTGCACCACCTGTGCGACCGAGACGGCGACCGCAGCGGTCGTCGTGGCGGCGTGGCCGCTCGTGCCGGCGTAGGACCACTTGTACTGGCTGTTGACGCCCGGATGCACGCTCGCGCCGGCCTTGCCCTGGCCGTCGGTGAACGCCGTCGCGACTGTGGTGAACGGGCCTGACCCGGACCGCCCCAGCAGCGTCACGGTCGCTCCGGCCAGCGGGCTGTGCGTCGTCGAGTCGGCGAGCGTCGTCGACAGGGTGACTTTCGCCCCGTCCCTGATCGTGGCCGCGTGCGGCGTGGTCAATTTGCTGGCGTGAGGCAACGGTGCGTGCGGCGTGACGGCCGTCGAGGGATCCGACCAGGGGCCGTCGCCGAAAGCGTCTTGGGCTGCCACCCTGAACAGGTACGTCGTCCCGTTGTCCAAGTCAGTGATTGTTGCTGGGCTGGCGTCCGAGAAGGTCAGGTAGTTCCACGTCGACCCATTGTCGGTCGAGTCCTGGATGTCGTAGCCCTCGATCGTCTGTCCGCCACCTGGTGCGGCGGTCCAGCTCAGCGACACGTTCCGATTCCCGGGACCGGCCGTGACGTGGGTCGGTGAGCCGACCGGCTCCGCTCCGGTCACGCTCAGCGGGATGTCGATCTCGCCGGCGGTGGTGTGAACGACCAGCTGGCCGGTCACGGCGGCCTGAGTTGCCGGAGCCGCGCTCACGTAGATCGTGCAGGAGCCGTTGGGGCGCACCAGGAAATAGCTGCAGCCGTCGTTGTCTGCCGGGACACTGAATGCGGTGTCTCCGGTCACCGCCAACCCTGAGACTCCCATCAGGTTGCCGCCGAGGTTCTGGATTTCGATCCCGATGGAGCTCTGCTGGTCGGTCGGAACCGCCCCGAAGTCGAGGCTCCCGGAGCTGGGTTCCGGGTCGGCCGTTCCAACTGAGTTGTCGGTGTTGACCGACCCGATGTCACAGGGGCCGCCGAAATTCATCTCGCGGTATTCGCGCTGATCGGTACCGGCCGAGTTGCACAGACCGGCGTCCGAGCCACCTGACGCTTGGCCTGGCGGCAGCATCGATGGCGTCGGTCCGCCGTTGTCAGCGACGGCGGCGACGGTGTCCGGGGACAACGTGATGTCCGTCGCAACCGGGTTGCTCACACTTTCGCAGCTCGCGGTCAGCAGGTTGTTGCCGTTGGCGCCACCCACTCCTCCCGGCTCCATGCCGCTGGTTGTCGAGCAGTCGGTGGTGTTGTCGCCGACGATCGAGTTGTCCATCTGGACCGTGCTGCCCCCCACTGGTGCAACGCCGGTCCCGTTGTGGCTGATGGTGTCGTTGTCGAGATGCATGGCGCCCGCAACCTTCAGTCCGACTCCGGTGTTGCCGGCGATCGTGCTCTCGTCGATCGAGCCCTCGACGCCGAAGTCCACGCCGGTTTGGTTGTCGACGAACGCGCTGGTGCTCACGCCCATCTGGGCAAGCTGCTGGCTGACAAAAACGCCGCTCGCCGTGAAGGTCAAACCGGTACCCGACGTGAAGTTCTCGGCGAGGACGTTCTGCAATGTCAGACCGGCGTTGTTCGAGTAGATCCCGTTGGCCGGCGCGCCGGTGGCCGATCCGTCGACGGCAAGGTTCTCGAGGTACAGATCGCCCTCGAGCTGGCTGCTGTGGTCCGGCACGGCAAGCGCGTACGCCGGCGCCGGTCCGGTGCAGTTCGGATCCCAGCCGAAGCTGGTGAGTGCCGCCTCCGGTCCGCTGAACGAGGTCGGGTTTGCCAGTCCGGCGGCTCCGATTCCCACCAGCGTCAATCGGCGCGAGTCCTCATCAAGGGTGCGCGCACAGTAGCCACCGGGCATCAGCTCGATGGTCGCCGGGCTGGCGAACTCAGATCCGAAGGTCAGGGCGTCACTCAGCGCCTGGCTCAGCGTCTCGCACCCCGATCCGGTCGCGGTCGCGCTGGTGTCGTAGTCGCCGCACGCGACGTAGACGCCGTTGCCCGCCGCGCTCGCCGGAGCCACGCCGATCAGCGCCAGCGAGCCGGCGATGACCGCCACCGTCATTGCGCCACGAAGCAGCCGAGCTGGCTGTGATCTCAAGCCCATGACCGTCCCCATCCCCAGAGGTTGGGCTGAGACTAGCCATCTCCGGCGTTGCAAACTGGGTCTTTGGCGGTTCCCGGGTATTTGTCCGACTAGTGAGAAATGATCGATTCAACGCGGCTGGCCTATTGACGGCGGGCCCGATCGAGTCGAGCGTTGCGGTGTGCATCAGGAGCCGATGTGCCCTCGGTGCGGAGCCGAGCTGCGCGCTCCGGGGTTGTGGTCGAGCGCGTGGGAGTGCCCGCGCCACGGCACTGTGCACCCTTATCTCGTGCTGACCCACCTCGGTGCCGACGCGGTCGAGCACATCGTCGGACGCGCGGTGGTGCCGGTCTGGATGCCGCGCGGCCTGCCGCGCGGCTGGGTGTGCAGCGGTGTCGGGTATGCCGGCGACGAGCGGACCGGTGCCTGCGCGATCGCGACCTGTCTGTCCGGGCCGAGCCCGCTCGGCGGCGCCGCCGATCTGATGATCGTGGCCGAGGAGCCAGGCGTCGGACTCGGTTCGCGTCACGCCGGTCTCGCCGGGTCCGACCCCGGTGCCGGCTTCGACGCGGGACCGGCGCATGCAAAGGTGTTTGCCGCCTCGCATCCGACCGCACTGTGGAGCGTGCCGGTCCAGGGTGATCGCGCGGTGTTCGTCGGTGAGGCCAAGGGGCTGTGGCTGTGGGCGGTGCTGTGGCCGGCGTCGGCCGGCGTCCTGATGTACGACGAGATCTCACTGGTCGACGCGCGCGACGGGCCGGTGGATCTCGACCTGGAGTTCGGGTCGCTCTCGCCGCGGTTGTCCGCGCTGCCCGAAGCGATATAGGGGTCGGAATCGGGTTGGGAATACTGGCATTTCGCTGATGGTCCGTAGCATTGAGCCTCGTGCACCACGTCGCGTTCCATGCTCGCTTGTTCACCGAGGTTTTCGTAACGCTTCTGGTGATCATGGACCCGATCGGCACCGTGCCGCTGTTTTTGGCGCTGACCAGCGGCCGGTCACGGAAAGCCCGAAACCGGCAGGCTTGGCAAGCGGTCCTCGTCGCGATCTCGGTGATCGCGGCGTTCGCGTTGTTCGGTCAGCAGATCCTGCGCTATCTCGATATCTCGGTTGCGGCGTTGCAGGGCGCAGGTGGCTTGTTGCTGATCCTGGTGGCACTGGAGCTGTTGACCGGCAAGCAGACTCGCGATGCCGAAGTGCCCGACGTCAACGTCGCGTTCGTGCCGCTCGGGACGCCGCTGCTCGCCGGCCCGGGCGCGATCGTCGCGACCATCGTGTTCGTCCGCCGCGCACACGGACTTGCCGATGCCGACGCGATCGCTGCCGGCATCGTCGCCGTACATGTCGTGCTCTACCTCTCGCTTCGGTTCTCCGGCGTCCTGCTCAGTGTCCTGCGCGACGCGGGCGTCTCGCTGATCACCCGGATCTCCGGACTGCTGCTCTCGGCGATCGCGGTCCAGCTGGTCGCCGACTCGGCGATCGCGTTCGCGAAGACGGCGTGATCTTTCCCTCGCTGTCCACAGCACCGCGGGTCGGTCGCGACACGACGCGATGCTCACCGCGAGACTGAGCCGATGGTGATGAGCGAAGCGCAGGGTGAGCTCGACGTCGTCGTGCCGCCGCGGTTGTTCACCTGCACCCCGTCACGGCTTGCCTCGTGGCTGGACTGCCCGCGCCGCTATCGGTTCACCTACATCGATCGGCCGATGCCGCCGAAGGGTGCGCCGTGGGCGCACAACACCGTCGGTGCCGCAGTCCACCAGGCGCTGGCCTCGTGGTGGTTGCTACCGGAGGCGGCTCGTACGCCGCGCGCGGGTGGCCGGCTGGTTCGGGAGCGATGGACGCCACTGGGATTTCGCGATGATGACCAGGCTCAGGACTGGCGGGAGCGGGCGGCCGAGATGGTCGAGCGCTACACCGCATTACTCGACCCTGCCGACGAGCCGGTCGGCGTCGAGCGCACGGTGGCGATGAAGACCGACCGGCTCGCGGTCTCCGGGCGGATCGACCGGCTCGACCGTCGCGGTGAAGAGCTAGTCGTCGTCGACTACAAGACCGGCCGGCATGTGCTCAGCACCGACGACGCACGCGGATCGCTCGCGCTGGCGATCTACGCACTCGCCGCGGCGCGCACGATGCATCTGCCCTGCACCCGGGTCGAGCTCCATCATCTGCCTTCAGGTGACGTCGTGGTGTGGGAACACACCGAAGCCACCCTTGCCCGCCATCTCGGGCGGGCGCATGACATCGCCGACGAGGCAGCCGAGGCGCGAGCGGTCAGCTCCGCCGACGAGCGAAATCTCGACAGCGCGTTCCCGCCACGGCCGGGCCAGCTGTGCACCTGGTGCGACTTCCGCGCGCACTGCCCGGAGGGTCAGGCGGCGTCGCCGCAACGGACGCTGCCGTGGGCCGGCCTGCCGAGCGACATCGCCTCGACCGTGGACGACCTCGTCGATTGACCGAACGCCGTCACAGCGTCAGGTCGGGTCGAGCGTGGACCAGAAGGTTTCGAGAGCGGCCGCGACGGCCTCGGGCACGTCGACCGCGGGTGAGTGGCCGGCGCCGTCGAACACCACGGGATCGATGCCGAGTCGTTCGGCCATCTCACGCTGTTCGGCCGGCGACCAGGCGTCGTCGAGGCTGCCGTAGCCGACCAGCGTGGCGATGCCGCTGTGGCGCAGCTCGTCGGTGCGGTCGGGCGCAGTGGTCGCCGCCGTACCCATCCCGAGCAGCGCCGCGCTCGGTGAGGCGAGAAACCGCCGGCGCAGGAAGTCCTTGATGTCCGCGGGCAGGCTGGCCTTCGTCGGGTCCTCGGCATCGAGCGCTTCGGACACCTCCCAGACCGCGGCGACCCCACCGTCGGCGAGCAGCGGCCGCATCAGCTCGATCAGCCCGCCGCGCGTCCCGCCGAGTGCGCCCGGACCTGAGCCGATCAGCGCCAGAGATCGGACCGGCGCTGCGCCGAGCACCGCCTCGCGGCAGACCAGGCCGCCGAAGGAGTGACCGACCAGGTGCAGCTTCTCGCCGGCACCGAGCAGCGACGCGATATCAGCCGCCAGCGCCGCCACGGTGTACGCCGCCACGTCCTCCGGGCCGCCCGATTCGTGCTGGCCGCGCAGGTCGATCGCCGTGACCGGATGGCCGGCGGCGCTCAGCAGCGGCAACAGGTGAAGGAAGTCCTCCTTGCTCCCGGTGTATCCGGGCACGGCGAGCACGCCCGGACGGCGTACGACGCCCTCCGGGGGCGTCGCGACGAGGGCGGCCAGCTCGCCCGAGGTTGCCATCACGCGGGTGGGTGCCACCAACGGTCCGGGATCGAGATGGCGCGGGACGCTCACACGTGACCTGCGCGAGGCTGGGACGGGTTTGCGGGACCGGGCACGGCGGGCAGGGTACCGGTAGCCTGGGCGGCGCTTGGGCATCGGCACCGTTAGCACCGGCGTCGGCTCCACAACACTGGCGGGACTGTTTGTGACTATCAGCCGCACGTACGCCATCGCCAACCAGAAGGGTGGCGTGGCGAAGACCACGACGGTCGCGTCGTTGGCCACCGCACTGAGCGAGCTGGGCAAGAAGGTCCTTGCCGTCGACCTCGATCCGCAGGCCTGCCTGACGTTCTCCCTCGGGCTCGACCCGGACTCGCTCGACCTCTCGATCCATGACGTTCTGCTCGGGCGGGTGTCGGCGCGGATGGTCCTGCGCACCGCATCCGAAGGCCCGGACGTCCTGCCGGCGACGATTGAGCTCGCCGGCTGCGAGGCGATGCTGATGACCAGATCCGGCCGGGAGTTCGGGCTGCGGCGAGCGCTCGACGAGCTACGTGACGGCTACGACGTGATCCTGGTCGACTGCGCCCCGACGCTGGGTGTGCTGACCATCAACGCGCTGACCGCGGCCGACGAGGTCATCGTGCCGCTGCAGTGCGAGACGCTCTCGCATCGAGGCGTCGGCCAGCTTCTCGATACGGTGCACGACGTCCAGCGGCTGACCAATCCGGATCTGCAGGTCCGTGGCGTGCTCCCCACGTTGTTCGACGGCCGGACGAACCACACCCGCGCTGTGCTCGCCGACGTCGCGCTTCGCTACGGGCTGGACGTCCTCGAGCCGCCGATCCCGCGGTCGGTGCGCTTCGCCGAGGCGCCGGCGGTCGGGCACTCGATCATGCGGACCTCGCGCTCGACGCCGGGTGCGGTGGCCTACCGGCTGCTGGCGCGGCGGCTGGTCGGTTTGCCCGACGAGGCCGAGCTGGTCAAGGGCGCCGTCGACTCTGAGCTGTCGAGCATCGACCTGACCGCGCAGCCGGCGGAGACGAGGTGAGCGAAGGCTTCGACCGGCTGCCTCCGCGCGCCCCCCGGTCGGCGGCCCCCAACCCGTCACACGCCGTCGACGCCGAGGGCAAGCGGGCGCTGTTCTCCTCGGCGGCCGACACTGCCTCGCCGGGCGTCGGCTCGGCGCTGGTCGAGTGCTCCCGCTGTGAGGTCCGGACCGTTCTCGGTCTGGCCAAGGCGCTGCGCGCGACGATGCCGTCGCTGCATCTCGGGCTGCGGATCGGCCATGGCGGCGAGATTCACACCATGAGCCTCGGCGGGCGTGACTATCCGACGTACATGCGCTGCCCGGCGTGCGGCCGCCCGAGCTGGGTCCGCTTCACCCTCCAGGTCTAGTTACAAAGCCGCGAGCAGTTCGTCGACCGGGACCTTGCCGAGCACGACGTCGGTGACGCCGGCGACGTCGCCGCACTCGACGCAGCGCACCACCATGGCGAGCCAGCTCGCGGTGCCGGCGTCGTCGTTGATGCCGTAGACGACCTCGGCGATCGACTGGCTGCAGGAGATGCAGGCCCAGGCGGTTGGAAACGTCCACTGCTCCGCAGAGTCGAGCAGGTTGGTGACGTGCCCGCCCGACAGGCAGCGCAGCCGAGCGACACCGGACTCGGCGTCCGCCTCGACATAGAACCAACTGGCCGGCTCGTCACCGTGCGAGGGATGCCGGCATAGCGCCAACGCGGTCTGGGTGATCGGCGGGCAGCCTTGGAGCGCCCGTACCCAGCCAGCCAGGTCCTCGGCGTCCTCGGCGCTGTGCCGGTTGCCGGTTGTCCGCAGCGCCATGGGCGATGCCTCCTCGTCGACTCGAGAAGGTCATCGGCGACTCCAGGTGCCGCCTTGATCGGGCGACCGAGTTATTCCGTCGCGGCCGCGCCACCCGCAGCGGGTGCGCCGCCGCCACGAGTACGACGCCGGCGGCGTCGTCTCGGCGCACCATCCGACCCGGCCGCTGCCGCAGCCGGCGCAGACGCAGAAGCAGCACTGGATGTCGAGCTGCCGGCCTGGTTTGTCGAGCCGTTCGAGGTCGCCCCGCCGCCGGTCGGCGCGCCACCACGGGTGCGCTGACGCTGCCGAGCCGGTCGTGACTCTCGTCGTTGGGCGGTCTCGCCGGAAGCTGAGCCATCCGATCGACTTGATCGGCCAGAGCCGGCTGGCCGGCCGCCGGATCCGGCGCCTGACCGACCGCTGTGCGCCCGGTCCGAGGAGCGGCTGGCGGGCTTGCGTCCGGTCTCGCCGAGGTCCTCGATCGCCTCGGCGTCGAGACCTTCGCGGGTGCGCTGCGAGCGAGGTAGTCGGCCGGTCGCCTCGCGCGCAATGTCGAGCTCGGCGTACAGCACGTCCGAGGTGGAGTAGGTCTCCTCCGGCTCCGGGAACGGCAGGTCGAGCGCCTTGTTGATCATGCCCCAGCGATAGCCGTCGGCCCAGTCGACGAAGGTGATCGCGCAGCCGACCTCGCCGGCCCGGCCGGTGCGCCCGATCCGGTGCAGGTAGGTTTTCTCGTCGTCCGGGCACTCGTAGTTGATGACGTGGGTCACGCCGGTGATGTCGATGCCGCGCGCCGCGACGTCGGTCGCGACCAGGATGTCGACCTTGCCGGCACGGAACGCGCGCAGCGCCCGCTCGCGAGCGCCCTGGCCGAGGTCGCCGTGGACCGCGGCCGCGGCGAAGCCACGCTCGTCGAGGTCGGCGGCGATCCGGTCGGCCGAGCGCTTGGTGCGGGTGAAGACCATCGCGAGACCCCGGCCGTCGGCCTGCATCACGCGGGCGAGCACCTCTGGCTTGTCGAGGTGGTGGGCGCGGTAGACGAACTGCGCGGTGTTCGGCACCGTGAGGGGGTCGTCGTCGCTCTCGGCCCGGACGTGGGTCGGGTGCCGAAGATAGCGGCGGGCCAGGGTGACGACCGGGCTCGGCATGGTGGCCGAGAACAGCATCGTCTGGCGCACCTCGGCGACCTGCGCCACGATCCGTTCGACGTCGGGAAGGAAGCCGAGATCGAGCATCTCGTCGGCCTCGTCGAGGACCAGGATCTTCACGCCGGACAGGTCGAGCGCGCGTTGCTTGGCGAGGTCGAGCAGCCGGCCCGGGGTGCCGACGACGACGTCGACGCCTTTGCGCAGCGCCTCGAGCTGCGGCTCGTAGGCCCGACCGCCGTAGATCACCAGGACCCGAGTGCCGCGAGATCCGCTGGCGAACTCGATGTCACGGGCCACCTGGCTGGCCAGCTCGCGGGTCGGGACCACGACGAGCGCCTGCGGCTTGCCGTCGGCCTGACCGGCCTCGACGAGATGCAGCAACGGCAGTGCGAACGCGATGGTCTTGCCGGTGCCGGTGCGGGCCTGACCGATGAGGTCGTGGCCCTTCATCGCCAGCGGGATCGCGAGCGACTGGATCGGGAACGGTTCGGTGATGCCATGACTGGCGAGGGTTTCGACGATGTCGTCGTCGACCTCGAGGTCGGCAAACGTCTTCACGGCGGATCTCCTAGCTTCTGCCTCACGCTGGTCTCAACACACGGCAGAGTCGTGCGGAGTCCGTTTGCGCGCTTGGCGGCTGGCCCGCGCCCGCGATGTTCGCAGGGGACCGACACCACGGCTCTCCGCGATTTGTCGTTGTTCTGATCGGCAGTCTAGTCGGGCATCAGGAGTTTTCGGGGGACGTCGATAGTCTCGGGCGATGGCCGAGTGGACCGACCCGATGACCGACGCCGACCGGCAGCAGGCCGTTGTCGACCTGCTGGGTGTCCTCGCGTACGCCGAGCTGACCGCCTTCGAGCGGCTCGCCGGCGATGCCTCGCTCGCGCCGACGCTTGCCGACAAGGCGGCACTCGCGGCGATGGCGGTGGCGGAGTTCGGCCATTTCCAGGTGCTTCACGACCGGCTGGCCTCGCTCGGCGTGGACTCGACCACGGCAATGGAGCCGTTCGTCGGCCCGCTCGACGCCTACCACGATTCCACCCGGCCGGCGGACTGGCTGGAAAGTTTGGTCAAGGCCTACGTCGGCGACGGCTTCGCGGCGGACTTCTACCGCGAACTGGCGGAGTTCATGGACGACTCGACGCAGTCGCTGGTCGTCGATGTGCTCGACGACACCGGCCACGCCGAGTTTGCTGTTGCGCACGTGCGGTCGGCGACCGAAGCCGATCCGGCGGTGGCCGGCCGGCTGGCGTTGTGGGGCCGCCGGCTGGTCGGCGAGGCGCTCGTGCAGGCGCAGCGGATCGCGGTCGACCGCGACGAGCTGGCCCGGTTGATCGTGGGCGGCGTCGGTGACCTGGCTGCGGTCGGCGAGCTGCTCGCTCGCCTCACTCAGCGACACGCCGAGCGGATGGAAACCCTCGGCCTGCACTCCTAGCTGAGCGGCCGTAGCTGCGGCGGTTAGCTGAGCGGCTAGAGGGCGCCGAACCCGACCCGGCGGGAGTCCGCCTCGGCGATCTCGACGTAGGCCAGCTTGTCGGTCGCGATCATGACGCGGCGGCCCTTCTCGTCGACCAGCGTCATCGTCGGTGTGCCGTCCTTGAGCGCGGCGTCGACGATCTTCTGGATCTCATCGGCGCTCTGCGCGCTCTCGATCGACAACTCGCGCGGGGCGCCCTTGACGCCAATCCTGACCTCCACGCGAGTCAGGCTAGTGGACACCCCGGTTGGCGACGGCGAACACCGGTACGCCGACGGTGAAAATCAGTGGTCGCCGTCGGGGTTGGACACCCGCGGGTAGCCGCTGATGCCGCGCCAGGTGAGGGCCTGGATCAACTCGATGGCGCGTTCTTTCGGGATCCGGTCGGCCGACGCCAGCCACCACCGTGCGCTGACCTCGGCAACGCCGGCCAGCCCGCACGACAGCAACTCGGCGTCGTCGCGCTGCAGGCCGGTGTCACGAGCGATGGTGTCGGCGATCGCCTCGACCGAGCGCTGCAGCGAGCGCTCGACCCGCTCGCGTACTGCGGGCTCGTTGCGCAGGTCCGACTCGAAGACCAGCCGGAACGCGCCGCCGGGGTCGTCGACGAAATCGAAATAGGCGCGGATGCAGCCGGCGACCCGGTCGTGGTTGTCCGTCGAGCTTGCCAGTGCAGCCCGGACCCGGTTCTCGAGCATCTCGGCATGCTGGTCGAGCAGTGCGACGTAGAGCTCGAGCTTGCCGGGGAAGTGCTGGTAGAGCACCGGCTTGCTGACCCCGGCGCGTTCGGCGATGTCGTCCATCGCGGCGGCGTGATAACCGTTGGCGACGAAGACCTCCTGGGCCGCGCCGAGCAGTTGCTCGCGACGCGCCGAGCGGGGCAGCCGAGTGCCCCGCGCTGGGTTGTTGCTTGTCGCCGTCACGGTGCCGGAAGCGTACCCACCGGGAGATCTGGAACCCGCTCGACATTCCGGGCCGGCGGTTCGCCGTAGCGCGCGAGCGCGACGGCGCCGGCCACGGTCAATGCGAAACCGGCCACCGCCAATCCGTCCCGACCGGTCGCCGGTCGGTCGCCGAGCAGGGTGATCCCGATCGCCGCCGGCATCAGCGTCTCGGAGACGACGACCGCCGAGGTGGCGAGGGTGACACTGCCGCGTTGCAGCGCCATCGCGTAGAGCAGCAGCCCGAGGATTCCGGCGAGCGCCATCGCGTAGAGCGCCGGATCGATGAACAGCCGCCACGGCGAGGAAGGGGTGCGCAGGATCCGGGCGCCGATCCCGGCCGCGCCGTACATCAGCCCGGCCATGATGCCCAGGGCCCAGCTGTCACCGCGCCCGGGAGCACTGCGGCGGCGCGCCACGACGAAGACGATCAGGCCGGTGACCGCGACCGCGATCAGCAGCAGCGACTGGTCCAGGTCGTCGAGCCGCACCGGCTGCTGGGCCCTGGCCGAAGATGCGAGCAGGGTCAGCCCGGTGACGACGCAGATCAGTGCGAGCCATTCGACAAGGGAGGGCCGGGTGTCGAGGATCACGACCGCAAGCAGGGCGGTGACGCCGAGGCTCGACGCCACCACGGCCTCGACCGTGAACAGCGGCAGCGTGTGCAGCGCGGCGAAGGACAGCCCGAAGCCGAGCGTGTCGAGCAGAAGTCCGATGACGTACGGCGCGGAGCGCAGCAGGCGCCGCACCAGCCGCGCATCGAGCTCGCTGGCCGTGCCTTCCGAGCGGGCGCCCACCGACTGCAGAATCGTCGCCACGCCGTATGCAATGGCCGCCGCGAACGCGCCCGCCAGGCCCCAGTCCACGCTGACCACGGTAGACGCGCCGGCCGACCTTGAGCGCGGTGAGCGTGCAGGGATGTGACCAGCCATTCGGCTGAACCGACCATTAGTCGACGGGAACGGCCATCTGGGGTAGGAATCGGTCTCCTGATCAACTCAAGGGCGAGCAGTCGGGCACCGATCACCGAGATAGGGGTGGAACCCGCCGCGACGTAGGACTAGGAGCCCAGCTGTGACCGTGACCGACTACGCGGAGATTGTTGCCGCGCTGCGGACGGTCGAGGGCGTCGCCGATGCCGATGTCGAGCCCGACGACGAGGGCGGCGGCCTCGGCCTGCTGCGCCTCGGTCTGTCGCCTGGTGTCGACGAGGTGCAGGTCGCGTCGAAGGTCGGCCGGATGTTGCGAGAGCGGTTCGGGCTCGGTGTCGATGCCGACCAGGTGCAGCTGATCGAAGACGCGACCACCCCTGATCCGCCACATCGGCCGGCCCGGCGCCCGATCATCTCCCGCATGCAGCTGGTGTCCTCGGGCCTGGACGTCACCGCCGCGGTGTCGCTGTCCTTCCGCGACGGCACCGTCCGTGGTGAGTCGACGGGTACGGCGACGCAAAGCGGCGTGCAGCGCGCCGTCGCCACCGCCTCGCTGCGGGCGATCGAGCTGCTGATCAACTCCTCGGCGCGCTTCGAGCTCGAGCACGTCGAGGTGACCCGCAGCGGCAACGACCGCACTGCACTGGTCTCGGTCACGATGGTCAGCAGCTCCGGCACCGACCGGCTGACCGGATCGGCGGTAGTGCGCGAAGACGCCCGCCAGGCCGTGATTCGCGCCGCTCTCGACGCCGTCAACCGCAGACTCGAGCCGTTCCTCAGCTGAGACTTGCGCGTGATGGCGACTCCGACCCGCAATACTGCGAGCTAGTGGTCGTGATTGACATCATGACCACGGGTGACACGCCGCGATCGAGGAGCCACGCGTGACTGAGTACGAGCCGGGGACACCGTTGCCACCTCCGCCCGAGTATGCGCCGACGTCCGGGAGCGCCGAGCCGGCACAGCCGGCCGAGCTGGCCGAGCGGGCAGAGCTGCCACAGCCGGCCGAGCCGGCACCGCCGGCCGCGCCGCCACAGCCGGCCCCGCCGGCCGCGACCGACGATGAGTCAACGGCCGACATGTTGCGGTCGATGTTGTCGCGCGCGGTCGAGGACCAGCTTGTCGACCAGCATGAGATCGCCAGCCTGATGAGTGACATGCGCTCCCAGCTGATGCGGTTCGGCCAGGAGATCGCCGGCCTGCGCGCCCACGGGCCGCGCGATGACTCCTCCGATGCCCAGATCAACAGCGTGACGGTTGAGCTGCGCGAGGCAGTGCGGTTCCTCAGCGAGCGAATCGATGGCGTGACCCGGATGGTCGCCCAGCGCGGCGAGGACCTCGCCGACATCCGCGGCGCGCTTACTGCGGTCGATGCGCACGTCCGCTCACAGGCCGAGACGATCGGCCTGCTCTCGGCCGGTCTGCAGTCGTTGCCGTCGTACGGCGAGCAGATCTCGGTTCTCGCCGACAACCTCGCGATCGTGCACCGTCAACTGGTCGCGATCGACGTCGCCGTGAACGCTGCCGCCGCGCCGTCCGAGGATCGGCTCAGCGCGATCGAGGCGTCCGTGATGCCGCTCGCGGCGACGATGTCGGAGCTGACAGCTGCGGTCGCCTCGGTGCGGGCTCAGGTCGAGCCGCTTGCCTCTGACGTCACAGCGATTGGTGGCCATGTCACCGGGCTGGTCGAAGGCACCGCGGATGGTGCCGCGCTGGACTCCCGGGTGCGCGAGTCGGTGAGCACAGCCATCCAGCTCACCGAACAACGTCTCATCGAGCACATCGACGAGGCCGTCTTCGCGCTGGCGCAGACCCTGCTCAAGCGCCGCCCGGTGAGCATCGCGACCCCGGTCGCGGAACCTGCCGCTGCCGAGCCGGCCATGGACGAGCCTGCCGCTGCGGAGCCCGAACCGGTCGTCGCGGAGTTTGAGCCGGGGATAACCGATGGACCGGTGCTCCCTGACGAAACGGCGCTCGCCGACGAGCCGGTGCCCACCGCTGAGCCGGTCGCTGCGATGACGTCGTCGATGGAGTGGATGTCGGAGTTCGCGGCGCTCGACGCTCAGCCCTCCGACCCTTCGATCAACCCGCCGGTTGAGACGACCGGGCCGCCGATCGAGCTCGGCTGGGGCGAGGAGCAGACGGCCGACGCACCCGAGTCGCCCACCGTGGCGATGGACTTCCCGCTTCCCGCGGCTGGGGCGCCGGACTCGGCGGAAGCCGCCGCGCAGGCCGGTCTAGACCTCGACCCACCTGGCTTCGGTGAGCCCGGGTTCGATGACGCCCAGTTCGACGACGACGCCCACGAGGTCGCTGACCGTCAGATGCTCGCGGCCGTCGACTTCCTCGAATCCGGGCCGCCGGTGCAGGCGGACGACGCACCGGTTGACCCGGCGGCGTACGACGCTTCGCCGTCACCGGTCGAGACCGAGCCGATCACGGTCGCGCCGCCGGTCGAAACAGCGGGGTGGGCCGCTCCGGTAGCGGACGAGGCAGCGCCCAGCGACGACGCGCCGCCGTCCACCGACGAACCGCCGGTTGCGGACGTGGCACCGGCCGACTGGCCCGATGCCGGCGTGATCCCGGATGACCCGCCGGCGCCAGACGCATCCGACGTTGTCGAGCCCGAGATCGAGGTCGGCGACGAGGTAGCGACGGTCCCAGTGCCGGTCCCGAGTGAGTCAGCGCCGGGGTGGCCGCCGCCTGATCAAAGCCCTACCGGTGACACGGTGTTGCCAGAAGAGGTGCCAGAACCGGCCCCGGAGCCCAAGCGTCGCTGGTTCCGTTCCGGCTGAGGTTAGTTGGCGCCGAGCGAGCGCCAGTAGTCGTTGAGGGCGCCGTTGGTCTTGACGAACCACACGATCCCGCCGATCAGTGGCAACAGGATCCATAGTCCGGTGATTGCGCTGACCGGCTTGGCCTGGCCGCGCGCCTCATACACCTTGCCCACCTCGTCGGCGGTGAGGAACGGCATCACGATGCTGACGAAGATCGCCAGAATCAGCGCGATCGCGCCGCCGAGGCCCTGACCATTGCGGTAGCGCTTCATGTCCTCGTGCACGCCGTAGTACCAGAACCAGCCGTAGATCCCGAACGTGATGATGAACAGAAAGATCGACATGCCGGTGCTGCGGACCTGTCCGACCGGGCCGGGGCCGTATGCGGTGGCCGGCGGGTAGTAGCCGTACGCCGGCGGTCCTGGTGGCGGCGGCATCGGCGGCGGGGTCGCGGCTTCGTCGTCGGGTTGGTCCGAGCCAGCGGCCGGTGTCTCGCTCACGGGTGCCCCCAGTCCTCACGTCGCTCGATGATCGCGCAACGGAGGAAGCATAGGGCCGCTGTTGAGCGATAGTTTCAGCGCGAAACCGTCTCACGACGCGTTGAGCCGGGCCAGTGGGCCCGGCTCAACGCAACAGTGGTGGGAACTCGGGGCTATAGCGCGTCCTTGACCTTTTCGCCGGCCTGCTTCAGGTTGCCCTTCGCTGAGCCAGCTTTGCCTTCGGCTTGCATCTGCTCGTTGCCGATGGCCTTACCGGCCTGCTGCTTGACGTCGCCTTTGCTGGCCTGGCCCTTGTTCCTGAGCTTGTCGAAGAATCCCATATTCACTACCTGCCCACCCGGGCGTGGAACAACCGTCAGGACGCGAAGGTTTCCCACCATGGGACTCTAAGACTGCGAAAAATCTAACTGCTGACCGACGTACTCATGAGGTGACAACAGTGCCACTGCCCCCGCTGGTAGAGCCCGCTCCGGAGCTCACGCCTGAGGAGATCAGGCGCTATTCGCGTCACTTGATCATTCCCGACGTCGCGATGGTAGGGCAGAAGCGGCTGAAGAACTCCCGGGTGCTCTGTGTCGGTGCCGGCGGGCTCGGGTCGCCCGCGCTGATGTATCTCGCCGCGGCCGGTGTTGGCACCCTTGGCATCGTCGACTTCGACGTGGTCGACGAGTCGAATCTGCAGCGTCAAGTCATCCACGGCCAAAGCGATGTCGGCCGCCCGAAGGCGGTCAGCGCCAAGGAATCGGTCCTCGAGATCAACCCGCTAGTCACGGTCAATCTGCACGAGGAGCGGCTCGACTCGTCGAACGTGATGGAGATCTTCGCCGGCTATGACCTGATCGTCGACGGCACCGACAACTTCGCCACCCGCTATCTCGTCAACGACGCCTGTGTGCTGCTCAACAAGCCGTATGTCTGGGGCTCGATCTACCGCTTCGACGGCCAGGCGTCGGTGTTCTGGAATGAGCACGGCCCCTGCTATCGCTGCCTCTACCCCGAGCCGCCACCGCCCGGGATGGTCCCGTCATGCGCCGAGGGCGGCGTGCTCGGTGTGCTCTGCGCCTCGATCGGCTCGATCCAGTCGACCGAGGCGATCAAGGTGCTGACCGGCATCGGCGAGCCGCTGGTCGGCCGATTGATGATCTATGACGCGCTGGAGATGACCTACCGGTCGGTGAAGGTACGCAAGGACCCGGAGTGCCCGTTGTGCGGAAAGAACCCCACGATCACCGAGCTGATCGACTACGAGGCGTTCTGCGGCACGGTCTCCGACGAGGCGGTCGAGGCGGCTGCGGGCTCGACGATCACCGCGACCGAGCTCAAGGCGCTGCAAGATGCCGGCGAGGACTTCTATCTCGTTGACGTCCGGGAGCCGGCCGAGTGGGAGATCATCGCGATCCCCGGTGCGGTGCTGATCCCCAAGGGCGATCTGCCGGGCAAGCTTGCCGAGCTGCCCCAGGACAAGCCGGTCATCGCCTACTGCAAGTCGGGTGTCCGATCGGCAGAGGCGTTGGCATTGCTCAAGAACGCCGGCTTCGCCGACGCCAAGCACGTGCAGGGTGGCGTGACCGCCTGGTCGACCCAGGTGCTGCAGGACGAGCCGCTCTACTAAGCGCCGCCCCATCGGAAGTGTCAGAACGTGCCGGCGCCATAGCGCCCGGCGGGTCTGACGCTTCGGGGGCTGGCGGCTAGACGTCGGCGAAGGCGGCGGTGTCGCGGACGGTTTCTTCCAGCGGTCGCCAGCGAAGTCCGGCGGCGGTGGCGCGCGAGACGCTGGCGCGCATCAACGGCCACCACGACGGTGCCGCGGAAAGCGGTAGCTCCTCGGAGTCGTACGACGGGTCGGCGTAACGGACCTCGGGCAACTCGACGCCTAACCCGAGTGCGATCGTGGCCAGCGCCTCGGCGAAGGTCGGCGGTGACTGCGGCGCGGTGACGTTGAAGACGTCCAAGACTTCGCGTTCGACGCAGCCGATCGTGAACGCCGCAAGGTCGCGGCCATCGATGCACTGCAGCGGCTGCTCGGCCGCGGGCGCATCGAACGGCTTGCCGGCGGCGACCTCCCGAATCCAGTGGGTGAACCGTTCGGTGTAGTCGTACGGCCCGATGACGTATCCGGGCCGGATGATCAGCAGCCGACCGCCCGTGAGGTCCGCAGCCACCTGCTCGCAGGCGACCTTCAGCTCGCCGTACTTCGCGACCTGCCGCTCGTCGCTCCACTCCGGCTCGAGCAGCGCGGCGGCCTCGGTGAAGCCGCTGTCCACGACGTCCTCGCTGTAGACGCTGATCGTCGACACGAACGTGTAGTGGCCGGCACGCGCGCCGAGCGACTCGAGCAACGAGCGCACCTGACCCGGCACGTAAGCGCAGACGTCGATCGTCGCGTCCCACTCGCCGCTCGACAGCGCAATGAGATCGGTGTCGCGGTCACCGGTCAGCCGGGTGGCCTCCGGCAACGCCCCGGGATCGGTCTGGCCGCGGTTGAACACCGTGACGTCGTGACCGCGGTCGAGCGCGGTCTGGGCGATGTGCCGGCCGAGCAGTCGGGTGCCGCCGATGACGAGGATCCTCATGGCTGGCGACGTTAGTCTTTGTCGCCGTGACTCCGTTCTCTCGCAGCGTGCTTGACGCCGTCGATCTGATCCCGATCGGCTGTGTCATGTCCTACAGCGACGTTGCGGAGTTCGTCTCGGCCGGGTCCGGTCGAGCCGTCGGCACCGTCATGGCGACGTACGGCGATGAGGTCCCCTGGCATCGCGTGGTCCGCTCGGATGGCACGTGCGCACCAGGCGTCCGCGACCGGCAGGTGGCGTTGCTGCGCTCCGAGGACGTCCCGATGAACGGCTATCGGGTGGACATGAGCCGGGCTCGGTGGGACGGTCGCTCGACCCGAAGGAGGAGACGTGCCTGAGTTGATCGAGGGTCCGACCATCATCCAGGCGGCCGGCGAGCCGCCTAAGACGATCCGCGAGCACATCGGGCAGGTCAACACCGCCGAGCCGCGGATCAGCGTCGCCCACATGACCAGTCCAAGCGGCTGGACGGAGCCGGGTCAACGGCCTGACTTCGATGAGTTCACCGTCGTCCTTCGCGGGGTCGTCGTCGTGGAGCATGAGGGCGGTCACTTCCACGTCGCTGCCGGCCAGGCGGTCCACACCCGCGCGGGTGAATGGGTGCGCTACTCCTCGCCGGGACCTGAGGGAGCCGACTACATCGCCGTCTGCCTGCCAGCTTTCGCGCCGGACATCGTGCACCGCGACAACTGATCGTTTCGAAGGACCGCACGCGTCGTAGCCGCGTGCTGTGATCGTGGGTATGTCAGCGGCCGGGGTGAGCTATCGACTGGTGCGCGCACCGGTCGAGCCGGTCGCGGCGCCTGAGCTTGACGCCTCGCAGCGAACGGTCGTGGCTCACGGTGCGGGTCCGCTGCTCGTGCTGGCCGGTCCTGGCACCGGCAAGACGACAACGTTGGTCGAGGCAGTGGTCGAGCGGGTGCGCCAAGGTGCGTCGCCCGACGAGGTGCTGGCCCTGACGTTCAGCCGCAAGGCGGCCGATGAGCTCCGCGACCGGATCGCGTCCCGGCTGGGTCGCACGGTCGCGGCGCCGGCCGCGTCGACGTTCCACAGCTTCTGCTATTCGCTGTTGCGTGGCTACGGCATCGGGCCCGGTGGCCGGCTGCCGCGGCTGCTGTCCGGCGCCGAACGCGAGATGCGGGTGCGTGAGCTGCTCGCCGGAAACGCGAGCGGCGAGGGTCAGACCCGGTGGCCAGCCGAGTTCGCGCCGGCACTGCGGCTGCGCGGATTCGCGAGCGAGGTCGGCGACCTGCTCGACCGGGCCCGCGAGCGCGGCCTCGACGGCGCGGCGGTCAGCCGGCTGGGTCACCAACACCGCCGGCCGGCATGGGTCGCTGCCGGCACGTTTCTCGACGAATATCTCGATGTGCTCGCGATTCGCGAGGAGGTCGACTACGCCGGGTTGATCTCCCGCGCGATCGAGCTGCTCGACGGGCCGGCCCGCGAAGTCATCGGCCGGTTCAGCGCGGTGTACGTCGATGAATACCAGGACACCGATCCCTCTCAGGTGCTGCTGCTGCAGCGCCTCGCAGGTGCTGGCCGGCTGCTCGTCGCGGTCGGTGACCCGGATCAGTCGATCTACAGCTTTCGTGGCGCCGATGTCGCCGGGATCCTCGACTTTTCGGATCGCTTCCGTCACGCCGACGGCCGTGAGGCCGAGGTCGTGGCGCTCAATGTCTGCCGGCGCTCCGGCAGCGAACTGGTCGAGCTCTCCCGCGAGGTGGCTAAGCCGATCCCGCTCGGCCGGCTGAGCTCCCACCACCACAACCATCGTCACCTCGTCGCCGCCGGTCCGGTCAGCCTCACGCCGGCTGAGATCCGGCTGTTCCCGTCAGTCGCGGCCGAGGTCACCGGCATCGCCGACTTGTTGCGGCGCTCGCATCTCATCGATGGCGTGGCGTGGTCGCGGATGGCGGTGCTGGTGCGGTCGGGGGTGCGGAGCATCCCGACGATGCGTCGGGCATTGGTCGGCGCCGGGGTGCCGGTCTCGGTCGCCGCCGACGAGCTCCCGCTGGCCACGGACCCGGCCGTCGCGCCGCTGCTCGCGGCGCTGAAGATCGTCGCCTACGACCTGAGGCAGCCACCGCCGCAGCAGAGCGCCATCACACCGGAGCTGGCGAGATCGCTGCTGCTCTCGCCGCTCGGTGGCGCGTCTCCGGCGCAGCTTCGGGCGCTGGGCCGCCGGCTCCGCGACCTCGACCGCGCGGCGAACAGCAACGGGCTGGCCCGGCCGTCGGCTGAGTTGATCGGTGAGGTGATCGCCGACCCGCGCGATCTCGCGGTCATCGAGGACCGGGTGGCGGCGCCGGTCACAAGGCTGGTCAACCTGCTCGCTGCCGCCCGGCGCGTCGCGGCTGCCGGCGGCACGCCGGCCGAAGTGCTCTGGGCGTTGTGGGACGGCTGCGACTGGGCCAGGCGGCTCTCGACCGCCGCCTCGTCACCGGATGTCACCGGCCGTGCCGCCGACCGTGATCTCGATGCCGTCCTGGCGCTGTTCGACGCCGCGTCGAGACTCGAGGACTATCAGCCGCGGGCAAGCGTCGCGGCGTTGTTGGAGGAGATCGAGGCCCAGGAGATCCCGGCCGCGCCGCACGAGGAGCGGGCCGGCATCCTCGGGTCGGTCCGGCTGCTGACCGCGCACCGATCGAAGGGCCTCGAGTGGGACCTGGTCGTCGTGGCCGGGGTGCAGGAAGGCGTCTGGCCTGACCTTCGCCGCCGCGGCTCGGTGCTCGACGCCGATGCGCTCGATGCCGACGGACCGCGGCCGCCGCTCACCCCGGCGGCGATGCTGACCGAGGAACGCCGATTGTTCTACGTCGCAGTGACTCGAGCCCGCGAGCGGCTGATCCTCACCGCGACTTCCGGCACTGACGATCTCGCTGAGCGACCCTCCCGGTTCCTCGACGAGACCGGGCTCGAGGTGCCGGACCGAGTGACGTCGACCACGAATGTGCTGTCGGCGGCCTCGCTCGTCGGCCGGTTGCGCCGCACCCTCAACGACCCGCTCGCCGACCCCGAGCTGCGCCGCGAAGCCGCGCGACGGCTCGCGGCGCTGGCCGATGCTGTCGACGACGGCGGTGTGCCGCTCGTTCCCGCTGCCGCGACCGCGCAGTGGTGGGGCCTGGCCGGGGTGACCCCCGGCACGACCGCCGTACGACCGCTCGAACGCCCGGTCGACCTGTCCGGGTCCGCGGTCTCGGCATTCGACCGCTGCCCGCGGGCGTGGTTCCTCGACCGCGAGGTCAAGGCGGTCGAGTCGACCTCGGCCGCGCAGGGCTTCGGCTCGATCGTCCACGCCTTGGCCGAGGCCGTGGTCGTCGGCGAAGTGCCGCCTGATCTCGACGCCATCGTCGATCGGCTCGACGCGGTCTGGCACCTCCTTCCGTACGACGCCCGCTGGCAGGCAGCCCGCGACCACAACGAAGCGCGCGCGGCGCTGCAACGGTTTCTCGCTTGGCACGTCGCCAACCCGCGGCAGTGTGCCGGAGCCGAGGTCGAGTTCGAGGTCATGGTCGGCGACGATGTCAGGCTCCGCGGCCGGGCCGACCGGATCGAGCTCGATGACAACGGTCGCATCGTGGTGGTCGATCTCAAGACCGGCAAATACCCGCCGAGCGAAGAGGCGCTGCAGAGCGACCCGCAGCTCGGGGTCTACCAGCTCGCCGCCCGCAACGGCGGGTTCGCCGACTGGTCGATGACGCCCGGCGGCGCGGAGCTGGTGCAGCTCCGCAAGGAGGTCAGAGGCTCGGTCAAGGTGCAGCCTCAACCGCCGCTCGGTCCGGGCGACGAGTGGGTCGATGACCTGGTCGAGGGGATCGCGACCGACATCCGCCTCGAGCGGTTTCCGGCTCGGCCCAACGACGGCTGCGACCGATGCTCGTTCCGCGCTTCTTGCCCTTCACGCGACGAGGGCGGGCAGGTGGTGTCATGACCCCGCTGCGTCCTGATGCCGATGGCGACTACCTTCACCGGCTGCTCGGCATGACCTTCACCGCCGAGCAGCTGGCGATCATCACCGCCGACCTGACCCCGCAGCTGGTGATTGCGGGTGCCGGTTCGGGCAAGACGATGGTGATGGCGGCGCGGATCGTGCACGCGGTCGCCCACCACCGGCTGGCGCCATCGCGGGTCCTGGGATTGACCTTCACCAACAAGGCGGCCGGCGAGCTGGCCGAGCGGGTCCGCAAGTCGCTGGCGGCGCTGGCCGGTTCGGACCCGGGCGCCGAGACCTGGCTGAGCGACGACGTTCCGACCGTCGCGACGTACCACTCCTACGCCGCGCAGATCGTCCGCGATCATGCGTTGCGGATCGGCCGTGAGCCCGGCGCCACGTTGCTGACCGAGGCGGTGCAGTGGCAGCTGGCGATGCGGGTGGCTACTCGAGCGCCGGGGCCGTTCGAGCATTTGAACTGGTCGACCCCGTGGGTCGCCGGCCTGATCGTGGCACTCGCCGGCGACCTGTCGGACCATCTCGCCAGCGCCGAGGACGTACGACGGCACGACGCCCGGGTGCGGGCCGAGATCGAAGCGCTCCCGAAGCCGGTCAAGCCGGCGCTGGAGATCGTCGAGCGGACCCTCGCCCGCGACGAGCTGCTCGGCCTGGTCGAGTCGTACTCCGAGGCGAAGCGGCGGCTCGACGTCATCGACTTCGGTGACCAGGTCGCCCTCGCGTGCGCGATCGCCGAGGCGTCGGCAGAGGTCACCGCGATGGAACGTGACCGATTCGGGCTGGTCGTGCTCGATGAATATCAGGACACCGGTGTCGCCCAACGGGTCTTGCTGTCCCGGCTGTTCGGCGACGGGCATTCGGTGACGGCGGTCGGCGACCCCAACCAGTCGATCTACGGCTGGCGCGGGGCGTCGCCGGCCAACCTGTCGCGCTTCGGCGAGCATTTCGCGGCCGGAGCCGCCAACTCTTCGGTGCTGCCGCTGATGACCAGTTTCCGTTGCGATGCAAGGATTCTCGCCGCTGCCAACGCCGTGTCTGCGCCGCTGTATGCCTCGCTGATCGCCAAGGGCCGGACCGCGATCGAGATCCCGCCACTGGCGGCGAGACCAAGTGCGAGCGAGGGCGGCGAGGTCGTGGCGATGCGATCGAGCACCGCCCTGGACGAGGCCGAGTGGCTCGCCGAGAGGGTTCGTTCGGCGTTGGATGATGGCACCGAGCCCGGCCAGGTCGCGGTGCTCGCCCGCCGCCGGATCGATTTCCCGAGACTTCACCGCGCGATGGTCGAACGCGACATCCCGGTCGAGGTCGTCGGCCTCGGTGGCCTGCTGGCGATGCCGGAGGTCAGCGACATCGTCGCGGTGCTCTCATTGCTCGCCGACTCGACCTCCAACTCGGCAGCGGTCAGGCTGTTGAGCGGTCCACGGTGGCGCCTCGGGGTGCGCGATCTCGCGGCTCTCGGCAGCCGGGCCGGGCTCCTGGCCAGGGCGCGACCGCTGGGGGCTGATGACGCCGACGAGCCGGCGGTCTCGGGCGGCCTCGCAGAGGTCCTCGAGGCAGCGACCAGCTCGGTCGATCCGGTCGAGGTGCCGTCGCTGCTCGAGGCGGCGGAGTCACCGGGTCGCGAGTCGCGGTGCTCGCCGGAGGCGCTGGAACGGCTGAGGCGGTTCACGATCGAGATCCGCCGGCTCCGTCAGCTCGCTGCCCAGCCCATGGTCGACCTGATCACCGAGGTGATCAGCACGACCGGCCTCGACGTCGAGATCGAGGCGGGTGACGCGGCCCTCGCCGAGGCGCGACTCGCCAACATCCACGCGTTCCTCGACGTTGCCGCGGCGTTCACCGGTCTCGACGGCGACGGCGATCTCGGCGGCTTCCTTGGCTACCTCCGCGCCGCCAGCGACAACGAGGACGGGCTCGACATCGGTGCGGTCTCCGACGCCAACACCGTCAAGCTCATGACGGTGCACGCCGCCAAGGGCCTCGAGTGGGACATCGTCGCTGTGCCCGGTCTGGTCGACAAGGTGTTTCCCTCCGATCGCGGCCGGTCGGCATGGACGACCGGCGCGCAGGTGCTGCCGTTTCGCTGTCGCGGCGACGCCGTCGATCTCCCGCATCTGCTGGGCTATTCGACGGCTGACCTCAAGGCGTTCAAGGAGGAGTGCCGGGGCGACTCGAACGACGAGGAGCGCCGGCTCGCCTATGTGGCGATGACGCGAGCTCGTCATCAACTCTGGCTGTCATCGTATGTCTGGAGCTCGACCCGCAAGGAGCCGGTCAGGGAGTCGGCTTTCTTGCGCGACGTTGTGGACCTCGCCGCGCCGGTCGTCACGGTGGCCGAGTGGTGCGCCGATCCCGTGCCCGGTGAGGTGAACCCATTGCTGGCGGTCGGCGTCTCGGACGTGGCCTGGCCGGCGCTGCCGGACGAAGGGGAGATGGCGCGTCGCCGCGAGGTCGCCGCGATGGTCGAGGCGGCGCGGGCAGCCGATGGCGACGACAACGGCGGGCTGAACGGGGTTGCACTGTCGACGGCGCAGCGCTGGCAGCGGGATGCCGGCCTGCTGCTCGACGAGACCCGACGGCGCCGCCAGCGGGTGGTCGATGTCCCGGTGCCGGCGCGCTTGACCACCAGCCAGATCGTGGCGCTGGCTCGCGACGAGAATGCCTTCGCCGCGGCGCTCGCCAGGCCGATGCCGATGGCTCCGGTGGCGCAGGCGACCCGCGGCTCGCGGTTCCATCGCTGGGTCGAGGAGCTGCACTCGCGGGCGCCGCTGCTCGAGCCCGATGACCTCCCGGGCGCCGAAGACGCCGACATCAACGATGCGGAGCTCGTCGAACTGCAGCGTCGGTTCCTCGCTGATGGCTGGGGCGATCGGCGGCCGGCGGCGATCGAGGCGCAGTTCGAGATGATGGTCGGTGGCCGGCTGGTGCGCGGCCGCATCGACGCGGTCTATCGCGACGGTGATGATCGTTACGACGTCATCGACTACAAGACCGGCGCGGTCCCGACCGGTCGCGACTTCGAGGCGGCGGCATTGCAGCTGTCGATCTACCGGCTGGCCTGGGCGGATCTCGCCGGAGTCGATCCGTCGGCGGTGACCGCCGGCTTCCTCTACGTCCGCACCGGTCTGTTGAAGCGACCCGATCGGCTGGTCGACCGTGGCGAGCTGGCGGTGATCCTCAACGCCCCGACCTGACCGGCGGCACTAGGGTTGGTCGGTGAGCGTCCCAACGTTGTCCCGCACCGTCGTCGATCGCGGGGCCGCCAAACGCGATGACCGGGGCTGGCTCGCTGAGGCGTGGACGTCGGGACGATTGCTGACCGTAGATCCCGATGGCCGCGCGAGCGTCGGCGACGACGGGCCCACGCTGGTCTTCACCGACTCCGCGGCGGCGGCTGCGGACCGGCTCCGCTTGCTGCTCGGTGTGGATGAGGACGGTACGGCGTACTGGGGGATGGTGGGTGAGCTACCCAAAAAGCTGGGCAGCCGGCCGATGGGACTGCGTGAGGTCGGTGCCGCGCTCGGCGATCGTGACGCCGGGTTGCTCGTCACGCTGATCGCACTGAGCAACTGGCACGCTAACCACACCCGCTGCCCGCGGTGCGGGGCCCCGACGACGGTCACCCAGGCCGGCTGGTCGCGGCATTGCGATGTCGATGACTCGCAGCACTTCCCGCGAACCGATCCGGCGGTGATCGTCTTGTTGCACGACGGCGGCGACCGGGCGCTGCTCGGACGTCAGCCGAGCTGGCCGGTCGGCCGCTACTCGACCATCGCGGGTTTCGTGGAGGCCGGGGAGTCAGCCGAGCAGTGCGTGCATCGGGAGGTCCGGGAGGAGACCGGTGTCCTCATCGACGACCTGACGTATCGAGCCAGCCAGCCGTGGCCGTTCCCGGCGTCGCTGATGCTCGGCTACGAGGCGCGGGTCGTCGGTGGCACCGTCGAAACCCTCGACGACGAACTCGAGGACGTGCGGTGGTTCACCCGCGACGAGCTGCGCGAGAGCCACGGCGCACTTCCGCCGTCGGCGTCGATCGCGCACTGGCTGATCACCGGATGGCTCGAGCGCCTCTGATCATGGAATGCCAGGGTCCGGCGTACTGTTTGCACCTGTTGTGTTTGCCGACCGCCTGAACCCGAAGATCTCGGTCAGCATCGTCTTCGTTCTCGCGATGTTCATGACGATCATGGACATCACGATCGTCAACGTTGCGCTGCCGCAGCTGGCCCGTGACTTCAATGTCAATCCCGAGCACATCGACAGTGTCGTCGTCGGGTTCCTGGTCAGCCTTGCCGTCTTCATCCCGGTATCGGGGTGGCTCGGCGATCGGTTCGGGATGAAGCGTGTCATGCTGACTGCGCTGCTGATCTTCACCGCCGCCTCGGCGTTGTGCGGGCTGTCGCAGAGCCTGACCCAGCTGGTCATCTTCCGGATCCTGCAGGGTGTCGGCGGCGGCATGCTGACACCGGTCGGGATGGCGATGCTGTTCCGCACGTTCCCGCCGGCCGAGCGGGTGCGGGCCTCCCGGATCCTTGTGGTGCCAACCGCTTTCGCGCCGGCGCTCGGTCCCGTGGTCGGCGGTTTGCTCGTGACCGACGTGTCGTGGCGCTGGGTCTTCTACGTCAACGTGCCGATCGGCCTTGCCGCCGTGGTGTTCGGCGCGCTGTTCCTGCACGAGAACCGCGAGCCCGAGCCGGGCCGGTTCGACCGCGGCGGCTTCCTGCTTGCCGGCACCGGCCTGCCGGGGCTGATGTATGCGCTGTCCGAAGGCCCGAGCCGTGGCTGGTCGACCCCGCTGATCATTGCGACCGGAATCCTCGGGGCTGTCCTTCTTGCCGCGCTCGTGGTTTACGAGCTGCGAGTCACCGACCCGATGATCGACTTCCGGCTGATAAAGAACAAGTTGTTCCGTACGACGACGATCGTGATCTTCGTGATGACGGCCGGCTTTCTCGGCACCCTCTACCTCGCCGCGCTGTTCTTCCAGGACGGGCTCGGGCTATCCGCTCTCGGCTCGGGGTTGAGCACGTTTCCGGAGGCGCTCGGCGTGATGATCGGCGCGCAGTTCGCGACCCGGCTCTACGCCAACTTCGGTCCGCGGCGGCTGATGACGTCAGGTCTGATCGCGGTGGCACTTGTGATCGGCTCCTTCGGGTTGGTCGGTTTCTCGACCAGCTTGTGGGTTATCCGGGCGTTGATGTTCGCGCTCGGCCTTTCGATCTCCCACGTCTTCGTGCCGTCGCAGGCGGCCGCGTTCGCCACGATCAAGCCGTCGGGGATGGGGCGCGCCTCCACGCTGTTCAACAGCGCGCGCCAGGTCGGGAGCGCGCTCGGCGTCGCGTTGCTGACCACGGTGATCTCCGCGGTAGGGGTGAGTCACGCCGTCGACGGACACCAGGCGGCAAACCTGGCCGCGTTCCATTGGGCGTTCCTGACCGCGGCGCTGATCGCGCTGCTGGCGGCGAGCTTCGCCTTCACGATCGATGACGCCGACGCGGCATCGACGATGAAGAAGCGACCGGCCAAGGTCGACGCGAACCGGCAGGAGGACCTAGCCCCGGCGCTCTAGTCCCGACCGATTCCCGTCGGTCGTTGACGGACCGCCGGCGAAGGCTTGTGCCAGCGACAGCCATTCGGCTGCAGCGTCGCCGGTCACGGTCAGCCCGAGATCGTCGGGCAGCCGGCGCTGCGTGACCAGCAGGCAGAAGTCCAGAGCCGGTCCGGTGACCCGCTCCGGCGAATCGGGCTCGCCCCAGGTCCACTCGTCGCCACCGGGTCCGATCAACGAGACGAACACGGGTACGTCGGGGGCGATGAGGCCCTTCACGGCGTAGGAGAACTCCCGGGTGCGGACGCCGAGATGGGCGACGTGGCGGAGCCGGTCGGTCGGCTGCCTGGTCACGCCAAGCGCGTCGACGATGTCCTGGCCGTGTGCCCAGGTCTCCATCAGTCGCGCGGTCGCGAACGACATCGGCGACATCGGCGGGCCGTACCACGGAACCCGCATCGCCGGATCGGTCCGGCGAAGTGCGGAGGTGATCAGCCGCCGCTCCTCTTGCCAAGCCGGCACTACCGACTCGCCGAGCCGACGGATCTCGGTGAGGTGACCCGCCATGAAAGCCTCAGGATCGGCGAGCAGGTCTGCGATCCCGGCAACGAAACCGTCCGGATCCTGTAGGGCGCGGCGTCCTTCGCGGTCGAAGAACCAAAGGTGTCCGACGGTGTCGGCGACCGTCCAGTTCGCGGCTGGCGTCGCGGTCGCCAAGGTGGCTGGTCCGGCGCCGGCGAGGATCCCGCTGAGCTCGTCGGACTCGTCCTGTAGGTCCGCCACTAGCGCTTCAAGGGCACTCGCCATCGCCGGAAGGTAGCAGTGAGAGACGATCGAGGCGTGTCAGTGACCACCAACGACGACGTGACGTTGTGGTTCACCGGGCAGGGCGAGGGCACTCCGCCGTTGTTGCTGATCCAAGGCCTCGGCTACACCGCCGACCTGTGGTTTCGGGTTCTGGCGGGCCTGTCGGAACCACGGCGCACGGTCCGCTTCGACAACCGCGGCGTCGGGCGCAGCAGCGTCCCGCCGACGCCGTGGACGATCGAGGAGATGGCCGACGACGTCGTCAACGTCCTCGACGCCGCCGGGGTGCAGCGCGCCCATGTCTTCGGCGTGTCGATGGGCGGGCTGATCGCGCAAGAGCTCGCTTGGCGGCATCCCGACCGGGTCGGCGCGTTGATCCTCGGCTGCACCCACCCGGGTGGTCAGGACGCGGTGCGGATGGACTCGGCGGCCGCCACCATGCTGATGGACCGCACACCGCGGTCGGCAAGAGAGGTGATCGAGGCGTCGATCCCATTTCTCTACTCCGAGACCACATCGCGCGATGACATCGACGGCGACATCGCTGCCCGGGTGCGCTATGCCCTTCGGGCGACGGCGTACTGGGGTCAGCTCGACGCGATGCGACAGCACCGCGGCATGCTCGACCGGCTGCCGGAGATCACCGCGCGCACCCTGGTGATCCACGGCACCGCCGACAAGCTGGTGCGGCCGGGGAACGCCGAG
The DNA here is from genome assembly GCA_036268295.1 of Mycobacteriales bacterium. Taxonomy (GTDB): domain Bacteria; phylum Actinomycetota; class Actinomycetes; order JAFAQI01; family JAFAQI01; genus DATAUK01. The sequence continues at coordinate 20,528 of DATAUK010000042.1, read as the reverse complement.
CTGATCGCGGCTGCGATTCCCGGCGCACGACTGGATTGGATGGCCGGTGCCGGGCACCTGTTCTGGACCGATCAGCCCGAGCACACCGTCACGGTTGTGAACCAGTTTCTGGCATCGGCCGACCCAGGCGGTGGCTTTGGGACATGATGCCGGCCATGCGCCGTAACCGACACCTGGTCATCGCCGTGGCCGTCGCCGTCCTCGCCTCGACCGGCGGCCAGGCACTCGCTGTCGACGGCGGGGCACGCCCCCAGCCGGCCGCCTCCGGCATCCGGCTGAGCCCTGCTGGTGTGGCGGCGGCCGAGTCGGCGGCCATGTCCGCGGCAATGCTGGCGGCTCGATCGCCGCGCCAGGCCGACCGCGCTTTGCTCGCGGCGCAGCTCCCCGCGGTCGATCACGGCGGCGCCCCGACTTTGGGGGAGCTGGAGGGGCTGAGCCCGCAGTGCCTGGTCGACGAGAGTGGCGGATCGGGGAGCGCGTCGACCGGGCCGGCACCAGATGCGGCAGCTGCCGCGGTGTCGGCTCACACCGAGCTCACCGCTCTGTTGCCTGCCGGTGATCTGAATCGCAATGACGGACCGGATGTCCTGGACTACCGGCTGGGCGTCTCGCACGGCGTTATCGACGCTGGGGTCACTGCTCGCTCCGCGCGCACCGGCGCGGCGCTGTGGTCGCGGGTCATGCTCGGCACGAAGTACAGCCTGTCGATCCCGTTCCCGGACGTCGACCGCGTCGGACCAGCCAATCGGCCGGGCGTCTTGTTGGTCGACCAGTCCGAACCGTTCACCGAAACCGGTACGACATTGGATACCCTCACGGTCCGCGCGCTCAGCGGCAGCGGTGCACCGCTGTGGACCACCAAGCTGACCGGTCAGCTTCGTGTCCAGGGCGACACTGAGACGCTGACCAACTTCCCGGTGGTGATCGGCGACATCCACGATGTTGCGCGCCGGGGCCACGACCTTCTGGTCGACGTCATCAACGTGACCGGCAAGTTGGACGGCTCGGAGAATGGGAGCGACCAAGCCGAGATCATCTCGGCGAGGACGGGTGTCGTCGAAGCCCGCGGTCCGGTGGCGAGATCCCGCGTCGCAGCGCCCGAAGTCGTGCCGGTGCCAAGCCTCAACCGCGACCGGCTCGACGACCTGGCCGTCATCGACCCCGGCACCAACGGTCGGATCGTGACCGAACGTGGCGATACCGGAGCGCGGATCTGGGCGTCGTCCGGCGTACCAGTCGGTGGGGATGGCCAGATCACTTCGGTCGGTCACCTGGGCGGCTCGGCCGCTCCGGACCTCGTCGTCTCGAACGACGCTGAGTTCGGCGGAGCGCACTCGACCGTGTCACTCATCAACGGCGTCAACGGACGGCTGATGTGGACGGTCCCGGCGCAGTGCGGCTTCCGACTCGGAAAGGCCGGCCCGAAGCGGGTGCCGGCGGTCGGACTGATCGATCGGACAGGCGAGCGCGGCGATTCGAAGTCGGAGACGGTGCGGGCTGCCTTCAGCGCGCGGGAGCGCAATGGCGACGTGGTCTATCACCGAGCGATGGCCGCAACCATCAAGGTCGCGACCTCGCCATCGGGATTCTCCTCGTCGTCGTTCGCGATCCTGATCCAGCCGATCCGCGACGTCCAGCCGGACGGCTCGAACGATCTGGTCGTCGGCCTGACGGCAAAGTCCGGCCACCACATGGCCCGGGTGCACGGCGTACTGTCCGGGCGGGACGGACGGTTGATCCACGAGCCGGCTGGCGTCGCGACAGCGGGCAGCCTGCAACGAGGCAGCGGTGTCGACCTCGTCACCTTTGAGCCTCGGGGCAGTGGGCTTGAGCTGTCGGCGTACGACGGTGCCACCGGCAACCGGTTCTACGCTCGCCGGCTCGTCGGTTCGACCGGCCTGAAGCGCCAGTTGGCGTACGGCGTACGGGTCAGCGGGCACTCTTGCAGCGATCTGGTCGTCAGCGCGACTAACAAGACGCGTGCCTTGGTCGGGCTGCTCGACGCGAACTCCCAGCCGTTGTGGACCGTGACGGCGAGCCGAACTGAGCTCCGCGGCGGCCACCGCCATGTCGGCAAGCGGCCGGTGCACTTCTGCCTAGCCTGAGCCGCGCCCGAACCGAGCGCGCTTGCCTCAGCGCGCGCGAACGCGTTGTCGCAATGGCTTTTGCCTGGTTGAGGCCGCCGCCGTCGTTGATGCTGTAGTGGCCGATCTGCGCCGTACGGTGCTCGAGGCAGCCCTCAGCTGACGGCGGCGAGCAGCGCTGCGAGCGGCGGGTTGGTCATGACCTGGCCGTCGGCGAGCACGAGGGTCGGCACGGTGGCGTTGCCGCCGTTCACGCTGAGCACGAAGTCGGCAGCCGCCGGATCGGTTTCGATGTTGACTTCGTCGAACTCCACGCCGGCACCCTCGAGCCCTCGCTTGAGGCGAACGCAGTAGCTGCACCACGTCGTGGTGTACATCGTGAGCCGGCCGGTCATGACTCTCCTTGTTCGTGTCGGGTCTGCCATCCACAACGCCACTGGCTGCCCACACCTTCCCGGCCGCGGACAAAACCGTCGGCGGCGGCTGCGAGGATGCACTGATGCCCACCGATGTGCTCGACCCCGCCGGTTCGGCCGGGGTCAGCCTCGCGACCGGCGGGCCGATGGAACGCGTGCTCGCCGATCTCGATGCCGAGCAGCGCGAGGCGGTCGAAGCGCCACGAGGACCGGTGTGCATCCTGGCCGGCGCCGGCACCGGCAAGACTCGGGCGGTGACCCACCGGATCGCCTACCAGACTCACGGCGGGCTGGTCGCGCCGCAGCATGTGCTCGCCGTCACCTTCACCACCCGGGCGGCCGGCGAGCTGCGGTCGCGGCTTCGGCTGCTCGGTGTCGAAGGCGTGCAGGCGAGGACGTTTCACTCCGCGGCGCTGCGTCAGCTGCAGTACTTCTGGCCCCACATCTCCGACGGCCCGCGACCGACGCTGGTCGAGAGCAAGCTCGGGGCGATCCGAGCCGCGGCGAGCAAGTGCCGGCTCTCGGTGTCGATCCCCGAGCAGCGCGACCTCGCTTCGGAGATCGAGTGGGCGAAGGCTGCCCTCGTCGAGCCCGACGACTACGCCGCCAGGGCGCTCGCCGCCAACCGGGTGCCGCCGTTCGCGCTCGACGTCGTACGCCGGGTGTTCGCGGCCTATGAGGGGGTCAATGCTGAGCGTGGCCAGCTCGACTTCGAGGACCTGTTGCTTCTGATGGCCGGCGCGATCGAGACCGACAAGCGGATCGCGTCGGAGGTCCACGAGCGCTATCGCCACTTCACGGTCGACGAGTATCAGGACGTCAGCCCGTTGCAGCAACGGTTGCTCGACGCCTGGCTCGGTGATCGTGATGACCTGTGTGTCGTCGGCGACCCGAACCAGACGATCTACTCGTTCAGCGGCGCCTCGCCGTCCTATCTCCGCGATTTCGCCAAGCGCTTCGAGGGCGCGACGGTTGTCCGGCTGATGCGTGACTATCGCTCGACCAACCAGGTGGTGCAGCTGGCCAACCGGGTCGTCGCCGGCTCCCGGTTGCACGCGCAGGGCGGCGACGGTCCCGACCCGAGCTTCGACTCCTACGACGACGAGCCGGCCGAGGCGGCCGCGGTTGCCGCAGCAGCTGGCGGGTTGCACAAGCAAGGCGTTGCCTATCGGGAGATGGCGATCCTGTTTCGGGTCAACGCCCAGTCCGAGAGCTACGAGGCAGCGCTCACCCAAGCCGGCATCCCATATCTGCTGCGCGGCGGCCAGCGGTTCTTCGAGCGGCCCGAGGTCCGCGAGGCAGTGGTCTATCTGCGCGGCGCGGCCCGCTCGGCCGCCGACCACGACACCGTGACCCTGGTCGAGACCGTCACTGACGTGCTGTCTTCGGCCGGATTCACCGCCGAGCCACCTGGGGCGACCGGCGCCGCGAGGGAGCGTTGGGAGTCGCTGCGCGCCATCGTCGGGCTGGCGGAGGAGTTCGCCGCGGCAGATCCCGCCGCCGGGATCGAGGACTTCGTCGCCGAACTCGCGGCTCGCGCCGACGCCCAACATGCGCCGCCGGTCGAGGGCGTCACGCTCGCCTCGCTTCATTCGGCCAAAGGTCTCGAGTGGGACGCGGTGTTCCTGGTCGGCCTGGTCGACGGCACGGTGCCGATCACGCACGCGACCACACCTGAGCAGGTCGAGGAGGAACGCCGGCTGCTCTACGTCGGCGTGACCAGGGCCCGCCGGCACATCGCGCTGTCCTGGGCGTTGGCCCGCGCCGCGGGCGGCCGGCGCTCGCGCAAACCGTCGAGGTTTCTCGACGGCATCCGCCCGGCGACGCCGGCTGCCGAGCGGCCGGCCAAGACCAAGCGGGCGCTGTCCGACGACCCGGTCGTGCAGCGGCTGCGTGATTGGCGGTTGCAACGTTCGCGTGACGACGGGGTTCCGGCGTACGTCGTGTTCGACAACAAGACGATCGAGGAGATTGCCGCTCGCTCACCGGCCGATCGCGGCGAGCTCGCGGCGGTGCCTGGGGTCGGGCCGAAGAAGCTGGAGCAGTACGCGGATGAAGTGCTCAGCCTGCTGCGCGGATAAAGTCCGGCGGCGTGGCTGAAGAACTGAGCGCGCTGCTCACGATTCTCGATCTCGAGCAGCTCGAGATGAACATCTTCCGTGGCCTCAGCCCGGATGAGTCGGTGCAGCGGGTGTTCGGTGGACAGGTTGCCGGCCAGGCGCTCGTCGCGGCTGGTCGAACCGTGCCGGTCGAGCGCCACGTGCACTCGCTGCATGCCTACTTCCTCCGCCCGGGTGATCCCTCGATTCCGATCGTCTATGAGGTCGACCGGATCCGCGACGGCCGGTCGTTCACCACTCGCCGCGTGGTCGCGGTGCAGCACGGCAAGGCGATCTTTCATCTCTCGGCGTCGTTCCAGATTGAAGAGCCCGGCGTCGAGCACCAGGGCATGATGCCGGACGCACCGGCGCCGGAGACACTGATGACGATGGACCAGCGCCGCGAGGCGGCCGGCATCCCGTCCTCGGAACGCTGGGAGCGGCAGGTGCCGATCGACCTGCGGTACGTCGACGACCCGCCCTGGCTCGCGAGTGCGGCGCTCACCCCGCGCAACTCCCAGCAGGTGTGGATTCGGGCGAATGGCGAGATGCCCGAGGACCCGCTGCTGCACGTCTGTGCGGTCACCTACGCCAGCGACATGACGCTGCTCGACTCGGTGCTGCTCGCCAACGGCCTGACCTGGGACGACAACCGCAACGTGATGGTGGCGAGCCTGGACCACGCGATGTGGTTTCATCGGCCGTTCCGCGCTGATGACTGGCTGCTCTACGACCAGCAGTCGCCGAGCGCCTCGGGAGCGCGTGGCCTGGCGATCGGGCGGCTGTTCACCCGCGATGGCCGCCACGTCGTCTCGGTGGTCCAGGAAGGTCTGCTGCGGGTGCTCTCGGGATCGAAATGAACTCGTGACCTCGACCGGCCGATAAATAGATTGCGCGGCGGAGGCTCAGCCTTTATTGTCCGAGTCATTGGCCGAGGCAACTTGTCATGGCCTGACCGCGACCGACCGACGCAGCGAAGGAGGTGCCCGAGCGTGAAGACAGAGATGTATTCGACGCCGGTGCCCGCCATGTTCGCCATGCGGTCGCGGGTGTCGACTTGGGCATCGCCGGATCTGGGCACCGGTGTGTCCGTCCCGGCTTTCCAGCTCGGCATTGTCGGCATGACTGACGCAACGTGCACGACTCCGGCGAATGCTGCCAACGGCGCGACCCGCAAGGGCGCGACGGGTGGCGAGGCCTTCGAGGATCCGGTCTGAACCAGCAGATAGACCGGCGAATCCAAGGCCGCGGCACCCGAAAGGGTCCGCGGCCTTTCTATTTCTCCGATCGCCCCGACAACAACGAGGAGGTGGTACCGATGTCCAACAAGCTCGAATGCGCGCTGCCCTGTCACCTGGTCGACCCGGACCTGTTTTTCGCGGAGTCGCCGGCTGACGTCGAGCGGGCAAAGGCACTGTGCCTGGACTGTCCGTTGCGTCGGTCCTGCCTGACCGATGCTCTCGACCGGCGTGAGCCGTGGGGCGTCTGGGGTGGCGAGCTCGTGATCTCAGGCGTCGTCGTGGCCCGCAAGCGGCCGCGAGGTCGCCCCCGCAAGTCAGACGTGGTCGCGGCGTGAGCCGCGCGAGCGAACACGTGAGCAACGCCGATGACTGCGGTGAGTTGAGCCGCACAACTGATCAGCCGGGCATCAGTCCGGCTGTCTACCAAACGAATTCAAGGAGTTTTCAGATGATGCAGAGCCTGCTTTATGAGGTGTTGTCCCGCGAGCGAACGCGGGTCGACGACGAGCAGGTACGCCGGGCGTACCTGCGGCAGCTGGCGGTCCTACGCCGCCGGCAGCGCAAGGCCGACGCAGCCCGTCGGGCCTTGCAGTCGCTGTCGGTCTAATTGACTGGCAGTCACGAGACGGCCCCCGGGTCTTGCGACTCGGGGGCCGTCTCGTGTGCTCGGCGTCAGTCCCGTTGGAAGCTGGACTCGGTGAGGCCGCACGGCCCGATCGACAGCGAGACGTTGAGCTGGGTCAGCACGTGGCTCTCGTGGTGGTCGACCTGGTCGTAGCTGGTGCGAGGCCCCGGGCAGGACGGCAGGCGAAGGATCACGCTGGCTCGTTGCCCGGGAGTCAGGATGATCCGGCGGCGCGGCCCGACTCGAGCCGGGTGAAGGGCGGGCCCGTTCGTGGACGTGAGGGTCAACGGTAGCCAGCCGCTGAGCACACACCGGAAGTAGTCCTTCGGGAGGTGTGCGGTGAGCTCGAGGTACCGCGAGGCGCCGGTCAGATGCAGCCGGTCGTGCTGGAAGACGTCGCCGCACGACGCGGGATGGTTGCGGATATATGTCTTGCTCTCGCCTTCATAGGGATCGGCGCCGCTCGTTCCCGAGACGTAGGGCAGCGGGCCCCACAGCAGCAGGTGATGATCACGCTGCAGAACATAGGCCGTCTGCCCGCCGGTTCCCGATTGGATGTATGTCAGCGCGACTGACCGAAGGACCAGAGCCGCACCGCAGTCGACGGTGGCCGACGCGGCGTTCCCGTCGAGCTTCGCGGGAGTGACCCGCACGGTGTCCCACGTCCCGATCGGGACCGTCCCGGTGACCTGCGAAAGATTGAGGTACTCGTGGCGCAGCCGCGGCCACAGCGTCCGGTCGGTCCGCTCAAGATCGTGGACGAAGGACTGACCGCCGAAGTCCGAGGCCAGCTGGCGGTAGTCCTTCTTCTCGATCGATGGCGGGTTCGGATCGGTACCGGCCAGGCTGGGACACGACAGCGAGCCTTGAGCCGGCTTGCGGCCGGGCGCAGGATAGATGCTTGTCGGGAAGCGGGGATCGCCCAGCTTCGGCAGCTCGAACCGGCTGTGATGATGAGGGTGCTTCGCGATCGGCGGCGTCGCGGCGCCGCCGGCAAGCGTCAGCGGCACGACGACGCCGACCGTCACTGCTGCGACGACGGCAACCGCGGCGGCGCTGGTGACTGCCATCCGGCGCCGCGCGGCGTGGCGGAGCTGCGCAGCCGGCGCGGCCCAGATCGGCAGCGACCAGTCGCCGTCGTTGAGTGCTCGGCGGAGCCGGTCTTCCGGGCTCATCGGGCTACCTCCTCGATGTCGATCCGGTGCGGGTCGAGCGCTCGGCGCAGCGTCGCCATGGCTCGTGATGCCTGGGATTTGACGGTTCCTGGTCGGCAGTCGAGGGCGACGGCGATCTGGGCCTCTGACATGTCCTCGTAGAACCGAAGAACCAGCACCGCTCGTTGTCGCTGTGGCAGCGCGAGTAGCGCCCGGCGTACCTCGTCCTGGTCGGCGGCGAGTTGCGTGTGCTCGGCTGAGACCCGCTCAGGAACCGATCCGACGGTGACGCGCGCCGACCAGCGGCGCCACCAGGTGATGTGGGTGTTGACGATGACGCGCCTGACGTAGACGAACGGGTCGTCCTGGCGCTCGATGGCAGACCAGCGTGCCATCGACTTGACCAATGCGGCTTGGACCAGGTCTTCGGCCTCCGCGGCATCGGCAGTGAGGCGGTGGGCGAACGCGAGTAGATCGGGCAGGGCGCGAACGACGAACTCATCGAACGACGTGGTCGCGTAGCCCCCGCGCCGTTCGTTCATGCTCGCTACTCCCTTCGCCTTACTAGACCTCGCAGCAACTGATTCGGTTGCCTCGCCGTAGCGTTCGGTTGCGTCCTCGTTTCGAGTCCGGCCGAATGGACACAGTCACGACGTGACCGAATCCCTCCGTACTACTGGGGATCCGAGCACCATGCTGCGGTCCTGGTGGGCACATCAGCCAGACCGTCCGCACACCGAGCATCCTGCCGTCGCTGCTGAGTTGTTCCGGGATCTTGCGGCCGGCGGGCGGCTGGCGGCACCGCTGCCGGGACACGGCCGGACCCAGGAGCGGTTCGACCTGTTGTCCGCGATCGGCGAGCTCGACCTGACGCTGGCAAGACTCGCCGAGGCGCACCTCGATGCGATCGCCATCCTCGCCGAGCTCGGCGTGGAATCTGCCGCGGCCGGAGCACTGTGGGGGGTATGGGCGGCCGAACCGCCGACCGCTCGGGTCGACGCCACGCAGCGTGCCGACGGCGGCTGGCGCCTGACCGGGCGAAAGGCCTGGTGCAGCGGCGCAGGAATCTGCACCAACGCTCTGCTCACGGCGCACGCCCCAGACGGGAACCGGCTGTTCGCCGTCGACCTCACCAGCGAGCGGGTGCAGCCGGCCGAAGCGACCTGGCAGGCGCTGGCATTGACCGGGTGCGACACCCGCACGGTGAATTTTGATGACGCAGCCGCGATCGCGGTTGGCGGCCCGGCGGCCTATCTCGAGCGTCCGGGGTTCTGGCATGGTGCCGCGGGCGTTGCCGCAGTCTGGTACGGCGGCGCCGTCGCGGTTGCACGCGCACTGCTCGCGGCCGCCGGCCGGCGTACTCCCGACGACCTCGGACTCGCCCACCTCGGCGCGATCGATGTCGCTCTCGCGGCCGCGGCGGCGAGCCTTCGGTCGGCTGCCACTGCATTCGACTCGGATCCCGGTGATCGTGGCGGCCGGGCGGCCGTCATCGCGCGGGAGGCTCGAGGTGTGGTTGAGGCAACCGCGACCGAGGTGGTCGAGCGTGTCGGGCGGGCCCTCGGCGCGACTCCGCTCGCGACGGACCACGCGCACGCCCGCCGCGTTGCCGATCTCGCGCTGTATGTCAGGCAGAGCCACGCCGAGCGTGACCTCGCCGATCTGGGACGGCGGCTACTCGATGCGGGTGACCGATGGTGACGACCGCGATCGACGGCGTCGGCACTGCAGAGTCGGTCTGGCGGCCATGGCTGGCGCGCCGGACCTGGCCGGCCTTCGACGTCGGCCCGGTGCTGGCTCGCCGTCGCGTCGTTGTCCTCGCCGCGCATCCGGACGACGAAGTGCTCGGCGTCGGTGGGGTGCTGCGCCGGCTGGCCGGTTGCGGTGCGTCGGTCGTCATGGTCTGGGCGACCGATGGTGAGGCGTCACATCCGGAGTCAACCCGGTTCGCTCGGTCGCGGCTCGGCGCGTTACGCCGAGCCGAATCCGTTGCGGCCATTGGCAAGCTCGGCATAGCGCCGCAGGCAATGCACCACCTCGGCCTTCCTGACAGCGGACTCGCGTCTCATCTGCCGGAGCTGATCGAGGCACTTCGAGCGGTCGTCGATGTGTCGGACGTCGTGTTCGCACCGTGGCGCGGCGACGGCCATCCGGACCATGAGGCAGCGGGCGAGGCCGCGGCGGAGCTGGGTACCACGTTGGTCGAGTACCCGATCTGGATGTGGCATTGGGCGTCGCCAGACGACGATCGGGTGCCGTGGGCGCGGGCGCGCGCGGTGACCGGAATCGACCTCGCCGCCAAGACAACTGCGATCGCTGCCTTCGCCACCCAGGTGCGCCCGATCGGGCCGGACCCAGCCGACGTCGCGGTACTCCCTCCGCATGTGCTCGAACGGTTTACCCGTCCCGATGAGCTGGTGTTCCAGTGACCCTGCCGGAGTCGTATTTCGATCGCGTCTACGATGCGGCGCGGGATCCTTGGAGTTTCGAAACTCGTTGGTATGAAAGGCGAAAGTACGCACTGACGATCGCGAGCCTGCCGAAGCCGCGCTATCTCCGCTGCTTCGAGGCCGGGTGCTCGATCGGGGTCTTGACCTCGATGCTCGCCCCGAGGTGCGTGTCGTTGCTGGCGGCCGACATCACCGCGTCGTCCGTCGTGGCGACCCGGCAGCGGCTTGAAGGCCGACCAGGCGTGACCGTTGAGCAGCTGACGCTGCCGGCTGACTGGCCGGATGGCTCGTTCGACCTGATCGTGCTCAGTGAGATCGGCTACTACCTGGCCAAGGAAGATCTCGACGAGCTGGTCACCCGGGCGACCGAGTCGCTCGAGGCCGGCGGGACCTTGATCGCCGTGCACTGGCGCCATGGTGTCGCGGACTATCCGCTGCGCGGCGAGGACGTCCACGAGGTGATCGAGGCCTCGCCGTACCTGGAGCGGCTGGCTCGTCACGACGAGGAGGACTTCCTACTCGAAGTTTTCGCCCGCGACCGTGCCGTCTCGGTGGCCCGAGCGACCGGGCTGCTCACGTGAGCATCACCGCGATTGGCGTCGTGGTCCCGGCGCGCAACGAGGAGCTGCTGCTGCCGCGTTGTCTCGACGGGCTCGAGATCGCAGTTGCGAGGGTGGCGCCGGTGCCGGTCACGGTTGTAGTGGTGCTGGATGCCTGCACCGATGCGAGCGCGGCGATCGTTGCCTCCCGGCCGTGGCTGGTGTCGATGGAGGTCGAGCTCCGAAGTGTCGGGGCTGCCCGGCGAACCGGCACCAACGAGGTGTTGCGCCGTCACAGCGATCTCGATCCCGATCAGCTGTGGCTGGCGATGACCGATGCCGACTCGGTGGTGCCGGCCGACTGGCTCACCGGCCAGTTGGAGTTCGCGGCGGCGGGATGGCAGGCCGTCGTCGGCACCGTGGCGGTCGACGACTGGTCGGACCATCACCCCGCTGTGGCGGGCAGGTGGCGCGCCGGCTATCGCGCGATCGAGGACCACGATCACGTGCATGGTGCAAATCTCGGCCTTAGTGCCGCCGCATATCTCGATGCCGGTGGCTGGCCGAGCCTGCCTGCGCACGAGGACGTTGCTCTGCTGAGCCGGTTGGCCGGCCGTCGGGTGGTGTCGACTGCGACGCTGCCGGTGGTAACCAGCGCCCGGCGCGAGCCGCGTGCCGACGGCGGCTTCGGTGACACGCTGAGCGCGCTTGCCGGTTAGCGTCACCAGATTGGTGGCTAGTGTCCAGAGCATGACCGCGCCGGCTGACGTGGAACTGTTGCGGGCCCGTGCCGTCGACGTACTCTGCGATCCCTCGCTCGCCGAGGTCATCGATCTGATCGCCTACGCCGAGGGTGACGCGATAATCGTCGCCAACTCAGCTGGAGCGGCTCGGCTGTCCCGAGCTGAGCCCGACGCGGCTGCCGAGCTGCTTCGCGGGGCCAACCCGGTGCAACGCCAGGATCCGCTCGCGTTCTCGACCCTTGCCGAGGAGCTCGCCGACCCGTCGCCGCCGAATTCGCGCAACTCCTACCCATGGGCGGCGGAGCGGCTCGGATCGTTGTTCGCCGCACCCGCCGCGCCGGACATCGCGATCGTCCACACCGGCCGGCACTACTGGCCGGATCGTGGCGGTCATCTCGGCGAGCACGGATCGCTGTCGGTTGTCCAGTCGCGTGCGCCGTTGTTGCTGTCCGGGTCGGGCGTGACCGCGCGCGGTCTCATCCCGGCCGCGGCCCGGGTCATCGACGTCGCGCCGACGCTGGCCTGGCTCGCGGGCAGGCCACTGGCGGCGCTCGGCGACATGGACGGCCAGGCGCTGGTCGACTTTCTCGCGCCGCGTGCCGGCGCACCGGTGGTCGGGCTGCTTTGGGACGGCTGCAACTCCAACTCGCTCTACTCGCTCGCCGCTGCCGGCGAGCTGCCCGCGGTCGCCCGGCTGCTTGCTCGCGGCTGCGCGCTGGCCGGTGGCGCGATCGCGGAGTTTCCGAGCGTCACGTTGGTCAACCACACCTGCGCGCTGACCGGAGTCGGACCCGGCCGACACGGGATCGTCAACAACGCCTACTACGACAGATCCATTGCGGCACAACAACTCACCAACGATGCAAAGACTTGGCATCGCTGGGCGGACTGGCTCTCGCCTGATGTTCGAACCGTCTTCGAGCGGATCGACGGCCCGACCGCGTGTGTCAACGAGCCGGCCGACTCGGGGGCGTCGTACTCCACCTTCGGCTTGATCCGCGAGGCGGGCAACTCAGGCGGCGCGTCGGACATGGACGAGCTGCTGCCCTCGCCCCGAGAGGATGCGCACGCCAGTCAGGAGTACGTCGAGGCGCGCAACGACTATGCCTGGTCGTCGTCGGTCGACGCGGTCGGTCTGACGCAGATGATTGACCTCTGGCCGTCGGTTCGTGAAGCGCCGCGACTCACCTGGTGGAACACCCTGCTGACCGACACCGGCCATCATGCCGGCGGCCCGCACTCAGTGATCGCGCACGCCGCGATGCGCGATGCCGATCGGCGGCTCGGCGTCTTCCTCGACCATCTCGACCAGATCGGCGCAATGGAGTCGACGACGTTCCTGCTGACCGCCGACCACGGCTCGGAGGGCGCCGACCCGACCTGCCTCGGCGACTGGGACGCGCCACTGCGCGAAGCCGGCATCACCTTCCGCGACGAAGCCAACGGCTTCATCTATCTCGGGGTCTGACGGCTCTCTATGACCATGGCTGGTTGTGGATCGCCGTTGTCCCCAGGAATCGGCGGAATCTCTTTGTTTCCAACGGTTTGTCGGCACAGAAGTGTCGTAGCCGGGTCGTAGGGTGCTGGTTATGGGGAACGCTGCACCGCGGCCGTGCCGCGGACCGGTCACGAGGAGCTGGAAACAGTCGAGCACAGCTCGAGCGCAGCGAGCTGTCAGAGCACGGTCTCCTGAACGCTGACCGGGGCGATGTGCATGTCGCCGTTGCTGAGCATTTCGGCGATGGCCTCCGGCGTCACCGGGCGGCTGAACAGGAAGCCCTGTACGTCGTCACAGCCCGCGAGTTGCAGCGTGGTGAACTGCCGCTCGGTCTCGACCCCTTCGGCCACGACTCGGAGCCCTAGACCGTGCGCCATCGCGATTGATGCGGTGACGATGGTGCGGCCGGCATCGATGTCGAGGCGGTCGATGAACGATCGATCGATCTTGACCTCGTCGATCGGGAGTGTGGTGAGCCGGCTCAGCGATGAGTAGCCGGTCCCGAAGTCGTCGACCGAGAGCCGCATCCCGAGCGCCCGCAGCTGGCACAGCGTCTGAACTTCGACGCCGTGGTCCTCCATCAGCAGGCTCTCGGTGATCTCGAGGATGATCCGGCTCGGGTCGATGCCGACGTGATGAAGCTCGCGCGCGACAGCCGCACCGATCCCCGGCTCGACGACAAGCCGGCCACTGATGTTCAGCGCCACCGACAGGCCGCGGGTTCGCGGCTCAAGGTCCCAGTGCACCAGCTGGGTGGCGGCGTTGCGCACCACCCAGAGGGTCAGCGGCACGATCAACCCGGTCTGTTCGGCAACCTCGATGAACTCGGCCGGCGCGATGACGCCGTGGTGTGGATGGTGCCAGCGCAGCAGCGCCTCGACGGCGCGGACCGTCCCGTATCCAGCGTCGACGATCGGCTGGTAGTCCAGGTAGAACTGCGCGTCGGCGAGGGCGCGGTGCATGTCCGACTCCATCGCGAGCCGCTCGTTCATCTCCCGCTGCATCTGCTCGTGGAAGACGGTCACCGAACGGGTCCGCTGCACCTTGCTCGCATACATCGCCAGGTCGGCGTGCTTGAGCAGGTCCAGCGCGCGCTGCTCGACCCCGACGTTGGTGATCCCCTCGGAGACCGCCAGACCGCCGCTCGCCCGTACGACGACGGTGCGCCCGCAGAGGTGGAACGGCGTCTTGAGCTCCGCCAGGAAACGCTGCGCCGGTCGCAACGCCTCTTCCGGGCTGACCTCGTTGAGGAGTACGGCGAACTCGTCGCCGCCGAGGCGCGCGACCATGTCGCCGTCTCGCGAGCCGTTCATCAGCCGCTGCGCAACCGCGACGATGAGCTCGTCGCCGACCGAATGTCCCAGGGTGTCGTTCACCCGCTTGAAGTCATCGAGATCGAGGAACAGCACCGCGGTCGTGTTCGGATGATCGACCAGGCGGTTCTCCAGTTGGGTGAGGAACGACTGCCGGTTCGCCAGGCCGGTCAACGGGTCCTCGCTGATCATCTTGTGAAGCTCGGAGCTCAGGTCCCCATGCTGCGACCGGGCGAGGGCGTGGCGATCCGCATTCCTGAGCCGGGCTATCGCCGTGGTCGCCAGCACGCTGAGCACGACCAGAAATGTCGTCTGGGCCAGCCATCCGGCGTACCCAGGTCGGTCCTCGGTCAGCAGCTGATCCACCAACGGACTCAGTAGGACCGAGCAGGCTATTGAAGCCGCGAGCGCACCAGGGACGCCGAAGCACAGCCCGGCGATGACGGCGGGCACCACCAGCCAGTACGGCGCCAGGCCGCCGCCGTTGCTCAGGATCGGTGGCAGCAGGACGCCGAGCAAAAATGCCGCGCCGATCCCGACGAGGATCACTGGGGCGTCGAGGATCGCGAGAGCAGTGGCTTGACCTCGCCCGATCCATCTTTGCTCCGTCACACCGACCCCCCGGTCGCCGGCCCGGGCACCGCAACGATCATTGGAACTGGAAACGGAAGGGCCGCGGTGGCGGCTTGAGGTCGGCGCGGGGACAGGTGTCAAGCGAGAGCCGGCCGTACTGCAACGCCTCGTCGCACAGTCCGGTGACGGTCCATCCCGCGCTGGTGCCGGACTTGGTCACGGTGGCACGGAAGATCGTGATCTCGTAGCGGGTCGGGATCCCGTAGGCAATGTGGATCGAGCCGAGAAGCTCAGCCGACCCGGGCGTGCCGGCCCCGTCCCAGCCCTGGTTGAATCTGCGCCAGGAGGTCGGCTCGGCCTCCCACAGCCCACCGACGCGGGCGTCGTTGACGCTCAGCGCCATGAGTACCGCGCGGGCGGCCTGCTCCGGAATCACCGCGGCAGGGCGGATCATCTGGCTGATCACTCCCTCCTCGACGCTGGCGTCGAGGTAGAAGTCGGTGTCCAGCAGCATCGCTCGCTCGAGCCCTCCCCATAGATCGTGGGAGATATGTCGGCGAAATCCAGCGTTGACTTCATGATCAAAAATGACCTTGCAAGCCGCCGGCCATCTAGGCCGTTCGCTATCCAAACCACGCATTCGGTCCGGTAACCCCGCACGATCCGGGCAATTTCGCTACGACAGCCGGCGCTCGTTGGCCCAGATCGTGAGCTGGTGGCGGGTCGAGAGTTGGAGCTTGCGCAGCACGGACGAGACGTGGCTTTCGACGGTCTTGACCGAGATGAACAGCTCTTTGCCGATCTCCTTGTAGGTGTAGCCGCGGGCGATAAGCCGCAGCACCTCGCGCTCGCGCGGGGTGAGCTGATCGAGCTCGCGGTCGAAGGTCGGCTGCTGGTCGCCGGCCGCGGGCAATGCGGCGAACGCGTCGAGGACAAAGCCGGCCAGGCGGGGCGAGAAGACTGCCTCACCACTCGCGACGCGGCGTACCGCATCGACCAGCTCGGTCGAGGAGATCGTCTTGGTGACATAGCCGCGGGCGCCGGCACGGATGACCGCGATCACGTCCTCCGGAGCGTCGGAGGCCGACAGCGCGAGAAACCTGATCTCCGGATGGGCAGCTTTGACGGCCGCGACGACCGCCTGGCCGCCGCCGCCGGGTAGGTGGACGTCGAGCAGTACGACATCGGGTAGCACCTTGGCGATCAGCGCGATCGCCGGCGCGACGTCCTCGGCCTCGCCGACGACGTCGACTGCATCGCCGAGCTCGGACCGGACCCCCGAGCGAAACAGCGCGTGGTCATCGACGATGAACACCCGCGGCCGCGCGGCGTCCGGCGCGCTCGCATCGTCCGCGCCGGTCGGCGTACTCATGACCGGCTCGGTTGGCGGGGCCGGCTGGCGCGGGGCATGGTCAGCGAGACTTCGGTGCCATCGCCGGGCGCGCTGCGGATGACCGCGGCGCCGCCGCGGCGCTCCATCCGGCCGTGGACCGACTCGGCCAAACCCTTGCGGTCGGCGGGCACCGAGCCGGGATCGAAGCCCCGGCCGCGGTCCCGGACGAAGACCGACACCATCGTCGGCTCGACCTCCGCGAAGACCGAGACCACCTGTGCGCCGGACCATTTCACTGCGTTCACGGTGGCTTCCCTTGCCGCCGCCAGCAATGCACCGAGGTCGTCATCGAGCTCGCAGTCGCCAACGGTGACGGCATCGATCGACACCTCGTGCTGCGCCTCGACCTCCCGCTGGATCAGCCGAACTCCCGCGGCGAGGCTCACGGTCTCGGCGCCGATCGACCCTGGTGCGTGGCCGTCGAAGAGCCAGCTGCGCAGCTCGCGCTCCTGCGCTCGAGCCAACTGGGTGACCTGCTGTGGCTGGTCGGCCCGCAGCTGGATGAGGGCGAGGGTCTGCAGCACCGAGTCGTGCACCCGCGCCGCCATCTCCGAGCGTTCCTCGGCCCGGATCCTGGCCTGTCGTTCGACCGCGAGGTCGCGGGCGATCCGCAACCACCACGGACCCAGCGCCACGATGATCGCGGCCATGACCAGCACGAGGCCGCCGAGCGGAGTCAGTAGCGCCAGGCTGGCGTGACCGGCAAGCAGTATGCCCAGGCCGCTGATGAGCAGAATGATCGCGATCGAGATGCGGACCCTTGTCCGGGCCAGCCGGCTCGTCCCGGTCGATCCGAGCAGGGCATCGACCAGCGAGCGCATCGTCGCCCGCTCGTCGGCCGGTGCGTTTCGCCAGATCAGCACGAGGCCGGCGGCACTGACCACTGACGGCCAAGCGATCGGCCCGACCCAGCCGGCGCCGATCGCGGAGATGATGACCAGGACCAAAGCGAGCAGCGACGCGACACCGACGGCGAGGGTGATCCCGCGGCGGTCGGTGAGGGCCTTGGTCGCGATGTTGGCGTTCGTGTCGGCGGCCGGCAGCACCAGCCAGGCGACGACGTACGCCGCGAGGCCGTAACCGGTGAGCGCGGCCACGACGAACACCACCCTGATCAGCGTGACGTCGAAGCCGGTCGTCCTTGCAAGGCCGGCGGCGACGCCGCCGACCAGCCGGTCGTCGCTGGCGCGACGCGGCGGCCCGTGTCCTCGCGCGTTGCGCCGGCGGCGATGCAGCCGCGACCGGTTGCGGCCGCCACCACGCCAGTGTTCGTGCACGCTTCAATCATCGCGCCTTGCCGCTGTCATTGGCATCGGGGCGATCCCTGATCCCCCACGGTTCGGAGTCAGGGTCGAACCGGGGATCTTCCCGATTGTCCGGCGCCCCCGCTCGGGCGAACCTCGGGTCATGGACACCACAACCACGAGCCCATCGCCCGACGAAGCCACCGGACCGGTGCCGCTCCGCCGCCCCACCGACGACCGGATGGTCGCCGGCGTCGCTGCCGGAGTCGCGCGCTATCTCGACATCGACGCCACCGTCGTACGCATCACCTTTGCGGTCCTCGCCGTGCTCGGCGGTGCTGGCCTGCCGCTCTATCTGGCCGGTTGGCTGCTGATCCCGGAGGACGGCTCGAGCGAGTCGATCGCCGGCGAGTTCACCCACCAGCCGCCCCAGGCCGCGGCGTAGCGGAGGTTTGCCATGCCAGGCTCATGCGGACCGATCTGGTCACGCGGCTACACGCCGCGAAGCCATCGCCATAGCGGCTACTCGCAGCCCGACCTTCGGGTCGGCGACGCCGAACGGACCGACGTCGCCGACCGGCTCTCGCGGCACTACGCCGACGGCCGGCTCGACCAGGCCGAGTTCAACGAACGGCTCGATCGGTCGATGCGGGCCAAGACCCGCTCGGATCTCGGTGGCCTGTTCGACGACCTGCCGCCGGTGCAAGGGACCGACGTCGCCACCAGGCGAGGCCACGCCCCGCCGCACTACCGGCGACTGCTGTTCCTGGTCCTGCTCGTCGTGATCGTCGGCGCGGTCGGCCAGTCGCTCATCCACGCGAACCTGCCGTGGATCGTGCTGACACTGCTGGTGCTGTTCTGGTTCCGCGGAAGCTGGCACCGCCGCCACTGACTCGGTTAGTCGCTGAAGTCGCCGGCCCGCTGGCGGAGCCGGCGACCGATCGCGGCGAGCTGATCGAGGTCGCGGCCGCTCGTGCCGAGGTCGGCGAAGACCACCTCGTTGAGCCGCTCGGTCGCCTCGAGTGCAATCTTCCGCCCGTCGGTGGTCAGCTCGGCGAGCGTCGCCCGGCGGTCGCGAGGATGCGCCCGGCGGACGACGAGGCCCTGGTCCTCGAGCTTGTCGACCAGGTTGGTCACGCTGGTCGCATGCACCTGGAGCCGGTCTCCGATGACCCCGAGCGGCAACGAGCCGGTGCGGCTGAACGTGAGCAGCATCAGCAGTTCGTAGCGGGCGAAGGTCAGCGAGTACGGCTTGAGGACGGCGTCGACGCGCGACAGCATCAGCTGGTGCAGCCGCATCACCGAGGTGACGGCCACCATGCCCGCGGCGGTGTCGTCCCAGCCGTGCGCGGACCAGTGCCGGCGGGCTTCCTCGATCGGGTCGAACGGCAGCGGTTTGTGGGCCGTCATCACTGCCTCCTGCCGCCCGAGCAAATGAGCGATCGGCCCGATCCGAGATTGCTTGAATGACCTATAGTAGGGCGTCCAAGTAATTTGCGCGCCACCGGAGGGCACCTCGTGGATGCTGACCAGATCGAAGCCGGGCGGCAGCGCTGGCAGGACCGATTCGACGCCGCCAGCAAGCGTGACGCCGACTTCACGACGCTCTCCGGCGCTGAGGTCGATCCGGTCTACGGTCCGGTGACAGGGGCCCGCTACGACGGCTTCGAGCGGATCGGCTGGCCAGGGGAGTTCCCGTTCACCCGCGGGTTGTATCCGACCGGCTATCGCGGCAAGCCGTGGACGATCCGGCAGTTCGCCGGCTTCGGCAATGCGCATCAGACCAACGAGCGCTACAAGATGATTCTCGAGACCGGCGGCAACGGGTTGTCGGTGGCGTTCGACATGCCGACGCTGATGGGCCGTGACTCCGACGACGCCCGGTCGCTCGGCGAGGTCGGCCACTGCGGTGTCGCCATCGACTCGGCCGCCGACATGGACGTGCTGTTCGCTGACATCCCGCTTGCCGATGTGACGACGTCGATGACGATCAGCGGCCCCGCCGTACCGGTGTTCTGCATGTATCTGGTCGCCGCCGAGCGGCAGGGCGCCGACATCTCCCGGCTCGATGGCACGTTGCAGACCGACATCTTCAAGGAATACATCGCGCAGAAGGAGTGGCTGTTCCCGCCGGAGCCGCACCTGCGGCTGATCGCCGATCTGATGGAGTACTGCGACGCGGAGATCCCGCGCTACAAGCCGATCTCAGTGTCGGGCTACCACATCCGCGAGGCCGGCTCGACCGCCGCGCAGGAGCTCGCGTTCACCCTTGCCGACGGCTTCGGGTACGTCGAGCTCGGGCTCTCGCGTGGCATGGACATCAACCGGTTCGCGCCCGGGCTGTCGTTCTTCTTCGACGCGCACATCGACTTCTTCGAGGAGATCGCGAAGTTCCGGGCAGCGCGGCGAATCTGGGCGCGATGGCTGCGCGATGTCTACGGTGCGACCGATCCGCGGGCGCAGTGGCTGCGGTTCCACACCCAGACCGCGGGCGTCTCGCTGACCGCGCAGCAGCCGGACAACAATGTCGTGCGCACTGCCGTCGAGGCGCTCGCCGCGGTGCTGGGTGGCACGAACTCGTTGCATACCAACGCTCTTGACGAGGTCTTGGCGTTGCCGAGCGAGAAGGCCGCCGAGATCGCGCTGCGCACCCAGATGGTGCTGATGGAGGAGACCGGGGTCGGCAACGTCGCCGACCCGCTCGGTGGATCGTGGTACGTCGAGACGCTTACTGACGAGATCGAGGCCGAGGCCGAGGCGATCTTTACCCGGATCCGTGACATGGGCAGCGACGGGTCGATGACGTCCGGCCTGCTGCGGGGCATCGAGGACGGCTGGTTCATGTCCGAGATCGCGGACGCGGCGTTCACGTACCAGAAGCAGGTCGAGAAGGGCGACAAACGAGTCGTCGGCGTGAACATCGGCGAGGAGACCGTCACCGGCGAGCTCGAGATCCTTCGGGTCTCCCACGAGGTCGAGACTGAGCAGAACCGAGTGCTCGCCGCTCGCCGCGCCGGTCGCGACGACACCTCGGTGCAGACGGCGCTGGGCGATCTGGTCGCTGCGGTGCGCGACGGCTCCAACACGGTGCCGCCGATGCTCGAGGCGGCGCGCCGGGAAGCCACCCTCGGCGAGATCTGCAACGTGCTCCGCGCC
>DATAUK010000041.1:0-14375 GCA_036268295.1 Mycobacteriales bacterium | reverse complement strand
CGGCTCGTGGACGGTTCGCGTCGTACCCGGTAGCGGGCACAGCGGCGGAGTGGCGACCGTGGACATCTCCGACGGCGACATCGAGGAGCTCCGCGTCAGCGTCTAGTGTCGCGCCACGATCGGCTGCGCCGGCCTAGCTAGGACGAGTCCCTTCGTGGCTCGCCGCAACGCCGGCTCCGCCGACCGTGACACCGGACACCACCCGAGTCGCTGCTTAGCGGGGCTGCATCCGGATGCCGGCGTCGAGCCGTACCGACTCGGCGTTGAAGTAGTCGTTTCGCAGCATTTCCAAGGCAAGCGAGGCGTATTCCTCGGCATGGCCTAGCCGCTTCGGGAACAGCACGCTGCCGCCTAGCCGGGCCTTGAACTCCTCCGATGCGGCGCCCTCGCCGTAGATCGGGGTGTCGATCAGTCCAGGCAGGATGGTGTTGACCCTGACGCCGATCACCGAAAGGTCGCGGGCAACCGGCAGCGTCATGCCGACGATGCCGCCCTTCGACGACGAGTAGGCCGCCTGCCCGATCTGGCCGTCCTCGGCGGCGACCGACGCGGTCAAGACGATCGCGCCGCGCTGACCGGCTTCGTCGACGTCGGTGCGCCCCATCGCGGTCGATGCGATCCGGACGCAGTCGAAGGTGCCGATCAGGTTGATCGCGATGACGTTCTTATAGGCGTCGAGGTTGTGCGCCGAGGCATACTCCCCGTCCTTGCCGATGGTGCGTTCCGGCCAGCCGATGCCGGCGCAGCAGACCAGTGCGCGCAGCGGAGCCAATCCGGCGGCGGTATCGACCGCCGCGATGATCGAGTCGGTGTCGGTGACGTCGGTGTGGGCAAACACGCCGCCGATCTCATTGGCGAGCGCTTCGCCCTTCTCATCCTGTACGTCGGCGACCACGACGCCGGCGCCAGCGTCCGCGAGCGCCTTGGCCGTCGCGGCGCCGAGCCCGGACGCGCCGCCGGTCACGATTGCGGAAATTCCGTTGAGCTCCATGGCAAGCAACCTAGACGGTGGGCCGCTGCTGCCTGGCCGGAGGGTTGTGATCCTTAGCCGTGTCCCGATCCCGAAAGGGCTTCACAACCAGGGCATGATCGGCGCGTGGCTGTCGACGAGAGTTGGTGTCGTGATTGCTGGCGAGCGCGTCACGCTCCGGGCACTGCGGCCCGAAGCGATCGAGGATGAGTGGCGGGCTGTTGTTCATCGCGCCGCCGCAATAGCCAGGCGCGGTCGGTGGCTTCGGACAATCGCACCAGGTATCAGTCCGGGCGCTGGTTGGGGGAGCGCCGACGGGACACTAAGATCGTTGGTCTATGACGGCGCCGACGAATTATGAGCTGAGCTCGCTGCAGGCGCTCGAAGCCGAATCGATCCACATCTTTCGTGAGGTCGCCGCGGAGTTCGAGCGTCCGGTTCTGCTGTTCAGCGGCGGCAAGGACTCCGTGGTCATGCTGCACCTGGCCGCGAAGGCGTTCTGGCCGGCGCCGATCCCGTTCCCAGCGATGCATGTCGACACCGGGCACAACTTTCCCGAGGTGCTCGAGTTCCGTGACCGCACGGTGACGCGCCTCGGGCTGCGTCTGGTTGTCGCCAAGGTCGAGGACTCGATCGCGTCAGGCCGGGTGCGGGAGCGGCCGGACGGCGTCCGCAATCCGCTCCAGACCGTGACGCTGCTCGACGCGATCACCGAGGGACAGTACGACGCGGTCTTCGGTGGGGCTCGCCGCGACGAGGAGAAGGCTCGCGCCAAGGAGCGGGTCTACAGCTTCCGCGACGAGTTCGGTCAGTGGGACCCGAAGAACCAGCGGCCCGAGCTGTGGTCGCTCTACAACGGCCGCCACCACAAGGGCGAGCACATCCGGATCTTCCCGCTGTCTAACTGGACCGAGCTCGACATTTGGGGCTACCTCGCCGCCGAGAACGTCGAGCTGCCGAGCATCTACTTCGCGCACCAGCGCGAGGTCTTCATGCGCGACAACATGTGGCTGCCGGTCAGCGAGTTCACCTCACCGCGCGAGAACGAAGAGGTGGTGACGCTCTCGGTCCGCTATCGCACCGTCGGTGACGTACCGATCACCGGCGCAGTCGAATCGACCGCCGCAACGTACGCCGACGTCATCACCGAGGTCGCAGCGACCCGGATCACCGAGCGCGGCGCGACCCGCGCGGATGACCGGTTGAGCGAAGCCGCGATGGAAGACCGCAAGCGCGAGGGCTATTTCTGATGTCAATACGGATCGATAACTGATGGAACTGCTCAGGTTTGCGACCGCTGGCAGTGTCGACGACGGCAAATCGACGTTGATCGGCCGGCTCCTCTACGACACCAAGTCGATCTTCGAAGACCAACTCGAGGCGGTCGAGCGCACCTCGCGCGACCGCGGCGACGAGCACGTCAACCTGGCGCTGCTGACCGATGGGCTTCGCGCCGAGCGCGAGCAGGGCATCACGATCGATGTTGCCTACCGCTACTTCGCGACACCGAAGCGGTCGTTCATCATCGCCGACACCCCGGGCCACGTGCAGTACACCCGCAACATGGTCACTGGCGCCTCGACGGCCAGCCTTGCGCTGGTGCTGATCGACGCGCGTAAGGGCATCGTCGAGCAGTCGCGCCGCCACGCCTTCCTCGCGTCGCTGCTGCGGGTTCCGCACATCGTGCTCTGCATCAACAAGATGGATCTCGTCGACTATGACGAGGCCGTTTTCGAGAAGATCAAGAACGAGTTCCGCAACTTTGCGACCAAGCTCGACATCGGCGACCTGTCGTTCTTGCCGATCAGTGCCTTGCATGGCGACAACGTGGTGCATCGGTCCGAGAACATGCCGTGGTACGAGGGATCGTCGCTGCTGCATCACCTCGAGGACGTCCACATCGCGAGTGACCGCAACCTGATCGACGCGCGCTTCCCGGTGCAGTACGTCATTCGGCCGCAGTCATCGGCGTACCCGGACTATCGCGGTTATGCCGGCACGGTTGCCGGCGGCGTGATGAAGCCCGGCGACGAGGTCATCGTCCTGCAGAGCGGCATGCGGACCACGATCGCGAGCATCGACACCGCGGACGGGCCGGTCGACGAGGCCTACCCGCCGATGTCGGTCACGATCCGGCTGGCCGACGACATCGACATCTCGCGCGGCGACATGATCTGCCGGCCGCAGAACCAGCCGCGCGCCAGCCAGGACGTCGAGGCGATGGTCTGCTGGATGGCTGACGAGCCGCTGAGGGTGCGCGGGATGTACGCGCTGAAACACACCACGCGCAGTGTCAGGGCCCAGGTCCGCGACCTCGAATACCGGATCGACGTCAACACATTGCATCGTGACGAGACGGCAGACACGTTGTCCCTCAACGAAATCGGCCGGGTCAAGCTGCGGACGACGCAGCCGGTGTTCGCTGACGAATACCGCCGCAACCGTACGACCGGCTCGTTCCTTGTCATCGACGAGGCGACCGGCGCGACGGTCGGCGCCGGCATGCTCCTATGAGCACGGCGCCGCGAATCGCGCACCTCCCGACCATTACGTCGGCTGGTGTCGAGCACTTGCTTCGTTTCGGCCCCGACACCCGCCTCCGCCACGGCCGACAGGTGCGCGGGTGAGCGTCGGAGCACACGAGCTGCTGAGTGGCGCCGCCGCTGCTTTGGATCTTGACCGTTTCGGGCTCTGCTTGTGACCGATGGGGAGTTGGCTCGGGATATCGCTACTAGTGCTGGTGAGTTGTTGCTCGCACTTCGCGAAGAGTTGGGGTTTTCGGATCCTTGGGCGTTGCGAGATGCCGGGGATGCTCGGGCGAATACGCATCTGCTGGGGTTGCTGGCGCAGGCGCGGCCGGATGATGTCGTGCTGTCCGAGGAGTCGGCCGATGATCCTCGGCGGCACGAGGCCGAGCGGCTGTGGATCATCGATCCGCTGGACGGTACGACGGAGTTCGGCGAGCCGGGCCGCACTGACTGGGCGGTTCATGTCGCCCTGTGGCAGCGCGGCCGGGGCCTGACCGACGGCGCCGTGGCGTTGCCGGCGCGGGGGATGACGCTGTCAACCGCGGATCCGTTGCCGCCGCTGTCACCACCACCGTCACGGCCGCGGCTCGCAGTCAGCCGGACCCGGCGACCGGCGTGGGTCGTCAGCGTTGCCGAGCAGGTCGACGGCGTCCTGACGCCGATCGGCAGTGCTGGGATGAAGGCGATGTCGATCCTGCTGGGTGAGGCCGACGCCTACATCCACAGTGGGCCGATGAAGGAATGGGACTCGGCCGCTCCGGTCGTGGTCGCTGCCAAGGCCGGCCTGCAGGTCAGCGATCTCAGTGGCGGCGAGCTGATCTACAACAAGCCCAACCGGCTCACCGATCAGCTGATCGTGTGCCATCCGTCGCTGGCGGACGGGCTCGTCGCCGCGGCCGGCGTCGCCTTCGCGTCGTAGCCGGCAAGCGCGGTCGGTCAGGACGCGATCAGGGCCAGGATCTGCTCGACGGCTGAGGCGACCGGGACGGTTGTCGTGTCGATCACCAGATCGGCGTCCAGCGGCGCCTCGTAGGGATCGTCGATGCCGGTGAAACCCTTGATCTCGCCGGCGCGCGCCTTGGCGTAGAGACCCTTCACGTCGCGGCGCTCGCACTCCTCGAGCGGGGTCGAGATCCACACCAGCACGAATGCCCCTGGTCCGCCGGCTGCCTCGACCGTGGCCCGGACCCACTGCCGGGTCTCGTCGTACGGCGCGATCGGCGCGCACACCGCGAGGCCGCCGTGCTTGGTCACCTCGCCCGCGACCCAGCCGATCCGACGGATGTTGAGGTCACGGTCCTCGCGCGAGAAGCCGAGGCCGCGCGAGAGGTGGGTGCGGACCACGTCGCCGTCGAGCAACGTGATCGTCCGCTCGCCGGCCAGCTGCTCGACCAGCGCGCGGGCGATCGTCGACTTGCCCGAGCCGGACAGACCGGTCAGGAACAGTGTGCGGCCCGTGCCGCGCGGCTGTGACATGAGGTCGACGTCGAGCCGCGGACCGGCGGAGTACGCCGTCGCCAGCTCGTCGGCTCGCCTGACTGCGTCGGCGGCCGTGACCGGGATCGGGACCACTTGGGAGGCCGTCGCCGACCACGCGGCCGACCAGCTTGCGTGGCGCGCGTCGTCCGGCCGGATCCCCGCGGCCGGCAGGAGCAGCAGTGTTCCCGCCGGCAGCGCGCCGGACGGCAACGAGCCGTCGATCGCGACGACAACGGGCGAAGTGCTCGCGACGTCGCCGGGACGTCGCCAGTGACCTGGTCCGAGCGCGACGATCTCACCGGCCTCGCGGCGGGCGACCGGCGTACCTTCCTCGTCGAGGTAGACCTCACCGTCGTCGCCGGGCAGCGCGGTCGCGGGC
Organism: Mycobacteriales bacterium; assembly: GCA_036268295.1. Lineage (GTDB taxonomy): Bacteria > Actinomycetota > Actinomycetes > JAFAQI01 > JAFAQI01 > DATAUK01. The sequence continues at coordinate 9,019 of DATAUK010000041.1, read as the reverse complement.
AGCAAGCCGATCAGGACCTGGTCGAGCGTCGCGCGCCTAGCGACGTCGAGCGTGGTGGCGGCCATCCGGGGCAGATTAGCCCGCGCGATCAGATCGGGCGGGCGTCGGGCGGCAACCGGCGGCTGGCAGACTGCGGTGGTGGACTTTGCGCTGACTGACGAACAGAAGGCCTTCCGGGCCAGCGTCCTCGAGTGGGCGGCTGCGACCGTCGCTCCTGGCGCGGGCGAGCGCGACAAGGAGGGCCGCTGGGACCCGGAGATCTGGAAGTCACTCGGCGCGCAGGGGCTCGCCGGGCTGCCGATCCCAGCGGAGTACGGCGGCGCCGGCGCGTCGATCATGGACTGCGTCATCGCGAACGAGGCGATCGCCGAAGGCGGCCACGACGGCGGGTTCAACCTCAGTCTCGGCGCGCACTGGGTGATCGGCGCGGTGCCGATCTGGCTGCACGGCACCGAGGCGCAGAAGAAGCGCTGGCTGCCGGGCCTGACCGACGGTTCGATGATCGGGGCGTGGGCGTCGACCGAGCCCGAGGCCGGCTCCGACGCCGCCGGGCTGCTCACGACCGCGGTCCGCGACGGCGATGACTGGGTCCTCAACGGCAACAAGATCTTCATCACCAACGGCCCGATTGCCGACGTCTGCACGGTGCTCGCGAAGACCAGCGAGAAGGGTGCGACCGCATTCCTGGTCGATACCGGAAACCCCGGCTTCCAGGTCGGCCGCGAGCTCGACAAGATGGGCTGCCGGTCCTCGCCGACCGCCGAGATCGCGCTGGTCGACTGCCGGGTCGCCGGCGACAGCGTGCTCGGCAACGAGGGTGACGCGCTGTGGAGCGTCGCGTTCGAGTGCTTCGACTGGGAGCGCACCGTGATGGTCGCGAGCGCGGTCGGCGGCATGCAGTCGACGCTGAACGCCTCGATCGCCTATGCCAAGGACCGCAAGCAGTTCGGCCGGCCGATCGCGAACTTCCAGGCGATCGCGCACAAGCTCGCCGAGATGAAGATCCGGCTCGAGACGGTGCGGACCGCGGTCTATCGCGCGGCGTACCTCAAACAGACCGGCGCCGAGCACCAGATGGAGGCGTCGATCGCGAAGTACCTGGTCGGCGAGCTCAGCGTGACAAACGCGCTCGACGCGATCCAGATCCACGGCGGCTACGGCTACCTCCGGGACTTCGGCGTCGAGCGGGCGCTGCGCGATGCCAAGCTCGGCTCGATCGGCGGCGGCACGTCGGAGATCCAGAAGCTGATCATCAGCCGGCTGCTGCTCGGCGAGAGCTGAGCCGGCGATGACCGATCTCGACGACGTCCGCCGTCCGCTGGACTTCCTGGTCGGCACCTGGCGCGGCGAGGGCGTCGGCGCGGTCGCCGGAGGCGGTGGGCCTGACTACCCGTACGCCGAGGAGCTGCGGATCTACGACGACGGCTCGCCCTGGCTGGCCTACTCCACCAGGGTGATCTCGATCGAGGACGGCAGCTGGCTGCACTCCGAAGCCGGCTGGTGGCGGCCGCACCCGGCTGCCGAGGATGGCACGGTGAGCGTCGAGCTGGTGTTGAGCAAGCCGACCGGCATCACCGAGGTGCTGGTCGGCGAGGTCACCACGGGACCGGCCGGCGAGCAGGTCGAGCTGGCGAGCGACGTGATCGCGCGGACGCCGACGGCGCCGACGGTTGCGGCCGAGCGGCGGTTGTACGCCGTACGCGGCGGCAAGCTGATGTACGCGATCGACCTCGCCGCGGGCGACAGCGGCCTGGTCCCGCACCTCGCGGCAGCCCTCGACCGCGCCGACCTGCCCTAACTAGCCGCTGGCGCACTCTGCCGCCAAACTTGCGCAAATCGACCGTTTGAGGCCGCAGAAACGGTTGAAACATGCATGATCGCCGACAAAAGTCGCCACTTGAGGGTCAAGGAACCAGGGGGTACCTGCCGACACACCGAGTGTCGGTAGTTGACTTTTCCCCAAACCCCGGAGGTCGAGCGTGCGGCCGAGTAGTGCCTGGATCCGCCGAAACAGCCTGGCGAGTGCTCTGGTCGCCGGACTGATTGCGGCGCTGAGCCTGCCCGCGATCGCCCCTGCGGCCGCTGCAACGACTCCGCCGGTAACCACCTGCGCGTCGATCAGTGCCGGCGCCACCGGCGCCGCGGTCAAGACGCTTCAGAAGACCGTCGGCACGACTGCCGACGGCGATTTCGGCCCGGCAACGAAGAAGGCCGTGAAGGCCTGGCAGAAGGCCCATCACGTTGCCGTCACGGGCATCGTCGACGCCGCGACCTGGGCGGCGCTGCCGGCCGCGGTCGGTGAGAAGGCGTGCCATCAGAAGGTGACCGGCAGTGGGGTCCCGATCAGCTGCGCGGCGCTCTCCTCCGGTGCGAGCGGTCTCGCGGTCGCCGTGCTCGAAGCCGCGGTCGGCACTAGCGTCGACGGGAAGTTCGGCTCGGCCACCAAGACTGCGCTCGAGAACGTCCAGCGGACCGCGAAGCTGCACGCGACCGGCATCACCAACGAACACGCCTGGAAGGCGCTGCACCTGGTCGGTACGCCGGTCTGCTCGACGGTCCACACTGTCGGCCCGCGGCCGCCGGCGGATGAGAAGGCGCAGCAGAAGATCCGGGCGAAGGTCGCGACGCTCGCCGGCCGGCTCGTCCATGCGCCCGGCACGACCAAGAACCCGGTCGCGCTGCAGGCGTACAGGTTCGCGAAGCGTCAGCTCGGAAAGCCCTACGTTTGGGGTGGCATCGGGCCGAAGGGCTACGACTGCTCCGGGCTGCAGATGACTTCCTACCTTCATGCCGGGCTGACGATCCCGCGGACCGCCGCCCAGCAGTACGCCGGTGCCGGCAAGACCGTGCCGCTCAACGAGGCCCAGCGCGGCGACCTGCTCTTCTACGCCAGTGACGTGACGAAGCCGGCGACGGTCTACCACGTCGTGATGTACATCGGCGCCGGCAAGATCATCGACTCGCCCGAGACCGGGGAGAACGTCCAGGTCCAGTCGCTGTGGACCACCGACCTGATGCCGGTCGCGGTGCGTCCGGTGGCCGGGTTGACGCTCCCGGTGAAGCCTGGCGCGACCGGATGGACCGTCACCCAGCTTCAGCAGGCTCTCAACCGTCACGGTGCGTCGCTGGCCGTCGACGGCGGCTACGGCCCGAGCACTGAAAGCGCGGTGCGCAAGTGGCAGGCCAGACACAAGGTGACCGCGAACGGCGTCGTACGGGTCACGACCTGGCTCACGCTCGGCTAGTGGTCGGTCTGCGATATGGCCTCGCGCCACATCCACATATCGCAGACAGACCGCTAGGCGATCTCGCCGCCCGGGAACGGAGAAACCCCCGGGCATTTACCTGGCGCTGCGATGCAGCGAGGTTACCGGCTGGACTGGCCGGCTGCCCGGGGGTGCGGTGGCAGTCAGGGATTCGCCGGACGCCGTCGAACGGCGAGAGGCTCACTCCGACGGCTACTAGCTGACCGCCACCTCACGAGTCCTACGTGTACTCAAAGCGTGGACCACCTCCTCTCCCGTGTGAGTGCAGGCTAATCCTTCGCAGCCCGAATGCCGAGGCAATTAACGGTGGCGAGTTCGCCGGCCAGGGCTGACAGCCTCTCGGGGACCGCCTAGCCTGGGGCAGTTCTGTCGAAATGTGGAGACAAAGTGACGCTTGCGGACGAGAGCCGGTCGACTGAGGTCGATGTGACTCCCGCCGTTCAGTACGCGTTGCGCCGCGAGGCCCGCGGCCGCAACCGCCCGATCGACCTCTGGCAGCGGCACTACCTACGAATGCTCGTGCTCGTCGACTTCGCGATCGTCCTGGGCAGCATGCTGCTCGCGCTGCACATCCGCTTCGGTGCCGGCAAGCAGGACATCCACGGGGTGTCCTACGCGATGCTCAGCATCTTGCTGGTGCCGGTCTGGATGGCGTCGCTGTTCCTCGCCCGCGCTTACGAGATGCGCTTTCTCGGCACCGGTGCGGATGAGTTCAAGCGGGTCGGCTCGGCCTCGCTTCGGCTGCTGGCGGTCGTCGCCGTGGTCGCCTATACGTTCAAGCTCGACCTCGCCCGCGGGTACGTCGCAGTCGCGCTCCCGGCCGGCACGGTCCTGCTGTTGCTCGGTCGTTACGGTCAGCGCCGCTGGCTTCACGCCCGGCGCCGGCGCGGGAAGTTCATGCGTCGCGTCATCGTGGTCGGTGGCGCCGAGGGGATCCGCGACCTCGCCGGCCAGCTCAACGACTACCCGTACGTCGGCTACAGCCTGGTCGGCGCATGCCTGCCGACCGCCAGCGAGTCGTTCGCGCTCGACGACGTACCGGTTCTCGGGTCGCTGACCCAGGTGATGCGAGCGGTCGCCGAGGTCGATGCCGACACGGTCGCGGTCGCGAGCGGGCCGGGGATGTCGCCGGCGGTGCTGCGGCGGCTGTCCTGGGAGATCGAAGGCACCGGCATCGACATGGTCGTGGCGCCAGCGCTGCTCGACGTCGCCGGTCCTCGGATCAGCGTCCGGCCGGTTGCCGGACTGCCGCTCCTGCACGTCGAGGAGCCGGAGCTCTCCGGCGTACGTCAGGTGCTCAAGGCGACCGTCGAGTGGCTGTTCGCGACCGTCGCGTTCCTGTTCGCGCTGCCGCTGCTCGTCGCGCTGGCGATCATGGTGCGGCTCGACAGCCAAGGTGCGCCGCTGTTCCGGCAGACCCGGGTCGGCAAGAACGGCCGGGAGTTCACCGTCTACAAGCTGCGCACGATGCGCGCCGACGCCGAGTCGCTGCTCGACTCGCTGCGGGAGCAGAACGAGGTCGGCGACGGCCTGCTGTTCAAGATCCGCGAGGACCCGCGGATCACCCGGGTCGGGCGCTTCCTGCGCAAGTGGTCGCTCGACGAGCTGCCGCAGCTGTGGAACGTCGTCCGCGGTGACATGGCTCTCGTCGGTCCCCGCCCGCCACTGCCAGGTGAGGTCGCGCAGTACGGCGCCGAGGTGTCGCGGCGGCTGCTCGTCCGGCCCGGCATCACCGGGCTCTGGCAGGTCTCCGGCCGCTCGACACTGAGCTGGGACGACAGCGTTCGCCTCGATCTGTACTACGTCGAGAACTGGTCGCTCGCGCTCGACGCGATGATCGTGTGGAAGACCGTCTTCGCTATCTTCCGCCGCGAAGGCGCCTACTAGCCCGACGCTACCGAGTCTGTGAGGGCAACAACCCTGACGAGCCGGTCAGCTGGTCAGGTCTCGGCCCATTGTCTTGACGGCTTCTTGCAGGGCTTCGCGCCAGTCGGGGAGCTCGGGTAGGCCGGCGTCGATCCACTTGCGCGCGGACAGGACTGAGTACGCCGGCCGCGGCGCCGGCCGCGGGAACGCCGCCGTCGTCGTCGGATGCACCCGCGACGGATCGAGACCGAGTTCCTCGAAGACCGCCGACGCCAGACCGTGCCACGTGGTCTCGCCGCCGCCGGTGCAGTGCCAGAGGCCGGATGGCACGTCGGCGACCCCGAGAGCGGTGAGGCCACGCGCGAGGTGCAGCGACCAGGTCGGCGAGCCGCGCTGGTCGTCGACCACGTCGATGGTTTCCCGCTCGCCGGCCAGCCGGGCGATCGTCTTGACGAAGTTTGCTCCGGCCACGCCATAGACCCACGCGGTCCGCACGATATGACCGTCGCCGCCGGCAGCGAGCACGGCCCGTTCACCGACAGCCTTCGAGCGGCCATAGGCCGAGCGCGGCGCGACCGGCTCGTCGACGTCGTACGGCGTGGCGGCCGAGCCGGAAAACACATAGTCCGTGGACACGTGGATCAGCCGGGCGTTGTTCGCAGCGCACCAGGCGGCGAGATGGCCGGGAGCGGCGCCGTTCAACGCTGTCGCCGCTGCCTCGTCGGTCTCGGCGCCGTCGACGTTGGTGTAGGCGGCACAGTTCACGACGACGGTCGGCGCCGCAGCACTCAGCGCCCGGTCGACAGCGGCCGCATCGGTGATGTCCAGCGAGGCGTGGTCGGAGCCGACGACGTCAGCGCGGTAGGCGTTGAGCAGCTCAACAACGTCGGTGCCGAGCTGGCCACCAGCGCCGGTGACCAGCCAGCGGGTCATGCGGCCGGCGCCTTGAGCGGCCGCCACCACGACTCGTTGTCGCGATACCACGCGATCGTCGAGGCGAGTCCTTCCTCGAACCCGACGGCCGGCGCATAGCCGAGCTCGTTGCGCAGCTTCGAGTCATCGAGGGAGTAGCGGCGGTCGTGGCCCTTGCGGTCCTCGACCGGCTGCACCGAGGACCAGTCGCGGCCGCAGCCCTCGAGCAGCCGTTCGGTCAGCTCGCGGTTGGTCAGCTCGACGCCGCCGCCGATGTTGTAGGTCTCGCCGGTCCGGCCCCGCTCGAGCACCAACGCGATCCCGCGGCAGTGATCGTCGACGTGCAGCCAGTCCCGGACGTTGAGCCCGTCGCCGTACAGCGGCACCGACAGCCCGTCGATCAGGTTGGTCACGAACAGCGGGATGACCTTCTCCGGGAACTGGTACGGCCCGTAGTTGTTGGTGCACCTCGTCATCACGACATCGAGGCCGTGCGTGACGACATAGGACCGCGCGATCAGGTCGGCGCCGGCTTTGGCGGCGGAGTACGGCGAGTTGGGCTCGAGCCGGTCCTCCTCGCGGAACGAGCCCTCTGCGATCGAGCCGTAGACCTCGTCGGTGGAGACTTGCAGCACCCGCGGGATCTCGGCCCGCAGGCACGCGTCGAGCAGCGTCTGCACCCCGACCACGTTGGTGGTGACGAAGTCGGCGGCTCCGGTGATCGAGCGGTCAACGTGTGACTCGGCGGCGAAGTTCAGCACCGCGTCGTGGCCCGGCAGCACCTTGTCGAGCAGGCTGGTGTCGAGGATGTCGCCCTGGACGAAGGTGTAGCGCGGGCTGTCCGAGACCGGCGCGAGGTTCGCGAGGTTGCCGGCGTACGTCAGCTTGTCGTAGACCGTGACCTCGGCGCCGGAGTATGCCGGGTAGCTATCGGTCAGCAGCGCCCTGACGAAGTGCGACCCGATGAAGCCGGCCCCGCCGGTGACCAGAAGTTTCACACCGAAAGGCTAGTAGAGCCCCCGCCAACGCATCCGTCAGACGCACGCGGCGCTCTGGCGCCCGGTGCGTCTGACAGGTCCTAGGTGATCTTGACGACCGCTGCCTTCGAGGTGCCGGCGCCGTTCTTGCCAGTTTTGGCGACCACCGCGCGGTAGGTGGCCTTGCCCTTCTTAGCGGCCTTGGTCTTCAGCACGTAGCCGACCTCAGTCTTGCCGTTCGGCAGCTTGCGCTTCGCGAGCTTCGCCGTGCCGAGCTTCTTCCACGACTTGCCGACCCTCTTTTCGACCGTGATCTTCTCCCCGGCCTTCGCGGGCGCCGCGGTGCCATACAGCCTGAGCTTCTTGCCGAGCTTGGCCTTCGCCGGCTTGGCGGCGAGCGTGACGGTCGCGTCGACGGTCACGGCCTGCGGCCTGCTGGTCGACGCAGTGTTCGCCGTGGAGCCGGCATAGCTCCATTTGTACGACGCGTTCGACGTCGGATGCAGCGACGCTGATGCCACTCCACGCGCGGAGGTGACGAGCGTCTTCAAGGTGCGGTACGACGAGGAGCCGACCTGCTTGGCGAGCAAGCGCACCGTTGCGCCGCTGATCGTCCGGTGGCTGGCCGAGTTGGTCAGGGTGGCGTGCAGTGTGATGCGTTTGCCGTATTTGATCGTCGCGGTCTTCGGGGCGCTGAGGGTCGTCGCAGGCGGGCTGAACGCGGCGATCCCGTTCGGCGTCCCGATCCCCGTCGGCCCATCCCAGCCGGTGGTTGCGTTGCACATCAGCGGCGCCGGCGTGCAGGTGCCGTTGCTCCCCGAGGTGACATCGGTGAGGCTGGCGTGGCGCGCGTACAGCAGCGCATTCGGAGTCTCGCTTGGCGCCGGTGTCCCTGCGAGCGCAAAGGTCGCAACGATGATTCCGAGGGCGTTGGTCGTGCCACCGACGAGGATCCAACCGCCCCCTCCGGGCGTGTCGTACACCGCCACCCCGGTGTTTGGATCAGCGACGGCCGAGACATCGTTGCTCGCCCGTCCCGTGCAGTCCGATGAAGGCACGCCGCTCTGCCAGGACGGCTTGGACTCGCTCGTCAGGCAGCCCGACGTGCCGCCGGACCATGCGGTCTGGCTCCACGTGCTGCCGACCTGGGTCAACGTCGTGCCACCTACGGACACCACGTTTGGCAGGACGTTCGGCCAGTACGGCCCGTCGGCGTAGCCAGCGTCGCCGCCCGCGGCGACATACACCACGCCGGTCGTGGCGAAGTCCGAGTCCAGCTGGTTGTCGGTTGGGTCGTAGCGACTGCCATACGGGACCGCGACGAACTTGGCACCGAGAGTCCCGGCCTCTTTGGTCGCGTCGTACAGGCCGTTCCCCTGGTCGTCCGTTGCTTCCAGCACCGTGATGTCGCAATGGGGACACAGCGCCGAGACCATGTCGGCGAGCAACGCCGTCACGGTCGACCACTGGTCCTCTGGGGGCGAGCTTGGCGGCAGCGGGCTAGTTGCGCCGTTCTGATTCAGCACTTGGAGGCAGTCGTTCGCCATCGTGCAGTCGCTCAATCCGTACTCGTCGCGATAGGCCGCGAGATCCGACTCGATATCCGCGTCGTTATAAGCCGAGACGATGTAAACCCGCGATCCGGAGCCGTCGCTCCTGGCAGCGGCCGTCAGACCGTATGCCGATCGCAGTTGATCGGGGCCGTAGCCACTCGCCCCGTCAGCGGCAGAGGCGGCCGGCCGATCGGCGACCATGAGGCCTTCACAGGTGATCTGTCCGGGCCGGGTCGCCCGGGCACATGACGCTTGCGACGAGCCGTGGCCTGTAGCGCTGATGGCGGCGTGCGACGCCGCGGGTGCGGCTGTCAGCGTGCTCAGCGCGATCAAACCCACGGCCAGTCCACGTGTGGTTGGGTTCATGGCATACCTCTCCGGCCCGGACCCGGGAATCAACCCCCGGCGCGCTCACCATATTGCGCCGATTGCCGCCGCGCGAGAC
>DATAUK010000040.1:0-9700 GCA_036268295.1 Mycobacteriales bacterium | reverse complement strand
ATTCGCTCCTTGGGGCTTGAACCGGGTCCGCACCGTACCAGACCAAGCAACCGCCGGAAGTCTTTCGAAGTCAGGCAAAACAGCCAGCGCTACAGCGGAGGCGGAAGGGAATCGAACCCGTTGGGAACGCTCGGTCGCATTGACGGCCAAGCAACGCAGTCGAGTTCACGACGCTGGAGAGATCACGGTAGCGAGCACCACCATCACGCTTGCGCCAGCGAACGAGCAGATTCTTCGTCCTGGCGGATATCAGGGCCCAAAAAAACGGTCCCTGCTCGAGCTCGGTGACCCCGACGGTGAGGTCGCAATCGCCTACCGGGTCAAAGAACGGCTCCGCGAGTTCTACGCCGAACGCGACCGTGACACCGCCACGAGCATGCTCGAGGACATCCAAACCCACTGCCTCAAGCCCTCGATGCCCCCCGAACTTCGCAAGCTCGGCCGGACCATCAAGACCTGGTTCGACAAGATCTGCAACGTCCACATCGCCCGGCTCAGCAACGGCCCAACCGAAGCCATGAACAACCTGATCAAACGCATCAAACGGACCGGCTTCGGCTTCCGCAACTTCGACAACTACCGGATCCGGGCACTGCTCTACGCCGGGAAACCCAACTGGCGGGTCCTCGGATCCATCGTCGTCCAATGACCGGACCCCGCCAGAATCCGAAGAGCCGCTTTGACGGGCTTTGACCGGCCTTTTTGACGTCGGGTAAAACCGCTGAAGGCTCTGACCTGGGCAAGGAGGCAACTCTACAGCGGAGGCGGAAGGCGGAGGCGGAAGGGAATCGAACCCTCCAGACCCAGATCCTGGGCCTCACCGGTGTTGAAGACCGGGGGCAGCACCAGCCAACCGCACGCCTCCGCCCTCACCGTACTGTGACGCCATGGACCGGCTCACCTCATACGCCCATGGTGGCGGCTGTGCCTGCAAGATCCCGCCGGGCGAGCTCGAAGACGTGGTCCGCGGATTGATCGGCGTCACCGGCCCGGACCTGCTCGTCGGGCTCGACGACGGCGACGACGCCGCAGTCGTGCGCATCGACGAATCGACAGCGCTGGTCGTCACCGCCGACTTCTTCACGCCGGTCGTCGACGACGCCTACGACTGGGGACGGATCGCGGCAGCCAACGCGCTCTCCGACGTCTACGCGATGGGCGGACGGCCGGTCGTCGCGGTCAACCTCGTCGGATGGCCGCGCGACGTCCTTCCCGGCGAACTGCTCCGTGAGGTCCTGCGCGGCGGCCTCGACGTGGCGCGGCTGGCCGGCTGCTACCTCGGTGGCGGTCACAGCATCGACGATCCCGAGCCGAAGTACGGCATGGCGGTCACCGGGATCGCCGACCCGCGGCGACTGCTTCGAAACGACGCCGCGCAGGCGGGCGTTCCGCTGACCTTGACCAAGCCGCTCGGCACCGGCGTACTGAACAATCGGCACAAGAGCACCGGCGAGACCTTCCCGCAGGCGATCGAGGTGATGACCCAGCTCAACCGGGAGGCGTGCGCCGCAGCGCTCGCTGCCGGCGCAACTGCCGCCACCGACGTCACCGGCTTCGGGTTGCTCGGGCACCTGTTCAAAATGGCTCGCGCCTCAGGCGTTACCGCGGTCGTCGACTCGGCCGCCGTGCCCTACCTCGACGGTGCCCGCGACGCGTTGCGTGACGGATATGTCAGCGGCGGCACCCAGCGCAACCTCGACTGGGTGCGTGACTCGATCAAGGCCGACGTCGGCGAGGACGAGCTATTGCTGCTCGCCGATGCCCAGACCAGCGGCGGCCTGCTCATCGCCGGGGAGGTGCCGGGCTATCCGGTCATCGGCCATCTCGAGGTCGCCGGAGTGGACACAATTCAGATCCGCTGATCGAGACCTGTCGGTGTCTCAGCGGTCCCGACCGGGTCAGACACCGACATGGGCGGGTCTCCTGGCAGCAGCGCTCAGCCGCGTTCGTCGAGGCGAGCCCGCTGCGGGACGACGGTGTACTTCGGGTCCCGTGCAGAGGCCTGCCCGGCTTCGAAGATCCCGAACCGGGTGGCGACCGAGCCGGCGACCAGCATCGCGCCGGCCACGACCGCGCAGGCCCGGGAGCGGCGGGCAGCAAGACCCACGGTCATCCCACCGATGGTCAGTGCCCGCGAGGCCTTCATCAGCTGGCCGGGCGGGCCTTCGTGCAGCGCCTGCGACGCCAGGCCCATCGAGGACTCCATCCGGTGGCCGACTGCGAGCTCGAGTGCGGCGCCCCCGAGCGCGAACCGCTGGGCCGGGCCGCTCTCCGACAGCGGCGCAGCCATCATCGCGAGACCGCCGGCCGCGGCCGCGGCCGATCCGGCGAAGACGAACGGCAGCTCGCGGTAGGCCTCGTGCCACGCCGGTGTCGCGGTGTCGGCGAGCAACACCGCGGTGTACGACGCGACGGCCGGCGCAACCGCGGCCGCCGCCAGACCTGCCGGCCGCCCGAACGGTTTCAAGAACGGCACGAACTCCGCGACCGCAGCGAGCCCCGCAAATGGTCCGTAGGCGGTCAATATCCAGGTGCCGACCGACATCGGTGACGTCACCTTCGCGACCCGCAACATGTTGAGGAACCGCGACGGCTTGCCCAGGTCGTGCACCAGCGCGAACAGCGAACCGGTGATCCCCGCCAGCGCGGCGAGCCGGGACGCTCGCCTGGTCACCGGCCGATCGCTCAGATCGGCGCCGGCGGCAAGCAGTGACGAGCCGCCCGCCAGCCCACCGAGGAAGAGGTACGCCGGGATGTCGCCGGTCCAGGGCGACGCTTTGAGGACCGGCCGGCCGTAGTAGGACGTGAACTTCGCCGGCGGCACCATCCGGCGCTCCCGGCCGCCGCCTCCGCCGCCCTTGCGTCGGCGCGGCGGACCTGACGGGGTCGTCACGACCGGCCGCCGAACACCGCAACCGCACCGATCAACAGGCCGGCCGCGGCGACCGCTGCCTGCCGCCACATCGCCGGCAGGTCGCGGGTGGTGACGACCGGGTCCGGGGGCAGGCCGTAGACCTCGGGCTCGTCGAGCAACAGGAAGAAGGCGCCGAGGCCGCCGACGCCGTCGTCCGGGTTCTCGCCATACAGCCGCGCGGAGGTGACGCCTTGTTCGTGCAGCTGCTCGACCCGGTCGGCGGCGCGCAGCCGCAGCTCGTCGAGATCACCGAACTGGATCGACTCGGTCGGACATGCCTTCGCGCAGGCGGGGGTCGTCCCGTCGAGCAGCCGGTCATAACACAGCGTGCACTTCTGGGCGAGACCCTCGTTCTTCACTCCCTCACCGACCCGCTTGTCGATCACCCCGAACGGGCAGGCCGGCACGCAGTAGCCGCACCCGTTGCAGATGTCCTCCTGTACGACGACGGTGCCGAACTCGGTGCGGAACAACGCACCGGTAGGGCAGACGTCAAGGCACGCGGCGTGGGTGCAGTGCTTGCAGACGTCGCTGCTCATCAACCACCGGAAGTCGGTGCGCTCGGAGCCGTCGCGACGTCCCGGCAGCTCCGCGGACGGCATACCAAGGTCGACGACCTCATTGCCGGCTGCGACCGGCTGCTCGATGAACGCGACGTGACGCCAGGTCGAGCCGCCGAGCGCACCGGTGTTGTCATATGAGGTGCCGAGGAAGTTCATCCCGTCGTCGGGCACACCGTTCCACTCCTTGCAGGCCACCTCGCACGCCTTGCACCCGATGCACAGACTGGTGTCGGTGAGGAACCCCTTGCGAGCCGGCGGCTCCACCCACCCGGTGGCCTTGGCAGGATCGACCGTCATCGCTGGGTCCTCCTCTGCTCGCCGGTCTCGACGGTGACGCCGGCCCGGCTGCGATAGCTCTCGACGAAGCGAAGCAGAGCCTCACCACGAGGCCGACGCCCGGGCACGATGTCACACGATGACGCCTTCGACTCCTGGATATGCACGTTCGGGTCGAGGGTCAGCCCGAACAGATCGTTCGCCGAGTCGCCCGAGACCAGCGCCTCGCCGCCCACGCCCCAGTGGTAAGGCAGCCCGACCTGATGGATCACCCTGCCGTCGACGCGCAGCGGCACCACCCGGTCGGTGACCATGACCCGCGCCTCGATCGCGCTTCGTGCCGTGACGATCGTCGCCCAGCCGCCATGCTCGAGATCGCGTTCTCGTGCATGCTCCGGCGAGACCTCACAGAAGAACTCCGGCTGAAGCTCTGACAGGTACGGCAGCCACCGGCTCATGCCGCCCGCGGTGTGGTGCTCGGCTAGCCGGTATGTCGTGAACACGTACGGGAAGAGCTCTGAACCCGGCTCGCCCTGGGACGGGTTCAGAAGGTTGTCCTTCCGTTTGTGGATCTCACGGGCCGGGCTCGACTGCTGCCGATAGAACGGATTGCGGATCGGCGACTCGGCCGGTTCGTAGTGAGCCGGCAGCGGACCGTCGAGCAGGCCGGCCGGTGCATACAGCCAGCCTTTCCCGTCCGCCTGCATCACGAACGGATCGTCGCCGGCGAGCGCGTCGGCACCAGTCGCGCCCGGCTCCGGTCGGAAATGCGGGTCCTTGCTGACCTGGAAGTCTGGGACGTCAGGACCGGTCCACTTCTCGCCGTCCCACTGGATATAGGCCTTGCGCTCGCTCCACGGCTTGCCGTCGGGGTCGGCGGACGCTCGGTTGTAAAGCTGGCGCCGGTTGGCCGGCCAGGCCCAGCCCCACTCCGGCGCCACCCAGGTCTGCTCCCACTCCGGCTTTCGCCGCGCCGCCTGGTTGACGCCGCCGGCGTACACCCCGGTGTAGATCCAGCAACCACCTGAGGTCGAGCCGTCGGGCTTCATCTCGGTGAACGCCGACAGTGGCTCACCGGCCTTGTCGCCGGTGAGGTAAGAGCCGTTGATCTCGGCCAGCACCGACTCGGCGTCCGGCTCGCCGTTGTCGTTGACCGGGTAGTCCCAGGTCAGATTCTGGATCGCCCAGTCGCGCTCGAGCGTCGAGTCGGCCAGCCGCTCCCGGACCTTCTGGCCGAGCAGGTGGAAGAACTGCAGCTCGCTACGGCAGTCGCCCGGCGGCTCGATCGCCTGGTGATGCCACTGCAGCATCCGCTGGGTCTGGGTGAACGACCCGGACTTCTCGGTGTGGGCAGCTGCGGGCATGACGAAGATCTCGGTGCCGATCTTGTCGGTCTGCAGCTCGCCGGTCGCGATCTCGGGTCCGTCCTTCCACCAGGTCGCGGACTCGATCAGGTTGAGGTCGCGTACGACGAGCCAGTCGAGATGGGCCATCGCGAGGCGCTGCAACTTGCCGTGGGCGGAGCCGACGGCCGGGTTCTGGCCGAGCAGGAAGTAGCCCTTGACCTTGTCATCGAGCATGTCGATCGCGGTGCGATAAGTGCCGTGGTCGCCGCTGATCCGGGGCAGGTGGTGCAGCCCCCAGTCGTTGTCTCGGGTGGCGTGTTCGCCAAACCAAGACTTGAACATGCTGACCGCGTACGACTCCGCCGCCGACCAGAAGCCCTTCTGCTCGGTGGTGCGGATCGTGTCGAGATAGTCCTCCCAGGTCTGGTGCTCGCCGGCCTTGGGCATCGGAAGATAGCCGGGCAGCAGGTTGAACAGAGTGGGAATGTCGGTCGAGCCCTGGATGCTCGCGTGCCCGCGCAGCGCCATGATCCCGCCGCCGGGGCGGCCCATGTTGCCGAGCAACAGCTGGATGATCGCCGAGCCACGGATGTATTGCACCCCGACGCTGTGCTGGGTCCATCCGACGCTGTAAACCCACGCGGTGGTCCGCTCCCGACCGCTGTTTGCGGTCACCGCCTCGCACACCGTGAGGAACGCCTCCGCCGGCACCCCGCACACCCGCTCGACCATCTCCGGGGTGTAGCGGGCGTAATGCCGCTTGAGGACCTGGAACACCGAACGCGGATCCTGCAACGTGTCGTCGCGCTTGATCTCGCGGGGCGAGAGCGGCGGCCCGCCGCTTCCGTGCTGATCGCCCTCGGCGTGACCGCCATCGCGCGCGCTTCCCGCGGCCGCATCTGTCACTGCGCCGTCGTAACTCCAGCTCGACGGGTCGTAGGTCGCGGACTCGTCGTCGTACCCGGAGAACAAACCGTCGAGATCCTCGGTGTCGCGGAAATCCTCGTTCACCAGGAACGACGCGTTGGTGTAGGCGACGACGTAGTCGCGGAAGTATTTCTCCTCGCTGAGGATGTAGTTGATGATGCCGCCGAGGAAGGCGATGTCCGATCCCGCGCGCAGCGGCACGTGCTGGTGGGCAACCGCCGAGGTGCGGGTGAACCTCGGGTCGATGTGGATGATCCGGGCGCCGCGCTTCTTGGCTTCCATCACCCACTGAAAACCGACCGGATGACACTCCGCCATGTTGGAGCCCTGGATGACGATGCAGTCAGACTGTTGCAGGTCCTGCAGGAACGTCGTGGCGCCGCCGCGACCAAACGAAGCACCCAGACTGGGCACTGTGGCGCTGTGTCAAATCCGGGCTTGGTTCTCGATCTGGACCGCGCCGAGGGCCGTGAAGAGTTTCTTGATCAGATAGTTCTCTTCGTTGTCCAAAGTGGCGCCGCCCAGCGACGCGATGCCCAGGGTGCGATTGACGCTGTGGCCGTCGGAGCCGATGTCCTGCCAGGTTTGCGCGCGGGTCTTGACCACCCGGTCAGCGATCATGTCGACCGCAGTGTCGAGGTCGAGGTCTTCCCACTCGGTGCCGAACGGCCGGCGGTAGCGCACCTTGGTCAGCCGGGTCGGCGAGTTGACGAGTTGCTCGCTGGCCGATCCCTTCGGGCACAGCCGGCCCCGCGACACCGGACTTGCCGGGTCGCCCTCGATCTGGACGACCTTCTCGTTCTTGACGTACACCTTCTGGCCGCAGCCGACCGCGCAGTACGGACAGATGCTGTCGACCACCCGGTCCGCCGTGGCGGTCCGCGGAGTGAGTGCAGCGGTCCGCGCAGACTGGGCCGCCGCACCGCGACCGGTCGGGTCGGAGCCGGTGACCTGTCGCACCACCGGCCAGCCCAGAAACGCTGAAACCACGCTCATGTCTGCCCCTTGCCCTCGCTCAACTCATCTAACCACCGGGCAACTCCACGCGATCAGCCAGCGCGGCCGGTTCGGTCAGGCCACGCCCATCGCGCCGCAGGTGCGCCTTCTCGCGAGAGCGCTTCTCGACGAGCTCCCGCTCGGCTTGCAGCGAGCGACTACCGGTCTAGCAAGCTCAGCTCAAGGCTGAGCGTGCTGCGTCGCGGCGCATCGATTCGAGCCGGGTCACCTGGTCAGCCGCCCGTTCGGCGAGCCTGTCGAGCCTCGCCTGATCGAGTTCTGGTCGCTGATTTGCGATCTGAGCCAGGGCATTCCACCCCGAACGCTTCCCGGTGACCGCGACAGTGAGCAATTCCAGCTCGACGAGATCACTGAGTCGACTGCGGCGCAACAGCGACCCGTTCAGCTTCGCGCGGCCGATTGGCTCGAGGAGATGGCCAACGAGCACCTTGTAGCGTCGTCGCGGCACCCCGAGGGCTTTCATCATGCTGACGAGCTCGAGCCGGTCCGCTTCGACCTCCTCGGCCAACTCGCGAAGCGCAGGACCGCGCGAAGTGCCGGCTTGTTGACGAGCGGCCCGCCGGAACAGGTCAACGCCCGCGCTCGCACCCATCAGGTGATCGTTGAGGTAGACCGCCAAGCGCGAGGACATCACGAGCACTTGCTACCCCATAGGTCATGCCTTCTAATCGCGAGAGAGCCGGCGAGCAGCCGGATTACGCGACGATCGATTTCACAACCTTCTTCAGCGCGTCCGGCTGCTCGGGGGACGCGCGGCTTTTCTCGCGCGCGGCTTGTCATCCAACCCCGACGTGCTGAAGCTACTTACGGCCGAGGCCTCTCGGGCTTCCAGCGCCGCTACAGCCGCGAAGACATCGAGCAGGTCGTAGCGATCTGCACCTTATCGACGACGGGCTCACTCCGCCGGACGCAGCCAAGTAACCCGATCAC
Organism: Mycobacteriales bacterium; assembly: GCA_036268295.1. Taxonomy (GTDB): domain Bacteria; phylum Actinomycetota; class Actinomycetes; order JAFAQI01; family JAFAQI01; genus DATAUK01. Next base: position 1,727 of record DATAUK010000040.1, on the reverse strand, counting down.
CGACTGTCCCGCGGGACCGCGGGTGCGAACGCCTGCGTTGCTGGCGAGAATCCTCGATATGCCAGCCGCCGCAGTCTGGACAGAAACCGGCGCTGAGGATGAGTCCCGGGTCGGTGTGGCGTTGCCGGGCCATAGAAAACCAAGCGTGACGATCAGCCTCGGCGTAGTTCTCGAACCTCTGCCTGTCGCGGCAAAGATCCTGCCGGGGGTGAGGGAACGACGCCACGCTTGATCTGTGCCCGGGTTTCTTGATCAGTACACCCTGTGTCTCGCGGGATTCGCTCCTGCGTCTCGGGGAAGTGATGCTGACATGAGTGAGACGCCCGAATCAACGTCCGCCGGCACCACCAAACCCGCCGGCGAGGACCTCTCCGACGAAAGTGCTGTCGCCGAGGTCGCCGGCCAGACCTCCTCGGATCTCAAGGCTGAGCCCGTCTTCGAGCGAGAATCGGCCGGTGCTGCGACCGACACGGCGGCGGATGAACTGACGGCCGACGAGGTCGCAGACCCGCCGGACTAGGACCGAGGCCGGCCGAAGCTACCGTGACGATCCACGTCGGAACCAGCGGCTGGCAGTACGCCGACTGGCGCGGGCCGGTCTATCCAACCAAGTTGGCGCAGCGGCTCTGGCTCACTGCGTATGCCCAGCGGTTTGACACCGTCGAGGTCAACGCGACCTTCTACCGGTTGCCGCAGCTGCCATCCGTACAACGATGGATAGAAAGCGTTCCGGCGAGGTTTGTCATGACGGTGAAAGCCAGCCGCTACCTCACCCACGTCAAACGACTGGCTGCGCCGGAGGAGCCAGTGGCCAGGCTCCTCGACCGGATCGCACCGCTAAGAGACCGTGGCCTGCTTGGTCCGGTGCTTCTTCAACTCCCGCCGCGATTCTCCGCGGATGCCGATTTGCTGGCGCGCACCCTCGACCAGTTCCCCGCTGATGTCCGGGTCGCCGTCGAGCCGCGCGACGCCTCCTGGTTCACACCGGCGGTACGTGCCGTGCTCATCGAGCACCACGCCGCGCTGGTCTGGGCGGACCGCAACGGACGGGCCGTCACACCACTGTGGGAGACCTGCGACTGGCGTTACCTACGGCTGCACCACGGCCGCAACGGATGGGGGTACGACGATCGTGATCTACGTCGCTGGGCTCGACGGCTCCGTGACACCGACGACGGCTACATCTACGCCAACAATGACCCGGGCGGTGCAGCCGTCATTGATGCCGAGCGGATCCGCGAGTTGATTACTAGAGGCCCCCACACATTTGGGGACTGCGGCTCGTAGCGGAAGCAGCGAGCCAGCGGGTTGTCATCGCTCGCGATTTAATCTTCGATTGCCCCCGGAAGCGAGCGAACCGGCAGCGCCGTACTATGAGGTGAACGCCAGCAGCGTGCGTGTGGATTCACTGGGTGGTCGGGCCGCGAGGGTTCGACCGAACTTCACAGGTGGCTGGTATGGCGGTCCGATTGACCTCGACTCTGGGCCCGACTGCGATCATCGGATGCGGCGGCTGTGGCGCCGAAACCGTCCTCGCAGTCGAGCGGGTGGTAAAGGCTGCGGAGATCACCGCCTTCGTCTCCGCCCACGCCAGCCACAAACCCGTGCGGATCCTTCTGCACTGGATCGGTCTCGATCACGGCGCGCCGACGGCCATCGACGTGACGAGGCCGAGGCGCTCCCGCGTCGACCTGCCCTAGTGGTCTGTCTGCGATATGCGGACAGAC
>DATAUK010000039.1:0-1913 GCA_036268295.1 Mycobacteriales bacterium | reverse complement strand
CATCAAGGTCGGCATCACCGACCCCGTGCTCGATCCGAAGGGCAAGCTCACTGCTGCCGCACTCACTGCGGCGCAGCAGACCTACCACCTGCCGACCGGCTTTGCGAAGTCGGTACGGGCCAACGCTGCTGTCTTCCCCGAGCAGGAGCTGCTCGGCCGGCTCGAGTCCGGCCAGCTCGACGTCGGCTTCTTCTATGAAGACGAAGCCATGCCCGCACACATCCCGACCGTAGGCCTCGGCAAGGTGCACGAAAATGCGACCTACACCGTGACGGTCCTCAACCACGCGCCCGACGCCGACGCCGGTGCGGCGTTCGTGAGATACCTGCTGACAACCGCGCGCGCCACGTTGGAGGCGGACGGGATGCAGCTCGTCGCGCCTTCCGTGCAGGGTGACGGCGCGGCGGTGCCGGAGTTGCTACGCGGCGTTCTCGGTTGACCCTGTCCGCCCGGTGGTGGCGCAGCCCACTGCCGTGGCTGGGTGGCTTGCTGGTTGTCTACCTGCTGAGTCCGATCGGCGCGTTCTTAGGACGGTTGACCACCACCCGCCACCTGGCGAGTCCCGGCACGGGCCGTGCCCTGCTGGTGTCCGCGGAGACCGCGACGATCGCGACGGCGGTGATCGCTGTCCTCGGCGTGCCGCTCGCCTACTTGCTGGCGCGAGGACGCAGCCGCCGCTCCGCCATTGTCGGTGTCGCACTTCAGCTGCCGATCGCCCTCCCCCCGCTGATGAGCGGAATCCTGCTGCTCTACCTCGTCGGTCCGTACACGACGCTCGGCCGGCTCTTCGGCGGCCGCCTGACCGACGACCGCATCGGCATCGTCCTCGCGCAAGTGTTCGTCGCCGCACCGTTCTTGGTCGTAGCGGCGCGGGCGGCTTTCATTCAGGTCGACCCGTCGCTCGACGAGGTCGCCGCGACGCTCGGTCACCAGCGCTGGTCGCGGTTCATCAGGGTCGCAGTGCCTGCCGCCATGCCCGGCATCACGGCCGGGCTGACGCTCGCGTGGTTGCGGGCGTTCGGCGAGTTCGGCGCGACCGTGATCCTCGCGTATCACCCTTACTCACTGCCGGTCTTCACCTATGTGCAGTTCGGCTCGAGCGGCCTGACGACAACGATGCTGCCGGTAGCGGCAGCCCTCGGCGCCTCCCTGGTCGTGCTCGCGGTGAGCGCGACCGTTGCCGGTCGTCGAGCACGGCCCCGACATCGACTCGCCACGGCCACCGCGCGCGCACCCGCGCCGACACCGGCCCTCCCGCTGACCTTCGACGTCTCAGGCGCGGCCGGCTCGTTCGGAGTTGCGGCGCGCGGTGGACCCGCGAACAGCGTCGCGATCATCGGCGAGACCGGAGCGGGAAAGACGCTGACCCTGAGAATGCTGGCCGGCCTGCTCGGGCCTGATCGTGGATCGGTCCGGCTGGGCGACCGCGAACTCGGGAATCTCCCGCCCGAGGTGAGGGAGGTCGGGTATGTGCCGCAGGACTCGACGCTGCTCGCTCATCTGCCGCTGTGGCGACAGGTGGGGTTCGGCGTCGACACCGACCCGGAGGTGGCGGCGTACTGGATCGAGTGGCTCGGACTGACGGCCCTTGCAGATCGCGTGCCGGCCGGGCTGTCAGGCGGCCAACGACGCAAGACCGCAATCGCGCGGGCGCTCGCCCGGCGGCCTCGCCTGTTGTTGCTCGACGAGCCGTTCGCTGGACTGGACACCACGTCCCGGGCAGACCTGCGCAATGATCTTCGACGGCTCCGCCACCAGGCGCCGGTCACCACTGTCCTCGTCACCCACGATCCCGACGACGTCGCGTTGCTCGCCGACGACGTCCTCGTGCTCGACCACGGGTCGGCCCTGCAGTACGGACGCCTGGACGACGTGTACGACGCTCCGGCGAACCCGGCCGTCGCGAGGCTGCT
>DATAUK010000038.1:0-2051 GCA_036268295.1 Mycobacteriales bacterium | reverse complement strand
AGGTCCGGCAGTGCGGCGTCTACTTGGTCATCCGTTAACACAGCCATATTTCAAACGTATACCGTCAGCCGCGATGGTCAACCAGATAGTGGTCGCCGGTGCGATCGTCGCCGAGTCGGTGGTGCTGATCGCACAACGCACACGGCCGCCCGAACTGGCCGGCCGGTGGGAACTGCCCGGCGGCAAGGTCGCCGCGGGGGAGACCGAACCCGCGGCGCTGGCCCGCGAACTCGCCGAGGAACTCGGCGTCGAGGTGCAAGTCGGCGCGCGGCTCGGCGAGGACGTAACGCTCACTCCGACGATGACACTGCGGGCCTACGCGGCCACTTTGCTCCGCGGCGAGCCGCAGCCGCACGATCACGCCGCGCTGCGCTGGGTGTCTGCGGCGGAGCTGCATGACGTCGACTGGGTGCCAGCCGACCGCTGCTTCCTGCCGCCACTGACTCGTCTGCTGATGACCACCGCGACAGAGGCCCCGCGGTAAACGTCACAGCCGCTCGGTTTCGCGATATACGACCTGCACTGAAACAATCACCGGCGTGGATTTCCGAAATGTCGCCATCGTCGCTCACGTCGATCACGGCAAGACGACACTGGTCGATGCGATGTTGCGGCAGTCCGGCGCACTGACCCATCGCGGCGACGACGCCATCGAACGCCTGATGGACTCCGGTGACCTGGAGAAGGAAAAGGGCATCACGATCCTGGCGAAGAACACCGCCGTGCACCGCCAGCACCCGGACGGCTCGATGACGGTCATCAACGTCATCGACACACCTGGCCACGCCGACTTCGGCGGCGAGGTCGAGCGCGGTCTGTCCATGGTCGACGGCGTGCTGCTGCTCGTCGATGCCTCCGAAGGCCCGCTGCCGCAGACCCGGTTCGTGCTACGTAAGGCGCTGGCCGCGCATCTGCCGGTGATCCTTGTCGTCAACAAGACCGACCGCCCCGACGCGCGTATCGCCGAGGTGGTGTCCGAGAGCCACGACCTGCTGCTCGACGTCGCCTCCGACCTCGACCAGGCGGCGCAGGCAGCCGCCGAGAAGGCGCTCGGACTGCCGACGCTGTACGCGTCCGGTCGCGCTGGCATCGCCAGCACCACCGAACCGGCCAACGGCGAGAACCCTGACGGCGAGAACCTCGACCCACTCTTCGACGTGTTGCTCGAGCACATCCCGCCGCCGCAGGGCGACCCCGAGGCGCCGCTGCAGGCCCTGGTGACCAACCTCGACGCATCGGCGTTCCTCGGCCGACTGGCCCTCATCCGGATCTACAAGGGCCGAATCAAAAAGGGCCAGCAGGTGGCCTGGATGCGCGAGGTGGACGGCCATCCGGTCATCACCAACGCCAAGATCACCGAGCTGCTGGTCACAGAAGGCGTCGAGCGCACACCGATGGAGGAGGCGACAGCTGGAGATATTGTCGCGGTGGCCGGCCTCCCCGAGATCATGATCGGCGACACGCTCGCCGACGTCGAGCACGCCCACGCGTTGCCGCGCATCACCGTCGACGAGCCCGCCATCTCGGTGACCATCGGCACCAACACGTCGCCGCTGGCGGGCAAGGTATCCGGACACAAGCTCACCGCGCGCATGGTGAAATCGCGGCTGGACTCCGAACTGGTCGGCAATGTGTCGATCAAGGTCGTCGACATCGACCGGCCGGACGCGTGGGAGGTCCAGGGCCGAGGTGAGCTCGCGCTGGCCGTGCTGGTCGAGCAGATGCGCCGGGAGGGCTTCGAGCTCACCGTGGGCAAGCCGCAGGTGGTCACTAGGACGATCGACGGCAAACTGCACGAACCGTTCGAGGCGATGACGATCGACTGCCCCGACGAGTTCGTCGGCGCGATCACCCAGTTGATGGCCGCCCGCAAGGGCCGCATGGAGGAGATGACCAACCACGCGGCGGGCTGGGTCCGGATGGACTTCATCGTGCCTAGCCGCGGCCTGATCGGGTTTCGCACCGACTTCCTCACCCTTACCCGCGGCACCGGCATCGCCAACGCGGTGTTCGACGGCTACCGCCCGTGGGCCGGCGAGATCCGGGCCCGT
>DATAUK010000037.1:0-33666 GCA_036268295.1 Mycobacteriales bacterium | reverse complement strand
GCCCTACGTTGCCCCATCGTCAGCCCCATCCACGGGACCTACCTGCCGCCAGCACACGAACCAGGTAGGCGCGCCCTACGCGCGCATTTCCAAATGAGTCAACGAACCCGGTTACGCGCGCATTCTTGATGAGTCAACGCGGTTCCTTGACACCGGGGCGGTCGTAGTCCACCGTTGATGTGTGCAGCGAATTCTCGTAGTTATGGAGCACGTGATCTGATCTTTGGATCACGTGCCGCCCCTCAGCGCTTTTGCGCGAGGGGCTTTTTCATGCAACAAGGCTTTATCAGGCGACAAGGCGTTGCGCACCAACGGTTTCCCGGCTGGCAGGCACAAGTACAGGAGTCGAAGCGATGACGGCGGAGCGCATGACGGGCGCGCAGGCGATGGTGCGAGCCCTCGAGGAACTCGACGCGCAGGTGATATTTGGCATCCCGGGTGGCGCAATCCTTCCGGCGTACGACCCGCTGTTCGACTCCAAGAAGGTCCGCCACGTCCTGGTACGTCACGAGCAGGGCGCCGGCCATGCGGCGACCGGCTATGCGCAGGCGACCGGCCGGGTCGGGGTCTGCATGGCGACCAGCGGTCCGGGTGCGACCAACCTGGTGACGCCGATCGCGGATGCCTATATGGACTCGGTGCCGCTCGTCGCCATCACCGGCCAGGTGCCGTCCGGAGCGATCGGCACGGATGCCTTCCAGGAGGCTGACATCTGCGGCATCACGATGCCGATCACCAAGCACAACTTCCTGGTCCAGAACGCTGAGGACATCCCGCGCACTCTCGCCGAGGCGTTCCACATCGCCGCGACCGGGCGACCGGGCCCGGTGCTCGTCGACATCGCGAAGGACGCGCTGCAGGCCGAGATGTCCTTCGAGTGGCCGGTCGAGCTTCAGCTGCCCGGTTATCGCCCGGCCGCGAAGCCGCACGGCAAGCAGGTTCGCGAAGCGGCCCGGCTGATCACGGAGGCCAAGCGTCCGGTCCTCTACGTCGGCGGCGGAGTGCTCAAAGCCCACGCCACCGGCGAGCTGAAGGTGCTCGCCGAGCTGACCGGCGCGCCGGTCGTCACCACGCTGATGGCGCGCGGCGCGTTCCCCGACTCGCACGACCAACATCTCGGGATGCCGGGGATGCACGGCGCCGTTGCTGCGGTGACCGCGTTGCAGCGCGCCGATCTGCTGATCACGCTCGGCGCCCGGTTCGACGACCGGGTGACCGGAAAGCTGTCGAGCTTCGCGCCGGACGCGAAGGTCATCCACGCCGACATCGACCCGGCCGAGATCTCAAAGAACCGGGTTGCCGACGTACCGATCGTTGGCGACGTGCGCGAGGTGATCGCCGACCTGATCGTCGCGATGCAGGCCGAGCAAGAGGCGGGCAACCGCGCCGACTACACCGACTGGTGGCGGCAGTGCAACAACTGGAAGCGGACTTATCCGATCGGCTACGACGAGCACACCGACGGCACGCTCGCGCCCCAGTACGTGATCGAGCGACTGGGCAAGATCTGCGGCCCTGAAACAGTTGTCGTGGCCGGCGTCGGCCAGCATCAGATGTGGGCGTCGCAGTTCGTCAGGTTCGAGCGGCCGAACACCTGGATCAACTCCGGCGGCCTGGGCACGATGGGTTTCGCGGTGCCCGCGGCGATGGGGGCAAAGGTCGGCCGACCCGACGCGCTGGTCTGGGCGATCGACGGTGACGGCTGCTTCCAGATGACCAACCAGGAGCTGACCACCTGCGCGATCGAGGGAATCCCGATCAAGGTGGCCGTGATCAACAACCAGTCGCTCGGCATGGTGCGGCAGTGGCAGACGCTGTTCTACGAGGGCCGTTACTCCAACACCGACCTCAAGGCCGGGCAAGCGCAGTACGTGCCGGACATGGTGATGCTTGCCGAGGCGATGGGGTGCGTCGGCCTGCGGTGCGAGACCGCCGACGAGGTCGACGCGACGATCGAGAAGGCGATGGCGATCACCGACCGGCCGGTCGTGATCGACTTCGTGGTCGGCAAGGATGCGATGGTGTGGCCGATGGTCGCGGCCGGCACGTCGAACGACGACATCAAGATCGCGCGTGAGACCGCGCCCGACTTCGAGTACGAGATGGGCGAGGTGGTGGAGTGATGTCGAGGCACACACTCTCGGTGCTGGTCGAGAACAAGCCCGGTGTGCTCGCTCGGGTCTCGGCGTTGTTCTCGCGTCGTGGGTTCAACATCGACTCGCTGGCGGTCGGCCCGACCGAGCATCCGGACGTCTCGCGGATGACGATCGCGGTCAACGTCGAGGACCTGCCGCTCGAGCAGGTCACCAAGCAGCTCAACAAGCTCATCAACGTGCTGAAGGTCGTCGAGCTCGACTCGGACGCGTCGGTGCAGCGAGAGCTGTTGCTGGTCAAGGTCAAGGCCGATCAGGTGAGCCGCTCTCAGGTGCTCGAGGTCGTCCAGCTGTTCCGCGCGAAGGTGGTCGACGTCGCGGCGGATGCCGTGACGATCGAGGCCACCGGCACGGTCGATAAGTTGGACGCCTTCATCCGGGTGCTCGAGCCGTTCGGCATCCGCGAGCTCGTGCAGTCCGGAATGGTCGCGGTCGGCCGCGGCGCCCGAAGCATCACCGACCGCAGTCTTCGTTCTATCGAAAGGACAGCGTAGGTGCTCGTTGAACCAGCAGCTGCGCTACTGCGCGACGCTCAGCCGGCGATCGGCTGCGTTCGCGTCGGCGCCGATAGCTCACTATCGACGCCTCCTTGGCCTTGCCGCTCATCCGCCTGACCGCCGCTCGCTACGCGCGACGCTGATTCAAGGAGCACACCCATGGTTGAGATCTTCTATGACGACGACGCCGACCTTGCGCTCGTCCAGGGCCGTCGCGTCGCCATCCTGGGCTACGGCTCACAGGGGCACGCGCATGCGCTGAACCTGCGCGACTCCGGCGTCGACGTACGCGTCGGTCTGCCGGAGACCTCGAAGAGCCGGGCGGCTGCCGAGGCCGAGGGTCTTCGGGTCGTGACGCCGGCCGAGGCATGCGCCGAGGCGGATCTGATCATGGTGCTCGCGCCTGACACCGTGCAGCGCCATCTCTACAAGGACGCGATCGAGCCGCACCTCAACGACGGCGATGCGCTGTTCTTCGGGCACGGGTTCAACATCCGGTTCGGCTACATCTCCGCGCCCGCGAACGTCGACGTCTGCATGGTGGCGCCGAAGGGACCAGGCCACCTGGTACGCCGGCAGTTCCAGGAAGGCCGCGGCGTGCCGTGCCTGGTCGCGGTCGAACAGGACGCCAGTGGTAACGCGATGCCGCTCTCCCTCGCCTACTCGAAGGGCATCGGCGGCACCCGGCCGGGCACCTTGAAGACGACCTTCACCGAGGAGACCGAGACAGATTTGTTCGGCGAGCAGGCGGTGCTCTGCGGTGGCGTCTCGGCGCTGGTCCAGGCCGGGTTCGAGACGTTGACCGAGGCGGGCTACCAGCCGGAGGCGGCGTACTTCGAGTGCCTGCACGAGCTCAAGCTCATCGTCGACCTGATGTATGAGGGCGGGCTGTCGAAGATGCGCTGGTCGATATCGGACACCGCGGAGTACGGCGACTACAGCCGGGGCCCGCGCGTCGTCAACGCCGAGACCAAGGCCGAGATGAAGCGGATCCTCGATGAGATCCAGGACGGCACGTTCGCCCGGGAGTGGATCGCCGAGGACGACGCCGGCCGACCGCAGTTCGACAAGTGGCGTGCCGAGGGCGCCGAGCACCCGATCGAAGCGGTCGGCGCCAAGCTGCGCGGTCTCATGTCCTGGATCCGCTCCGACTGACCGTCGCAGTCGGCCAGTCGGGCTCTGGATAGGCTGGCAACGTGGCCAAACCCGTTGTCCTGATTGCCGAAGAGCTCGCTCCGGCGGCGCTCGCTGTTCTCGCCGAGGACTGTGAGCTCCGCCAGGTCGACGGCGCGGACCGGGCCGCGCTGCTGCCTGCCATCGCGGACGTCGATGCGGTCATCGTCCGCAGTGCTACCCGGATCGACGCCGAGGCCCTTGCCGCCGCGGGTCAGTTGAAGGTCGTGGCGCGGGCCGGGATCGGCCTCGACAACGTCGACATCGTGGCGGCGACCGCCCGTGGGGTGCTCGTCGTCAACGCGCCGATCTCCAACATCGTGTCCGCCGCCGAGCATGCCGTCGCGCTGCTGCTCGCCACCGCGCGGCGGATCCCGGCGGCGAACGCCAGCCTCAGGGCCGGCCAGTGGCGGCGCAGCGAGTTCACCGGGATCGAGGTCAGTGACAAGACCGTCGGCGTCGTCGGACTCGGTCGGATCGGCGTGCTGTTCGCGCAGCGGATGGCCGGGTTCGGCGTGCGACTGCTCGCCTACGACCCGTACATCCCAGCGGCTCGCGCCGCGCAGCTCGGCGTGCAGTTGGTGAGCCTCGATGAGTTGTTGCGGGACAGCGACTTCATCTCGATCCACCTGCCGAAGACGCCGGAGACGAAGGGCCTGATCGGCGAGCGCGAGCTCGCTCTGGTCAAGCCCGGTGCGATCCTGGTCAACGCGGCAAGGGGCGGGCTGGTCGACGAGCACGCGTTGGCGCAGGCTCTCAAGGAAGGCCGGCTCGGCGGCGCCGCGGTCGACGTCTTCGTGGCCGAGCCGTGCACCGACTCGCCGATCTTCGGTGAGGACAACGTCGTGGTGACCCCGCACCTCGGCGCCTCGACGACCGAGGCCCAGGACAAAGCCGGCCTCGCCGTCGCGCGCTCGGTCAAGCTCGCACTGGCCGGCGAGTTCGTGCCGGATGCGGTCAACGTCCAGACCGGCGGGGTCGTGGCGGAGGAGATTCGCCCGAGCCTGCCGCTGATCGAGCGGATGGGACGGCTGTTCACCGCGCTGGCGGGTGGCGTGCCGGCGAACCTCACCGTCGACATCAGAGGCGAGATCGCGGCGTACGACGTGTCGGTGCTTCAGCTCGCCGCGCTGCGAGGTGTCTTCACCGACGTCGTCGAGGAGCAGGTTACGTTCGTCAACGCGCCGTTGCTCGCGGCCGAGCGCGGCGTCGAGGTCGGGCTGGTCTCGACCGAGGACTGCCCGGACTATCGCAATGTGATCACGCTCCGAGGCGCGATGCCCGACGGCAAGGTGGTGTCGGTCGGCGGCAACCTGACCGGGCCGCGAATGATCCAGAAGCTGGTCGGCCTCAACGGGTTCGACATCGAGGTCGGCTTGCGCGAGCACATGGTGTTCGTCACCTACGAGGACCGGCCAGGCATCGTCGGCATCGTCGGCCAGCTGCTCGGCCAGGCGGCGGTCAACATCGCCGGCATGCAGGTGTCGCGCACCGCGGCCGGCGGCGCCGCGCTCATGGTGCTGACAGTGGACTCGGCGATCCCGCCGGCAACGCTCGAGGAGATCGCGACCGCCGTTGGCGCGTCGGAGATTCGCGCCGCCTACCTGCCCGAGGACTGATCGTTGCCCGACACGTCGGTCGTCCACTTCGACGCCGCCGATGGGACCCGGCTCGGCTATCACATCATCGGTGCGGGTCCGCCCGTCGTTTGCGTGCCGGGTGGTCCCGGTCGCGCGTCGGCGTACCTCGAGGACCTGGCGGGGCTCTCGGCGACCCACACCCTGCTGCGGTTCGACCTGCGCGGCACCGGGGTGTCGGAGCTGCCGACCGAGCGCGCCTCGCTGTCTTTTCCACGGCTGGCGGACGACATCGAGGAACTGCGGATCGCGGCCGGGCTGGAGACGGTCGATGTCGTCGCCCACTCGGCGGGCTGCTTCGTTTCACTGGTTTACGCAGCCCGCTATCCCGACCGGCTCTCGCGACTTGTCCTGCTGACTCCGTCCGGCCGCGGTTTCGGCGGCGCGGAAAGTGACATCAAGGCGATCCGGGCGAGTCGGTCCGGCGAGCCTTGGTACGCCGAAGCCGCCGCGGTTGAGGCCGAGATCGCACTTGCGCCGGCGCACCGGCGTGACCGGCCGCATCCCGAGCTGCGGGTGTTCAGCTACGGCCGCTGGGACGAGCGCGCCCAGGCACACGCCGCGACAACCGAGCGCCAGATGTCGCTGCGTGCGATGGCCGGGTTCTCCGCGCCGGACTTCGACGGGCCACAGTTCCTGGCCGCACTCAAGGCGTTTACCGGACCGGCGTTGATCGTGGTCGGCAGGCTCGACGGGTCGACCGGGATCGCCGCCGGTCACGTCATCGCGGCTGCGCTGCCCGACGCAACGGTCGTCGAGATCGAGGGTGCCGGCCACTACCCCTGGGTCGACAGTCCCGACCGGATGCGCGAGATCCTGGTCAGCTTCCTGGCCTGAGCGCGGCCAACAGGTCGCCGGTCGTCGTGGGGTCGGCGGGGTACGGCTGGTAGAACGCCAACCTGGTCGCGACGTCGCCGTACCGTTCGAGGATCTGGCCGGCGCACTCGCTCGGCGAGCCCACGACGGCGAGGGTGGCGAGCATCGTGTCGTCGATCGCCCGGCCCATCTCGGTCCAGTGACCCTGCTTGGACAGCGCGGTCAGCTCCGGCTGCACATCGCCCCAGCCTTCGGCGTCGAGCACCGGCCGGTACGACGGCGTCGAACCGTAGAACGCGAGCAGCGAGCGTGCGCCGGCCCGCGCCGCCGCAAGCTCGGTCTCGTCGCGGCCGCACGCGACGATGATCTCCGCGACGATCTCGAACCGATCCCCGGCCGCGCCGCGTTGCGGCCGGCCCGCTGCGGCCAGCCCGGCGTCGATCGCCGGCAGGGTTCGCTCGACCAGATGGCGTCGGCTGTTGAACGGCATGACCAGCAGGCCGTCGGCGACCTCGGCGGCGAGCTGGGTCATCCGCGGCCCGAGTGCGCCGAGCAGGACTGATGGCGGGCCATGCGGGTTGGGGCCGGGGTTGAACATCGGCGTCATCAGGGTGTGGCTGGTGTAGTCACCGCGGTAGTCCAGCCGTTCGCCGGTCTCCCAGGCGGTGAAGATGGCGCGGATCGCCTCGATCCACTCACGCATCTGAGCGACCGGCTTGATCCATCGTGCGCCGTACCTGCGTTCGACCTGCGGCTTGATCTGGCTGCCGAGCCCGAGCCGGAACCGGCCTCCGGACAGCGTCTGCAGGTCCCATGCGGCGTGGGCGAGGTGGATCGGGCTGCGCGGCAGCGCGATAGCGACGTTCGTCATCAGCTCGAGCCCGACTCCGGCGCGCGCAGCGGCCACCAACGGGAAGAACACGTCGTGCCGGCCTTCGAAGGTGAAGACGCCGTCGAATCCGAGGTCCTTGAGCCGTCGGGCCGCGTCATCCTCCTGGCCGAGGGGAGCGACGAGCTGGGTGTCGACGGCGAGCCGGCGGCGGTAATGCTCAGGCACCGCCGCACGCTATCGGTAGTGTCCGGAGTCAGAACGCGGCGATTGGAGTGCCATGAAGCGAATCCCACCGGCCGCCCGGCTTGCCGGCGTACTCATCCTGGCCGCGACGAGCGTCATCGCCTCGTCATTCGCCACAGCCAGCGGAGCGGCGTCCCATCCGTCGAGGACCGCCGCCGCGTCACCGGGCAAGCAGATCTGTCCTCACGCCGGTGCGTTCGTCTACATCGTGTGGGGCATCGTCGCGACCGACAAGCTGCCCGCTCGCAAGTGTTATGACAGCGGTCCGGGCACCATCCCGGTGCCGGCATCGGCGAAAAAGCTCGACGACATCATCGCCGTGCTCGACAACCAGTCCGGTCACCGGGTGTGGCTGCGCGGCATGACGACGAGACACACCCACTTCAATTACTGCTACGACCGTGGCTTCGACTTCACGCTCGGGCCGCCCGCCGATGGCGGCTCGGGTCCGGAGAACCTGCTGGTCACCGGGATCACCGAGGGCAAGAGCACGGCGAACTGCGCGCCGGTGCCGAAGGGCTCGGCCCGCACGACCGAGCCGGAGGGCACCGTGCCCCACGTTGCGCCGAACTGCAATACCGGCGACGTCCAAGGCGGCCACGTCTTCATCACGACCGACGTCGGAGACGCCGAAGCCTCGTTCACCAACTACCAGTGCTACAACGACTCGGTGAAGACCAACACCAAGGGCGTCGAAGGCGACGTCAGCTCGGTCGCGAACGGCACCGGGCGTCGGGTATACCTATCGGGCTCGGGTTTCTCACTGTGTGTCAACAACAACCACGTCATCGACCCGATCGCCAAGAAATACCAAGGTCACATCACGTCGGTGCGGGTAGCGAAGTCGACGGCGAACTGCTGAGCGACCGGCGGCGGTCGCCGCAACCGCAGAGTTCGACTCAGGTGAGTCACCCGTTTGGCCGATAGGACGGTGTGACCGAAGTCGCCGTTACGCCCGGCTGGGTGTGCGTGGGTTGCCGCGCCCGGGTGCCGATGGCAGATGACGTCTGTGGCTCGTGCGGCCGGGCTTTCGCTGAGGGCCTTGCATCGGAGCCGCCGGCCAAGCCGCGGGTCCATCGCAACTGGCCGATGATCCTTCGCGACTTCGTCATTCTCAACGTGCTCTTCATCCTCTGGCGCATCGTCGGACAGGTCTCGCTGTTCCACGAGTCCGGCGCCTTCGGGCGTGGCCGCTGGATCTGGCACGCCGAGCGGGTGCTACATCTGCCGAGTGAAGCAGCGATGCAGCGCGCGATCCTGCCGCACGTCACGCTCTCGCGGATCTGCAACGGCTACTACGAGTACGCCCACGCGCCGCTGCTCGCGCTGACCTTGATCTGGCTGCTCTGGCGTCATCGCGACCAATATCCGAAGTGGCGCAACCTGGTCGTCGCGTTCACCGGTCTCTCGCTGGTCATCGGGCTGCTTCCGGTCGCGCCGCCGCGACTGATCCCGAGCCTGCACATGGTCGATCTCGCCGACCACTACCACCAGTCGGTCTACAGCGCCCTCGGCAAGGGCATCACCGACCAACTGTCATCGGTCCCGTCGGTGCACATCGGCTGGGCTGTCATCGTCGCTGCGGCCATCGTCATGGTGAGCCGTAGCCGGTGGCGCTGGCTCGCGATCGCTCACCCGGTGATCACGGCGTACGTCGTCGTCGTGACGGCTAACCACTACTGGTTCGACGGCATCGTCGCGATCGCGCTGCTGGTGCTGATCGTCGCGACGTTACGCCGATACAAGCCTCGGCTGGTACCGTGATTTCGATGACCTCGTTGCTGCTCCTTACCCGCCCGTAGCGGGGGCGACCAGACCGGCCCCCCGCTGCGGGGTTCGGCTGTGTCATCACCAGCGCGCCGGTTTGCCACCCGTTCTTCATCGACTGGAGCAAGCCTCATGACCGGCATGGCGAAGTTCACTCGTTACACCGCGTTCCCACCGATCGATCTGCCCGACCGCACCTGGCCGGCACAGGTCATCACTGCTGCGCCACAGTGGTGCAGCGTCGACCTGCGCGACGGCAACCAAGCCCTCATCGACCCGATGGACGCCGAGCGAAAGCGGCGGATGTTCGACCTGCTGGTGCAGCTCGGCTACAACGAGATCGAGGTCGGGTTCCCGGCGGCGAGCCAGACCGACTTCGACTTCATCCGCAGCCTCGTCGAGGACGACGTCGTGCCGGACGGGGTCACGATCCAGGTTCTGACGCAGGCCCGCGAGGAGCTGATCGAGCGGACCTGCGAGTCGCTGGTCGGCTTCGGTGGCACCGCACTGATCCACCTCTACAACTCGACGTCCACCCTGCAGCGCCGGGTGGTCTTCGGCCTCGACAAGGCCGGGATCAAGGACATCGCCGTGCACGGCGCCCAGTGGTGTGAGAAGTACGCCGAATCGTTGCTGGGCAGCACGAACGTGCGCTGGCAGTATTCCCCGGAGTCATTCACCGGCACCGAGCTCGACTACGCGGTCGAGGTCTGCGAAGCGGTGATGGGCGTCTGGGAGCCGACCGCCGACCGCCCGGTCGTCCTCAACCTGCCGGCGACCGTCGAGATGGCGACGCCGAACGTCTACGCCGACTCGATCGAGTGGTTCGGGCGCAACGTCCGCAACCGCGAGGCGGTCGTGCTGAGCCTGCATCCGCACAACGACCGTGGGACCGCGGTGGCCGCTGCCGAGCTCGGGGTGCAGGCCGGCGCCGACCGGGTCGAGGGCTGCCTGTTCGGCAACGGTGAGCGGACCGGCAACGTCTGCCTGGTCACCCTCGGGCTCAACATCTTCAGCCAGGGCATGGATCCCGGCATCGACTTCAGCGACATCGACGAGATCCGCCGGACGGTGGAGTACTGCAACCAGCTGCCGGTGCACCCTCGTCATCCGTACGGCGGCGATCTGGTCTACACCGCGTTTTCGGGGTCGCACCAGGACGCGATCAAGAAGGGCTTCGACGCACTTGAGCGCGATGCCGCGGCCGCCGGTGTTCCCGTCCGCGACTTCACCTGGGGGGTGCCCTACCTGCCGATCGACCCGCTGGATGTCGGACGCAGCTATGAGGCCGTGATCCGAGTCAACTCGCAGTCCGGCAAGGGCGGCGTCGCGTACGTGATGAAGCACGACTATCACCTGGACGTGCCGCGACGGATGCAGATCGAGATCTCGCGCATCGTGCAGACCGTCGCCGACGCCGACGGCGGCGAGATCGCGCCGACCACGATCTGGAAGCTGTTCCGGGAGACCTATCTCGAGCGGGCAAAGCCGCTTCGCCTGATCAGTTATTCGATCGACAGCGGCGAGCTCGACCGGATCCGCGCGCAGGTCGAGGTCAACGGCGTCGACCGCGAGATCGTCGGTGAGGGCAACGGCCCGATCGCCGCCCTCGTGCATGCGCTCGCCGACGTCGACATCGACGCGCGGGTCCTCGACTACCACGAGCACGCGACCGGCGCAGGCGAGGAGGCTCAGGCCGCGGCGTACCTCGAGGTCGCGGTCGACGGCGTGGTGCTATGGGGCTGCGGCATCTCGCCGAGCATCACCACCGCATCGCTCTATGCGCTGGTGAGTGCGATCAACCGGGCGTAACCACCGGCACGTTTTCGACAGTCTCCAGCGGCTCCGTGGCAGTGCCTTTGCCGTGGGTCGTGGCGAGCACCGATCCGATCAGCACCAGCGGGAACCCGATGATCATGCCGGTCGTCAGGTGCTCGCCGAGAACCGTCACTCCGAGCGCGATCGCGACTGCCGGGTTGACGTAGGTGATCACGGTCGCGCGAGTCGGGCCGATGTCGGCGATCAGCGCGAAGAAGATCAGGAATGCGACCGCCGTACACACCACTGCGAGCGCGATCACCGACCAGATCACCTCGCCGCTGAGGTGATGCGGATGGCTGGTGAGGGCGAACGGTGCGTAGAACACCGCGGTGAGGCCGAGCGACACTGACACGACGGCCATGCTCGGCGCGCGCTTCAACCGATGCGAGAGCACCAACGGGCCGGCGGCGTAGCCGATCGTGACGATGAAGACCTCGAGCACCGCGATCATGTCGATGTTGCCGACCTGCAGTCCGACCAGCGCAGCGACGCCGGCGATGCCGATCACCAGCCCGGCCCACCGCCGCCGTGTCATGGTCTCGGCGACGCCGACGATCCTGGCGAGGATGACGCCGACGAGGGGTACGCCGGCGACCAACAGCCCGGCGAGCGAGCTGGTCAGGTGCTGTTCGGCGCTGGTCAGCAGGAACCACGGGATCGTCAGCTCGACGATGGTGTAGACGATCAGCCAGCCCCAGTAGCCCCGCAGCCCTCCCAACGTCCGGCGCCAGATCGCGATCGGCAGCAACAAAAGCGCGCCGATCGCGGTGCGGGCGAAGACGACTGCAGCCGGATCGAGGTCGCGCACGGCGATGCGAATCAGCAGGTAGGGCAGCCCCCAGATCACACACATCGCGATGAACAGCACCCAACTGCGTCGCGTCACACCTCGAACCTAGTGGGGCGAAGCGACAGGTGTTCCGGTCGTTCGGGCAGGATCTGGCGGCGGCTGATCAGGCACGCGCCGGGGCCGGGGCCATTGGTGACGAGCCGAGCAGCACGGCACCGAGAACGGCACCGACCAAGGGAAGCTTCACATTGCGTTGGGCGAATCTGAAGCGGTGCAGGTTGGCATGACCGGACGAAGGATTCAGGTTCGGCTGATGTCGACGGTGCCGTCGAGGTTTCGCCAGATCTTCCAGGTGGTGTGGTGGACGAGCAGTAGTGGAACTGGCAGAGGTGTAGGCCGTTCTTGAGGTTGGTTTTGCCGAGTCGACCCCAGAAGGCAAGGTGGTGGATCCGGCAGCGTTCCAATGGTGCTTGGCAGCCGGGCCAGCCGCAGCCGTCGTCCTCGATTCGGCGGGCTCGGCGTTGGGCGGTGCTCCAGCTTCGTTGGCTGCGGCCCAGGTCGAGCACTTCGCCGCGGCCACCGAGGACGGCGGGGATGATGTTGGCGTCGCAGGCGAGCATCCGGGCGGTGTTCGGGGTGATCTGCTGGCCGTTGAGGGTGGCGTTGCCGATCTGTCCGGCGACGAGTCCATTCCGAAGTTCATTGAATGGAATCGTGACAGTCACGTTGGGCCGTTCGCCGCATTGGTCAGGCAGTCCACCGAAGTCCAGCGCAAGGCGGGCGATGTCGAGGAGTGCGTCGGCGCGACGTTGACCACTACTGCGGTCATCTTCGCTACCGGTGTCGACGGCGAGCAGCGGCGCGATCGCGGCGTTGACCGTTGCTGCCGAAGTTGGGGTCGAGCATCCCGTCGAGGTGGACCATGCCGTTTATGGTGGAGTTCATCGAGAGATACCGGTTCGCGTACCTACGTTGTGCGGCCGCCTCGGCATCCTCATTGCACCGGTCCGGACTCGGAGCTCCCGGCACAACGCCGCAAGCATCGCCGGATCATGCTCGCGGGCGAATGCGAGCAGCTCAACTTCGGCAGCCGCCCGCCAGTCAGCTGGCAACTTCAACAGACAACCGATGATCACGTGGGCGTGGTCCTGGTTGATCTCGCCGACGTTCAGTGCATCGGCGATCTCCGGATGGAACGGCAGCCGTCGCGCCACCCACATGCGTCCGGCAGCGTCCGTGGGGGACAGGTGCTGTTCCTCGACTAGCCACGACTTGGTGGTGCGACCGCACTCGTTGACGGTGACATCACGAACATCGCACGCCTGCAGCGACCGCGCGGTCAGTCCGGCCATCCGCTCTTGGACGTTCAGCAGGGTCTCGGTATGGATCAACGCGGCCGGCTCGGTTAGGCCGTGGACATCGACCACTGCGAGCGCGTCGACGACCGAGACCAGCTCTGCGAGCAGATTCCGCATGGTCGGCTCCGATTTACTGTATCGAACAAATGTTCGATCAATTGACTTCACCCTACAACTCACCCACGACTAAGGCAAGGTGAAAACCCTTGAAAACAAAGGAAAAATTGTCCACATGTGGATAACCAAACGGCCCGGCGCAACGGCCCATCGAGGCTTCCGATCATGGCCGCCGAAGGCCGCGTCGTTCCGGACTCGATAGCCTCGCCCGTCGTGAGGACAAGTGCGCGGATCGCGGTCATCGGTGGGGACGGGATCGGACCGGAAGTGGTCGAGGAGGGCCTCAAGGTCCTGACCGCCGCGGTCGCGGCTGACGGCGTCGCGATCGAGGCAACCCACTACGACCTCGGTGCAGCGCGCTGGCACCGCACCGGCCAGACCCTGCCGGACGAAGAGCTGGCCGAGCTTCGCGACTACGACGCGATCCTGCTCGGCGCGGTCGGCGATCCGAGCGTCCCATCCGGCGTCCTCGAACGTGGTCTGTTGCTCAAGTTGCGCTTTGCCTTCGAGCACGCCGTCAACCTGCGTCCGGTGAAGCTCTATCCCGGGGTGGCGACACCGCTCGCCGGGGTTTCGGCGTCGGACATCGACATGATCGTCGTCCGCGAAGGGACCGAGGGCCCGTACGTCGGCGTCGGCGGTGCGATGCGTGAAGACACCGCGCAAGAGGTGGCGACCGAAAACAGCATCAACACGAGGTACGGCGTCGAACGCGTCGTACGCGACGCCTTCACCCGGGCGGCGTCGCGGCCGCGCCGGCTCCTCACCTTGGTGCACAAGACGAACGTGCTGACCCACGCCGGATCGCTCTGGCGGCGCACCGTCGAGGCGGTCAACCCCGACTTCCCGGATGTCACCGTGCAGTACGCGCATGTCGATGCCGCGTGCCTCTATCTGGTCACCCAGCCGCAGCGATTCGACGTCCTCGTGACGGACAACCTGTTCGGCGACATCATCACCGACCTCGGCGCCGCCATCGCCGGTGGCATGGGTCTCGCGGCAAGCGGCAACCTGAACGTCGACGGCAGCGCGCCGAGCATGTTCGAGCCGGTCCACGGCAGCGCGCCCGACATTGCCGGTCAAGGCATCGCCGACCCGACCGCCACTGTGCTGTCGGTCTCGATGCTGCTCGATGCGCTGTCGCTGCCCGATGCGGCGAAGCGGGTCGAGGCCGCCGTCGCGGCCGACCTGGCCGATCGTGGCGACAGCACGAGGGGCACCGCGGCAATCGGTGATGCGATCGCCGCGCGCCTCACCTAATCTCTAAGCATGGGACTTGAGTTCAGCGTCGAGGCGACGCCAACGCCCACGCCACCCGGCCGGCTTGCGGAGATTCTTGCGGCGCCTGGATTCGGCAAGGTGTTCACCGATCACATGGTCACCGTCCGGTGGACGCCGGCGACCGGCTGGCATGACGCCAGGGTGCGTCCCTACGGTCCGATGCAGGTCGACCCGGCCACGCAGATTTTTCACTATGGCCAGTCGATCTTCGAAGGGTTCAAGGCATATACCCAGCCCGACGGCAGCATCGCAACGTTCCGGCCGGAGAAGAACGGCGAGCGATTCCAGCGGTCGGCGGCGCGGCTGGCGTTGCCGCAGCTGCCGGTCGACGACTTCGTGACGGCGGCCGACAAGCTGATCCGGCAGGACGCGGCGTGGGTGCCAGCGCAGGGCGAAGACAGCCTCTACGTCCGGCCGTTCATGATCGCGACCGAAGTCGGGCTCGGGGTGCGGCCGGCCGCCGATGTGACGTTCATGGTCATCGCCTCACCGGCGGGCGCGTACTTCGCGGCGGGCGCAAAGCCGGTCGACATCTGGCTCTCCGAGGACTACACCCGCGCGGCGCCGGGCGGCACCGGTGCCGCCAAATGCGGCGGCAACTACGCGGCGAGCCTGATCGCGCAGCAGGAGGCGATCGACAACGGCTGCGAGCAAGTCCTGTTCCTCGATGCGGTCGAGCGTCGCTGGATCGAGGAGTTCGGTGGCATGAACCTGTGGTTCGTCCTCGACGACGGCACGGTCATGACACCCGAGCTGACCGGCACGATCCTCGAGGGCGTCACCCGCGACACGATGAAGGTGCTCGCCGCCGAGCACGACCTGAAGGTCGAGGAGCGCCGAATCGACATCGACGAGTGGCGCAAGGGGGCCGACGGCGGGCAGATCACCGAGGTGTTTGCATGCGGCACCGCGGCAGTGCTGACCTCGGTCGGCACGTTGCGCTGGCGGGGCGGCGAGGTCACGCTGCCGGCCGAGACCCCGGTCGCGACTGCACTGCGTACCGCGCTCGTCGACCTCCAGCACGGTCGTGCGCCCGACCCACACGGCTGGCTCCATCACGTTGCCTAGCCGCGATCGCTTGACCTGCGGCCCTGATCTGCCGAACACTGGAACGTGATGTCCGCTCGCCTGATTATCAGTGAGCGCGTCGACTAGTCACTCTCAGTCGACGCGCAACCCCTCGCTGCCCATCCTGGGCCGGGGGGTTTTCTGTTGCTATTGAAGGGAAACCCGGTGCCTGCCACCA
This sequence comes from Mycobacteriales bacterium, assembly GCA_036268295.1. Taxonomy (GTDB): domain Bacteria; phylum Actinomycetota; class Actinomycetes; order JAFAQI01; family JAFAQI01; genus DATAUK01. Next base: position 17,935 of record DATAUK010000037.1, on the reverse strand, counting down.
CCGATCTCCACGTCTACGACACGACGCTGCGTGACGGTTCGCAGATGGAGGGCCTGTCGTTGTCCGTCGACGACAAGCTCGCCGTCGCGTCCCGCCTCGATGAGCTCGGCGTTGGCTTCATCGAAGGCGGCTGGCCGGGTGCGAACCCGAAGGACAAGTCGTTCTTTCAGCGCGCCGCCGCCGGTGACCTGGCATTGCGCACCGCCGTACTCGCTGCTTTCGGCGCCACCCGCAAGGCGGGAGTCGTCGCGGCGGACGACCCGCAGGTGCGCGCCCTGGTCGACGCGCAGACGCCGGTGGTGACGCTGGTGGCGAAGTCGCACACCGGCCATGTCGAACGGGCGTTGCGGACCACGCGCGAGGAAAACCTCGCGATGGTGCGGGACACGGTGTCGTTCCTGCGTGCCGAGGGCCGGCGGGTTTTCCTTGATGCCGAACACTTTTTCGACGGCTTCTTCCTCGACCGTGACTACGCGCTGGCAGTCTTGTCGGCCGCGGGTGAGGCCGGCGCCGAGGTGGTCGCGCTGTGCGACACCAACGGCGGCATGCTGCCGGGGCGGCTCTCGGAGGTGGTGAACGAGGTCGTCGGTCTGCTCGCCGACAAATCGGTGAGGGTCGGCATTCACGCGCACGACGACACGTCATGCGCGGTCGCCAACTCGCTCGCCGCGGTGCAGGCCGGTGCGACCCACGTGCAGGGCACCGCCAACGGGTACGGCGAGCGGGCCGGCAACGCCGACTTGTTCTCCATCGTGGCCGGCCTTGAGCTCAAGCTTGATCTTCCCGTGCTGCCGGAGGGCTCGATCGCCGAGCTGGTCCGGGTCAGCCATGCCATTGCCGAGCTGGCGAACATCACACCGGATGATCACCAGCCCTGGGTCGGCGCGAGCGCATTCGCCCACCAGGCGGGACTGCACGCGTCGGCGCTGAAGGTCGACCCCGACCTGTATCAGCACACCGACCCGGCACTGGTAGGCAACGACATGCGAGTGCTGATCTCCGAGCTCGCCGGCCGGGCGAGTGTCGAGATGAAGGCACGGGAGCTGAAGATCGAGGTCGACCGCGAGGTCGTCGGACGCGTCATCGAACGCGTCAAGGAGATGGAAGCGGCAGGCTACTCGTTCGAGGCCGCCGAGGCCTCGTTCGAGTTGCTGCTGCGCGAGGAAGTGGACGGCGAGCGCTCGCGGCCGTTCGTCCTCGAGTCCTACCGGGTGATCAGTGACGGTCAGGCCGATGGCGGGATGGCATCGGAGGCGACGGTCAAGCTCCACGTCGGTGAGGAGCGGATCGTGTCAACCGGCGAGGGGAATGGTCCGGTCAACGCGCTCGACACCGCGCTGCGGCAGGCACTCGAGCGCTTCCACCCGCAGCTCGGCAAGTTCGAGCTGGTCGACTACAAGGTGCGCATCCTCGAAGGCGCGCACGGCACCGGCGCGATCACCCGGGTGCTGGTCCGCACCTCGGACGGCCGCCGCGAGTGGGACACCGTCGGCGTCGACGAGAACGTGATCGCCGCCTCGTGGCAGGCGCTCGACGACGCATACACGTTCGGTCTGCTTGGCGCGTCCTAGCGGCACCCTCTCGCCAAACTTGCGCGTATCAACCCTTTGGGCCGCGCAAACGGTTGATACGCGCAAGTTTGGCGAAAAAGGCGTGGGTCAGGGCTTGATGGCGGGCTGGGCGGGGCCGCGTTGCCAGGTCAAACCGTTGTCGGTCGAGATGTAGTCGCAGGTTGCGTAGCGGCCCGCCGGTGTCTTGTTGCCGATCGCGCGTACGACGAGGCGACGGCCCTGAGGCGTGACACTCACGACGCCGTGACCGAAATCCGACTCCTGCCAGTGGGTGCCGAGGTCGGTGGTGACCTTGACCAGGTCACCATCGTTTCCCCAGGCGAAGACGGTGCCGTTCGTGGTGACGTTCAGGTGGTTCGTCGTACACGGGCCGCAGCCACCGGCTCTGGCGAACTGCGGACTGGCGATGTGCCAGGCGCCGCCGCCATCGGTGCTGACTGCGGCGTACACCTGCCCGAAGAAGGCGCCCTTGGTCGCAAGCGCCACGATGTCGGGTCCGTGGACCCGGACCATGTTGTCGAGGTCGGCGCTGGCGACCGGCAGCCGCAAGTAGGTCGGCCCCATCCGCGCCGACCGGATGCTCGGCGGGAACTCAAGGTCGAGGGCCGAGGGCGGCTTGGTGGTGGCGGTCGTCGCGCCGGGTGACGGGCTGGTCGGCCTCGACTGCTGCGGATCCGGCGTCGCGGGGTGTCCGTGGCCGTTGCGGCCGACCGTGACCGCCACGATCGCGGCGATGACGCAGAGGGCAGCGACCGCATAGCGCAGGCGCATCCGGTCCGGCCCCTTTCGTCGGTGACGTCGATGAGACGGCGGGCAGCGACGATTGGTTGGGGTCATACGCTGTTCGGCGTGAGCGACATGAGACTACGGCGGTTGGGCAACTCCGGGCTGGTGGTTTCGGTCGTCGGGCTCGGCTGCAACAACTTCGGGCGCCGGATCGACCTCGAGGCGACCCGAGCGGTGGTGCGGGCGGCGCTTGACGAGGGCATCACGCTGTTCGACACCGCTGACTGCTACGGCGACTCGGAGGACTTCCTCGGCGAGGTGCTCGGCCGCCATCGCGACGACATCGTGCTGGCGACGAAGTTCGGTCTTGACCTCGAGGGCAAGCTCGGGCCGGACTGGGAGGCGCGCGGCTCGCGGCGCTACATCCGCAAGGCGGTCGAGTCTTCGCTGCGCCGGCTGCGCACCGACTGGATCGATCTCTATCAGTTCCACGAGCCGGACCCGGCCACTCCGATCGAGGAGACGCTGGCCGCGCTGCACGAGCTGGTGACCGAGGGCAAGGTGCGCTACGTCGGCTGCTCCAACTTCGCGGGCTGGCAGGTCGCCGATGCCGACTGGGTCGCCCGGACCGGCCGCCTGACGCCGTTCATCAGCGCGCAGAACCACTACAGCCTGGTCGAGCGCGGCGTCGAGACCGAGCTGCTCCCGGCCTGCGAGCGCTTCGGTGTCGGCGTACTGCCGTTCTTCCCGCTCGGCAACGGCTTGCTCACCGGGAAGTACCGTCGCGGCGAGGAGCCGCCGGCCGGCACCCGGCTGACCGAGCGGCGGGCCTGGCTCAGCGACCGCCGCTTCGACCAGGTCGAGGAGCTCGAGAAGTACGCCGCACAACGCGGCGTCTCGTTGCTGGAGGTCGCGATCGGCGGGCTCGCTGCCAAGCCGATGGTCGCCTCGGTGATCGCCGGCGCCACCAAGCCGGAGCAGGTGCGCGCGAATGTCGCGGCCGGTGCGTGGGTGCCGAGCGCCGAGGACCTCGCCGAGCTCGACGACGTAGCGCGCTGAGGGCCCAGCGACGCTTCGGCGGCCCCTACTAGGCTGCATCGAGTGCGGATCGCAAGATTTTCCTATGGCGAAGGTGTCGCGTTCGGGGTCGTCGAGGATGAGCTCGTCGTCCCGATCGTCGGCCATCCGTTCGCGCCGATCGAGCGCACCGATGTCGCGCTGAACCTCTCCGAGCTGCGCCTGTTGGCGCCGGTGTTGCCGAGCAAGGTGGTCGCGATCGGCAAGAACTACGCCTCCCACGCCGCCGAGATGGGCGGCGAAGTCCCGGAGCAGCCGCTGATCTTCCTCAAGCCGTCGACCGCCGTCATCGGCCACCGCGACTCGATCGCCTCACCGCCGTCCTCGGAACGGGTTGACTTCGAGGGCGAGCTCGCGGTCGTGATCAGCCGGCTGTGCCGCGATGTGCCGGAGGACCGCGCGATGGACGTGGTGCTCGGTTACACCTGCGCCAACGACGTGACCGCCCGTGACCAGCAGCGCAGCGACGGGCAGTGGTCGCGCGCCAAGGGCTACGACACGTTTTGCCCGCTCGGTCCGTGGATCGAGACCGACCTCGACCCGTCGGATCTGGCGATCACGACGACACTGAACGGTGAGACCAAGCAGGACTCGCGGACCTCGATGATCGTGCACAGGGTCCCATCGCTGATCGCCTACATCACCGCATGCATGACGCTGCTTCCCGGCGACGTGATCCTCACCGGCACCCCGGATGGCATCGGCCCGATGCTCGTCGGCGACGAGGTCAGCGTCGAGATCGAGGGCATCGGCGCGCTGACCAACCCGGTGGTCGCGCGGTGACGGTGCGGTTGCGCGTCGCGCCGTCGCCGACCGGGGACCCGCACGTCGGCACGGCGTACATGTCGTTGTTCAACCTTGCGTTCGCGCGTCACGAGGGCGGGGCCTTCATCCTCCGGATCGAGGACACCGACCGCGCCCGGTTCCAGGCCGACAGCGAGCAGCAGGTCTACGACACGTTGCGCTGGCTCGGGCTCGACTGGGACGAGGGGCCGGACATCGGCGGGCCGCACGCGCCGTACCGTCAGTCGGAGCGGCTCGAGAGCTACCGCCCGGTCGCCGAGGCATTGCTCGCCTCCGGTCACGCCTACCACTGCTGGTGTACGCCGGAACGGCTCGCCGAGATGCGGGAGGCGCAGCAGAAGGCGAAGCAGCCGACCGGCTATGACCGATTGTGCGTCGGCAAGGCCCGGGAGGAGCGTGCCGCGCTGCCAGGCTTTGCCGAGACGCCGGTGGTGCGAATGCTGGTGCCCGACGACGCGCCGCTGACGTTCGTCGACCTGATCCGCGGCGAGGTCAACGCGCCGCGGCCGGACGACCAGGTGCTGATGAAGACCGACGGGTTTCCGACGTACCACCTCGCCAACGTCGTCGACGACCACTCGATGCAGATCACCCATGTCGTGCGCGGTGAGGAGTGGATCTCCTCGACGCCGAAGCATCTGCTGCTTTACGACTGGATGGGCTGGCAGCGGCCGGCGTTCGCACACATGCCGTTGCTGCGCAATGCCGACAAGTCGAAGATCTCGAAACGCAAGAACCCGGCGGCCCGGCTGACCTGGTTCGTCGACGAGGGTTTCCTGCCGGAGGCGTTGCGCAACTTCCTCGGCCTGATGGGCTACTCGCTGCCGGACGGTGAGGAGATCTTCTCGTTCGAGGAGATGGCCGCGTCCTTCGACTGGTCGCGGGTGAACCCGGTCGGGCCGGTCTTCGACGTCGACAAGCTTCACTGGATGTCGGGTCACTATGTTCGCGAGCTGGAACTGGCCGATCTTGCCGGCCGGATCGTTGCGTTCATGGGAGTCGAGGGCGCCGCGGCCCAGCTGGTCCGTCGCGCGGCGCCGCTGGTCCAGGAGCGGATGGCGACGTTGCGCGAGGCCAGCGACATGCTGCAGTTCCTCGTCGTGGGTCCGAGGTTCGCGGTCGACCCGGATGCTGCCGCCAAGCAACTGGGCGAGTCGGCGCAGCCGGTGCTCGGCGCTGCGATCGCTTCGCTGGAGGGACTCGACTCGTTCGCCGCGGCCGATATCGAGGCGGCGTTACGAGCCGCGCTCGTCGACGGGCTTGGACTCAAGCCGAAGCACGCGTTCGGCCCGGTTCGGGTTGCGGTGACTGGGAACCTGGTTTCCCCGCCGTTGTTCGAGTCGATCGAGCTGCTCGGCCGCGACACGACGATGGCCAGGCTGCAATCCGCGCTGGGTTAGAGTGGTAGTCGCTCCTCGCAAGGAGCATTTGGGGTATGGGGTAATTGGCAGCCCAACTGATTCTGGTTCAGTTAGTCTAGGTTCGAGTCCTGGTACCCCAGCGAGTCAGCGACTCAGAGTTCGGTGCAGGTAATGCAAGGTCCCGTCGTCTAGTGGCCTAGGACGCTGCCCTCTCAAGGCGGTAACGAGGGTTCAAATCCCTTCGGGACTACTCAAGATAACCAAGTTACTCCACTTATCGTAGCCGCTCAGGCGCATACTGTCGCAGCAGCTCGACGGCGAAAACGATCTTGTCCTCGATGCGCTGTCCGCTTGGCTGCCAACGCGACCACAGCTCGAGGTTCTCGATGCGATTGTCGAGTCGATCGCCATTCTTGTGGTGCACAGACTCGAAGGCGTGAAGGGCACGTCCCAGATGCTTCGCCATGACAAGGCGGTGTTCGCCGATCGATGTCTCGCCATCGGCAACGAGATGCCGAAGTTCCGGCGGCACGGGCACGATCAGATAGCCATGATTGAGGTACCCAGTGCCGGCGACTTCGCGGATCGGGTCATTGGCCAGGACATCGCCGAAAGTGCGAACCCGGGCGGCGTTGTGGGCTTCGCAGAGTTGGTTCTTCGTTGCAGGTCGCCGGCATCGAACCACCTCGCACGCGTGGTTGACTCGGCGGCCGACCGGGCGGCTGGCGAGGACGTCACCGAGGCGGAGCCAGCGCTGGAGATGGGCGTGGCACCAGCCATGTGCCTCGGCCACCCGGTCGCAATCTGGGACGGAACACATCTTGGGCATGTCGAACCTCCACGGTTGATTCTCCGGGGTTGGTACGACGGGTTCTGTTGTGTAGCAACGGATTGTGGATATCTTCGGTGAGTCGGTCCGGTCAGCTGACCGGACCGACGGCGGCGATTGTCAGGGCGCGAGCAGCGGCGGTCACGGCGTCGGCGTGGAGTTTTCCGGGGGAGCGGGTCAGCCGGTCGATCGGGCCGGACACCGAGACCGCAGCGACTACCCGGCCGTCGGGCCCGAACACGGGTGCCGACACCGAGGCGACGCCGGCCTCGCGTTCTGCGACGCTCGCGCCCCAACCGCGGCGGCGTACCGTCGCGAGGGTCGCCATCGAGAACCGGGCCTCGCGCGCCACCGCCGCGGCATCGGCCGCCGGCTCCCAGGCCAGCAGCACCTGCGCCGCCGATCCGGCGGTCATCGGCAGCTCCGCGCCCACCGGTACGGTGTCGCGCAACCCACTCGACCGCTCGGCCGCGGCAGTGCAGCGACGGACGTTGCCGGCCCGGCGGTAGAGCTGGGCGCTTTCGTGCGTCGAGTTGCACAACCGTTCCAAAATCGGCCCAGCGACCCGCTCAAGCGGCTCGGTCATGCCGGCCGCCGCCAGCAAGGCGATCGCCGGCCCGATGGCAAACCGGCCGTGACTGTCGCGCTCGACGTAACGATGGACTTCGAGAGCGATTGCGAGCCGGTACGTCGTGGGCCGCGATAGCCCGGTTCGCTCCACCAGCTCGGCGAGTGATGCCGGGCCGATCGCCAGGCTGTCGAGAACGACCACGGCCTTGTCAAGAACCCCGACGCTGCTACGCTGTGTCATATCGCAATACTGTCGTATCAACATATGAGACGCAAGTTCTGGGTTTAGCAAGGCGCAACGTGAGGAGATCGCCGTGAGCCGCACTATGGCGGAGAAGGTCTGGGACGCGCATCTGGTTCGCAGCACCGAGGGCGAGCCCGACCTGCTCTACATCGACCTGCACCTGGTCCATGAGGTGACCAGCCCGCAGGCCTTCGACGGCCTTCGTGCCAATGGCCGCACCGTGCGACGCCCAGAGCTCACGATCGCGACCGAGGACCACAATGTCCCTACCACCGCAGGTCCGATCACCGACATCGTGAGCCGCACCCAGGTGGAGGCGCTCCGACACAACTGCGAGGAGTTCGGCGTACGGCTCTACCCGATGGGGGACGCCGGTCAGGGCATCGTGCACGTCATCGGCCCGCAGCTCGGCCTGACCCAGCCCGGGATGACGGTGGTGTGCGGCGACAGCCACACCAGCACCCACGGCGCGTTCGGTGCCCTCGCCTTCGGGATCGGCACCAGCCAGGTCGAGCACGTCCTCGCGACCCAGTCGCTTCCGATGCGTCGCCCCAAGACCATGGCGGTCGAGGTCGAAGGCGCGCTGCCGCCCGGCGTCACCGCGAAGGACCTGGTGCTGGGCATCATCACCCAGATCGGCACTGGCGGCGGCCAGGGTCACATCATCGAATATCGCGGCGAGGCGATCCGCGGGTTGTCGATGGAGGGCCGCATGACGGTCTGCAACATGTCGATCGAGGCCGGTGCGCGCGCCGGCATGATCGCCCCCGACGACACCACTTTTGACTACCTCCGCGGCCGTGATCGGGCCCCCGAGGACGCCGACTGGGACGCCGCCGTCGAGCATTGGAAGAGCTTCGCCACCGACGAGGACGCGACCTTCGACAAGGTCGTGCACATCGATGCGTCGGCGCTGTCGCCATGGGTCACTTGGGGCACCAACCCGGGCCAGGGCGCGCCGCTGTCCGGCCGGGTGCCGCAGCCGGCCGACAGCTCCGACGAGCGCGCCCTTGCCTACATGGACCTGGTCCCCGGTACTCCGCTGACCGACGTCGCTGTCGACACCGTCTTCATCGGCTCGTGCACCAACGGCCGGCTCGAAGACCTGCGCGCAGCGGCTGAGGTCCTCAAGGGCCGCCGGGTGGCCGACGGCGTACGTATGTTGGTCGTGCCCGGCTCGGTCGACGTCAAGGAGCGGGCCGAATCCGAGGGATTGCAAGACATTTTCACCGCGGCGGGTGCCGAGTGGCGCGGCGCCGGATGTTCGATGTGTCTCGCGATGAACCCGGACAAGCTCTCGCCCGGGCAACGCAGCGCGTCGACCTCCAACCGGAACTTCGAGGGTCGGCAAGGCCCTGGCGGCCGTACCCACCTCGTCTCACCTTCAGTCGCCGCCGCGACCGCGGTCGCCGGCCGGCTGACCGCGCCGGCAGATCTGTAAAGGGAGCCCTCGACATGGAGAAGTTCACGACTCACACCGGCCGTGCGGTGCCGCTGAGACGTAACAACGTGGACACCGACCAGATCATCCCGGCGGAATATCTCAAGCGGGTGTCCCGCGCCGGCTTCGGTGACGGCCTGTTCCGCGCCTGGCGCGACGACCCCGACTTCGTCCTCAACGACAGCCGGTACGACGGCGCGACGGTGCTCGTCGCCGGACGTGACTTCGGCACCGGCTCGTCGCGCGAGCATGCGGTGTGGGCGTTGCAGGATCACGGGTTTCGGGCTGTCATCTCGGCGCGGTTCGCCGACATCTTCCGCGGCAACGCACTCAACGGCGGCCTGTTGGCGGTGGAGCTGGCCGAAGACGCCGTCGCCGCATTTCAGGACCTCTCGACGACCGATCCGGCAACCGAGATCACCGTCGACCTCGTCGAGCGCGAGGTCCGTGCTCCCGGACTCACCGTGGCGTTCCAGCTCGACGACTACACCCGGTGGCGGCTGATGGAGGGCCTCGACGACATCGGCCTGACCTTGACGAATGCCGACGACATCACGGCGTACGAGTCGGGTCGGGCAGCCTGGATGCCGGTCGTCAGATAGCCAATTTCGTTAGCGCTACACGCTAAAGCGGCCGCGACACGATAAATAAATGTGGCGCTAACGTTGTGCCGAACGCGAATTCGACCTAGCGTCCAGCGTCAGGTCGAGGGCGTTCCTCGACGCAACCCGGAGGGTGCAGTGAACAGGGCCGATCTGATCGATGCGATCCGTGACCGACTCGGCGCGGACAAGAAGACAGCAGAGTCTGCGGTCGACGCAGTACTCGACACAATTCAGCGCGCAGTGGCGACCGGGGAGCGCGTGGCCATCACTGGTTTCGGCGTCTTCGAGAAGGTCGATCGCGCCGCCCGCACGGGTCGTAACCCGCGCACCGGCGAGACCGTAAAGGTCAAGAAGACCTCGGTGCCGAAGTTCCGTCCCGGCACACAGTTCAAAGGAGTAGTCAGCGGCGCGATCAAGCTCGGCAAGGTCGCGGACGCCGCGACCAAGGCCGCGGCGAAGTCCACCGCGACGACCGCCCGGTCGGCGGCGAAGACCGCGTCCACCGGTCCGCGCAAGGCGACCACCGCGGCTAAGCGGGCAGCGACCAAGGCCGCCAAGGCGCCGGCCAAGAAGGCGCCGGCCAAGAAGGCTCCGGCCAAGAAGGCTCCGGCCAAGAAGGCGGCCGCCAAGAAGGCGCCGGCGAAGAAGGCCGCGGCCAGAAAGACGACCGCGAAGAAGACGACCGCGAAGAAGACGACCGCGAAGAAGGCGACCGCGAAGAAGGCGACCGCGCGTCGCTAACGCTCCAACACACGGATGGCCCATTGGTGGGGCGATAGCCCCACCAATGGGCCATCCGTGTGTCTATAGGCCCACCAATGGCACATGCGTGCGGAGGGTCTGGGCGGTGTGGGGGCCGACGCCGAGGACCACTGCTTCGCGCAGCGCGGCCAGGGTGTCGACATCGTGTCGGACTGACTCGGCGGCATCGGCGCTGAGGTCGACGGCTCCGGATTCGACGTGCGCGGTACGCGAATCCGGTCCGTACGCCGGCGCGAAGTCCGCGACCGCGGTCGCGCTCAGCAAGGTCGTCCCGTCACCCGCGCTGTCCGCGACGAAGGCGCGGCGGTGAGCCGTTGCCAGCCGCAGTACCGCATCCAGGTCGGCGGACCGTAGCGCCGGCAGATCCGAGGACAGCGCCGCGACGAGAGTCTGCGAGGCAACCGAGGCGCCATGCGCAAGCGCCGGGTTCAGCCCAGCGTTGGGGGAGTCGTCGACGACTCGGGCGCCGATCGCCGCCAGCGCCGCGCCCGCGCGTTCGTCGTCGGTGATCACGACAACCTCGGCGACCGCATCGGCAACAAGCGCGGCACCGACCGTGTCGCGCGCCATGGCGAGCGCGAGATCCGCGCGCGCGGCCGCCGGAAGCGCAAGGCGGGTCTTGGCGAGGCTGAGTCGTTTGACCGGAACCAGCAGCGACCACCGGCCACCAACGCTGTTCACATCTGGCATCCTCGCAAAGACAGTAGTCGCCGCAGTCGCGGCGGCAGGCGCGGTGCCAGGGACGGGGTCAGCTTGCGATTCGGCCGGTTGGGCTTCTGGTATCGCCTCGTGGTCAACGGAGCGCGGCCGCTTCTGCGCGTCACGACCACTCGGCAGTGGGCCGAGTCGGAGCGGATCCCGCGCTCCGGTGGCGTCATCATCGCGGCCAACCACATCAGCTACGTCGATCCGTTCACCCTCGGGCTCTACGTCCTGGAGGCCGGCCGGGTGCCGAAATACCTCGCGAAGTCCTCGCTGTTCGAGACGCCAGTGATCAAGCACATCTTCAAAGGTGCCAACCAGATCCCGGTTTATCGCGGCACCGCGGATGCTTCGAACGCGCTGTCCGCGGCCGTCGACGCCGTCAACGAGGGCGAATGCCTCTTGATCTACCCGGAGGGCAGCGCGACCCGCGACCCCGACTGCTGGCCGATGAAGGCCCGCACCGGGGTCGCCCGGCTGGCCCTGCTGACCGGCGCGCCGGTCATCCCGGTCGCGCAGTGGGGGCCGCAGGCGCTCTGGCGCTACAAGGCCATGCTGCCGCGACCGTTCCCGCGCAAGAAGATCCAGGTCACCGCCGGCCCGCCTGTCGACCTCTCGGCGTACGCCGGAAAACCCCTCGACGCCGACGTCCTGCGCGAGGTCACCGACCTGGTTATGGCCCGGATCACCGACCTGCTCGTCGAGCTGCGTGGGGGTCAGCCGCCGGCGGTCACCTACGACCCGAAGCTGGCAGCGTGACCAGGGCGGCCGTCCTCGGCGCCGGATCGTGGGGCACCGCGTTCGCGCAGGTACTCGTCGACGCCGGCACCGACACCGTGCTGTGGGCGCGGCGACCGGAGATGGCCGAGGCGATCAACGAGCTGCACGAGAACCCCGACTACCTGCCGCGGATCACGTTGCCACCGTCGTTGCAGGCGACCAGCGATGCCCGCGAGGCGCTCGACGGCGTCGACCTAGTTGTGCTCGCGGTGCCGTCACAGACGTTGCGCGCCAACCTCGAGAGGGTCGCGGATCTCATCCCGCCGGACGCGGTCCTGGTCAGCCTGATGAAGGGCGTCGAGCTCGGCACCGACAAACGGATGAGCGAGGTCATCCGCGAGGTCGCCGACGTGCCGGACCATCGGGTTGCGGCGGTGTCGGGGCCGAACCTGGCTCGCGAGATCGCGCTGCGCGAGCCGGCCGCCGCGGTCGTCGCGTGCACCGACCTCGACGTTGCCCGCCAGGTGCAGCAGGCCTGCAACTCCGGCTACTTCCGGCCCTACCGCAACCACGATGTCATCGGTTGCGAGTTCGGTGGTGCGGTCAAGAACGTCATTGCGCTGGCGGTCGGGATGGCCGCCGGCCTCGGCCTCGGCGACAATGCCCGGGCCTCGATGATCACCCGCGGCCTTGCCGAGATCGCGCGGATCGGGGTCGCGCTCGGGGCTGAGCCGATGACCTTCGCCGGCCTCGCCGGGATGGGCGACCTGGTCGCGACCTGCTCCTCGCCGCTGTCCCGCAACCGGACCTTCGGTGAGGACCTGGGCCGCGGCTTGACCGTCGATCAGGTGGTCGCGAAGACCAAGCAGACCGCGGAGGGTGTGAAGTCCTGCCGCTCGATCCTCGACCTGGCGATCAACCACAGCGTCGCGGCCCCGATCACCGAACACGTCGTGAAGGTCGTCGACGCGGGCTGGACCGTGCCGGACATGATGACCTCACTGCTTGCAAGTGACCCGAAACACGAGATGGATGCTGATGTCTGAGCCCGACGAGGTTCCCCTCAACCTGCCGATCGCCGAGCCGGACACCTCCTCGGCGTACGCCGAGAACACCCGCGCGGTGCACTCGCCGCGACCGGACCTCAGCGCCGTGCGGGCGGTCGGTCTGCCGACGTACCGGACGTCGACCTATGAGTTCGACCGGACCCAGGACTACGCCGACGTGCTCGGCGACCGCAAGCAGGGCTACACCTACAGCCGGATCGACAACCCGACCGCCGACGCGTTCGCGCTCGGTCTCGCGGCGCTCGAGGGTCACGGCGCGGACCGGCCGGTCGCCTCGCAGCCGTTTGCCTCCGGCATGGCCGCGATCTCGACGGTGTTCCTGACGCTGTGCCAGGCCGGCAGCCACGTCGTCGCGCCGACTGCCGTCTACGGCGGGACGTACGGGCTGCTCCAGCACATCCTGTCGAGGTTCGGCGTGGAGACGACGTTCGTCGACCTGACCGACCTCGACGCGGTCCGCGCGGCGATCCGTGACAACACCGCAGTTGTCTGGGGTGAGACGATCGCCAACCCGACCACCGCGGTCACCGACATAGCGGGCGTCGCCTCGATCTGCCGGGCCGCCGACGTCCCGTTCGCGATCGACAGCACCTTCGCCCCGCCGCCGGTCTGTCGGCCATTGCGCTGGGGGGCCGACCTGGTTGCCCACTCCGCGACGAAATACCTCGGCGGCCACTCCGACGTCACCGGCGGTGCGGTGTCAGGCGATGTCGAGCTGGTCGCGCGAATCCGCAAGGCACGGGTCGACCTCGGCGGCAGCCTGGCGCCGGACGAGGCCTTCCTGCTCCAGCGCGGTCTCGCCACCTTGCCGCTTCGGGTCGCGCGGCACTGCGCGACCGCGCTCGCCGTTGCTGAGGCGCTCGTCGATCACCCGATGATCGAGCGGATCGACTATCCCGGGCTCGCCGACCATCCGCAGCATGCGCTGGCCGGCAAGCAGTTCGAGGCCGGTCCCGACGGCCTGAGGTACGGCGCGATCGTCACGATCAGCCCGCGAGGCGGCCGCTCCGCCGGCTTCGCGCTGGCCGACGGGCTGTCGATCGGCAAGGTGGCGACCAGCCTCGGCGGCACCCACACTGTGGTCAGCCACGTCGCCTCGACGACCCACCGCCAGTTCGACGACGCGGCGCTGGCCGCCGCTGGGATCCTGCCCGCATCGGTACGCATCAGCATCGGCCTCGAGGACGCCGACGACCTGATCGCCGACATCTCAGGCGCGCTTGACCGACTCGCCAGCGGCTAGCCAACCGACCCGGCGGATTCGCACCGGTTTGAGCACGGGCGCCGGGCAGGAACCGGACAGTAGCCCCGTCTGGCACTAGGATCACTCGCGTGTCAGGTGCCAATCGGATGAGCGGCGGCATGAGCCGTTCGATGGCGCTGTGTGCTGCGGCTGCGGCGCTGGCGACTGCGGCGGCCATGACACCTACCCCCGCGCTGGCGCTGCCCGATGCCCACCATCACGCGCGTCATCACACGCCGACCCCCGCCGAGATCGCGCGCAGCAAGCGAATCGTCGATCGCCGGGTGCGCCAGGTCAGCGTTGCCGAGGCCGCGGTCGCGCGGGCGAAGCAGCAGCTGACCGCGCTGAGCAACACCGCCGAGGTCGCGTTCGAGGCCTACGACGGCGCCGAGGTGAAGCTCAAGGCGGCCAGGCACGCGGTCTCCATCGCACACCGGGTGCTTGCCGGCGCCAACCGGCAGGTCAGGAGCGGCCAGGCGCAGGCGACGGCATTCGCCACCCAGACCTATGAGTCGGGTGGGCTGTCGAGCATCGATGCCTATCTCGGTGCGGGCGGACCGGCCGAGCTGGTCGCCCGGGTCGGCGCCGTCGATGAGATCGCCACCTCCGAGCATGCAACGCTGCAGCGGCTACAGGCCGCTCAGATCTACCACGGCGTGGTCAGCCGGCGTACCGAGGTCGTCGCGTCCCGTGCCCATGCCGCGGCGGTGACTGCCAGCCGCGCCAAGGCGGCCGCGGCGGCCGCCGTCAAGGCGCAGACCACGGTCCTGGACCAGCTGAACGCCAAGCAGGGCCAGCTGCGGACCTTGCTGTCCAACGCCCGCGCCAACACCAGCAAGCTCGAGCGGGCCCGGTTGGCGGCCCTCGCGCGGGCACGTGCCGCTGCCGCCCGGGCCGCCCGCCGCGCCGCTGCCGCCGCAGCGGCTTCGTCGCCGAGCCCATTCTCGGGGTCGTCCGGCAGCACCGCCGGCACGGTTTCGGTCTCGACCGAGGCCACCGCGGTCGCCGACGCCGAGTCGCAGATCGGCAAGCCCTACCAGTGGGCGGCGGCCGGCCCGGAGACCTTCGACTGCTCGGGACTGACGATGTGGGCCTACGACCAGGTCGGAGTGCACCTCGACCACTGGACCCACGACCAGTGGGCCGAGGGCGCACACATCAGCCGGGCCGACCTTCGACCCGGCGACCTGGTCTTCTTCGCGCTGAACGTCGCCGATCCGTCGTCGATCCACCACGTCGGCATGTACGTCGGCAACGACGAGATGGTCGACGCACCGTTCACCGGCGTCGACGTGCGCTATGACTCCATCGACCGGTCCGACTACATCGGCGCGGTCCGGCCCTACCAGCGGTGAGCCCGGAGCCTGATCAGGCCCGGATCCGGGTGGCCGTGATCTTCGGCGGCCGCAGCAGTGAACACGCGATCTCGTGCGTAACCGCGGGCAGCGTGCTCGCTGCGCTCGACCCCGACCGTTACGACGTCGTGCCGATCGGCATCACCTTGCAAGGCCGATGGATCCTCAGTGACTCACGTGAGCTGGCGATGCGCGGCCGCGAGCTGCCCTCGGTGACGCCGACCGGTACGTCGATCGCGCTGCCTGGCGACCCGACGGCGCTGCCGGCCGAGCTGGCGCAGGTCGACGTCGCCTTCCCCCTGCTCCACGGTCCGTACGGCGAGGACGGCACGTTGCAGGGACTGCTCGAGCTGGCCGGCGTGCCGTATGTCGGCTCCGGCGTTTTTGCCTCGGCCGCGGCGATGGACAAGCACCACATGAAGCGGCTGCTCCGCGATGCTGGGCTGGCGGTTCCGCCGTACGTCGTCACGCGCACTGGCCGGCCGATCCCGGCCGATGCCGGCGCTCTGGGCTGGCCGGTGTTCGTGAAGCCGGCACGCGGCGGGTCGAGCATCGGGATCACCCGGGTGACGCGTCGGGAGGATCTCGAGGCCGCCCTCGATGTCGCCTATGAGTACGACCCAAAGGCGCTGGTCGAGACCGCGGTCGCCGGTCGGGAGATCGAGTGCGGCGTGCTCGCCGGCCTCGACGGCGGCGCGCCGGAGGCGTCGTTGCCGGCGCAGGTGCGGATCGCGGCCGGGGCGGACTTCTATGACTTCGACGCGAAGTACATGCCGGACAGTGGCACCGAGTTCGACATCCCGCCGGAGCTTCCGGCCGAGGAGATCGAGCGGATCCGCACCGCCGCGATCGCGGCGTTCGAGGCACTGGACTGCGAAGGGCTGGCACGAGTTGACTTTTTCCTGAGCCCTGACGGCGAGCTGTTCGTCAACGAGGTCAACACGATGCCCGGCTTCACGCCGGCATCGATGTTCCCGCAGATGTGGGCCGCGACCGGGGTGGACTATCCGAGTCTGGTCACCCGGCTGATCGACGACGCCATCCGCCGCGGCACCGGTCTGCGCTAGCCGGTTTGCCTTGGCCCGCTTCTCGGTCATACTGCGTCCGAGCGAAGGGTGGAGCGGTGCGAGTTCGGGGGAGTTCGGCGCTGTGCGCCGCGGTCATCTGCGTGCTGGCTGTAGGAGTACCTGAGGCGGCGAGCGGCTCGCGGATGCAGCCCGCGTCGAGCTTCGCCGCGTCGTCTCACACCACCCGACTGACGGCGGTTGGCGGCAAGGCCGACGACGACTTCGGCTATGCCGGAGTGGCGGTTGCCGGCGACATCGCGGTCGTCGCCGCGATCGAGCGTGCCGTCGCCGGTCACACCCAGCAGGGGATGGCCTATGTCTTCCGTCGCCCGGACTCGGGCTGGGCGCATGCCAAGCAGGTGGCGGTCCTCAGCGCCAGCGATGGTGGCGCAGAAGACAACTTTGGCTTGGGGGTAGCCACTGACGGCTCGACCATCGTGGTCGCCGCACCCGGTCACACCATCGGTTCGCAGGGGTTTGCCGGTGCGGTCTACGTCTTCAGCAAACCCGCGGGAGGCTGGTCTGGCTCGTTGCACCAGTCGGCCGAGCTGCGGCCGTCGGCTCCCGTCGCCGAGGGCGAGTGGGGTTATCGCAGTGTCGCCGTCGCGGGGCGCACCGTGGTGGTGGGGGACCCAGCCGCCGCGGTCGCCGGCCACACCGGTCAGGGCGAGGCGCTCGTCTACACCGAACCTCAGCACGGCTGGTCCAAAGTCATCACCCGTCCCACCGCCACATTGACGGCGACGGACGGTGCGGCGCAGGACGCGCTCGGATACAGCTCGATCGCCGTCTCGGGATCCACAATTGTCGCCGGAGCAGGCGGCCACGATGTCGGATTGAACGCAGATCAAGGTGCGTCGTACGTGTTCACCCGACCGGCTGCCGGCTGGTCCGGGGTGCGTCACGAGTCGGCCGAGCTGACCGCAACTGACGGCGCCGCGGAAGACCAGCTCGGTGGGTTCGCCACCGCGATCTCCGGGCGGACGGTGGTCGCCTCGTCCGGGTTCCACGAGGTCGGGACCAACGCGCAGCAAGGCGAGGCGTATGTCTTCACCGAGCCGGCGTCCGGCTGGTCGGGAGCCCGCCACGAGTCGGCCCGGCTGCTCGCCAGCGACGGCACCGCCGGCGACTACCTCGGCTTGGGTCCGATCGTCATTTCCGGCGACATCGTTGCCACGGCTTCGCCGTACCACGTCGTGAACGGCGTCCACGATGCCGGAACGGTCTACCTCTACCAGAAGCCGAGCCGAGGGTGGTCGGGAACTCGGCTGGAGTCCGCCGAGCGGGTGGCGACCGGCCCGCAAAGTGGCGACTCGCTCGGGTACGGCGACCTTGCGATCTCCGGGACAACCCTGATCGCCGGCACCGACGGGCACGATGTCGGCGCGAACGCGGGCCAGGGCGCTGCGTACGTCTTCTCGCCGGCCCGGCCGGCGCTGAGCAGGTTGGCCACCTCGACGCACTCGTTCGCTGCCCGCTCGCGGGCGACGGTCGTGGACCCCGCGCACCCCCATAAGGGTGGGCTGCGGTTGTCGTTCACCTTGCAGGGTCAACAAGCGACCGTCTCGCTGGCGATCGCGCGACGCGGCCACGGTCATCACGCCGCTGTTGGCACCGTCACAGTGTCAGCACCACAAGGTCGCGACCGGGTCTACTTCTTCGGCAGGCTCTCGGCGCGCCGGGTCTTACGGCCCGGCAGCTACACCATCGCGGTGTTCGCCTCCAGCGCCTCCGGAGTGTCCAAACACCACGTCGAGCACGTCACGGTAGTGCGGTCTTGAGCGGCTGGGC
>DATAUK010000036.1:0-72349 GCA_036268295.1 Mycobacteriales bacterium | reverse complement strand
CGCCGACCACGCAACCGACAACGACCGCCGAGAGCACCGCCCCGGCCGGCCGGATCCTGAAGGGCGCGGCCGCACGCACGGTCGTGAACATGCAGTCCAGCCTCGCCGTACCGACCGCGACCAGCGTCCGCGCGGTGCCCGCGAAGCTGCTGATCGACAACCGGGTGGTCATCAACAACCATTTGCGCCGGGGTCGCGGCGGCAAGGTGAGCTTCACCCATCTCATTGGCTACGCGCTGGTGAAGGCGGTCGCGAAGCATCCGGTGATGAACCGCTCGTTCGCCGAGGTCGACGGCAAGCCGACTCTGGTCGATCCCGAGCACATCAACCTTGGCCTCGCGATCGACATGGCCAAGGACGACGGCAGCCACACCCTGCTCGTGCCGTGCATTCGTAACGCCGAGTCGCTTGATTTCTCACGGTTCTGGACGTCGTACGAGGACATCGTCCGCAAGGCACGCACCGGGAAGCTCACCGCCGACGACTTTGCGGGCACGACGATCAGCCTGACCAACCCGGGCACGATCGGCACCGTTCACTCGGTGCCGAGGTTGATGAGCGGCCAGGGCGCGATCGTCGGGGTCGGCGCGATGGAATACCCGGCGGAGTTCCAGGGCGCGGCTTCGGACACGCTGGCCCGGCTTGCGGTCAGCAAGATCATGACGCTGACCTCGACGTATGACCACCGGATCATCCAGGGCGCGGAGTCCGGCGAGTTCCTGCGCACGATGCACCAACTGCTGCTCGGCGGGGACGGCTTCTGGGACGAGGTGTTCGCGGCGCTGCGAATCCCCTATGAGCCGATTCGCTGGGCCGAGGACATCCCGGTCACCCACGACGAGGAGGTCGGGAAGCCGGCCCGGGTCATCGAGCTGATCCATGCCTACCGGGTCCGCGGTCATCTGATGGCCGACACAAACCCGCTCGAGTTCGAGCTGCGCCGCCATCCCGACCTCGACGTGGTGACCCACGGCCTGACGCTGTGGGACCTCGACCGCGAGTTCCCGACCGGCGGCTTTGGCGGCCAGCCGCTGATGAAGCTGCGCGACATCCTCGGCGTGCTGCGTGACTCCTACTGCCGCACCGTCGGCATTGAGTACATGCACATCCAGGACCCCGAGCAGCGCAAGTGGATCCAGGACCGGGTCGAGCTGCACCATGCCAGCCCGGAGCCTGCGGAGCAGCTGCGGATTCTCGGCAAGCTCAATCAGGCTGAGGCGTTCGAGACCTTCCTGCAGACCAAGTTCGTCGGCCAGAAGCGGTTCTCCCTCGAAGGTGGCGAGTCGGTCATCCCGCTGCTCGACGCCGTCGTGTCCGCGGCGGCGCACGACGACATGGAAGAGGTCGTCGTCGGCATGGCGCATCGCGGCCGACTCAACATCCTCGCCAACATCGTCGGGAAGTCCTTCGGCCAGATCTTCTCGGAGTTCGAAGGCAACCTCGACCCGCGTACGGCGCACGGCTCAGGTGACGTGAAATACCACCTCGGAGCCGACGGGGTCTACACCGCGCTCGACGGCGAGACCGTCAAGGTGACACTGACCTCGAATCCGTCGCATCTGGAGACCGTAGACCCGGTGGTCGAAGGCATCGCGCGCGCCAAGCAGGACGTCATCAACCGTGGCGAGAGCGGCTTCACCGTGCTTCCGGTGCTGATCCACGGCGACGCCGCATTCGCCGGCCAGGGTGTCGTCGCCGAGACCTTGAACCTCTCGCAGCTGCGCGGCTACCGCACCGGCGGCTCGGTGCATGTCGTCATCAACAACCAGGTCGGGTTCACGACGTCACCGGCAAGTGCGCGCTCCAGCGTCTATTCCACCGACGTCGCCCGGATGATTCAGGCGCCGATATTCCACGTGAACGGCGACGACCCCGAGGCCGTCGTACGAGTCGCCGAGCTGGCGTATGAGTTCAGGCAGGCGTTCAAGAAGGACGTCGTCATCGACATGCTCTGCTACCGCCGCCGCGGTCACAGCGAGGTCGACGAGCCGAGCTTCACCCAACCGGTGATGTACGACTTGATCGATGCGAAGCGCAGCGTGCGCAAGCTCTACACCGAGTCGCTGATCGGTCGCGGCGACATCACCGTCGAGGAGGCCGAGGCGGCGCTTCGCGACTACCAGGGCCAGCTCGAGCGGGTCTTCGCCGACAGTCGCGACATCAGCAGCACGCCGCCCGAGGCGATCGCCGACCCGCCGGTCGAGACCGACCCCGACACCGCGATCACCGCCGAGGTGCTGAAGGCGATCGGTGACGCCCAGGTGTCGCTTCCCTCCGGGTTCACGGTGCATCCGCGACTGCTGCCGCAGCTGGAGAAGCGTGCCCAGATGGTCAGCGACGGCGGCATCGACTGGGCGATGGGCGAGACGCTGGCGTTCGGGTCGTTGTTGCTCGACGGCCACCCGGTGCGACTCGCCGGCCAGGACACCCGGCGTGGCACGTTCGGCCAGCGCCACTCGGTGATCGTCGACCGGCGTACCGCCGACGAATACACCCCGCTCGCGCACCTTTCCGAGGATCAGGCGCCGTTCTACGTCTACGACTCGCTGCTCTCGGAGTACGCCGCGATGGGCTTCGAGTACGGCTATTCGGTTGCCAGGCCTGAGGTTCTGGTCGCGTGGGAGGCGCAGTTCGGCGACTTCGCCAACGGCGCGCAGGAGGTCATCGACGAGTTCATCTCGGCGAGCGAGGCGAAGTGGGGCCAGCGCTCGAGCCTGGTGCTGCTCCTGCCACACGGTTACGAAGGGCAGGGCCCGGACCACTCATCGGCGCGGATCGAGCGCTATCTCGCGATGTCGGCTGAGGACAACTGGACGATCGCGGTCCCGAGCACGCCCGCGAACTACTTCCATCTGCTTCGCCACCAGACGCTGTCCAACCGGCAGAAGCCGCTGGTGGTCTTCACGCCCAAGTCGATGCTGCGGCTGCGCGCGGCGGCCTCGAAGCCGGATGACTTCACCACCGGTCGCTGGCAGCCCGTGGTCGCGGATCCCACCTCGCCGGACCCGGCGTCGGTCAGCAAGGTGATCCTGTGCAGCGGCAAGGTCTACTACGACTTGATCAAGCACCGCGCGCAGGCCGGGATAACCGACACCGCGATCCTGCGGGTCGAGCAGCTCTATCCGTTGCCGATCGCCGAGATCCGCGAAGCTGTCGCGGTGTATGCGCCGAGGACCGACCTGGTCTGGGTGCAGGAAGAGCCGGCCAACCAGGGCAGCTGGCCATTCGTCGCGATCAACCTGCCGGAGCACCTGGAAGTCGGCACGTACCTGCGCCGGGTCTCGCGGTCTGCCTCGGCCTCACCGGCAGCCGGATCGCACAACAAGCACGAGATCGAGCAGGAAGCGCTGATCAACGACGCCTTCGCCGAGTTCACCCCGATCTGAGCCGGCAGATGTATTTCACCGACCGCGGCATCGAGGAGCTCGAGTCGCGCCGTGGCGAGGAGAACGTCACGCTGAGCTGGTTGGCAGCGAAGCTCCAGACCTTCGTCGACCTCAACCCGGAGTTCGAGACCGCGACGGACCGGCTTGCCACCTGGCTCGCCCGCGACGACGACGAAGACGACTGATCAGAGCGTCAGGACGACCTTGCCGAACACGTCGCCGGCGAGCAGCCGTTCGAAGCCGGTGCGGGCATCCGCCAGCGGGACGGTCGAGTCGATGACCGGCCGGACGCCGGTCGTCACCAGGAACGCCAGGAGCTGAGCCAGCTCGGTCTTGGTGCCCATCGTCGATCCGAGGACCTCGATCTGCAGGAAGAACAACCGCCGCAGCTCCAGCGGCGCGACCGGGCCGCTCGTCGAGCCGCACACGACCACCCGGCCGCCTGGCCGGACCGCCTTGAGCGAGTGCCCGAACGTCGCCTCGCCCACCGTCTCGATGACGGCATCGACCCGGTCGGGCAGCCGGGCGCCGGTCTCGAAGGCCTGATCAGCGCCGAGCTCGACCGCTTTCGCGCGCTTGGCCTCCGAGCGTGACGTCGCCCAGACCCGCAGGCCGGCGGCGCTGCCCAGCGCGATTGCCGCGGTGGCGACCCCGCCGCCGGCGCCTTGCACCAGCACGGTCTGGCCGGGCTGAGCAGCGGCCTTGGTGAACAGCATCCGGTACGCCGTCAGCCACGCCGTCGATACTGATCCGGCCTCGGCCCAGGAGAGCTCGGCCGGCTTCGCGACCAGGTTTCGTGCGGGGACGGCGACCCTCTCGGCCAGCGTCCCGGGATAGCGCTCGGAGAGCAGCGACCGCTTCGGGTCGAGCGTCTCATCGCCGCGCCCCTGATCGGGATCGGCGATGACCGCATGCACCACTACCTCGGTGCCGTCCGCGGTCACGCCCGCCGCGTCGCAGCCGAGAACCATCGGGAGCTTGTCCTCACCGAGTCCGACGCCGCGCAGCGACCACAGGTCGTGGTGGTTCAGCGCCGCCGCCTTGACGTCAACGGTGAGCCAGCCGTCTCGCTGCTCAGCGTCGGCGACCTCGCCGACCTCGAGCGCCGAGAGCGGGTCATCCATGGCCAGTCGAGCGGCGTATGCAGCAAGCATGCGCCGAGGCTAACCGCTGGCCTCTTGTTCGCTCTCGCCCGGCCTTCCTCCGTGATCTTGACGTAGGTGGGCTAACTAGGGCTCCGTTTCATAACCTGCGTCAAGATCACGAAACGAGAACCGGACATCGCGCGCAAACCGGACCGAAGCGAGAGCCACCCGGTAGTAGCCGGTTTTGACTTTGTGCCGACAGCGCTATACCCGCGCGACCCCATCGGCGCGCGCCGCTTCGGCAACGGCGGCGGCAACCGCCGGGCCGACCCGCGGATCGAACACGCTCGGTACGACGTACTCCTCCGAAACGTCATCGCCGACCACATCGCACAGCGCCGACGCGGCGGCGAGCTTCATGTGCTCGGTGATCGCGCTCGCCCGGACGTCGAGCGCGCCGCGGAACACGCCCGGGAACGCGAGCACGTTGTTGATCTGGTTCGGGAAGTCGCTGCGGCCGGTGGCAACCACCCGGGCATAACGCCGCGCCACGTCGGGATGAATCTCGGGGTCGGGGTTGGCCATCGCGAAGATCATCGAGTCCGGCGCCATCTTCGCGACGTCGGCCTCGGCGACCTTGCCGGCCGACAGGCCGATGTAGACGTCGGCGCCGACCATCGCGTCCTCGATCGAGCCGGTGAGCCCGGCCGAGTTGGTGATCGCGGCCATCTGAGCCTTGATCGGGGTCAAGTCAGTGCGTCCGGCGTGGACTACTCCCTTGCTGTCGGCGATCGCGATCTCGCCGATCCCCGCGCCGATCAGGATCTTGGTCACCGCGACGCCGGCCGCACCGGCGCCTGAGACGACCGCCCGCAGGTCCGCCAGCGACCGGCCGGTCAGCCGGGCCGCGTTCTGCATCGCGGCCAGCGCCACGATCGCCGTACCGTGCTGGTCGTCATGGAAGACCGGGATGTTCATCGCGGCGATCAGCCGGTCCTCGATCTCGAAGCAGCGCGGCGCGCTGATGTCCTCGAGGTTGATGCCGCCGAAGCTCGGCCCGAGTCGGACAACGGTCTCGACGATCTCATCGACGTCGATGCAGTCGAGCGCGATCGGTACGGCGTCGACCCCGCCGAACTGCTTGAACAGCAGCGCCTTGCCCTCCATGACCGGCAGCGAGGCCTCCGGGCCGATATTGCCGAGGCCAAGGACCGCCGTACCGTCGGTGACGACGGCCACGACCGAGGACTTCCAGGTGTAGTCGTAGACCAGCCCGGGCGAGGCCTCGATCGCAAGGCAGACCTCGGCGACGCCAGGGGTGTAAGCCATCGAGAGGTCGTCGCGGTCGCGCAACGGGACCTTCGAGACCAATTCGATCTTGCCGCCGCGGTGCAGCGCGAACACCGGGGTGTCCTCATGCGCGGTCATCGGTACAGTCTCCTGCGTCATTAGGGTGTCCCTACGATGCCACCGAACGGTGGATGAGAGCGAAATAGCGCCGATCAGGCGCCTGCGGCGAGCCGCAATCGGGCAAGGTGTGCGGGGATCACCCGGAACGATGCAATCTTGACACACTCAAATTCACGCCATTGCCGCGGCTCTGGGTGCAGAATGCGCACCAAGAACCCAACCAAGGAGTCCTTCATGCGGTCCGTCCTGCGTCGCCCGGTAATTTCTGCTGGCATTCTGGCCCTGACCATGGGGGCAGCCGCCGCCTGTGGAAGCAGCTCCTCCGGCGGCGGCACGCAGACGGTGGCACCAGCCGCCGTCGACTCGCCGGCCGCGGCGCTCGTGCCGGCCGCGGTCAAGGGCAAGGGCACCCTGACTGTTGCCGCGGACGCGACATACGCACCGAACGAGTTCATCGCCGCGAACGGCAAGACGATCGTCGGAATGGACGCCGACCTCGCCACCGCGATCGGCCAGACGCTCGGATTGAAGATCAACCTGACCAACGAGACGTTCGACGGCATCATCCCCGGCATCCTGTCCGGCAAGTACGACGTCGGGATGTCCTCGTTCACCGACACCAAGGAGCGCGAAGCTCAGGTCGACTTCGTCGACTACTTCAAGGCCGGCACCTCGTTCTATGAGGACTCCTCCGGCGGACCAGCGGTGACCGGCCTGTCGAGCCTGTGCGGCCTGAAGGTCTCAGTCGAGAAGGGCACGACCGAGCAGACCGACGCCATGGCGCAGAGCAAGAAGTGCACGACCGCCGGCAAGGGCGCAGTGACGGTCGACACCTATCCGGACCAGAACGGGGCAAACCTGGCGATCTCAAGCGGTCACGACCAGGTCGGCATGGCCGACTCGCCGGTCGCGGCCTACCAGGTCCAGCAGTCCAACGGCCAGTTCAAACTCGTCGGCACTCCGTACGGCGTCGCGCCGTACGGGATCGCACTGCCGAAGGGCAACGGAATGGCGCCGGCGGTTCTGACGGCGGTCAAGACGCTGATCTCCAACGGCACCTACGCCAAGATCATGGCGAAATGGGGCGTGCAGGCCGGCGCCATCACCACACCGGGAATCAATGGCGCGATCAGCTAGTCACCGGCGATGAGCTCGCCAGAGGTGCGGACCGGACAGTCACCCCCGCTCAAGGCGATTCCGGTCCGCCACCCGTGGCGGTGGGTGGCGGTGGCGGTCATCGCGGTGCTGGCCGCGATGCTCGTCAACACTCTCGTGTTCTCCACGACGGTTCGCGGCGTACAGCGCCAGCCTCGCTGGCAGTGGAGCATCGTCGGGCACTACCTGTTCTCCGGCCCGATCCTGCGCGGCCTCGCCGTCACGCTCGAGCTGACCGTCGTCTGCATGGTGATCGGCGTCGTTCTCGGCACGATTCTCGCCGTGATGCGGCTATCCCCGAACCCGGTGGTGGTCGGGACCAGTTGGCTGTATGTCTGGTTCTTCCGAGGCACGCCGGTGCTGCTCCAGATCATCTTCTGGTACTTCATGGCCTACCTCTACCCGACGATCAGCGTCGGGATCCCGTTCGGGCCGGGGTTTGCCCACGTCCACACCACCACCGTGCTCGGCAAGTTCATCGCGGCCACGCTGGGACTCGGGCTCAATGAGGCGGCGTACATGGCGGAGATCGTCCGCGCCGGCATCATCTCGGTCGACGAGGGCCAGACCGAAGCGGCGTCCGCGCTCGGCATGCGGCGGGTGCTGATCATGCGCCGGATCGTGATCCCGCAGGCGATGCGGGTGATCATCCCGCCGACCGGCAACGAGACCATCTCGATGCTCAAGACCACGGCACTCGCGTCCACGATCGCGCTGACCGAGCTGCTCTACGCCGCCCAGCTGATCTACTCCGAGAACTACAAGACGATCCCGCTGCTGATCACCGCCGCGCTGTGGTACCTCGCGGTCACCAGCGTGCTCTACGTCGGGCAGTACTACATCGAGCGGCACTACGCGCGCGGCTCGAGCCGCAGCCTGCCGATGACGCCGATCCAACGGCTTCGCAACCTCGCCACGCTGCGCCGTGAGCCGAACCCCGCGATCGACGCGATCCTCACCTCCTCGGCAGGCAGGGAGCACCGATGAGCGCGGCCGCGGGCGAGGCGCTGGTCCGCGCCGAGCAGGTGCACAAGTCGTTCGGGCCGAACGAGGTGCTCAAGGGCGTCGACCTCGACGTCAATCGCGGCGAGGTGATGTGCGTGATCGGGCCCTCAGGCTCGGGCAAGACCACCTTGCTGCGCTGCATCAACCACCTCGAGAAGATCGACTCGGGCCGGCTGACCGTCGACGGCGAGCTGGTCGGCTACGAGCAACGCGGCGACAAGCTCTACGAGTGCACCGACCGCGAAGTCGCCAAGATGCGCGCCAGCATCGGGATGGTCTTCCAGCACTTCAACCTGTTCCCTCACATGACGGCGCTGGGCAACATCGTCGAGGCGCCGGTCCGGGTCAAGAAGGCGTCCAAGGACGAGGCCGACGACAACGGTCGCCGGCTGCTCGCCCAAGTCGGGCTCGAGGGTCGCGAGGACGCCTATCCGCGCCAGCTCTCCGGGGGCCAGCAACAGCGGGTCGCGATCGCCAGGGCACTGGCCATGGAGCCCAAGCTGATGCTGTTCGACGAGCCGACCAGTGCGCTGGATCCGGAGCTGGTCGGCGACGTACTCGACGTGATGCGAGAGCTGGCGACCAGCGGGATGACAATGTTTGTTGTCACCCATGAGATGGGCTTTGCCCGCGAGGTCGGCGACAAGTTGGTCTTCATGGACGGCGGCGTAGTGGTCGAATCCGGCAAGCCGCGAGACGTCATCACCAACCCGCAGCACGAGCGGACCCAAAGCTTCCTGTCGAAGGTGCTGTAGAGACCGCGGACTGTCCGTGGGCCGCTAGCCCACCGATGGCACATGCGTGGGGCCCTAGCCCCACCGATGGCACATACGCGGGGTATGGCTTAGGGCGAGGGGAGGCACAGGTGCAGCCCGATCGCGATCTGGCTGGGGTTGGCGCCGATCAGCTGGGAGTTCGCGTGGTAGATCCGGTGCCAGTAGCTATTGGTGTTGCCGTGTCCAGTTTGGTTGACGTGCTGCTGCGCGATCGACCACAGGCTCTCGCCGGCGCGTACGACGTGAACATCGAGGCACCGACCGCTGGTCGAGGAGCCGGCGCTCCTCGGTGAGCTGCCACTCGGTGAGCTGCCACTGGCCGAGCTGCCGCTGTGGGTAGCGCCGCTGTGGGTAGTGCCACTGTGGGTAGTGCCACTGCCACTGTTTGAGGTGATCGGCAGCGTTGCGGTCGGCAGGCTCGACGATCCGCCGCCGGGCGCCACCGTCACCGGGGGCGCGCCGTGGTGCTTGACGTGGGTCGTGGCCAGCGATCCGGCCTTGGCGATCGGCAGCGCGACAGCGGGCACCCGCGCCCCGGCGGCCGAGACCAGCGCCTGGAACGGGTCGCGAGGTGCGTGCGTTGGCAGCGGAGCAGCGCTCTGGTCGCCGTCAGAGCTCGCCTGCGGCGACAACCCCACCGGCGGGTTGTCAGCCGTACTGAGCGCCGTGACGGCGCCCTGGGAGGGCGGCGCGGCGGTTCCGATGTCGCGGGCGATCCGGTTGTGAGCGCCGAGGATGACCAGCAGCACCGCGACCAGCAGGAACGTCCACGGCATCGGCTCGTTCCACGGGATCGAGATCCGCGGCAGCGAGAAGCCAGCAACCTGCTTGCCGGCAGGCTTGGCGGGCGGCGCGCCCGAGCTCCGGCGCGGTACCCCGGCGCCGGAAATTCGGGCAGCAGCGACAGACGTCACGAAATACTCCTCGACTGCCGCAACCGATTTCTGGATGGTTCGGGTGAACCATTTACCGGCCAATTTGGGCTACGGCACGAACCGCCGCGGCCGAGGCCAGAATCGGCACAAAACGATCCCGTCAATCAAGCTTGCCGGGAGCGATCCGAGTTGGCGACTGTCGGTACTGGCAAACTCGTTGTCGCCCTGGATCCGAATCAGGCCGTCGCCGTCCTCGGCGGCGGTCAGTCGCTTCACCGACAGCGGGCGTCCAGGAAGGTTGACGAGTACGATTCGCCCGACAGCCGGGGTACGACGAGGCGCCCGCAGCCAGACCAGCAGCCGATCACCGTGGTGAAGCGTCGGCGCCATGGACGGGCCTTGGACGACCACGCGCCGCAGCGGCAGCATTCGCGCCAGCGCCAAGTCGACTCCCGATGTGTAATGCGTCCCGCCCGCAGGAATAGTGTCCTAGGACAAGACCCACTCAAAGTCCAGGAGGACCCATGCTGCGTAGGACGCGTTCGCCGCGCCTCGTCGTCTCCGCCCACTGTGACCTGCCCTGCGGCGTCTACGACCCCGCGCAGGCCCGGATCGAGGCCGAGTCGGTCAAGGCGATCATGGAGAAGTACCAGGACAACGACGACCCGGTGTTCCGGGCCCGGGCGCTGGTGATCAAAGAGCAACGCGCCGAGCTGGTCAAGCACCACCTGTGGGTGCTGTGGACCGACTACTTCAAGCCGCCGCACTTCGAGAAGTACCCCAACCTGCACCAGCTGTTCAACGACGCGACCAAGCAGGCCGGCGCCGCGGGCGCGAAGGGCAAGGTCGACCCGGCGGACGGCCAGAAGCTGCTGGATCAGATCGCCGAGATCGACAAGATCTTCTGGGAGACCAAGAAGGCCTAGCCCGACCGGGCGCATCACGTAACCTCTCGATGGGCACGTCATTGATCCGTCTCGCCACGGCCGGTGACGTGCCCGTCATCTTGTCGCTGATCCGCGACCTCGCCGGCTACGAGAAGGCCGGGCACGAGGTGGTCGCCACCGAGTCCGATCTCGCTGCCGCGCTGTTCGGCATCGACCAGGACGGCATCGCGCCGGTCGCGACCTGCCACGTCGCCGAGCTCGACGGGCAAGTCGTCGGCTTCGCGCTGTGGTTCTGCAACTTCTCCACCTGGCTCGGCCGGCCCGGGATCTACCTCGAGGACCTGTTCGTCCGGCCGCAGGCTCGCGGTCACGGGCTGGGCAAGGCGCTGCTGCTGAGGCTGGTCGAGTTAGCCCGCGAGCGTGGCTACGGCCGGGTCGAGTGGTCGGTGCTGGACTGGAACGAGCCGGCGATCGGGTTCTACCGCGCGCTCGGCGCGGCCCCCAATGACGAGTGGACGACCTGGCGCCTCACACTCGACCGAGCGTGAGAACATGAACCGTAACGTTGAACGTTAGACAGTTGATGGGGGACGCTCCCCGGTTGAGCGGTGGGACGTCACGGGCGTGGGCTACTTTTGAGTTTGAAAACCACTCGATCAGGGACTCTTACTGCAGGCCCAGGTCTTCGTCGGAAAAATCGCGGGAGCGCACGTGGCGGATGTCTCGGCCAGCACAAGCATGTCGGCCGCCAAGGCTCGCGACGTCGTGGTGATCACGCTGCCCGCCGACAGTGCGTACCTCTCGGTCCTGCGGACCGCAACGGCGGGCCTGGCTGCCCGGCTCGACTTCACCATCGATGAGATCGAGGACCTGCGGATCGCGGTCGACGAGGCCTGCGCGATGCTGCTGCCCCAGGCACTTCCCGGTGCCGACATCACCTGTGAGTTCCAGCTCGACGACGGCGCGATCCGGGTGGGTGTGAGCGTCGCGACCCGCGACGGCCAGCAGCCCTCACGCGACACGTTCGCCTGGACGGTGCTGTCCGCGCTCGCCGGGGAGGTCGACAGCGACGCCGACGCCGACCGCCGCGTGACGATCACGCTGCACAAGCACGGGAGCGGAACGGCCACATGAGCGCGGACGTTTCCGCGCCGTCACCACCCAGCGACGACGCTGCGGTGAGCGTCGAACCCACCGACCGCTCGGCCGCCCGAGCGGCCGAGCGCATCCGCACCCGCGAGCTGTTCGGCGAGCTGGCCGCTGACGGCGCTACCGACCAGGACCGCCGCCAGATCCGCGACCAGCTCGTTGAGCTGCATCTTCCGCTCGTCGAATACCTCGCCCGCCGGTTCCGCAACCGCGGCGAGCCGCTCGATGACCTGGTCCAGGTCGCCACGATCGGGCTGATCAAGTCGATCGACCGGTTCGACCTGGACCGCGGCGTGGAGTTCTCGACGTACGCGACGCCGACCATCGTCGGGGAGATCAAACGCCACTTCCGCGACAAGGGCTGGGCGATCCGGGTGCCACGCCGGCTGCAGGAGATGAAGCTCTCGCTGACCAAGGCGACCGCCGAGCTCTCGCAGCGCAACGGCCGGGCGCCGACGGTCGCTGAGCTCGCCAAGCACCTCGAGCTCAGCGAGGACGACGTACTCGAAGGTCTGGAGTCGGCAAACGCCTACTCGGCGATCTCCCTCGACGCCCCTGATATCGCCGATGACGACTCGACCGCGGTCTCGGACTCGCTCGGCGCGATGGACGACGCGCTCGAGGGTGTTGTCTACCGCGAGTCGCTCAAACCGCTGCTCGAGCGGCTCGGGCCGCGCGAGAAGAACATCCTGATGCTGCGGTTCTTCGCCAACAAGACGCAGTCGGAGATCGCCGGCGAGCTCGGCATCTCGCAGATGCACGTGTCGCGCCTGCTGGCGCGCACGCTCGCTCAGCTGCGCGAGGGCCTGTTCGTCGAGGAATAGCGCTTTAGCGTGACCGGCAACAGGGCGCCCGGCAGCCCTGTTGCCGGTCACGCTAAATCCCGCCGAGTGCCGCCCGGCTGGCCGGCATCGAGACGGCGAGGAAGGTGCCTGCCCCGACCGCGATCAGCGGGATCATGAAGGCCGGCAGCGTGTGCAGCTGGCCGATCCCAATCACGATCGCGAAGAACGCCACCAGGTACGCCGGGGTCTGCGACCACCGCCGCGCCTGCCAGAGCCCGCGGCCGGCGAACCCGACGCCGGCCGAGTAGATCAGGACCACGACGCCGAGCAGGATCGCAGTGCCGCGGTCATGGGGGTGCCCGACCAGCGCGCGGATCAGCTCGACGGCTCCCCAGGCGGCGAGCGCGGCCGCCTGCAGCTCGACGAGAGCGGCGGCGATCTGAAGCGAGCGTGGGCGTTCCATCAGTCCGCGAGACTACGGCGCAGCCGGGCTCGCGGTCGCGACCGGCAACGTATTCTCTGCGGGTGCGTGCCATGTTGGTCGTCAACCCGAAGGCGACCGCCACCTCGGAGCGCCAGCGCGACATTCTCACCCGCGCACTCGGCAGCGATCTGAAGGTCGACCTCGCCCAAACGACCCACCGCGGTCACGCGATCGAGTACGGCGCGCAGGCCGCCGAGGCCGGTCTCGACCTGGTGGTCGTGCTCGGCGGCGACGGCACCATCAACGAGGTCGTCAACGGCATGTTGGGCAGCGGACCCTGGCATGGCGAGTCACCGACCACGCCGGCTCTTGCCGTCGTACCCGGTGGGAGCACCAACGTGTTCAGCCGCTCGCTCGGCATCGCCCGTGACCCCGTCGTCGCTACCAGCGAGCTGCTCGAGGCGCTGCGCGTCGGCCGGAGCCGGCGGATCGGCCTCGGTCGCGTCGACGAGCGGTGGTTCACCTTCACGGCCGGCCTGGGAATCGACGCCGACGCGGTACGACGGGTCGAGCGGGCCCGGGTGAAAGGCAAGCACCCGACCCCGACGCGATACAGCCGGGCAACCGCCCGCTCGTTCTTCGCGATGGACCGGCGTCACCCGCCACTCACTCTCGAACGGCCCGGCGAGGAGCCGGAGACCGGCCTCTACCTCGGCATCGTCGCGAACACCGCACCGTGGACCTACTTCCGGTCCAAGCCGATCATGCTGACGCCCGACGCGTCCTTCGATGCCGGGCTGGATCTGGTGGCGATGCGACGGATGCGGACGCTGGGCACGCTGTGGTCGATGAGCGGCATGCTGACCCCCGGCGGACTGCGCGGCCGAAGCGCTCGGACTTATCACGATCTCAGCGAGTTCCGGCTGGTCAGCGACCGGCCGATCCCGCTTCAGGTCGACGGTGACTACCTCGGCGAATCCGAGGCGGGGACCTTCCGCGCCGTGCCGAGCGCACTGCGCGTCATCGCCTAGCTCGGGCCGCATTCTCGTTCCGTTCGGCGGGGTTAGACCGCGTTCCGATGGGCAACTGTGAGATGTGCCACACCAGCGAGTCGGACATTGCGGCCGACCTTGCTTGCTCCCCGCTAGCAAAGGTTCTAGCGTCGGGTTGCAAGCCTCTGGACAGTCTCGCAACAAGGCAATAGCGTCGCGAGAATCCGGTCGTCATACCGACGGTCGGTGTGGTCCGGACCACTTCGTGAAAGAGTTCACAAACTTTCAGGGAGTAGCCACACGACGGGCGAGCCTCCCAGGCTCGCCTCGACGGAAGGACGAGACGCATGGACTGGCGACACCGCGCCGCCTGCCGTGACGAAGATCCGGAGCTGTTTTTCCCCATCGGCACCACCGGACCGTCGTTGCACCAGGTCGACGAGGCAAAGGCCGTCTGTCGGCGCTGCGAGGCGATCGATGAATGCCTGAGCTGGGCATTGAACAGCGAGCAGAACGCCGGCGTCTGGGGCGGGCTGGACGAGGACGAGCGCCGCGCACTGAAACGTCAACAGGTCAGAACCGCGCTGCGCACCGCCTGAGCCTGCGACCCGCGGAGCAGTCTGCGGGCGAGATTCAGCCTTCGCTCGTGGTGCGGATAACGTCGATCGCCGCCCTGGTCCCGCCTTCTGGTCGGGGCTGCAGCGCCAGTCGCCCGCCGAGCTCACCTTCCACCAGCGTGCGCACGATCTGAAGACCGAGCCGGTCGGAGTCGGTCGCGACGAATTCGGCCGGCAGCCCGCATCCGTCGTCGAGCACCTCGACGGCAAGTCGCTGCGCCGAAGAGCATCTGACCACCACCTCGACCCGGCCTGCCGCCCCGTGGGCGTAGCCGTGCTCGACCGCGTTGTGGACCAGTTCTGACAGCGCCATCGCCAGCGGTGTCGCGACCTCGGCGGGAAGCACCCCGAAGCGCCCGACCCGGCGTACCTCGACCGGCGTGTCGGTCATCTCCGCCACCATCGCCAGCACCCGGTCGGCGACCTCGTCGAAGCTGACCCGCTCGTCAAGGGTGCCGGACAGCGTCTCGTGGACGACCGCGATCGACGCGACCCGCCGCACCGACTCCTCGAGCGCCGCCCGCGCCTCGGGCACCGCCATCCGCCGCGCCTGCAGGCGCAGCAGCGCGGCCACCGTCTGCAGGTTGTTCTTCACCCGGTGGTGGATCTCCCGGATCGTGGCGTCCTTGGTCAGCAACGCTCGTTCCCGCCGCCGGAGCTCGGTCACGTCGTGCACCAGCACCAGCGCGCCGATGTGCTCGCCGCCCGGTCGCAGCGGGAGTGCGCGAAGCGCAACCACGACATCGCCGACCTGGACCTCGCCGCTGCCGGCCGTCCTGCCCCGCGCGACCATCGCGACCATCTCGACCGGCGCTGCGATCGGCCCGGTCGCGCCGGCCCGGCCGGGTCCGAGCAGCGCGCCGGTCAATGCCGCCAGCGACGCCCCCGCGAGGTCGCCGACGTGACCCAACCGGCGGTACGCCGAGAGCGCGTTGGGGCTCGCGAACACGACGAGGCCGGCGGCGTCGAGACGGATCAAGCCGTCGCCGACCCGCGGCCCTCCCTGCGTCGCGGGTTCGCCTGGGTAGGGCCAGCGTCCTTCGGCAAGCATCTGGGCGAGCTCGTTGGCGCTGCGCAGGTAAGCGATCTCGAGCTGACTCGGCGTGCGGGCGGCGGCGAGATTGGTGGCGCGGGCGACGACGGCAACGATCCGGCCGCCGACCGTCACCGGCAGCGCTTCTTCTCGTACCGGGGTGCCGGCGAACCAGATCGGATCGCCTTCCCGGCAGATCCGGCCTTCGCTGATCGCGATCGCGAGCTGCGGATGGTCGCCGGCGGCGACGACGGTGCCGACGAGGTCGTCCTGGTAGGCGGTCGGGCCGGTGGTCGGCCGCATCTGGGCGACCACCACGAACCGCTGCGCGCCCGGCTCGGGGACGAACAGCACGAGATCGGCGAAGGACAGGTCAGCCAGCAGCTGCCAGTCACCGACCAGGCGGTGGAGCGAATCGGCCCGAGCCCGGATCTCGGCGGGTGTCGCGGCGCGGTCTGGCTGGGGAACGAGCGGGACGGCACGCAGCAGCTCGTCCATCGTCGGCACGCCGCAAGCGTAGAGGCGCGCGGCCGAACGGGTGGAACCGCTAAGCGACGAGACCGACCCGGCGGAGTTCGACGGTCAGGTCATGCGGGTTGGTCGAGGCAGTCATGGCCGCGTCGAGGGTGATGACGCCGTCACGGATCAGCGACACCAGGTGCTGGTCGAAGGTCTGCATGCCGTAGTAGCCACCGTCGGCGATCAGCGCCGTGATGCCGGAGGACTTGTCGGCATCGACGATCGCGTCGGCCATCCGGCCGGTGTTGACGCAGATCTCCATCGCGACACAGCGACCCTCGCCGTCGGCGCGCGGGACCAGGCGCTGGCAGACGATGCCGCGAAGCGCGCCGGCGAGCGACATCCGGATCTGCTTCTGCTCGTGCGGTGGGAAGAAGTCGACGACGCGGTTGATGGTCTCCTGCGCGTCGGTCGTGTGCAACGTCGACATGACGAAGTGACCGGTTTCGGACGCCGCGAGCGCCGCCTTGACCGTCTCCTGGTCACGCATCTCGCCGACCAGGATGACGTCCGGGTCCTGCCGCATCGCGGCGCGGAGCGCGACGACGAAGTCCTCTGTGTCGACCCGGACTTCGCGCTGGTTGATCATCGCCATCTTGTCGAAGTGCAGGACCTCGATCGGGTCCTCGATGGTAACGCAGTGGACCTCGCGGTTGACATTGATGTGGTCGATCATGCCGGCCAGCGTGGTCGTCTTGCCGGAACCGGTCGGGCCGGTGACCAGCACCAGACCGCGGGGTTCAAGGGCGAGCGACTCGAGGACCGGCGGCAGACCGAGCTCGGAGAGCGGGATGGCTCCGACTGAGACCCGGCGGAAGACCAGGCCGGCCGAGCCGCGGGAACGGAAGGCGTTGACACGGAACCGGCCGACGCCGGACAGCGAGTAGGCGAAGTCGGCCTCGTTGGTGCGGTCGAAGTCCTCAACCAGATCCTCGCGAAGCACCTCGCGCACCATCTGCTCGGTGTCGGCGGCGGTCAGGTCACGAGTCTCGAGCTTGCGAAGCCGGCCGTCGATGCGTACGCGAGGTGGTGAACCCACCTTGCAGTGCAAGTCTGAGCCCCCGCAGTCGGCCAGTGCCCGAAGGAACGGCTCGATCATCAATCCGGTCGTCACCTGTTGTGCTTCGGCGCGGGGGGTCCAGATCTTGACACATCTTGACCGCTCGACCGAACCGCGCGATATGCCCGGTTCGCGGAGTCGGTCAGTCGATGACGGCGATCACGTCGCCCTCTTGCACGACCTGACCCTCCGACACCCGTAGCTCGCTCAAAGTGCCGGCCGACTCGGCGACCACCGGGATCTCCATCTTCATCGACTCGAGGATGACCAAAGTGTCACCGTCCTCGACGGTGTCCCCCTGGGTTGCCACGACCTTCCAGACGTTAGCCACCATCTCAGCTCGGACCTCAGCCACTGCCACTTCCTCACGCGAGTCGAACGATGACATCGATAGGGATCTGACCTTAGCGCTGCCACGTCGATTCTCAGCGTTCGTCGGCCTCGCGTTGCAGTCGCTGGGCAGCCGACTTCCAGTACGCCGCCTCGGCCTGGGACTTGCGGAGCTCTGTCATCAGCCCGCTCACCACCTCACCGCTCATCCGGTCCGGCGCGCCCGGCACGACATCCTTGGCGCGGCGGCGCGACATCACGTAGCCGGCAACAACGACGCCGACGAGCACCACCACGACCAGGAGGGTCGCGAGCACACGCGTGGTCATCCGTCGGCCGGCGCCGTCATCAGCTCACCGGCCAGTCCAGCGCGGTGGCCGCTTGTCGAAGAACGCCGCAATGCCTTCGGCGGCGTCGGTCGTCGTGGTGACGAGTGAGAGCTGCGCCTGCATCGCCTCGAGCGCAATCGGCAACGAGGTCGTCTCGGTCGCCGCGACCCACGCCGCCTTGCCGAGCCGGACCGCCGCGGGTGGGGAGGCGGCGAGCTTGGCGACGTAGGCCTCGACGTCGGCCTCGAAGGTGGCGTCGGCGAACACTCGCGACACCAGGCCGATCTCGTAGGCCGTCCTCGCGTCGAACCGCTCGCCGGTCAGCATCCGGTCCATCGCGTGCTTCGGTGAGACGTGGCGGGCCAGCAGCGCGCTGACCATGAACGGCCAGAGCCCGCGGTCGATCTCCGGCAGGCCGAAGTCCGCACTCTGCCTGGCCAGCACAACATCGCAGCCCGCGACCAACCCGACGCCGCCGGCCAGACACAGACCCTGGACCTTCGCCACGACCGGCACCGGGCATTCACGCATCGCGATGACCAGCTTGGCGAGCAGGCCGCGGCCCTCGTGCTGCTCGAGCCCGGTCGAGTCCGCGGCCATCACCGCCAGATCGGCGCCGGCGCAGAAGATCCGGCCTCCGGCCGAGGAGACGACCACGACCCGGGCGCTCTCGTCGTTCGCGACCCCGCGTACGGCGTCGAGCATGATCCGCATCACCTCGGCCGACAGCGCGTTGCGCTTGTCCTCACGATCGATCCGCAGCTGCAGCACGCCGCCGTCCCGGCGTACCTCGACCTCGCTCACCGGTTCCGTCATCCACGCATCCCCTCGATGAGGCCGGTGTTGTAGTCACCGGACGTGAACGAAGCATCGCTTAGCAACTCGCCGAAGAACGGCAGGTTGGTCTTGATTCCTTCGACCTGAAATTCGCTCACCGCCTGCCGGGCCCGGTCGAGCGCGATCGAGCGGTCCGGTCCCCAGACGCAGAGCTTGGCAAGCAAGGGGTCGTAGTACGGCGTGACGGTGTTGCCGGCGGCGTAGCCGGCATCGACCCGCACCCCGTCGCCGGTGGGCTCGATCCACGCCGAGATCGTGCCCGGCGAGGGCAGGAACCGCTTCGGATCCTCGGCGTAGACCCGCAGCTCGAACGCGTGACCGTCGCTGTGGAGGTCGGTGAAGTCGGCCGCCGGCTCGTCGCCGGCGGCGATCCGCAGCTGCTCCTCGACGATGTCGATCCCGGTGACGAGCTCGGTGACCGGGTGCTCGACCTGGAGCCGGGTGTTCATCTCCAGGAACACGTACTCCTGGGTGGCCGGGTCGACCAGGCACTCGACGGTCCCGGCGTTTCGGTAGTCGACCGCCTCGCCGGCGCGGATCGCGCCGGTCAGCATCCGCCGGCGCAGCTCGTCGGACACGCCAGGCGACGGCGTCTCCTCGGCGACCTTCTGATGCCGGCGCTGCACCGAGCAGTCGCGCTCGCCGAGGGCGACGACTCGTCCGGTTCCGAGACCGAGCACCTGGATCTCGACGTGGCGGGCGCCCTCGATATAGCTCTCGAGCAGGATCGCCGGTGACCCGAAGAATCGCTCGGCCCTGGTCCGGGCGGTCTCGAAC
Source organism: Mycobacteriales bacterium (assembly GCA_036268295.1). Taxonomy (GTDB): domain Bacteria; phylum Actinomycetota; class Actinomycetes; order JAFAQI01; family JAFAQI01; genus DATAUK01. Next base: position 52,918 of record DATAUK010000036.1, on the reverse strand, counting down.
GCGGCCCGCAGCCCGTCGTCGTCGTACGCCACTCCCATGCCGATCCCGCCGCCGCCGGCCGACGCCTTGACCATCAGCGGGTAGCCGATCCCGCGGGCCGCAGCAATCGCCGCATCGACATCGGCAACCGGCTCGCGGGTGCCGGCAGCGACCGGCACGCCAGCGTCGGACATCAGGTTGCGGGCGCTGATCTTGTCGCCCATCGCCACCATCGCCGCCGGCGGCGGACCGACCCAACCGATGCCGGCATCGATCACGGCCCGGGCGAACTCGGCGCTCTCGGCCAGGAACCCGTAGCCGGGGTGGATCGCCTCGGCACCGGTACGCCGCGCCGCTTCCAGGATCTTGTCGATCACCAGGTAGGACTCCGCCGGCGGCGGCGGTCCGAGCAGGACCGCCTCGTCAGCCTCGCGGACGAACGGCAGCGAAGCGTCGGCCTCGGAATGCACCGCGATCGTGCGCAGGCCCATCGTGCGGGCGGTACGGAACACCCGCCGGGCGATCTCTCCGCGATTCGCGACCAGCAACGACTCGAACACGGCGGCAGACTAGCGCCTGTGGCACTTGCGCTGATTCTCCTGGTTGGCGCCGCGCTGGTCGCGCTCGCGACGGGCGGCCGCTGGGCAGCGCTGGCGAACCTACCGGTACGCGGCCGCTCGTTGGTCCTCGTCGCGGTCATTGCCCAGATCGTGGGAGGCGTGCTGGCGCGGATCACCGACCGCCACGGCTTCTATCCCGCCGGCCTGGCGATTTCGGCCGTGGCCGGATTGGCGTTCTGCCTGCGCAACATTCGACTTGCCGGCGTGCCGCTGGTCACGCTCGGGCTGCTGTGCAACGCCCTGGTCGTGCTGCTGAACGGCGCGATGCCGGTGTCGGCCGCCGCTGCGGCGCGCGCGAACGTCCCGACGGGCCAGATCGCCAGCGGCTCGGACGCCCGGCACGGCATCGCCGACGCCGGCACCACCTGGCGCTGGCTGGGTGACGTCATCCCGGCGCCGCTGCCCTGGCGCCCGGAGGTGGTGAGCCCGGGCGATGCCCTGATCGCGGCCGGCCTCGGTGAGTTCGTGCTGCTCGGCCTGCGGCCACGGCGCCGAACCGGCGTCGTGGCCGAGTCCGATGTCGACACCGAGGCCGGCGCAACGGCACCCGGTAGCGTGGTCACGACCTAACGAGGAGACGACATGGCCAAGAAGAAGCGCAAGCGCCGCGCCCGGGCAAAGAGCAAGGCCAACCACGGCAAGCGCCCGAACTGCTGATTCCTACGTCGCTCGTTTGAACCCGCGGCCTAACCCAACGTCGAGCGGATCCACTCGACAGTGCGGCGTACCCCAGTCACGAAGTCGGTGGTCGGGTCCCAGCCGAGCTCGGCACGCGCGGCGGTGGCGTCCAGTGAGATCGCCTGCAGCTCCCCGGTTCGACCAGGCGCGAGCACCGGCTCGTCCGGAGCGCCGGCCGCGGCCGCGACGATCCGGTGCAGCTCGAGCACGGACATCTCGATCCCGCTCCCGATGTTGAGCCGCCGCCCGCCGCCGCCGCCGGCAGCCAGCACGAACGCCTCGACCGCGTCGTCGATGAAGACGTAGTCGCGGGTCGCGGTCCCGTCGCCGTAGATCTTCGTCGGCCGGCCCTCGAGCATCGCGGTTCCGAAGATCGCCACCACGCCGGCCTCGCCGTGTGGATTCTGGCGCGGACCGTAGACATTGCCGAACGCCAGCGACGTCCAGTCCAGCCCGTACATCTCGAGGTAGGCGGCGAGGTAGAACTCGCCGGCGACCTTGCCGACGGCGTACGGCGAGAGCGGGTTCACCGGCACGGTCTCGTCGGCGGGCAGCGGCGACGGCGAGCCGTAGATCGTGCCTCCGGAGGAGGTGAAGACCACCTTGCGGACACCAGCCTGGCGAGCCGCCTCGCACACGTTGATCGTCCCGAGGATGTTGAGCCGGGCATCGTTCAGCGGATCGGCGACCGAGACCCGGACGTCGACCTGCGCCGCAAGATGAAAGATGACCTCCGGCTGGACCTCGCCGACGAGCGCCACGAGGTCTGGGGTCGTGATGTCGATCTGCTCGAAGCGGAACGCCGGCGAGCCGAGCGCTCGCTCGAGGTTTGCCCTCGTGCCGGTCGAAAGGTCGTCGACCGCGACGACGTCGTGGCCGTCGGCAAGCAAGCGGTCGGCCAAGTTGCTTCCGATGAAGCCGGCGCCGCCGGTGACGATCATCTTCATGGTCATGACCCTACGAGGCGGCGCTGGCAGCGGGCTGAACGCACGCCGCAACCGCGCGATCGGTGACTACTCGGCGCGAAACTCGTAGGTCGAGATCTCGAGGCTGACCTCGGCCAGCTTGGTGCGCAGCCGTTGCTTGAGCCCGTCGGGCGCGGCGTCGCTGCCGCAGCAGCGGGCGACGAGCGCCTTGACCTCCTGCTCGATGCCGAACTGGCGCAGGCACGGCCCGCACTCGTCGAGATGCGTGCGCACCTCTTCGCGGTGTGGGTCGTCGATCTCGCCGTCGAGATAGAGATAGACCAGCCCGATGACCTCGACGCAGTCAGTGTCGTGGGGATTCCCGCAGCTCATCGGCCCACCTCGTCAGTCACGTCAGCTGTCGTGCTCTGCGCCTCGTCGACCGCAGGTCGGATGTAACCACGGTCGACGGCGTAGTGCTCAAGAGCTTCCCGAAGGCCTCTCCGGCCGCGGTGCAGGCGCGACATCACGGTGCCGATCGGCGTCCCCATGATCTCGGCGATGTCCTTGTAGGCAAACCCCTCGACGTCGGCGAGGTAGACCGCCATCCGGAAGTCATCCGGCAACGACTGAAGGGCTTCCTTCACATCGCTGTCGGGTAAGTGGTCGAGCGCCTCGGTCTCAGCCGACTTCAGCCCGGACGAGGTGTGCGACTCGGCGCTCGCGAGCTGCCAGTCCTCGACCTCGGCATTGCCGGACTCCAGCGGCTGACGCTGCTTCTTGCGATAGCTGTTGATGAAGGTGTTGGTCAGGATGCGGTAGAGCCAGGCCTTGAGGTTCGTGCCTTCCTGGAACTGGTGGAAGGCGGCGAATGCCTTGACGTAGGTCTCCTGGACGAGGTCCTCGGCATCGGCGGGGTTGCGGGTCATCCGCAGCGCCGCGGAGTAGAGCTGGTCGAGGAACGGTAGCGCGTCGCGCTCGAAGCGCTCGGCGCGTTGTTCGACGGTCTCCTCGCTCAATCCGACGTCCCTCCGCACGGCAGAACCCCTGCCTGCAGTAGAACGTACGAGCGTCGCCGACGTCACTCCCGGGGGCCGCGGGAACTCTATCCCGGGCCGGGTGGAGCGCTGCCGCTGCGGCGGTCGCGGTCGCGCGGAAATCGGTGTCGTTCCGGTCACAGTTGCTCCAACACGCCGACCTACAGCCCGATTCCCGCCAGCCAGTCCAGCACGGCTTCGCCGATCTGTTCCGGCGCCTGCCGCAGCGAATGATCGCCCGGCACAGTCACGACCATCGGCCCGATCGGGAGGTCCGCCGCGACGCCGAACGGGTCGCGTTCGCCTTGTACGACGAGGGTCGGCACTGTGACTGCGAGCAGCTCGTCGGCGCGTGATTTCTCGGGCTTTCCCGGCGGGTGCAGTGGGAAGGCCAACGCGAGCACCGCGCTCGCACCGACGGCCTCCGCCGTGCGGCAGGCGACCCTGGCGCCGCTGCTCCGACCGGCGACGAGGACCGGATAGCGCCGGCGGCCGCGAAGCGCGGCCACCACGGCGATCCAGGCGGCGTCCAGCCGCGGCGCCGCCTCCGGCGCCCGCCGTCCCTTGACCCGATAGGGCTGCTCGACCCGGGCGATGCTCCACCCGACGTCGGTGAGTGCGGCGGTGACCGCGAGCAGGTCCGGCGCCTCGATCCCGCCGCCGGCGCCGTGACCGAGCACCGCCAGCCCGAGGTTGGGACGGCTGCTTGCCTTCGTGACGTGGGCCCGCGCCGGGCCGCTGGGAGTGTCGATCTCCCGCACCGTTGTCCTGGCCGCCACGACGCCATATTCGCAGGCTGCGCACGGTGATGGGACGATTCGAGGATGACATCGCCGCCGTGGGACGCGCCGCTCGCCCGCGGCCCGATGCTCGCCGACGTTCGGGTGCCCGGCTCGAAGTCGATGACCAACCGGGCGCTGGTCCTCGGCGCGCTTGCCGACGGCAGGTCCATCCTCCGCCGGCCGCTGCGAAGCCTCGACACCTCGATCATGGTGAGTGCGCTGCGCGCCCTCGGCCTGCGGATCGACGACAGCCAGGACGAGCACTGGTCGATCGACGGCCAAAGCCTCGCGACCAGCCCGGCCCACATCGAGGTCGGCAATGCCGGCACCGTGCTTCGGTTCGTGCCGCCGATCGCCGCGCTGGCCAACACCGCTATCAGCTTCGACGGCGACGAGGCGATCCGCCGGCGACCGATCGGCCCGCTGCTGCTCGCGCTTCGCGGTCTCGGCGTCGAGATCGACGACGGTGGCCGCGGTGGCCTGCCGTTCGCCGTGCACGGCCGTGGCGGCGCGACCGGCGGTGCAGTCGCGATCGACGCGTCCGCCTCGAGCCAGCTGATCAGCGCATCGCTGCTGGCCGGCGCCTGCTACGAGCGCGGCGTCAGCTTGCGCCACGTCGGCGAACGTGCGGTGCCGAATGCTCCGCACGTCGCCATGACAGTCGCCATGCTGCGCGACCGCGGCGTCAGCGTCGGCGTCGAGCCGGACCACTGGTCGGTGTCGCCTGGAGCGATTGCTGCCGTCGATGCCGCGATCGAGCCGGACCTGTCCAGTGCGGCGCCGTTTCTTGCCGGGGCCGTCGTGACGGCAGGACGCGTCCGGATCCCCGACTGGCCGGTCGCGTCGACGCAACCGGGAGCGATGCTGCCGGCGCTGCTCGAGCAGTTCGGCGCCTCGACGTCGCTCGACGACGACGGACTGGTGGTCCGCGGCGGTGACGCCGTCACCGGTACCGAGCTCGACCTCCGCAACTGCGGAGAGCTGACGCCGGTGCTCGCCGCAGTCGCCACGGTCGCGGCGACGCCGTCGCGGCTCGTCGGCATCGAATATCTGCGTGGTCACGAGACCAACCGGCTTGCCGCGCTCGCCCGCGAGCTGACCGCGCTCGGCGCCGACGTCCGGGAGCTGGACGATGGCCTCGCGATCTTCCCGAAACCGTTGCGAGGCAATGTCTTTTCGACGTACGACGATCATCGGATGGCGATGGCTGGCGCAGTCGTCGGCCTGGTTGTCCCAGGCCTGCAGATCGAGAACATCGACACGACGGCCAAAACACTTCCCGGCTTCGCCGCACTCTGGGCCGCCGCGGTCGACGGTCAGGGAGCCACCCGCTGACGCGGCAGCCGATCGACGACGAGGACCGGCTCGGCCGCCAGGGCCGTGGCTCGCGGCCGCGCAGCCGGCTACGGCCGAAGCACGAGGACGCGACGAACGCACGAGTCGTCAGCGTCGACCGCGGTCGCTACGGCGTGCTGCTCGACGACGACACTTTCGTGATCGCGATGCGGGCGCGCGAGCTGGGTCGTCGCGCGGTGGTCGTCGGCGACGCGGTCGACCTCGTCGGCGATCTCGGCGGCGGCCCGGACGCCCTGGCCCGCATCGTGCGGATCTCGCCGCGGCGCTCGGTGCTGCGTCGCAGCGCCGACGACACAGACCCGGTCGAGCGCGTCCTGGTCGCCAACGCCGACCAGATGGTCGTGGTGAGCGCGACGGCGAATCCGGATCCGCAGCCACGGCTGATCGATCGTTGCCTGGTGGCAGCGTACGACGCGCAGATCGACGCCGTGCTGTGCCTGACCAAGAGCGACGCAGCCCCGACCGCAGCCCTCGAAGCCGCGTATCGACCGGTCGGCGTACCGATTGTGGTCAGCGGCCGGCCGGGCTTCGAGGCCGCGGTTGCGGACCTACGGGAGCGGTTGCACCATCAGGTGACGGTCTTCGTCGGTTCGTCCGGCGTCGGCAAGTCGACTCTGGTCAACGCGCTGGTTCCTGATGCGACGCAACGAATCGGCGAGGTAAGTGAGCGCACCGGCAAGGGCCAGCACACCACGACCGCGGCGATCGCGCTGCCACTTCCGGGCGGCGGTTGGGTGGTCGACACGCCGGGCATCAGGTCGTTCGGGTTGGCGCACGTCGGCCGCGACCGGCTGGTCGAGTGCTTCCCGGATCTGGCAGTCGGCACCACCGCCTGCCCGACCGACTGCGACCATCTCGACGTCACGGTCTGCGAGCTCGACAACTGGGTGGCAGCGGGTCACGCGTCACCCCAGCGACTCGACTCGTTACGCCGGCTGCTCGTGACCCGCGATGCCACCTGAGACGCGCCGATTGGAAGGAAACCGATGGCCGAGAACCGCCCGCCGTTCCCGCCGTTCACCGTCGAGAGCGCGACCCAGAAGGTCCAGGCAGCCGAGGACGCGTGGAACTCTCGCGACCCGGAGCGGGTCAGCCTCGCCTACACCGAGGACTCGGTGTGGCGTAACCGAGAGACGTTCATCAACGGCCGGGCGGAGATCGTGGCGTTCCTCACCGGCAAATGGGAACGCGAGCTCGACTACGTCCTACGCAAGAGCTTGTGGAGCTGCCATGAGGAACGGATCGCGGTGCGATTCCAGTACGAGTGGCATGACAGCGCCGGGCAGTGGTTCCGCAGCTACGGCAACGAGCTCTGGGAGTTCGACGAGCGCGGACTGATGCGCCGCCGCGAGGCCAGCATCAACGAGGTCGCGATCACCGAGACCGGCCGCCGCCTGTTCGGGCTGCGCCCGGACGACGAACGCGGCTCCGGCCACGAGATCCCGCTGCAATAGCGGGCAATCGACTCAGGCGGTGGCGCCGACCGCGATCGTGTCGTCGACCTCGGCAACCCGGGCCGCCAGCTCGCTCTTCTCGCGGTCGATCAGCTCGGCCTGGTCCTCGTCGGCCTTCATCAGCTCCTCGAGGTTGACCCCGGCCATGTCGAGCACACCCATCTCGGCGTAACACTTCTGGACCTTCTCGCCCCACAGCCCGATGTCCTTCACGCACGGCACGATCCGGCTGAACAGCAGCGAGCGGAACATCTGCTGGAACTCCGAGTGCTCCGCGATCTCGGTGCACTCCTTGACCGGCATCCCGAGCGTCTCGTAGACCTCGACGCCGAGGAACCGGTTGCGCATCAGCCAGCAGCCTTCGACCACGAAGTCCTCGCGCTCGGACCGCTCCTTCGAGCTGAGCTCCGCGTAGGCGTCGCGCAACGCTAGCCGGCCGAACGCGACATGGCGCGCCTCGTCCTGCATGACGTAGGCAAGCAGCTGCTTGGCCAGCGGGTTCTCCGCGATGTCGCGCATCACGCCGAAGGCAGCGAGTGCGAGGCCCTCGATCAGGACCTGCATGCCGAGGTAGGCGTAGTCCCACTCCTTGGCTTCCAGCGCGTCCTGCAGCAACGACGCGAGGTCGTTGTTCATCGGGAACAGCGTGCCGATCTTCTCGTGCAGGAACCGCGAGAACGTCTCGACGTGACGGGCTTCATCCATCACCTGCGTCGAGCCGTAGAACTTCGAGTCCAGGTCCGGCACGGTTTCGACGATGCGGGCGGCGGTGATCATCGCGCCCTGCTCGCCGTGCAGGAACTGGCTCCAGGTCCACGCCGCCTGATGGTGGGTGAAGGCGTCGTGTTCCTTCTCACTCATCTTGGCCCAGACCTCGGTGCCGAAAAACGGGTTGTAGGCCTCCGGGAAGCCGAGCGGGTTGACGTGGTCGACCTCGATCGACCAGTCGATCCGCTTGGTGGAGTCCCACTGCTTGTCCTTGCCCTTCTGATACAGCGAAAGCAGCCGGTCGCGGCCCTCGTCGTACTCCCAGCTGAACTTCGTCGAGCTGGCAACCGGGACGTCCCAGGTTGTGGTGACGTCAAGCGGAGTCGCGTACTTGTCGGCGGTGCTCATGACGAACCCTTCATCAGAAGTCGTTCAACCAGCGTGGACATTCGGGCGGCGATGGCCTCGGCGGAGCCGTCGGGACCGTCGCTGGGAAGGACGAGGTAGGAGATGGTCAGCCGGGCGACCGTCTCGGCGGCGAGCGCCACGTCATCGGCGGCGATGTCGGGCCAGTGGGCTTGCCAATAGCTCTCGATGTTGGATCGCGCGGCGCCGATGACCGCCTCGCCGCGGGTGGTCAGGAACGGCAGCAGCTCGCTGGTGTCGTCGGTCAGCACCGCCTTGAGCAGCGGGTTGTCGGCGGCCTCGCGGATCGTCCACTCGGTCGCGGCGGCGATGGCCGCCACCGGCGCACTCGGATGCATGTCGTCGAGGAACCGGTTGATGCCGTCGATGAAACGTTGCGCCTCGCGCATCGCGAGGGCCTGGGCAAGCGCGTCCTTGGAGCCGAACTCGTTGTAGAGGGTCTGGCGCGAGACTCCCGCCGCGCTCGCCACATCGAGCATCCGCGCGCCCTGCCAACCACCTGCGACCACCACGTCGTACGCCGCGTCGAGCAGGGCATCGCGAGTTGTCCGGATTTCGACCATTGCCGTCATTCTTTACACGAAGGGCGTTCGTGTCAAGCACCGGTAGTGTAACGCCGTGACGGACTGGGCTGCCGACCTTCGGCTCGCACACGAGCTGGCTGATGCCGCCGACGCGGTGACGATGGCGCGCTTTCTCGCCGCCGACCTGGTCGTCGAGTCCAAGCCCGACCTCACTCCGGTGAGCGACGCGGATCGCGCCGCCGAACGCGGGATCCGGGAACGAATCGAGGTCGATCGGCCCGATGATGCCATCCTCGGCGAGGAGTACGGCGTCAGCGGCGCCGGAGCCCGACGTTGGGTGATCGACCCGATCGACGGCACCAAGAACTACGTCCGCGGGGTGCCGATCTGGGCAACGCTGATTGCGTTGCAGCACCACGAAAAGACCGAGGTCGGGGTGGTCTCCGCGCCCGCGCTGGGGCGGCGCTGGTGGGCGTCGACCGGCGGCGGTGCCTGGAGCCGGTTCGGCAATGGCGAGCCACGTCGTTGCCAGGTGTCGAAGGTGGCCGCGCTCGGCGATGCCTACCTGTCTCACTCGTCCCTCACCGGCTGGAAGCAGCGCGGCCAGCTGCCGGAGTTCCTCGAGCTGCTCGGCCGGGTCTGGCGAAGTCGCGCGTTCGGTGACTTCTGGTCGCACATGATGGTGGCCGAAGGCGTCGTCGACGGCTCGTGCGAGCCCGAGCTCTCGCTGTGGGACCTCGCCGCGCTCCAGGTGATCGTCAAGGAGGCAGGCGGCCGGTTCAGCGACCTGTCAGGAGTCGAGCGCGCCGACGGCGGCAGCGTGGTGTGCAGCAACGGGTTGCTGCACGACGACCTGCTCGCCGCGCTTGCGCCGCCGGGCTAACAGCGCGTCGACCCGGGGCGCCAGCGCGAGCGCGGCGGCGTCAAAGAAGCCATAGCCGCCGGCGGCACCGGACGGCGGGTTGCCCATCGAGATCAGGTGGCCGATCGGGTCGCGGACCTGCCAGGTCCAGGTCCCGAGGTGGGTGCCGAGCAGCTCCAGATAGGTCACCACCACGAACGCGCCGACGAACACCGTCGGCTGGCGGCCGCGGAGCAGGAACGCCGCGAGACACCCGAACCACAGCATTCCCAACAGATCTTGCCGACCGGAGAAGAACAATCCCCAGACGGCGTACCCGCCACTGACCGCGAGCGTCAGCGAGATCAACAACCGAGCTCGCGTCATCACTGCGAGCGAGCGGCCGATAGCCAATGCCCCGAGATAGACCAGACCGTGACCGGGCGGCACGAACCACGGCACGTCGTGAAGCCGGTAGATGTAGACGTGCAGCTCGTAGGAGAACGTGTATTCGATGACGGTCGCGAACCCGACGACGACGCCGACCTGCGCCCGGATCCGCACCGGCTCCCGCGTCAGCAATGCGATCAGCAACAACCAGGTGCCGACACCGAGCCAGCGCTGCTGCGCCATCGACGCGCCATGGCTTCCCAGACCGTGGTCGAGCAACAGCGCCGTGGAGATCCACGCCAGCACAACAACCGCGATCGTCGCGTTCGGATGGCGCGCGGGTCGGACGGCGGCTAGCACTCGCCCACTATCCCGCGTCGGCGGTCGGCTGCCGCGCTGGCGAGGCGGACAGACCGGGCCAGACCAGATCCGTGAGGTAGGCCACCAATGCGGCGCGGCTCATCGCCGGCTGCTCCAACCAGCGGTCGGTGGCGGACCGGACCAGCCCGACTATCCCGAAACCCCACGGGTCGGCAACGCCGGAGTCCATCCCCGCCTCGCGCATGAAATCGCCGATGACCCGGGATGCGTGCAGGCCGACGACGCTGGCGTAGTCGCCGAGCAGGTCACCGCCGGCGGTTCGGCCGGTGCTGCGGTGGGTCGCGACGAACCGGTAGAGCTGCGGGTTGGCCTCGATGCCGGCGACGTACGCGTCGATGCCGGCCTCGAGCTTCGCCCGCGGTGAGCCGGCCCGGTCGATCGCCGCCATGGTGTCCGCGACGACCGACTCCGCGACGGCGCGGCCGACCGTGAGGAACAGGTCGGCCTTGTCGCTGAAGTAGCGGTAGAAGACCGGCTTCGCGATCCCGGACGCCGCGCTGATGTCGTCCATCCCCACCGCCGGACCGAGCTCGCCGACGGCGGCGATGACGGCGGCGATCAACTCGCCACGGCGTACTTCGCGGTGGGCGCGCCAGCGATCCCGGCGACCGTCCGGCGCTCGCTCGGTTGACTCAGCCGCACTCACGTCTCTATAGTATCTGAAACTATGGGTAACAGTTACTTTTCTTCTGTGCTTTCGCGGCTGACCACCGCGCAGCTGCGCAGCGTGCTGGCCCGGATGACCACTCCACTGCTGCCTGATGACTACCTGCACCTGCTCAACCCGCTGTGGAGCGCGCGTGAGCTCCGCGGCAAGGTGATCGAGGTCATTCCAGAGACCGACGACGCTGCCACACTCGTGATCAAGCCGGGCTGGGGCTTCGCCGCCGACTACCAGCCGGGGCAGTACGTCGGCATCGGGGTCAACCTCGATGGCAGGTGGCACTGGCGGTCCTACTCGATCAGCTCGGTGCCGGTCGGCGAGGCCAACGCCGGCAACGGGAACCGCTCGGCGGACATCACGATCACGGTCAAGGCGATGCCTGAGGGATTCCTGTCCGAGCACCTGGTGCGCGGCCTTGCCGCCGGGACGATCGTCCGGCTGGCACTACCGCAGGGCGAGTTCGTGCTGCCTGACCCACCGCCACCGAAGGTGCTGTTCTGGACCGGCGGCAGCGGCATCACTCCAGTGATGTCGATGCTGCGCACCATGCATCGTCGCGGCACCATGCCCGACGTCGTCCACATCCATTCCGCGCCGAGCCGCGACCAGGCGATCTTCCGCGACGAGCGGCTGGCCTTGGCCGAGGCGCATCCCAGCCTGCTGATGGTCGAGAACTTCGACGACGAGCACGGCCTGCTCGACACCAACAAACTCGCCGACGCCTGCCCGGACTGGAAGCAGCGCCAGACCTGGGTGTGCGGGCCGGCGCCGATGCTCGAAGCCGCCGAGAAGCACTGGGAAGCGGCCAGGATCGGCAAGGCGCTTCACGTCGAGAGGTTCTCGGCGACGCTCACCACGTCGGCGGAGGGCGGTCACGTGACCTTCGCGGCCTCCGGCGAGCAGGTCGACCTCGACGGCGCCACCACAATCCTCGAAGCCGGTGAAGCGGCGGGCATCACGATGCCATTCGGCTGCCGGATGGGAATCTGCCACACCTGTGTGATCCCGCTGAAGAAGGGAACCGTCAAGGACCTGAGAAACGGCGCGGAATACCAGGAGAACCAAGGGGTACAGACCTGCGTCACGGCTGCCGCCGGTGACTGCGTACTAGAGATCTGAGGGATCAGAAATCATGGCTATCTCTGACGTTGCCTCGTTCGCCCACCTCACCGAGGAGGATGTGGAAGCTCTCGGCAAGGAGTTCGACGAGATCCGGCGCGACATCGAGTCACTGCGCGGCGAGAAGGATGCCGCCTACATCCGCAAGATGATCTATATCCAGCGCCGGCTGGTCGTCGCCGCGCGGATCACGCTGTTCGCGAGCATGCTCCCGCCGGCCTGGGTGGCCGGGACCGCGATGCTCGCGACCGGCAAGATCCTCGAGAACATGGAGATCGGCCACAACGTCATGCACGGTCAGTTCGACTGGATGAACGATCCGGAAATCCACTCCGGCACCTGGGAGTGGGACAACACCTGCCCGGCCGAGCAGTGGAAGCACTCGCACAACTTCATGCACCACACCTTCACCAACGTCATCGGCAAGGACAACGACGTCGGCTACGGCATCCTGCGGGTCACCAGCGACCAGAAGTGGCATCCGGTCAACCTCGGCCAGCCGGTCTACAACGCCTTGCTGGCGCTGCTGTTCGAGTGGGGGGTGGCGCTGCACGACCTCGACATCGAGAGCATCCGTAAGGGCAAGAAGGACCCGGCCGAGATGAAACGGCAGCTGGGCGGGATCTGGCGCAAGGTACGCCGCCAGGTCGGCAAGGACTACGTCATCTTCCCGCTGCTGTCCGGGCCGTCCTGGGCCACGACGCTGTCGGCCAACTTCACCGCCAACATCATCCGCAACCTATGGTCGTACCTGATCATCTTCTGCGGCCATTTCCCCGACGGCGCGGAGAAGTTCGACGAGGCCGAGCTCGACGACGAGACCAAGGCCCAGTGGTATCTCCGCCAACTCCTCGGCTCCGCCAACTTCGAGGGCAGCCGGCTCCTCCATGTGATGTCCGGCAGCCTCGGCTACCAGATCGAGCACCACCTGTTCCCCGATCTGCCGTGCAACCGCTATCCGGAGATCGCGGTGCGGGTCAAGGCGCTGTGCGAGAAGTACAACCTGCCCTACACCACCGGTCCGCTGCATCGGCAGTACGGCCAGGTGCTGCGGACCTTGATGCGGCTGTCACTTCCGGGCAAGTCCGTGGTGCCGCAGCCACAGCCGCCGACACCGGTCACCGCACCGCGCGCCAAGCGGGCGACCGCCGACGAGCTCCGCCGCCACCGCGGCCCGATCCCACCCCAGGCCGCCGTCGCCTAGTCGTGCCAGGCCTTGGTGACGCCGTCCGGGTAGATCAGCTCGCGGATGACCCGTGCCGGGTTGCCGCCGACCAACGTGTCATTCGGCACGTCACGGGTGACGACTGCGCCGGCTGCGACCAGCGCTCGTGCGCCGATCGTGACACCGGGCAGGATGATCGCGCGGGCACCGATCCATGCGCCGTCGCCGATCCGAATCGGCGCCTCTCGTACCTTGCGGCCCTCGACGCCATGGCTGTCGCTGTCGGTCAGATAGGCATCGTTGGCGATCGCGACGTCATTGCCGATCGTGATCTCATGGACGCACGAAACGAAGACCCCGGTGTTGAGAAAGACCCGGTCTCCGATCCGCAGCTTGCCCCAGCCGGTCACCAGGGTCTTGCGGCGAACCGACCAGATCTTGAAGTGATCGCCGACGATCATGTCCGACGCGTCGACGGTCGGATGGCCAAGGATGGTGGCCTGGACGCCAACCGACGTGCAGTGACGGAGGTGCCAGCCAGCGGCCGCGCGCTGCTTGCCGTAGACCCAGTAGAACTTGGCCTCGTTTCGGCGACTGTGCCACTGCTCGCTGACGTCGCCCACGTCGCAAGACGCTAGCGGGCGGCCTCGGCAACTTCGAGCACGGCCTCGGCCTCCTCCTCGGTGGCCGTGGTGACGCGAGTCTCGGTGATCGGCAGCGCGCGCACCCGTCGCAACACCAACCCACCGAGCAACGCGGCCAGCGCACAGGCCAGCGCGCCGAGCCCGAGCCCCCAGCGCGGCCCGATGTACTGCGCGACGGCGCCTGCGGCGGGGCCGCCGATCGGGGTCGAGCCGAGGAACGCGACTGCCCACAGCGCCATCACCCGCCCGCGCATTTGCGGCGCGGCGGCGAGCTGCAACGTGCTGTTGCCCTTGGATAACAACGTGACGCTCGCGGCGCCGACAGCGGCCAGCGCGATGAGCTCCACGGTCAGGTCAGGTGCGAGTGCCGCCGCCGCGATCACGACGGTGAAGATCACGCAGGAGCGGGTCAAGGACGCCAGCCCGGTCTTGCCGCGACCGGCCGCGTACAACCCGCCGATGACGGCACCGACACCCATCGAGGCCGTCATGAAGCCATAGGTCACCGACCCGCCGTGGAAGGCTCGCGTGGCCATGACCGGCAACGTCACCTGGAACTCATACGCCAGGCATCCGACGATCGCCATCATCACCAGCGGGATCGCGAGGCCGACCTCGCTCCGGACATAACGAATTCCTTCTCGCAGCTGTCCGCGACCGCGACGAGTCGGCTCGGCCGGCGCCAGCATGCTGACGTCCATCCGCAGCAATGACGCGACCACGGCGATGAAGCTCGCGGCGTTGATCAGGAAGCAGACGCCGTACCCGCCGGCCGCGATGATGATGCCCGCCACCGCCGGACCGACCGCTCGCGCGACGTTGACCAGGACCGAGTTGAGGGTGACCGCGTTGCGCAGGTCGGTCGGGCCGACCATCTCCATCACGAACGTCTGCCTGGCTGGGTTCTCGAACGTGTTGTTGAGGCCGAGGAGCATCGCGAGGACCGCGATCTGCCACAACGAGATCACGTGGGTCAGCGTCAGGATGCCGAAGACCAGCGCCTGAACTCCCATCAGTGACTGCAGGCCGATCATCATCTTGCGTTTGTCGACCCGGTCGGCCACCACACCGGCGTACGGCCCGAGCAAGAGAACCGGAAGGGTCTGTAGCGCGACGATCAGACCGACGTCGAAACCGGAGCCGGTGATGTGCAGGACGAGAAACGACTGCGCGATCGTCTGCATCCAGGTGCCGACGAGCGAGATCGCCTGGCCGCCGAAGTACAGCCGGTAGTTCGGGTTCGACAGCGAAGCGAAGGTGTCGCGGCGCAGCCGTTGCATCGGCGTCATTTGACCGTGCCGTCCCGGCCGGAGAGCGCCTCGATCAGCGCTTCCAGTGCCGGCAACGCTGCCTCGACGGCCGCGACGTGCTCAGGATCGAGTCGCTCGAGTCCGGCGGTCAGCACCCGACCGCGCTCCGCCCGCAGCCGGTCATGGGTACGACGGCCGGTCGCGGTGACTTCGAGCAATCCGGCTCGACGGTCAGCGGGATCGGTGCGTCGCCTCACCAGGCCGGCTTCATCGAGTGCCGCGACCAGCCGGCTCAGCATGGTCGGGTTGACGCTCTCGTACTCGGCAAGCTCGGAGAGCCGAATCGGGCCTCGCCTGGCGATGACGCCGAGCGCCGAGAGCTGGCTGGGGGTGAGGCCGGAGCCGCGAGCCAGCCTGGTGAACCGCCGCGAAAGCTGGCCGACCACTGCGCGCAGCCGCGCCGCAGTCTCGACATCGAGCTGGCTGGCGGTTTTGGCGGGCACGGATCGATCATAATATACTTGCCTGCCAGCATGCAACTTCTTTCGGCAGCGACCGGCCGGGCAACGACGCGGCCCTCCGGCGTAGGCTTCGTGGGTGGCTGAAGGATCGGCACGTGCTGCCTACGACCGGCGCGTCGAGGCGCTCCGCCGCGCGCTCCTGGCGCTGCCGGCCGGCGCACCGATCCGGCTCCGGAAGTCCAAGCAAACCTCGAACCTGTTCCGTCCTCGCGCCGCCGCCCACTCGGCGCTCGACGCCGACGGCTTCACCGGTGTCCTGAGCATCGACCGCGCGTCCAAGACCGCAGATGTGCTCGCGATGACCACGTACGAGGACCTCGTCGCCGCCACGCTGCCGCACGGCCTGGTGCCGCTGTGCGTGCCGCAGCTCAAGACGATCACGCTCGGCGGTGCCGTCACCGGGCTCGGCATCGAGTCGGCGACGTTCCGCAACGGCTGCCCGCACGAGTCGGTGATCGAGATGGACGTGCTGACCGGTGACGGCCGGGTGGTGACGGCAACCCCGGACGGTGAGCACCGCGATCTGTTCTATGGCTTCCCCAACTCCTACGGCTCACTCGGTTATGCGCTGCGGATCAAGATCGAGCTCGAGCCGGTGACGCCCTACGTCCGACTCCGCCACGTCCGGTTCCACAGTGTCGACGAGTGCGCCGCGGCCATCGACGAGGTCTGTGCCGGGCGGGAGTGGCAGGGCGAGCCGGTCGACTTCGTCGATGGGACCTGGTTCTCACCGCGCGAGTGCTACCTCACGCTCGCGAGCTACTCGCGCACCGCACCGAGCGCCTCGAGCTACACCGGCCAGCAGATCTACTACCGCTCGATCCAGCAACGTTCGGTCGACTACCTCACGACCCACGACTACCTCTGGCGCTGGGACACCGACTGGTTCTGGTGCTCGCGGGCGTTCGGAGCGCAGAACCCCCGAATCCGGCGGATCTGGCCGCGCCGATGGCGACGCTCGGACGTCTACTGGAAGCTGATCGCGCTGGAACGCAAGTACGGTGTCAAGCGCCGAATCGATGCGCGCCACAGTAAGCCGGCCGAAGAAGAGGTCATCCAGGACGTCGAGATCCCGGTCGCGAGGTTGGCGGAGTTCATCGAGTTCCTCGACGAGCGCACCGGCATCGCGCCGGTCTGGATGTGCCCGATGAAGCAGCGCGATCCCGACGCGACCTGGGATCTGTACGCGCTCGATCCGGCCACCCTTTATGTCAACGTCGGGTTCTGGTCGACCGCGCCGTTGCCGGCCGGCCACACCGACGGGTTTCACAACCGCGCCATCGAGGAGAAGGTCGCCGAGCTCGCTGGCCGCAAGTCGTTGTACTCGACCGCGTTCTACCCCGAGGATGAGTTCTGGGCGACGTACGGCGGCGACACCTACGAGTTGCTCAAGAAGACCTACGACCCCGACAGCCGCCTGCTCGACCTCTATGCCAAGACCGTGCAACGCCGATAATGTTGCGTCAACTTCAGGAGAGATGATGCCCCGCAAGCCGATCGCCGACGTCGTGTCGCAGGCACTCGGTCGCCCCGCTCTTCGGGTCGCTGCCTACGACGGCAGCACCGCCGGGCCCCCCGGCGCGGACGTGAAGATCACGCTGAGCTCGCCCGCGGCGCTGTCTTATCTGATCACCGCGCCGAGCTCACTGGGCATGGCGCGCGCGTTCATCGGCGGCGAGCTCGAGATCGAGGGTGATCTCTACGAGGCGCTGTCGCTGCTGTGGAGCGACCGGGTCGGGAGGCTGTCGTGGTCCGATCGCCTCGAGGTGCTTCGCAACCTCGACCCGAAGGCGCTTCGCTGGGTGGACCCGCCGAGCGAGGAGTACAGCGTGCGACGGCTGCGGGACGGCTTCCGGCACTCCAAGGCGCGTGACGCCGAGGCGATCAGCCATCACTACGACGTGTCCAACACGTTCTACGAGTGGGTGCTCGGGCCATCGATGACCTACACCTGCGCCTGCTATCCGACCGAGGACTCGACGCTGGAGGAGGCGCAGGAGCACAAGTACGACCTGGTCGCGCGCAAGCTTGCCCTCAAGCCCGGCATGCGCCTGCTCGACGTCGGTTGCGGTTGGGGCGGCATGGTCCGCCACGCCGCGAAGCACTACGGCGTACGCGCGTTGGGTGTCACGCTGTCCCGCCAGCAGGCCGAGTGGGCCGCCAAGGCGATCGCCGAGGACGGCCTCAGCGATGTCGCCGAGGTGCGGTTCTGCGACTACCGCGATGTCCGGGAGTCGAGTTTCGATGCGATCTCCTCGATCGGCCTGACCGAGCACATCGGCGCCGCGAACCTCGGGTCCTACTTCAGCTTCCTGCGTTCGAAGCTCGAGCCGCAGGGCCGGCTGATGAACCACTGCATCACCCGCCCGACGACCACCGAGCGGGTGCACATCCGCGGCTTCATCGACCGGTACGTCTTCCCCGACGGCGAGCTCGAAGGCGTCGGCCGGATCATCTCGGCGATGCAGGACAACGGCTTCGAGATCCGCCACGAGGAGAACCTGCGCGAGCACTACGCAAAGACGCTGCACGGCTGGTGCGACAACCTCAACGACCACTGGGACGAGGCGGTCAAGGAGGTCGGCCTCGGCCGGGCGAAGGTCTGGGCGCTCTACATGGCCGGCTCACGGCTGGGCTTCGAGCGCCGCACGATCGAGTTGCACCAGGTGGTCGGAGTCCGGGTCGACGACCACGGCACCTCCGGCTTGCCGCTTCGCTACGACTGGGGCGTCTGAGCGCTCTCAGATCAGATCGTGCTCCTGGACCTAGCGGGTCGCGGCGGCGCGATCCCGCGAGCCGGTCTTGGTGAGGTTGTGATTGATGTGGGTCTTGATGGTGTGACCACTTAGCACCAGCGCGTCGGCGATCTCCGGGTTGGTCATGCCGCTTGCGAGCAGCTGGAGGATCTCGGCCTCGCGGCTGGTCAGTCGCGTCGTCGACGTACGTCGTAAGAATCGACCGCGACCTGCGGGTACTTCGCGGTCAGAATCGTCGTGGTCTCGACGCCGTCGAGAACCGGCATGTTGAGGTCGAGCAGGCTGGCGGCTCGGGCCGCAACCTGCCGGCCTGGCGTTGCGTCCGCAGGCGAGCACCGCCTGAGCTCAGCCAGGTACGACGCCGGCCGGCTCGTCGAGGATCACGTCGATGTAGTCGGCTGCGTCCGGTGGGTCGATACTGAGGTGCGGCAGGACCCGGTCGAGCCAGCCGGGTAGGTACCAGTTCGAGCGGCCGAGACCGTGCATGATCGCCGGCACCAGCACGGTGCGGAGCACAAACGCATCCAGCAGCACCGCACCGGAGAGCCCGAGACCGAACTCTCCGATCACCCGCTGACCGGCGAAGACGAACGCCATGAAGACCACGATCATAATGCTGGCCGCCGCGGTGATCACCCGGCCGGTCTCGGCCTGCCCGACCGTCACAGCCCGCTGGTTGTCGTCGGTGTGGATCCATTCCTCGTGCATCCGGCTCACCAGGAACACCTGGTAGTCCATCGAGAGCCCGAACAGGATCGCGAACAGCATCACCGGAAGGAACGCATCGATCGGCCCGGGACGGCCGATGCTGAACAGTGAGCCGAGGTGGCCTTGCTGGAAGACGAAGACCAGCAGACCGAACGACGCTGCCGCAGCCAGGACGTTCATGATCGACGCGACTACCGGGATGACGAGGCTGCGGAATGCGAGCAGCAGCAACAGGAACGCGACCGCGATGACCACGCCGACGAACAACGGCAGCTTGGTTGACAGCACGTGCGCGAAGTCGATGAAGCCGGCGGTGTTGCCGCCGACGTAGGCGGCTCGGATCGTGGTGCCGGCGATCGCGGCCGGGATCACCCGGTGGCGAAGCCGATTCACCAGCGTCGCCGTCGTGGCGTCCTCGGGGGCGCCGTATGGCACCACGCTGAACACCGCCGTCGTGTGGTTGGCGGCGACCGTGACCGGACTCACGGTGACGACTCCCGGTGTCTTCTTGATCGTTGCCGAAAGCGGCGCCAACGTTGCGGCGTCTCCCGGCGAGCTGAGCGCGACCGTGATCTCCAGCGGCCCGTTGAAGCCCGGACCGAAGCCTTCGGCGAGCAGATCGTAGGCCTGTCGGGTGGTGAGGCTCTTCGGGTCGTTGCCCTGATCACTCGCTCCGAGCCGAAGCGCGAGAGCCGGCAGGCCGATCAACACGATGACCGCGGTCGCAACGATCGCCAGCACCGCTCGACGCCGGTCGACGATCCGCGCCCAGCTCAGCCATCGCCCGGTGACGTGGCTGTCGTCGGGCCCGTTGCGCTGAAGCCGGGAAAGCCGGCGACGACCGAGCACCCTCGGACCCATGAAGCCAAGCAACGCCGGCAGCAGGGTGAGCGAGGTGAGCATCGTCAGGGCGACGGTGATCGCAGCGCCGAGAGAGACACCAACCAGCAGCGTCACGCCCAGCAGGATCAGCCCGAGCAGTGCGACACAGACGGTCGCGCCGGCGAACAGCACGGCCCGGCCAGAGGTGTTGAGCGCCGCGGCGACCGAATCCTCGGATTCCATGCCGTGGAGCAGGTTGTTGCGATGGCGGCTGACGATGAACAGCGCATAGTCGATGCCGACGCCGATCCCGATCAGGCTGGCGAGCTCGGTCGCGAACGGCGCCACCGTGATGCCGTGTGAGAGCAAGGCGATCAGCGACGTACCCATGCCCACCGCTACCAACGCCGTGATCAGCGGCAGGACCATGCCACGCACCGATCCGAACGCCAGGAACAGGATGATCGCCGCGGCCAGGACACCGGCGAACTCCGCCGCGCCGATGCCGGGCTGCTTCACGACGCCGATCGCCTGACCACCGAGTGCTACCTGAAGGCTGGGCGACCGGATCGCGAGCGCGGTCGTGATGACCTGGTTGATCGCACCGGTCGGAAGGTCGACACCGGACTCGTCGAACGCCACGTTGGCGTACCCGATCGTGGCGCTCTGGTCGAGCTGACCGGCGCCCTGCGCGGTGTATGGCGAGACGACTCCGGACACGTGCGGCAGCGCCGCGACCTCGGCGAGCATCGCGGTCACCCTCGCGCGGGTCGACGGATCGGTGAGCGTTCCGGGGTGGCTCTGCAGCACGATTGTGTCGAGATCGCCGGACCGCGCCGGGAAGCTGGCGCTGAGCAGATCGGCTGCCCGCTGGCTGTCGGTGCCGGGCAGGCTGAAGTCGTTGTCGTAGTGGGAGCCGACTGCGAACGACAAGCCGAGGCTCACAAGCAATGCGACCAACCAGGCGGACAACACGATCCAGCGGCGGCGATAGCACCAGCGAGCAAGGGAACTCACAAGACCATCAGTGTGGCCGACGACGGCCCCGGCTGCGTTATGCCGGCTGCTCCGGCGTGTCCTTGTGACGGTCGTGCAGGTCGCTCGGCCACCAGTTCCAGCGGCCGAGGATCGCCACCGTCGAGGGCACGAGCAGCGTCCTGACCAAGAAGGTGTCCATCAGGATGCCGATCGCCAGGCCGGCGCCGAGGTCGGCGAACTGCTGACCGCCCGGCATCTGGCTCCCGACGACAGCAAACACCGCAAAGGTGCCCGCCAGCACCAGACCGGCGCTGGTCACCGTCGAACCGGTCGCACCGACGGCGTGGCGCACCGCCTCGCGCAGCGGTACGTCGTGCGCCTCCTCGCGGATCCGGGTCATGACGAGGATGTTGTAGTCCTCGCCCAATGCCAGCAGGAAGATGAACATCAGGAACGGTAAGAAGAACGTCAGCCCGCCGTGGCCAGCGAGCTTCTGGAAGACCAGGACACACAGCCCGAGCGCCGCGCAGTAGGACAGCGCGACCGACACGATCAGATACAGCGGCGCGACCAGGCTTCGCATCACCAGCGCGAGCAGGATCGCGATGATCACGATCGCGATCGGGATGACGGTCTTGAGGTCGTGATCGGAGGTCGCCGCGATGTCATAGAAGGCCGGCGCCTCGCCGCCGACCGCAGTCTGCGCTGCGTGCACCTGCGCCCCGACCGCGTAGACCTCGGTCCGGATCTGCGGCACGGTGTGCAGCGCCTTGGTCGACGCCGGGTCGCCCACCGTGAGGCTGGCCAGATACTGCACGGTCTCGCCGTTGCGACTCACATAGTTGGCCTCGGAGCGATACAAGGCATAGTCCGCCGCCGGCAGGTTGACACCGGCCGGCTGAACGGCTGGCAGCTTGCGCGGGTCGCCGAGCGGCACGGCTTTTGCGATCTCGTTGTGAAGCCGCTGGTACGCCGTACCTCCGAGCTGCGCCCCGTTGGGTGTGGTGGGGCCGGTGACCTGGTTGAACACCGACGCCTTGGACAGCAGGGTCTGCGCCTGGTCGAGCTCGGCAGGTTGGGTCCACACCGGCTGGTTGAACTTGAAGATCACGTTAGTGGGATTGGCGGCAGCCTTGGGGAAATGGGCTGTGAGGACGTCGTCGCCTGCCTTGGCGGCCGAGCCGTTAGGCGCCGCGACCGAGTTGCCGAAGCCGGCTGCGGTGTAGCCGAGAACCGCAACTGACAGTCCGCCGAATGCGAGGATGCCGACCACGAGCGTGACGACCGGGCGGGCGATGACCCGGCCCGCGACCCGTCCCCACAGCGGAGGCTGGCCGGCCACCTCCGGTTTGAGCTTGATCGGCCAGAACACGGCTCGACCGAAGATCGCGAGCAGCGCCGGCAACAGCGTGAGGCCGGCAAGCAGCATCAGGAAGATCGCGATCGCGAGCGGTGCGCCGAGACTCGAGTAGATGCCGAACGTCGCGGCGAGCAGGGTGAGCAGCGCCGCGATCACGGTGCTGGCCGAGAACGTGATCGACTCACCCACCCGCTCGACCGAACGCACGATCGCCTCGCGCGGCGGCAAGCCGGATCTGATCTCCTCACGCACCCGGAAGATCAGGAACAACGCATAGTCGGTGCCGGCACCGAGGACCAGGATGATCAGCATGATCTGGGACAGCGACGAGACCTGTAGCCCGGCATGGGTGAGCTCGGCGACGACCCGGCCGGCGAACAAGCTGATCAGCAACGCCGGCAGCAGCGTGATCAGTGGAGCGAGCGGCGAACGGAAGATCAGCACGAGCAGGAGGAAGATGAAGATCAGCGTCAGGAACTGGATCTTGTTCGCGGTGTTGCCGGACTTCTCCTCGTTCGCGATCTGGTCGGCGAGCTGGCCGGCAACATTGGTTCGGACTCCGGGCGGGGCCCGGACCGACTTGACCGCAGTCGTGAGGTCGTCAACCAGCGTCTTGGACGGACCGTCCTGCCCGAGGTTGATGTCGGCCAATGTCTGGATCTGGTTCGCGACGCCGTCCGGCGAGCTGCCGAGGTCGCGCACCTGCTTCACGTGGTTGACCTTGCCGAGCGCGGTGATGAGCGACTGAACGTACGGCGCGTCCGCGGCGGTGAGCTTGCCGCTGGTGGCGGACACGACGATCGGCACCGGAGTGAAGTTGGAGTTCTGCAGCGGGGAAGCCAGCTCGCTGGCGATCTCGCTCGGCGCCTTCTTCGGCAGGAAGTCGGAGTTGTTGGCCTTGACCACGCTGTTCAGCGACGGGAAGACGAAGAACGAGCCGATGATCACGACCAGCCAGCTCAGCAGGACCAGCCAGCGGTAGCGGACGGTGAAGCGGCCTAGGGCCGAATACGCGGCGTGCATGACAGACGAGACCCCTCATGGTCTGCTTGGGATTTGTGGTGCTTGCTCCGTGCTACCAGTCTCGCTTGTCGAAGCCACCGAATTAACGCCGACCCGCCGCTGCCCCGCGGTTACGCGGTGATATCGCTCGCCGCCCGCTCCAGACCGAGCCGCTCGATCGAGGCCTCGCGCATCTTGAACTTCTGCACCTTGCCCGTCACGGTCATCGGAAACTCGGCCACGACCATCACGTAGCGCGGCACCTTGAAGTGCGCCAGCCGGCCGGCGCAGAATTCGCGCACCTGCTCCTCGGTGATGTTCTGGCCATCCCGTACCACGATCCAGGCGCAGAGCTCCTCGCCGTACTTCTCATCCGGCACGCCGACGACCTGTACGTCGGCGATCGCCGGATGGCTGTAGAGAAACTCCTCGACCTCGCGCGGGTAGACGTTCTCGCCGCCGCGGATCACCATGTCCTTGATCCGCCCGACGATATTGAGGTAGCCCTCGTCGTCCATCGTGGCCAGATCGCCGGTGTGCATCCAGCGAGCGGCGTCGATGACCTCCGCGGTGCGCTGCGGATCGGACCAGTAGCCGAGCATCACCGAGTAGCCGCGGGTGCAGAGCTCACCTGGCTCGCCGCGGGCGACAGTGAGGCCGGTCTCCGGGTCGACCACCTTCACCTCGACGAACGGGTGGACCCGGCCGACCGTCGACACCCGGCGATCGAGGTCGTCGTCGGCCCGTGTCTGCGTCGACACCGGCGAGGTCTCGGTCATGCCATAACAGATCGTCACCTCGGCCATGTGCATCTCGGTGACGACGCGCTTCATGACCTCGACCGGGCACGGCGAGCCGGCCATGATGCCGGTGCGCAGCGAGCTGAGGTCGTAGCTGGCGAAGTCCGGCAGCGCCAGCTCGGCAATGAACATCGTCGGTACGCCGTACAGCGAGGTGCACTTCTCGGTCTGCACTGCCTGCAGTGTCAGCGCGGGGGCGAAGCCCGGCGCCGGAATCACGATCGCGCCGCCGTGGGTGGTCACGGCGAGATTGCCGAGCACCATGCCGAAGCAGTGATAGAAGGGCACCGGGATGCAGACCCGGTCGGCTTCGGTGTATCGGCAGCCCTCGCCGATGAAGAACCCGTTGTTCACGATGTTGTGGTGGCTCAGCGTCGCGCCCTTGGGAAACCCGGTGGTGCCGCTGGTGTACTGGATGTTGATCGGGTCATCCGGCGACAGCGTGGCGGCGCGCTCCCGCAACGCCGCTGCTGATCCGTCACGGTTGGCGAGGTCGTCCCACGCCGACGTGCCGAGATAGATCACGGTCTCCAGCTCAGGCAGATCGCCGCGAACCTCGTCGACCATCTCGCGGTAGTTCGAGGTGTTGAACTCCGGCGCCGACACCAAAAGCCGGCAGCCCGACTGCTTCAGCGCATAGGTCAACTCGCGGGTCCGGTAGGCAGGGTTGATGTTGACCATTACGACGCCGACCCGCGCGGTCGCGTACTGCACCAGCACCCACTCGGCGCAGTTCGGCGCCCAGATGCCGAGCCGGTCGCCGGCTTCCAGGTCGAGTCCGAGCAGGCCGGTGGCGAGGGCGTCGACCGCGGCATCGAGCTCGCGATACGTCCAGCGCCGGTCGGTCGCGCAGTCGATCAGCGCGAGCGAGTCGGGCACCCTCGCAGCGGTGCGTGCGAGGTTGTCACCGATCGTCTCGCCGAGCAGCGGCACTGCGCTCGTGCCGGCGGCGTAGGACGCGACGGTGGTCACAACTAGATCCTGCCCCGAGTCGCGCCAAACGTCACCTGGTCAGCGCACCTCGCCACTGTGCGGTGAGACCTCGAGGCTCGACTCGTCGACGGCCTGGAACGCCGAGGCCGGGATCGTCTTGAGCTGTTCGATCATCGGGTTGGACCAGGCGTTGCTCGCCGAGCCTTGGAAAAACCACGGCGAGCCGTTGTCTGCGAGGATCAGGCCGAACGTCTTCATCGCGCGGAGCACGACCTTGGTGTCGCGGCTGTAGCCGGCGAGCGGGAAGCTCGCCTTGAGGCGGAATCGCGCACCCATCGGTGGGTAGTTGCGGCTCTTCTTGCTGCCCGCCTCGTGCTCGGCCGGCCAGATGAAGCGCTCGGAGGAGACCGGTGCGGTGAACCGGATCGCGTGACCGACGTACCCCGCCTTGACCTCGTTGGGTCGCAACAGGCCGGCAAGGATCGGCAGGCCGGCTGCGTCGGCAGAGGTCAGGCCGTTCGGGCCAAGGTTGAGCTTCGGCTTCTCGCGCAGCTTGTTGGTCTTCAACGACCAGACCGCGCCGGAGCCGGCGGTCCAGCCATGTCTGGTGTCGCGGGTCAGCCAGGTCTCGTAGTCGACGCAGGTCTTCTTGTCGAGGACGATCGCGTGCCGGTCGCCGGAGGCATTCCGGCCGCCCTCGATCTTGGTGTCCTTGCCGAGCGGGTAGCGCACGTGGTCGCTCTCGGAGGAGTACATGAACTTCACGTGCACCCTGGGATGGCTGCCGGAGACCGCCGTGATCGGGATGCCGTATGGCACCGGCTGCGCGCCGAACGACGGACCGAAGTCGGGGTGCAGGTCGTCGGAGCGGCCGATGTTCTTCACCCACTGGGCGCTTCGCTTGTTGACCGGCAACTTGGAGATGTTGGCGTTCCAGACGTTGTTCGCCGGGAACACCCGGCAGTGGGTGCCGGCGACCGGACGTTGCACCGCGTGACCCGATGAGGCCGCAGCCGGAGCCGCGCCGGCACCGCTCGCGATCCCGCCGACGGCAACAAGGACAGCAGCAGCGGCAGATCCGGCGAGTCGTCTCATAGCTGTGTTATCGGCATTCCTGAGCGGTGATTACACCGAACTCACGGAATTGATCGGCATTTCTCTGCGATCGCCGCTTCGATGTCGGTCTTCGCCAGCAACCGGCGCGGCCCGGGACGCCCTTGGTCGTCGATGCACGTCTTGGCGTCACGGCGGCTGAGGCTATCGACGGCGCTTCGGGCCGCCCGGTCAATTCTCCTGGCGACTACTCAGCTGCGCTGACTTGGATTTTGCCGTCGTTGTTGCGCCAGACTTTCCAGTGGTGTGGTGGATGAGCCAGTGATGGAACCGGCAGAGTTGGGTTCCGTTCGCCAGATCGGTGGGTCCGTAGTGGCTGACGAAGTTGAGGTGGTGGATCTGGCATCGGTCGAGGCTGACTTGGCAGTCCGGAAGGTGCAACCACGGTCGGTGATGCGTCTGGCTCGGCGTTGCGCTTTGTTCCAGGTCGGGGTGGATCGGCCGAGGTTGAGGACCTCGTTGTCGCCGCCGAGGACGGCGGGGATCCGCCGTGGTCGGGGAGGTCCCCGCGGTCGAGCGCGGTGCTGGCGAGTTCGGTGAGCGCGGCGGCTTCATCGTCGATCATTCCCTCGAGGTGCATCATGCCGCGGAAGGTGCGGTTGAACACCAGCCACGGGAGTCATACCGGCGCTGCGCAGCGGCCTCGGCGTCGTCGTCAGCATCCAGCATGGTCCGGATGGTGCGGCCGAGCTGCCCGAGCGCGACCGGGTCCGCTGCCTTGGCGGCGGTGAGCATGTTCGACTCGACCACGTCATGGGAGTCGGACGCGACCTTGCGCAGTGTGATGTCGATGACCCTGGCTTGTTCGGCGGAGATCTCACCGGCGTCGAACGCGGCACCGAGCGCCGGGTGATTGATCATCGCCCAGCCGGTCCTGATCCGTTGCCGGCTTCTTCGAGCTGACCTGGAGTTCTTCGACGAGCCAGGAGCGGGTGCATCGGCCGCGTTCGGTCACGGTGATCCCGCGGACCTCGCAGGCCGGCAGCCGGCGGTCGATCGCCGCGTCGAGGCGGCGCTGGGCGAGGAACAGATCAGCAATCTCATCCAACATGACCGAGTTCGGGATCGAGTGGCGCTTAGGACGACGGTTTCATGGACTAAACCCGTTTATTTGCAACGACTTTTCATCCACAGCCGGTGGACAGAAGCGCGGGCGCGAGGGCAACCGCACTCGTGATCAGCGGCGCTGGCTCAGCGGTTGGAGATGGCCCTTCCAGGCGGCCTGTGCGCCGCTGTCGCCGGCTCGGACAACGGCAACACCGGTGGCGACTGCGGTCAGCACGAGCAGCGCAGCGGTCACTCGGTACAGCGCCAACAGCCGATGGCGACGCGAGTAGTCGCGCACCGCCGGCAGATGGACCAATGCCGCCGTCTCCACCCGGTTCAGCTCGTCATGGCGAAACCTGCGGAGCAGGTCCACCACCACAAACGCGGCAAGGCTCAGCCCAAAGACGGCAGCGACTGGCAGGAGCTGGTGCGCCAGCTCAACATGCCGATTGATCAGAGCGGTGTCGACGACCCGATGGCGCAACGACCCACCACTGAGGAATGCCAGCGGGACGGCGAGACACCCGACAAAGCCGATCGCGACCGTCACCAGACCGAACGCGCGCCGGGTCGCTGGGATGGCGACAAGCGCCAACGCCGCGAGGATCGAGATTGGCAGGAGTACGGCGACGACGTGGACGATCAGAACGTGGGTCGGTGCACCGTTGATCGTCGCCGGCAATCAGCAGCCCTCGCCGTAGTTCACGACACAAGCCTACTATGCGTTGTAGTAGATGCCGCCAGGTGGTTACGCGGTCGTGAGCAGCGACTGCAGATACTCGGCGAACCGAGCCGGCGCAGAAGAATCGGCTTCGAGGAACAGCTGAGGCTCGATCAGCTCGAGTTCCATGACGACCGGCCCGCGCGCCGTAGCGACGAGATCCACGCGGCCGTACGCGAGCTCGGTGGTCACGGCGAGCAGCGCGAGCGCTGCAACTTCCTGCTCCTCAGCGGTCGCGACATGCGACTCGACCGTGCCGCCGTGGAAGATCTGCACTCGGTAGTCCCCTTCGGCCGGAATCTTGCGAACCGAGTGGCTGAGCTCGCCGCCGAAGTAGACCAACGACGTCTCGCCGTCGACGACAGTCGGTTCGAATGGCTGCACCAGCGCATCGCCGGTCGCGATCAAGGCCCGAAGATGCCCGGCGGCTTCCGGTGACTTGGCGCCCATCAGCCGGGCACCGATCGCGCCGACAGAGACGGCGGGCTTGATCACGACCTCGCCCTCGTACTCCTGCAACGCAGCGAGCTGGTCATCCTCGGATGCCTCCCGCGGCACAAGTGCGGTCGGGATCACCGGCACCGCCGCGTAGGCAAGATCGAGCAGATAGCTCTTGTGGCTGTTCCAGTCCAGGACGTCGAGTGGGTTGAGCAGCCGGGTAGCCGACTCGATCTCGCGAGCCCAGGCAAGGAACTCATCGCGTCGATCGACGTAGTCCCACGGCGTACGAATCACCACGAGCCGGCCCTGACCGGATGCCTCGCTCCCCCACGGTTCCATCACCGCGGAGAGGCCGAGGTCCTCCAACGCGGCGAGCAGCAACGGCGTCTCGGGATCGGGTCCGTGCGGCTCTTCGTGACCGGTGACCAGTACGACGTCGATCATGTCGGGTACTGCACGTAGGCGGCGGCGAGCGCGCGGACGAACTCCGGATCAGCTTCCGGGTCGGCGGGGATCTCGAGTGACTCGCCGCGCTCGGCGAAGTCAGCGGCGAACCGTCGCAGCACCTCGGCCAGATCGATGTCGTCGGTGTGCTCGTCGTAGCGGTGACGATCGGCCTCGTCATCGAATGCGATCGCCTTCCACGACAGGCTGACTCGCACCTTCTCGGTCGGGAAGCTTGCAACCTCGGCACCCTCGTCGTCGATCGCCCACGTGTCGGCGTCTCGGCGTACCAACGCCGCATCGCGGGTCAGCGTGACCATGCCGTCCTCGACTCGGCCGGTCGGCCTGACCCGGTGCCACATGAAGTCGTTGTCCGCCACGATCGCGGTGTTGTCGATGTTGCCCTCATGCCGGATCGAGGCGCCATCGACACCCTGCGGCCAGTACTCGAACCCGCCGTCCTCGCCGCGATAGAACCACGCGACCGCCGTCGCGACCTTCACCCGGACATCCTCGAACAGCCCGGACAACCCCATGATCGTCAGGAACGTGATCGGGCGGCTGGTGCGATCGAAGCCGCGGAACGCCGGCACATCGGTGTGGCCGGCGCCCTGCGGGAACGGCAGCTGCCAGGTGAGATTGACATAGACCGTCGTCGGTCGCACGATCTCGGCGCCGAACAGCCGGCGCGCGGCGTCGGCAAACCGCGAGCTCGCCAGGATCGGCTCGACACCGTCGAGCGGCTCACCGTCGGTGGCCCAGTTGCCTCGAAACACCGGCGCGATGATCATCTGTGCCGGCTCGGATTGACCGGACATCGAGGCGTACTCCGCGCTGTTGGCGAAGTAGCGCTGCACCGGCCAGTACGGCTGATGCGTGTCGATCAGGTGGCGAACCAGCGCGGGGTCATCGACCGCCTCGGTCAGCACCACCGGCGTGCGTGGCAGCGGCAGGGTTCGCATCGTCGCGGAGCTCACCGTCGTAGACCGCCTTGACCCGGTCTACTTGTGCTGACGCCAGAGCGAGCGGGCCGGGATCTTGTCGACGTCAACCCGGTCGACGTAACGCTGGGCGATCGCGGTGACCTCTTCGAGCAGGCCCTCTTCCAAGGTGATCGGTGCCAGCCCGAGACTGATCAGCTGGCCGTTCTCCACGAACAGCTCGTTCTCGGCCGCTTCGTTGCGGGGGTTCTCGACATGGTCAATCTCGACACCGGTCAGTCGCGACACCAGCTTGGCGAGGTCGATCAGTCGGTGGGTCTCGGTCATCTGGTTCATCACGCGCACCCGGTCGCCGCGCTTGGGCGGCTCCTCGAGCGCGAGCTGGATGCAGCGCACCGTGTCCTGGATGTGGATGAAGGCGCGGGTCTGCCCACCGGTGCCGTGCACCGTGAGCGGGTAGCCGATCGCGGACTGCATCAGGAACCGGTTGAGAACCGTGCCGTAGTCGCCGTCGTAGTCGAACCGGTTGATCAGCCCCTCGTCGCGGCTGGTCTCCGCTGTCTGGGTGCCCCAGACGATGCCCTGGTGCAGATCGGTGACGCGGACCGCGTCGTTCTTGTTGTAGTAGGCGAACAACAGCTGGTCCTGGGTCTTGGTGAGGTGGTAGATCGAGCCCGGGTTCGACGGGTAGAGGATCTCCGATGACACCGACTCACCGTCGCCGGTCGGGATCTCGATCTGGAGGTATCCCTCCGGGATCTTGACTCCAGCGGTGCCGTAGCCATAGACGCCCATCGTGCCGAGGTGGACGACGTGGATGTCAGCGTCGGCTTCGACGATCGCAGCCAGCAAGTTGTTGGTGGCGTTGAGGTTGTTGCTCACGGTGTAGCGCTTGTGCCACGACGACTTCATGGAGTACGGCGCGGCCCGCTGCTCGGCGAAGTGCACGACCGCGTCAGGTGCCCAGTCCTGCAGCACGGTGAGCAGCCGGTGGTAGTGGACGGCGACGTCGAAGCGGTCGAAACCGATCTCCTTGCCGGTCAGCTCCTTCCACAACGCCAGCCGGGTGCCCAGCGGCTTGATCGGGGTGAGCGACGACGTCTCGAGCTCGATGTCAGCCTGGCGTCGAGCAAAGTTGTCGACGATGCGCACGTCGTGGCCCTGCTCCGAGAGGTGCAGCGCTGTCGGCCAGCCACAAAACCCGTCGCCGCCGAGAACCAAGACCTTCACCGGACCACCCTTCGCCTACGCTGCCGGGATCGCCGGCTGATGCAACGAGGGTATCGACTGAACCTGCAATCAGGGAACTGCGGACCGTTCGGGGCGCAAGATCGGCAACGACACGATCGCCAGCACCGTCAGCTCGGCCAGCACGGTGACCAGCCGCGACGTGATCGCCGCCGCCTGAAGATCAGCGCGGGGATAAAGATCGCGCAGTGCCCAGACATAGACCACCTCGCGCACACCGACACCGCCGGGTGCGAACACGACCACCAGCCCAACCGCCCACGCCAGGCAGGCCGCGCCGGCTACATAGAGCGGATACGTCGGGTGGCGGATGCCGGACACCGCAACCTGGGTGAGGATGCCGGTCAGGCCGTACGCGACGAACCCGACCGAGTAGATGCCGGTGGTGCGCATCACGCCGGTCCGCGTGACCTTGGTACGCCGCTCGAGCCAGCGCCCGCCCAGCAGCGGCAGCCCGATCACCAGTGCCAGCGGCAGCCAGGCCGGATTGTGAACGGTCGCCCAGATTGCTCCGACGCCTAGGGCGACAGCGAGCACGATGACGTTCTCCGCCGCCACCGCTGCCGCCTTGTCGCGCACCCGTCCTTGCACGGTTGTGGCCCGGGTCAGCGGCGCCCAGATCCCACCGGGCAGATATCTGGTCGCCTGAGTCTTGCACCACGCCGCGAACTGCGGGAAGTGCACCCGCTCGGTGATCAGCGTCGACCAGCCGCCGGCCAGCGCGATCCACCAGACCAGCGCGGTGAAGTACGCGAACAGCAGCGGCCAGATCCGGATGGTGGAGATATCGACCTTGTCGGCCGCCTTGTAGCCGATGTAGCCGACCAGCAACAGGGCCAGCGGCAGATAGACGATCCGGATCAGAGCGACGACACGCGGCAGCCGCTCCTGCCAATAGCGCGATTGCCGGCTCAGCCAGATCCAGAGCTGATGGCCGCGGACGAGCAACGGACGCTGCGCCGCCGCCTCGGATTTCGGCGCAAGCTCATCCGGCTGCGGCGCGAGGACCATCTCTCGATTATCGCCCGGCGGTGCGGCCGGC
This sequence comes from Mycobacteriales bacterium, assembly GCA_036268295.1. Lineage (GTDB taxonomy): Bacteria > Actinomycetota > Actinomycetes > JAFAQI01 > JAFAQI01 > DATAUK01. The sequence goes on along the minus strand of DATAUK010000036.1, from coordinate 21,118 downwards.
GCGTCGGGCGCGGCTGCGCTCACGCGCCCAGGTCGTCAGGATCACCCTGGCGTAACGACCGGCATAGAGAACATTGGTTCCCTTCTTGCTCTCCCCGGCCAGTCGCTTGTGCATCGTGATCGGCCGCTCGGCGATCCGGTAGCCGTGGTAGATCGCGCCGATCAACAGCTCCGAGGTCTGGTACTGCACCTGCACCTGGGGCACCGTCTGCGTCAGCTCGACCCGCATCGCGCGAAACCCGCTGGAGGTGTCGGTGACGTGGGTCCTGGTCAGGAAGCTGACCAGGCGCGCGAAGACCGTCACACCGAGCTGTCGCACCGTGTCGTCGGTCTCGGCGGTGCCGAGGATGCGCGACCCGATGACGAAGTCAGCCTGGTCCTGCACCAACGGCTCGAGGACGGTCGGGATCTCGACCGGGTCCCATTGCATGTCGGCATCGAGGGTGACGACGAACTGCGCGCCGTACTCGCTGGCCAGCTGGTAGCCGAGCCGAAGCGCCACGCCGTGACCGCAGTTGCGCTCGAGCCGAGCGAGGTAGACACCGTCGTACGCCGCGACGATGTCGCTGGTGCCGTCGGTGCTGCCGTCGTCGATGACGAGGGTGTCGACGGCGAGACCGCAGGCCACGTCAGGGATCGCGTCGAGCACGGCGCCGAGACTGTCACGCTCGTTGAGCGCAGCGATCACCGCGACCGCCGGCGCCAGCTTCACCGTCGCGTGACGGGCGCGGAAGTCATCGAGTGCGGCCGCTCGGACCTCGGCGATGTACGGCCGGTCCTTGCGGTTGGTCGCGGTCACGACCCATACCCTACGGTTCGGCGTACACCAAAGACATCAACCGATTTCGACAGGACTCATCGTGCCCGCAGCGAACCAGCCCACGGGCGAGGCGACGGCGCGCTGGGTGAGACCGGCCGTGGTCGCGGTGCTGGTCGTTTCGATCGTGCTGCGGTTCCTGACCAGATCGCCGCTATGGCTCGACGAGGCGCAGACCGTCAGCATCGCCAACCGGTCGGTCCCGCACCTGTTCACCGCGCTGCGCGAGGACGGCGCGCCGCCGCTCTATTACCTGTTGCTGCACTACTGGATGGCAGCGTTCGGCACCAGCTCGTTCGCGGTCCGCTCGCTCTCGAGCGTGTTGTCGGTTGGGGCTCTGCCGGTGATGGCAGTCGTCGCGAAGCGCTTCAAGCTGCTCGGCGACTCACCGTGGCCGGCGGTGCTGCTGCTCGCCACCTGCCCATTCGTGATCCGGTATGCGACCGAAGCGCGGATGTACTCCCTTGTCCTTCTGCTTGTGTTGCTCGCGCTCGTTGCCTACGAGCGGGTGTGGACCGTGGGTGGCTGGCGGCCGGCGGTTGCCGCTACGGTCGTGACCGGCGCGCTGCTGCTCACGCAGTACTGGGCGATCTTCATGCTCGCGACTGCCGGTGCGACCGTCCTGTTCGCGATGTGGCGCGGGGCCCGCGAAGCGCGGCGCCTCTTGGTGCCGATGGTGATCGGCTGCGGCTTTTTCCTGCCCTGGCTGCCGTCGTTCGCCTACCAGAGCGCTCACACCGGGGCGCCCTGGGGCTCACCGCCCGGCATCGAGGTGCCCTTCGTCGCGCTGGGCGGCTGGGTCGGCGGCGGCCTGGCCTCGCCGGTGCTTCGGTGGGCCTACTACCTGCTCGCCGCGGTCGCCATCTTCGGTTACGCAAGGCGCGGCGGCGGCGTCTCCTTCCACTGGCCGGTACGCCGGCGACCGTTGCTATTGCTCGGATTCGGTGTGGCGGTCTTATTGGTCGGGACGGTCGCGAGCGAAGCGGTGACGAGCGCCTACGCGCCGCGCTACACGATGGTCGCGGTGGCGCCGATCCTGCTCGTGGTGGCAGCCGGCCTCGACGCGTTGTCGCCGCGCCTGCGTACCGCGACCCTCGCCGTAGTCGTCGTTTCAGGTCTGGCCGGCTCGGCGCTCATCCCGGGCGAGCTACGAACCCAGGCCGCACAGGTCGCGAAGATCCTCCGGGCGGCGCAGCCGGGCGACCTCGTTGTCTTCTGCCCCGATCAGCTCGGCCCGGCCGTCCACCGACTGGCGCCCAACGCCGGCCGGCAAGTCGTCTACCCGACGTTCGGGTCGGCGGCGATGGTCGACTGGGTCGACTACAAGACCCGCAACGAGGATGCCGACCCGTACACCTTTGCCGGCTCTGCGCTGCAGATGGCGGCAGGTCACACCATCTGGTTCATCTATGAGACCGGCTACCCGACGCTCGCAGGTGGCTGCACGGATCTGCTGACCACCTTCACGGTCGCTCGCGGCCAGCCGGTCGACGCACTCAACGGTCACGGCGCGTTCGAGACCGACAACGTGGCCGAGTTTCTCGCGCCTTAGCTCGGCGTTGTCGGCGAAAGTCAGAGGCGGCTGGCAACGGGTGACCCGTGCTGTTGACCTTGAGGCGACACCGAGTCACTGATCCGAGGCACAACTACTGAGCACGGACCAGCGCGCATCGGGCGGGCCGACGCCGCCGACGTACCGGTAGTCCGGGCTCAGAGCGGGCACGATGCGGGGGGAGCGCTCGTCCTGGATCACGATCCCGTGCCCGGTCGGCACGAAGCCGACGGTGTCCAGCGGCACGTTCAGCGTCCATGCCAGCAGCGGCACCTGGAAGTTCTTGGTCACAATCGGCCCGCAGGCGATGACGGCATCCCGACCGCCGGCCAGGGTGATCGCCTGGTGCAGCGAGGTGACGAGCCGCGCCGACGTACGACCCTCGCTGATGCCGGTCTTCACCTGGTGACCGGTTTGGATCACCCGCGGCGCAACCCAAGCGGCCACCCCGAGACACGCCACGACCGCTACCGCGATCCCGACTCGCGAGTCCGGAATCACCCGCAACAGTCCGCGCACCGCATCGGCGAAGAAGACGCCACCGACGATGCAGGCAAGCGCCACGCCCGGCAGCAGATAACGAGGCGCCCCGGTAGCGAACCGTCCCTGCGCCAGCACGGCATCAACGACGAGCCAGCCGACCGCTCCGGCGCCGAACCACACCAGCGGGCCGGGGTGCCGCCGGCCACTGCGCTGCCAGTGGATCAGCGCCGAGACCAGGCCGGCGAGAAAGAGCACCACGACCGGCGCCGACATCAGATGCCAGGTCTCGCGGATGGTCGCGAGCCCGGGCTCGCGGCTGAGCAGCGGACCACCCTGGCTCTGGTTCTTCGCCGCCCCCGCTGAGCGGAAGAACTGCCGCGCCCCGAACCAGTCGATGACGAACCACGACGACGGTACGGCGATCGCGACGAGGACGCCGACCATGCCTCGCCGGCTCAGCCGGGGATAGGCCAGCCAAAGGCTGTAGAGGATGAGGAACGGCCAGGCTTCAGGCCGGAGTAGCCCGGCCAGGATGAGAGCGCAGAACGCCCAGCGACGGCGCGAGTTGACATGGTTGTCGACCGCGGCCAGCACCGCCGCGGTCGCCATCGGCTCCGACATCCCGGCCATGAACAGATAGCCGAGGAACTCATCCGACACCGCCAGCCCGACCGCGGCGATCACGCCGGCACCGATGCCGCCGAAGCGTCGACCGAGCCGGAAAGCGAGCGCGAGCGACAACAACGTCGCGGCCCGCGCGATGAACAGCCACAGCACCGGAGCCAGCGAGCCGGTCGGGGCAAGGATGGTGGTTACGAAGATTGGCAACGGCTTGACCGCAGTCGCCGCCAGCCGGGTGTTCAGGTGCAGATGGGCGATCTGGCGACCCCAGATCAGCCACGACCAGGGGTCGTAGGCGATGTCGCGCGGCAGCAGCACCATCGAGATCGCCGCGAGCACGACGCAGCCCACCAGCATGACCTGCCAGCTAGCGCTGATCGTCAACCTCGACCGAGCGGCCCGCGGCACAGGTTGCAAGGTTTCGCGCGGCGACGGAACGGTCGCGCGCCTCGTCACAGCACCATGATCGCTGATCGCAACCCGTTATTTCGCGGGTGCCGGCGTCGCACCCTCCGGCAAGTCGCCACGCCGGCACTTCACGCCGTACCATGGGTGATCGCCGTCACGCCTTGATAGCTGGTCCGTTCCGGACGCAGGATGACGAATGCATGAGGAATCCGGAGGAGATTCGTGGCGCCGCTAGACGCGCACGTCGTCGTCATCGGCGCCGGCCCGGCCGGGCTGACCGCGGCTTACGCGCTGACCAAAGCCGGCGAGCCGGTCACCGTTCTGGAGTCGGACAACGTCGTCGGTGGCATCAGCCGGACCGTCGAGCGCGACGGCTGGCGCTTCGACATCGGCGGCCACCGGTTCTTCACCAAGGTGCCCGCGGTAGAGGAGCTCTGGCACGAGATCCTGCCCGACGAGGACTTTCTGCTGCGCCCCCGGATGAGCCGGATCTACTACGACGACAAGCTCTTCGACTACCCGCTGAAGGCGTCGAATGCGTTGAAGAACCTCGGCGTGATCGAGGCGATCCAGTGTGTGCTGTCCTACATCTGGGTCCGGATCCATCCGCCGAAGGACCAGTCGACGCTCGAGGGCTGGGTGGCGGCGCGGTTCGGCTGGCGGCTCTACCGCACCTTCTTCAAGACCTACAACGAGAAGGTCTGGGGGGTGCCGGCGAGCGAGATCGCGGCCGACTGGGCAGCGCAGCGGATCAAGAACCTGTCGCTGTTCAGCGCGGTGATCAACTCGCTGCTGCCGAAGCGGAACCAGACCGAGATCACCACGCTGATCGAGGAGTTCCAATACCCGAAGTACGGCCCCGGCATGATGTGGGAGCGTGCTCGCGACCTGGTGCTCGCCGGTGGCGGCGAGATCGTCATGAACACCGAGGTCACAGCGATCAAGCACTCCGATGGCGGTGCCACCGCGATCACCTCGAAACGCAACGGGCGCAACGTCACAATCCCGGCGACCGCTGTCATCAGCTCGATGCCGCTGCCGCAGTTGGTCCTCGCGATGGACCCGCCGGCGCCCGATGACGTCATTGCCGCCGCCCGGGCGCTGTCGCACCGCGACTTCCTGACCGTAGCGCTGGTCGTCCCGGAGTCGGCCAGCTTCCCGGACAACTGGATCTACATCCACTCCCCTGCGGTAAAGGTGGGCCGGATCCAGAACTTCGGCTCGTGGTCGCCGTACCTCGTCAAGGACGGCCGGACCTGCCTCGGCCTCGAGTACTTCGTCTTCGAGGGCGACGAGCTGTGGAACATGGCTGACGCGGACCTCGCAGTGCTGGCGGAGAAAGAGCTTGTCGAGCTCGGTCTCGTAGGCAACGGCCAGGTCGAAGCGTCGTACGTCGTGCGGATGCCGAAGGCCTATCCGGTCTACGACGAGGGCTACCTCGCCGCCGTCGACACGTTGCGCCACTGGCTCGCCGAGGCGGCGCCGAACGTATATCCGGTCGGCCGCAACGGCATGCACAAGTACAACAACCAGGACCACTCGATGCTGACCGCGATGCTCTCGGTCGACAACCTGCTCCACGGCGCGGACCACGATGTCTGGTCGGTCAACGTCGAGGAGGACTACCACGAGGAAGACTCCTCGGCCGCGCGCCGCGACGCGGCGGCGACCGGCCGCGACGCTCCAACGGTGCCGAAGCGGCCCAAGCCGGCGGCTAGCTGACCGGCTGCGCCGAGCTGTCGGCGTCCGCAGTCGCCAGCGCAATTACGACCAGCCCGATCGGCAGGATGTAGTGGTTGAAGAAGGTCTGGCTGTTGGCCAGATCGAACGTCCACATCACGACAGCGCCGCTGAGCGCCAAGCCTGACGGGGTTCGAGGCGCTCGCCACAGCACCACGGCGTACGCCGCGAGCATGAACACCGCGAGGAACCAGAAGCCGACTGTCACGTTGTGCCGCAACAGCAACGCCTGCAAGTTGAGCGCCTTGGTCTCGGCGCCGAGCGAGAGGTTGGCGTGCACGGCATCGTGCCAGAAGTCCCGCGGGCCGGCGATGACCCACGGCGCGACGACGAGGATGGCGAGCCCCACTGAGCTGGCAGTTCGACGCAGGCCGAACGACGGCCATAGTGCGAACAGCGGCAGCAGCAAGACGACGTGCTGCTTCGAGGCAAGCGCAAGCGCGAACGCGACGACGGCAAGCGTCGTACGCCCGGAACGGATCGCCAGGATCGCGGCTGCGAGCAGCACGACGAGCAGCGGCTCGGTCCACGACCGGTTGACCAGGTAGACCCATCCCGGCACCACGAAGATCAGTGCCGGCAGCGCCGCAACCCGGGTCGCGCCGAATCGCCGCAACAACCAGGCGCCGAGCAGCGAGGCGACCAGCAGGCCATACCTCACGTCGCCGAACAGCCACCGGAACGGCGCGAGCAACAACGTGCTGCCCGGCAAGTAGGGGTAGGCGTTCTGCAGCCCGGTGCTGCCGACCCAGTGCTGGCGGTACATGTCCTTGCCGTGCAGCAGGCCGGTGGCGGACTGCTGCAGGATGACCCAGACGTCGATGTTGGGATCGTTGATGAGAACGATCGTCACGATCCCGGTCGCGGCGGCGAGGCTCAGCACGACACTCCACGCCGCCCGTTGCCAGCGTTCGCCGGCGAGCAGGGTGAGTGCGACCGCGGTCGCCGTCGCGATGCTCAGCGCCTCAATGGCGTGCAGATCTCGGCCGGCTAGGTAGAGGTAGCGCTTGGTCGGGTTGATGATGGCGAGGACGAGACATACCAACGCCGGAACCACGAGCAGGTTGCGGTCTGGCGCCACGAGCGGCAACCGAAATGCCACCACGCCGAGGACCGTCGCGAACCCGAGGAGGATGCAGACAAGACCGAAGGTCGAGTAGTAGCCCGCGTGCGCGCTGTCGCCGATCGCCAGCAATGACCACGCAATGAGAACCGCAGCAGTGGCCCGACGGCTCACCGCCACCTGACCTCCCGCGAGTCTGCCGCCGACCGCGGCGGTCGACTCGATGCGACCTTATCCGCCGGCGCTCTCGCGCGCGGCGAGGACGACATCGTCGGCCCGCTGCCAGCGCGCCTCGTCGCCGCATGGGGAGTACGTCGGCAACTCGACCGCGTGCCTGATCATCGAGCGCAGCTCGCGAAGCGACCCGTCCACCGCACCGATCGCCCTGGCCTGCACGAACACGTTGCCCCATGACGCTGCCTCGACCGGGCCGGCCACCACGGGCAGGCCAGACGCGTCTGCGACCAGCTGGCAGAACAGCGGGCTGACAACCCCGCCGCCGACTACATGGATCGTGCTGACCTCCCGGTTGGTGATCCGCATCGCGTCACGGATCGCGTGCCGGATCGCGACCGCCATGCTGTCGAGGATGCAGCGCAGGATCTGAGCGTGCTGCCGTCGCCGGTCATCACCGAGGCGAGCCGGATAGCCGGCTTCAACAACGAGATCGGGGTCGACGGGACGGTCCGGTTCCTTCGAGTCGTGACCGGCTTCTGGCTGTTACAGGAGTGCGAGCGCGAGTGGCAGTCGACCGGTCGCACCATCGATAGACACGCGCTCACCGCGATCGCGGCCGACCTGCCAGCTGCCGTGGCGCTGATCGATGTCCAGGACCCGAGCTTTACCGCGCCCGACGGCATGACGAAGCGAATCGTCGAAGCCTGCCGCCGGACCACCGGCGTCGAGCTGGTTGAGCTCGAGCCCGACCAATGCCCAGGTGCCGGTGCAGACAAAGGCAAAATCGTCGTCCTGAGCGGGCACTGCCGCGATCGCTGCGGCGGTGTCGTGCGAAGGCCCGACCACGAGTTGCGTCGTGGTGTCGGTGCCGAGCAGAGCCGCGACCTGAGCAGTGATCCTTCCAGCGATCTCGCCGGCTCGCCAGATCGGCGGGAACAACTCAAACGGAATCCCCAGCCGTTCAGCGAATGCCGATGCCCACGTCATCGTCCGAGGGTCGAGAAGCTGGGTCGTCGAGGCGTTCGTCAGCTCGGTGCCCATCGCGCCGGACAACCAATAAGTCATCAGATCCGGCAGCAGCAACGCGTGCCGAGCCGGCGACAGATCACCCGATGCGCTCGCGGCCATCAGCTGAAACACAGTGTTGAACGGACGCGCCGCGATCCCAGTCGTCGCGTACAGCTGTGCCGGGTCGACACCGCTGATCAGGCCACCGGTCAGATCTGCGAACGGCTGCAGGGTGCGCGAGTCGCGGTAGTGGACCGGATCAGCGATCAGCTCGCCGGCGGTGTCGAGCAGCCCAAAGTCGACCGCCCACCCGTCGACCGAGACGGCGTCGAGGTGGCCGGCGTCGGCGGCGGCCCGCCGCAGCCCTTCGAGCACGCCCCCACGTAGCAGCTGGGCATCCCAACGCAGCGCACCGCGGCGCCGGATCGGGGTGTTCGTAAAGCGATAGACCTCCCGAAGCCTGAACCCGGAACGCCCGCCTTCGCCGATGACGACCCGGCCGCTCGAGGCGCCAAGATCGACCGCGGCAACGACGACCGACGGCTCACCCATCGGCGAACCTCATCGCAGGAACGCCGCCGCGATGCCCGAGTCGACTGGAATATGGGCTCCGGTCGTGAGTGCCAGATCACCGCCCACCAACGCGAACACCGCGTCGGCGACATGCGACGGCAACACCTCGCGCTTCAGCAGTGTCCGCCCGGCATAGTAGGCACCAAGATCCTTCTCCTCGACGCCGTACATCACGGCTCGTTGGGCGCCCCATCCGGCGCCGAAGATGCCCGAGCCGCGGACCACCCCGTCGGGGTTGACGCCATTCACGCGAATCCCATCGCCGCCGAGCTCGGCAGCGAGCAGCCGGACCTGATGCGCCTGGTCGGCCTTGGTCGCGCCGTACGCGACGTTGTCGGGACCGGCGAACACGCTGTTCTTGCTGCAGATGTAGACGAGGTCACCGCCGATGCGTTGCGCGCGCATCACGCGCACCGCCTCGCGCGACACCAGAAACGACCCTCGTGCCATCACGTCGTGCTGAAGGTCCCAGTCCTCGATCGTGGTGTCGAGCAGCGACTTGGCGATCGAGAGACCGGCGTTGTTGACGACAATGTCAACGCCGCCGAATGCCCGCGCGGCCGCCTGGAACGCCGCCGCGATCTGGGCCTCGTCGGTGACATCTGCCGTGACGGCGATCGCGGTATCAGTGCTGCCGAGCTCGCCGGCGACGGTCGCTGCGCCGGCGGCATCGCGGTCGACGACGACGACGCAGGCGCCCTCCGCGGCCAGCCGGTGGGCGATCGCCCGCCCGATTCCCGAACCCGCGCCGGTCACGAACGCGACTCGCGCCGCGAGCGGCTTCGGGGCCGGCAGCCGCTGCAGCTTGGCTTCCTCGAGCGCCCAGTATTCGACCCGGAACTTCTCCGACTCGACGATCGGGGAGTAGGTCGAGATCGCCTCCGCGCCGCGCATCACATTGATCGCGTTGACGTAGTACTCCCCCGCGACCCGCGCGGTGTGGCGATCCGAGCCGAAGCTGAACATTCCGATGCCGGGCACCAGGACGATCGCCGGGTCGGCACTGCGGATCGGCGGCGAATCGGGCTCGGCGTGCCGCTCGTAGTAGGCCGAATAGTCCTCGCGATAGGCCGCATGCAGCTCCGCCAGCCGGGCGCTCACTTCGTCGATCGGCGCATCGGGCGGCAGGTCGAGCACCATCGGGCGGATCTTCGTCCGGATGAAGTGGTCGGGACATGAGGTGCCGAGCGCTGCGAGTCGCGGATGCTCGGCTCGGCCGATGAAGTCGAGGACCGTGTCGGAGTCGTCATAGCAGCCGACCTGCCGCCGGTCGGTCGACGCGAGGCCTCGGATCATCGGAGCCAGGGCGGCGGCACGGGCGGCCCGCTCGGCCGGTGGCAGCGGCCCGAATGCCGGCAGCTCGACCCCGAACGGTTCCGGCCGGCCGACCCGGTTGATGAAGTCCTCGGCGAGCGCGATGATCTCCAGCGATCGAGCCTCGCACTCCTCGGATGACGGCCCCCACGCCGTGATCCCGTGCCCACCGAGGATGCATCCGATGGTCTGAGGATTAGCGGCGGCGATCGCGGCGATGTCGAGCCCGAGCTGGAAGCCTGGGCGCCGCCACGGCACCCAGGCGACTCGGTCGCCGAAGCACTCGGCCGTCAGCCGTTCGCCGTCGGTCGATGTCGCGAACGCGATCCCGGAGTCCGGATGCAGATGGTCGACATGGGCCGCCTCGACCAGACAGTGCATCGTGGTGTCGATCGATGGGGCGGCTCCGCCCTTGCCGTGCGCGCAGAACTCCCACGCGGCGACCATCTCGTCCTCCCGTTCGATGCCCGGATAGACCTCGACGAGGGCACGCACCCGATCGAGACGGAGCACGGCGAGGCCGGCCGGTTGAAGTGTGGCGAGATCGCCACCCGAGCCCTTGATCCAGATCAGGTCAGTGTCACGGCCGGTCACCGGATCGATCGCGGTTCCCTTCGCCGAGGTGTTTCCGCCGCCATAGTTGGTGTTGCGCGGATCGCTGCCGAGGCGATGCGAGCGTTCGATCAGCTCGGCGACCGATCGCCGCGCGTTGGTCAAGGACGGATTCTGGTCTGGCAGGTCGCCTTGGTGGTGCGGCACTGATGCAGCATGAACGAAATCCCGGGATCTGGCGATATGTAGGCCGCGGTGGACAACGGCTGGTCGCTGTCGCAGGGCTCTCCTAGGTTGGCATGACGGCGCTGATCCCGCGTCTGCCGCCGATCGACGAGACAGGTTCGCAAGTGTTGAGTGCCAACGTCCTGACCCGGGTCCGCAAGCTACTGGCGGTCGCCGAGCACCCAAACACCCCGCCCGAGGAAGCCGATTCGGCTGCCCGCGTGGCGGAGCGGCTGATTGCGAAGTATGCGATCGACGAGGCGTTGCTCGAGGCTGCCAGCGACAGCAAGACCCGGCCGGAGACCACGACGATGGTCGTCGACCCGCCGTACGCCAGTGCAAAGACCAGGCTCGCCGGCGCCGTCGCGAGCGCTCACGGAGTCCGCGCCATCACCGTCCAGGGCGGCGGCGAAGCGGCTCGGGTGATCCTGGTCGGCTTCGCCGCCGATCTGCGGGTGGTCGACCTGCTCTACACCAGCCTGCTGCTCCAGGCCACGACGAGCGTGCGCCGCCAGCCCGAGAGCGGCCGCGCCTTCCGGCGGGCGTTTCTGATCGGATTCGCGGCTGAGGTCGGTGAGCGGCTACGCGCGACCAGGGTCGAGGCGGTCGCCGAAGCGGAGCAGGCGGCCGGTGCCGCGTCGAGTGCGCTGGTGCTTCGCGACCGGGAGCACGACGTCGACGAGGCGGTCCGGGCGCAGTTTCCGCACCTTCGCACGATGCGGACCACGGTCTCGAACCGCAGCGGGTTGATGGCGGGACGACGATCCGGCGCGGACGCGAGTCTGGCGACCGGCGGCAACCAGGTCGGCGGCGGCCGCCGATCGATCGGCTGAGCTAGTCCAGGATGCCGCGGATATCGGCGGCGGTCAGCGCTCCTGGTGCGACCTCGCCGTCGGCCATCACACTGTCGAACAGCGCGGCCTTGCGCGCCTTGAGTGCCATGACCTTCTCCTCGATGGTGTCCTTGGCGACCAGCCGGTAGACCATGACGTTTCGGGTCTGGCCGATCCGGTGAAGCCGGTCGACCGCTTGTGCCTCCGTCGCCGGGTTCCACCAGGGATCGAGCAGGACGCAGTAGTCGGCCTCGGTCAGGTTGAGCCCAAACCCACCGGCCTTGAGGCTGATCAGGAAGACCGGAGCGTTGCCGGTCCGGAATCGCTCGAGCACTTCGGGGCGGCGCCTGGTCTTGCCATCGAGATAGCAGTAGTCGATGCCGGCCTGGTCGAGGCGAGCCTTGGCGTTGCCAAGGAAACGGGTGAACTGGCTGAACACCAGCGTCCGGTGACCCTCGCTCGAGATCTCGGTCAGCAGCTCCATGAGCGCGTCGAGCTTGGTCGACGGGACGCCGTAATAACGCGGGTCGATCAACACCGGGTCAAGGCTCGCCTGTCGGAGCAACGTCAATGACCGGAAGATCTCGAACCGGTTTCGCTCTAGATTTCCTAGCAATCCCAGCACTTTCTGCCGCTCGCGCTGCAGGTGCAACTGGTAGACCCGGCGATGCTTGGCGTTCAACGGGAGCTCGACGACCTGCTCCTGCTTGTCCGGCAGGTCGCTCACGACCTGCTCCTTGGTCCGGCGCAGCATCAGCGGCCGCACCCGCCGCCGCAGCTGTTCGAGTCGCTCGCGGTCGTCGTTCTTCTCGATCGGCGTCCGGTAGTGCTTCTCGAAGCCGGCCGGATGCGGGAACAGTCCAGGCGCGGTGATCGAGAGCAGCGACCACAGCTCCAACAGGTTGTTCTCCATCGGGGTGCCGGTGATTGCGAGCTTGAACGGCGCCGGCAGCAGCTTCGCGCAGCGATAGGCGCGTGACTTCGAGTTCTTGACGAACTGCGCCTCGTCCAGCACCAGCCCGGCCCACTGCGTCGCGGCGTACTCGTCGTACTCAAGGCGGAACAGCGCGTACGACGTCACGACAACGTCGGCTCCCTCGGCGAGCTCGGCAATCGTCGTGGCGCGGCGCTTCTCGGTCTCGGTGACGATCCGGACGTCGAGCCCCGGCGCGAACCGCTCGCATTCGGCCGACCAGTTGTAGACGACGCTGGTCGGCGCGACGACCAGGAACGGCGCACGCTCGCCGCCCGACTTGGCGTGGCACATCAAGGCGATCGCCTGCACCGTCTTGCCGAGACCCATCTCGTCGGCGAGCACCCCGCCGAGCCCGAAGCTGTGAAGGAACGCGAGCCAGCCGAAGCCGTCGGCCTGGTAGGGCCGAAGCACCGCGGTCAGGCCGGGCGGTAGCGGTGGCACCTCGACCTGCGTCACTTGGCGCAGCGCCTGCATCGACGCCCGCCACTCGGCCGCCTGCCCGCTGATGACACCGAGTCGCTCGAGCTCTTCCCACAGATCTGACTGGAAGCGGCCGACGCGCGCGGTCTGCGGACTGGTGTCGTTGATCGCTCGCGCCTCGGCGATCAGGTCGGCGAGCGCAGCCAGCTCCGGGCGATCCAAGGCAAACCAGGTGCCGGTCGGCAGGACAAGATGCTGTTGCCCGGAGGCCAGCGCCACGAACAGCCGGTCGAACGGCACCTCCTCGCCGTCGACCGTGACGGTGACGGCAAGATCCAGCCAGTCACGATCGCCCGGCACGCCGGTCGCGTCGATCGCCACGACCGGCCCGGACTGCGCCTCGCGATAGTCCCGCGGCGTTCCGGTCGACTCGACGACGACCCCGGGCAGCTCGCGGATGACCGGGAGCACGTCGCTGATGAAACGTACGGCGTCAAAACCGTCGAGCATGACTGTCGCGGCCAGCCGCTCGCCGAGCAATGATCCGCCGAACAGTGCCGTCAACTGGCCGGCGGCGGCCTCGACCGCCTTGACGATCACGGCCTCCTGCTCGGAGTCGCGGCCGCGCGATGGCGTCGCGGTGCTCCAAAGCGGTTCGCGGCGGGCGGCCTCGCCGATCGCATAGCTCCATCGCCAGGTCAGCCGCAACCGCTCGTCCGCGGCGTACTCGAGGTCGAGGACCAGCACCGGCGGCTCTTGCTGGGGTAGCTCGACCGACTCGTCGGCGACCAGGCGCACCCGCTGCATCAGCGAGGGGTAGTACTGAGCGAAGAATCTCGATTCTCCGTTGGCCGGCACCCGTACGCCGCGGGTCGCGACCAGGTCCGCGAGCACCGGGTCAACCGGCTCGGCGAACGCCGCGAGCCGCAGGTCACCGTCGGTCATCGGGTCGACGCCCTCGGTCTGCCACCAGGCAACTCCGTGGGTGGGCTCGCCGAGCAGCATCATCGCGTCGAGCGCCAGCCGCTCACCGGCCGCTGTCAGGCGCGGTTGCAACGTCAGGTCGCCGGCGTCGCGCGCGACCTCGACGGAGAGCTGGGCCGGCTCGTCGAGCAATCCGACCGGCGCGCTTCGGTTCGGCTGAACGAGTGGCATCCCGCTCGCCTTGGCCTCGGCCAACACATCCCAGATCCGCTTGTTGGGCAACGCCTCGAGGAAGATCAGCTGGCTCGGCGTGCCGTAGTAGCTCGGCCTGGCGGCGGTGTCCATGGTCGCGATCTCACGAAGCAGCCGGATGTGCTCCGGCACACCCCGGCCCGGCCCCCACGCGGTGGCGAGGTATTGCCAGGAGATCCCAGAGCGGATCCAGCCGCCACGCTGACCTCGGGTGACCGGGCGCATGCCGAGGCGAAGTGGCGCAGCCAGGCCGGTGCGATAGGACCGCGACGGCTCGACGATCTCGAACTGCAGGCCGACGTTCGGGTCGCTCCCACCATCGGCTGCGTCGTCCGAGAGCAGACCGCGCAACGATCGCTCCCACGGCTGGGCGACGGCGACCGGCGCTGCGGGCTTCTCGGCGTCGGCAAGCGCGGCCAGAAACACCGCGACCGCGTGCTTGCAATCGACATGGACCGGGCAGGTGCAGGTGCCTTGAAATGAGGTGAGCCGGCCGTTATCGGCACGGCCGAGCCGGACCCAGGCGGTGTAGGGCGCTGGGTTGCTGCCGACCACGTCGCCGAAGAGCTGCCGATCGTTTGCCAGCCACTGGAACCGGCGTACCGCGCCATCATCGGCGTAGGCGCGGCCGCGACTGAACGTCGAGTCCCCGACCAACCGCAGCACGGCCACTTCATCCTGCGACCGTTCGGCGCGCAACTGTGCTCCCCTCACCTCACCTCGACGCTAGACGACGCCCTCCCATCCGCGCGGATGTGCCATCGGTGGGTCCCTGACCCCACCGATGGCACATGCGCGGGGCGATAGGCCCACTGATGGCACATGCGCGGGGTTGTACGCATGCCGACGCCCGGGTGTGAGCCGCGAACTTCCGCGTCGCCACACCCGGGCGTTCGGCCCGGCGCCCAGTTATGCCGGCCTATGTGGTCTTCACCTTCCTCGCCGTCGAGGAACTAGCGGTGAAGTCCGCCGATCCGGCGAAGTGCGCTACGACGGTTCCCTTGCCGACCTTGTTCGGCAGCCTGATCGTGATCACCTTCTTGCCGGCGCCGGCCTGGCCGAGGATCGCCGACCTGGTGGTGCTCTTGCTGCCGACTTTCGCCTTGACGGTGATCGTGCCGGCCGGGTAGATGCCGCCGGCGTGACCACTCACCCTCACCGTGACGGTCTCGAGCTTGCCGTGCTTGACCGTCGTCTTCGACAGCGTTAGCGAGGTTTTCGTCGAGGCCTTCGTGACCGTCAGCGTTGCGGTGGCGGTGTTGCTGGCCGCCACCGTGTCAGTGCCGTTGTACTCCGCACTGATCTGGTGCGCCCCTACCGACAGGTTCGCCGGCAAGGTGAACGTCCCGTTACCCGAGGAGTCGATCGGGACCGAGATATCCGTCGAGCCGTAGGTCACCGTCGCCGTGCCACTGGTCGCACCCGACACCGCAACCGATCCGCTGCCGGCGTGGCCGTAAGCCACCGAGCTCGAGTCGAGACTCAGCGCGATGGTCGACGCTGTCTTCCCGATCGACACGTCGACCTCGTTCGACGTTGACGCCTCGCTACTGTCCGTCGCCGGCACCGAAGCGGTCAAGGCGTGGTCTCCCACTCCGAGGCCGTCCGGCAGCGACAACGTGGCAGTCCCACTCGCGACCGTGCCGGTGCCGAGCGACGCGTTGCCGTCGAGGAACGTGACGACGACACCATCATCGACACCAGTTGTGGTCGCGGTCAGTACGACGGGCTGGTCCAACGCCGGTGCGGACGGGTCGATACCCAGGCTCACCGAGGTTGCCGACGGGACGTTTACGATGACCGAGTTCGACACCGGCGACGGGTCACCGCTGGAGTCAGCCTGTGTCGCGGTTACCGTCGTCGGGCCTGCCGGCAACGTCGACGTCGCACACGACCAGGTGCCGTCGTCGGCGACGACGTCGGTGCACAGCACATCACCGTTGCCATCCACGACCGTCACCGTGTCACCCGGCGCTCCGGTGCCTGACACGGTCGGTGTCATGTCCGTCGCGTTCGAACCGGTCGTCGGCGAGGTGATCGCCGGCGCTTGCGGCAGCACGTCACCAGCGAGGGTCTGGGTGAACTCCAAGCCGCTCGTCGTGAGGTTCTGCTCGACGTCGATCTCCCAGAGACCTTCAGCCGGGTTCGCAATGTTCGCAGTAGCAGTCTGCATCGCAGTGCCATTCACCGATTGCACCGTGAGCGGCACACCGTTAACATTTCGGGTTCGTGGCGGACTGCCGCTCGTCACGCTATGAGTGAGGACCGAGGTGCCACTCGGGTTCACCGCGAAGATCGTGAACGGATCGTCGGCACTCGTGTCCGGGGTACTGACAGTAATACCGAGGTTCGGCTGGCCAGCCGGTACGACGACGTTGTACGTGCTGATCTGACCATCGCCACGACCAACAGTGCTGGTAATCGTGGTGTTGAACGGACCGCCGGCACTGGGGATCAACGTCCGCCGTGCGATCGGCAACGACGTCGTGGCGCCGTTCGCCGCGATGAACTGCACTGACTCCGGGTTGTCACCTGGAGCGTTCGGCATCGCCACGCTCAGCGGGATCGTGGCGCTGTTGTGGGCACCGATCGTCACTGGCCCTGCCGTCGCCGGCGAGGTGACCCAGTTCTGACCGGACACCTTGAACTGCATCGATCCGAGGTAGTTGCCCGGGATGTTCGGTGGCGACTGCAGATGGTCTCGACCATTCGCCCACTTGATCTCCGCGGTCCACGTGCCAGCTGGTGGGTTGGCAACCTCGACGTGCTGGATGTTCGGGACCGAGCCGATCGCTCCGTTGTTTCCGGCAGTGCCGTAGTCGTAGGAGAGCTGGCGAAGGTTGCCGTTCGGATCGATCAAGATGAAGTCGAGGATGTTGCTGTTGGTGGCATCCGGCCAGATCATGTCCGCATCCAACCGGTCAAGCCCGGCCGGCACCTGGAAGTTAATGTCGGGCGAGGCCTGCGCACCGTCGACCGGGACGTCCGTGCTGCCACCCGGGGCGCTGATCATCTGGTTGAAGGTGTCACCGATCTGGGTCTCCGGACCCATCGTGCGGAACGTCCCGGTGACTGTTGTCGACGCGTTGTTGGTGTTGAACAGACTCACCGCCTGGTGGCTGGTGGTGCCACCGTTTGCGGTCACGTCGAGCTGACTCGGCGACGCCAGCAGGTTGATGCTGCCGGTGCCGATCAGGGTCGTGGTGCGGGTCTGCTGCGCTGCGGCGACCGCAGCAGCAATGTTGAGCAGGCCGGCGCCTTGCTGGTCCGCCGGCGCGTCGATGTCGGTCGCTGTGCTGGTGAGGATCTGCTTCACCAGCGCAGGCGACGGGCTGTCGCCGTTGTGCGAGTCGCGGTACGCCTGGATCACGTCCGCCGCTCCGCCCGCGGTCAGCGGGGATGACTGGCTGGTCCCGCCGAACGCCTCGGTCTGGGTGTTCGTCGGGCAGTCGCTGCCGTCGGGGTTACACGCCGCTTCGCCGCCGTAGCCGGGTGCGACCAGGTCGACCAGCTTGTTGTTGGGCGTGGTGGCACCGGAGGACAGCGGGGTGATGTCGTTGTTGACCCAACCTGTGAAGCCGTAGGCCATCGACGTCTCACGCAGCGCGTTGGTCGCGCCGACCGCGATCACCTGCGGATCTGTCGCCGGCGAGGACACCGTGCCGGAGTCACCACTGTCGCCGGAGGACACGACAACCGTGACTCCGGCGCTGACCGCAGCGTCGTTCGCGGCGTAGTGCGTCGCGTAGCTGCCAGGCGAGTTGGTGTAGCCGTAGGACTCGTTGATGACGTCGGCGTGGAATTTCATGACTGCCGCGTCGATGCCGGCGACGATCTGCGACTCGGTCGTCATGTCTGGCGTGACATCGCCGGCCTGACTCTCGGGCGTGTCGATGTTCTCGGTGTCGACCATGGAGGCGCCGGGAGCGTCGCCGACGATCTTGAAGTAGCAGCTGGGCGGCAGGTTGGAGTACGGCAGCTCGCTGGCGTACTGGTATTCCACAGTGCCCTGCGCGTCGATCGACGAGGCATCGCCGTAGTACTCGCCGTCGGTGCTGTCAGTGGTGTCACCAGGGGTGGCACCGACGACGACGCTGCCGCCGCCGTCCGCGGCCGGCCGGACGAAGTTGGGATTGCCAACCAAGTCAAAGTGCGGCGGGCTGCTGATGCCGTCGTTCGCAACGATGACGCCGTGGCCCGGCTCGGTGTCGAGGCCGGCGTCGGTCATCGCGGGTGCGTGGATCAACGAGAGCGCCTCAGGCTCGATCAGTGGGTTGTCAACCGTGCCGCAGTTGTTGACGGTCGGGAACGGGTTGACGCCCGGACCGGTGTCTGCAGAGGCATCGGAGTGTGCGGCCTTGGTGCGCGCGGCGGTCGCGTTGGCTCGTGCCGTCGCCGCCTTGTCCATCGTCAGGCCGGTGCCGGCCTCAGCCGGGCCGGTGGTCTCCGGGTCGCCGACCGTGACAGTCGAGTCGGGGACGATTTGCTTGACCGACGTAATCGCTCGCAGCTTCGCGACCTCAGCCGCTGTCACATGTGCGGCAACCGCGTTCACGCTGACCAGCTGTACGACGTCCGTGCCGCCGCCGGCGTTGATGCTGGAGACGATCGGCTTCTGGTCAGCGTGCGCTGCCGCGGTACGAGCTGCGGCCTGGGTCGAGAGGTTCAGATTGGAGTGCTGGTTCTTCAGCCATACGATGACCGCGCCACCCTTGCTGGAGCCGTCGAGGGCGGGCGCCAGCTTCGCCGGCGCAGCGGCAGTTGCCGGTGCCGCGGCGAAGGCGGCAGCGCCACCCACTATCAGCCCACCGGTCGCGACCAGCGAGGTCGCAATCCGGCGCAGCTGACCTCGCCGTGACGTCGCCGTTCGAGTTAGTTCTGACGCTCTGCGCATTTAGTCTTCCTCACCAATGTTTGTGGCACGTGTGGACTTACGCGACCCGAGCGGGCCGCACAACCAGCGAATTGCGAAAGCCTGATCTGGCGTAGGAGGCGGCAACGCGGCTACCCCTTCCAGACAGCGGCAGCGAAAACTGCCAACCCCCAAAAGGACAAACACCTCGTTCGCGCCAAACCGCCCCGACACCCCATATTGCGAACTTGTCGCGGAAACTACACCCCACTTTGACGGAGGGTCAAGATGTCCGGCGCGACACGCGAGTTAGTCTTTTTTCGTCGGGTTTCCTCGGACGCTGGGAGACAGGATCAACCACCGCAGCGCTTCTCGGCTCACCGTCGTCGGTGCGCTTGTCGTCGCCTCGATCGCGGCCTGCACCAGCGCCAGCACACCGCCGACCGGGTCGAGTTCGCTGTCGGCAGTGGCGGCGCCCTCGACGACGGCGCCGAGCCCAACCGATTCCGGCCTGCCCGCCACCGGCAGCGCGCCCCTCGCCCCGCCCTCGTCACAGGGCACCCTGAACACGACCCGAACCTGCGCCGACGTCGCGAAGATCAAGGCGCTCAACGACCAGTTCAACAACACCGGCGAAGGACTGGCTCAGGGCCGAGCACTGGCCGCCTCGCTGAAGCGCGCAGCTGACACGCTGTTGCAGGACGTGACGGACGACATCTCCAGCGACGCCCGCACCTTCGATGCCGAGGTCGGTGTCGTCAACACCTACATCGACAAGGCGACGTCATTGCCCCAGCTCGGGCGCGAGGCGCGCAGCAATCCCGCGCTTCGGGCCGCGCTGAGCCAGATCGGCACTGCCGAAACCGCACTGACCGCCTGGGCCGCGGCTAACTGCGACTGACCCCGAGCAGGCGTTAGCCACTCCGCGTTCCCGTCGACGCTTCTGACGATCGGCCGGCATCGACCGATCGCAGACCAGCGCCGGTGTCGAGGAGCAGATCCGCGAGCGGGGTTCGCTGGTACGTCGTGGGTCGCCGCGGCGGCCCACCGGCGAGGACCAGATTGGTACGACAGAGCACCCGCAGATGGTGCAGCACGTTGCCGCGGCGCTGACCGGTTACGCGAGCGAGGTCGCGAAGCGTCATCTCGCCGTCGAGGGCATACAGGATCGTGGTTCTGGTGTGCCCGATCAGTGAGGCCAGCGGCGCCCGCTGAGCGCCGTTGCGGTGCAGCACCGGCACCGCCTGCGCGAGCGGGTGCGAGCTTAGGGTCAGCGGGCCACGATGCAGCGTGTCGGCCCGCCCGCCGAAGGCGGTAGTCACGAGAACCTTGGTCGGTCGCAACGCCTGGCCGCGACTCAGCGTGACGGTCCGTCGCAGCTGCTCCGCCTCGGTCGTCAACGCGGTCGAGACCGGTGGCCAGATCGGATTGAGCACTGTTGAGACGTACTGGTCGAGCTGTCCGATCACCCCCGCGAGTCCGGCGCGAACATCGCGGAAGGCGAGCTCGACCGGCTGCGGAACCCGACTGCGGAAGGCGCGGCGAAGATCGAGTCGCACGGTCTCGTCGTCGACGTTGAGCAGGTCGCAGAGCTCGTCCCACCACAGTGCCGGGGACTCGAGCCGGTCGAGGAGAAACTCCGGCACACCCGCAGGGGCCGCGCACAATGTCGTCAACAGGTCGCCAGGTCCGCCGCACCACTTGAGCGCCTCGCTGAACCACACCGTGTCGACGTACGGGTGTGCCGGACGCCGCAGGGATCTGAGGCCAAAGATCGCCTCTGACCGGCGTGAGCCGGCAACGACGGCGTCGTAGGATCCGGATGGCAGGCCGGTCACGACGCTCAGCGCGTCGGCCGTCCCGGGTTGATCCCCCGCTTGCCGCCGCTGCTCGGAACGACCCAACGCCTCGCCCTTCGTCGAATAGCCGGCTAGCTACCGGAAGCGGAGAGCCGACTCGCGCGCCGGAAGCGCGAGCCAGCTCGGTCCAGCAATCGCCCGTGGGGCCGACCTGCGACCGGATAAGGAAGGAAGGTCGGCCCCACGGAACGAGTCAGGTCAGCCTCCGACTCCCACGGTACGGAGGTCGACAATGCCTTCATACGGCTCGATGTAGACGTTGGTGAGCCGGTTGCTGAACAGGTCCAGCGCCTTGTCGTAGGTGAACGGGGCGTCACAGGCGTCCTTGTTCACCGTCTCATCGACCTGCGTCCAGAACGGGAACTCAGCAGCCGCGGAGGTCTGCTTGAGGGCCTGGTTGATCAGCGAGGTGATCTTCGGGTCGTTGCAGGCACCGTAGTTGCTGTTGCCCTGCGGCAGGATCTTACGGG